>CAKTCT010000005.1 GCA_934539585.1 uncultured Oscillospiraceae bacterium | reverse complement strand
TCATCTGTTTATCCATAATTTCATTATATCACATTTGGCACTATCTCGCTCCTTTTTCTGTGCGGTGTTGCCCTAAATAATGATTTCCTAATCGTCCAGTTCCTTCTCCGCCTTCCGCACAGCCCCTGTGCCGGCGTCGATTTCATAGTCGTACTCATACCCTCCCGCCAGGAACTCAATCTCATAAACCGCAGTCCCATCGTCGGTATCCAGCTCGCATTTGTACCCGGCAGCGGACTTCGCAGACACGCCTGCGTGGGCCAGAGCGATCTCCTTGGCCCGGGCCTCGGTGATGGCGGCGGTCCCGGATTGAGAGGAAGCGTCCCCGGCCTCCTTCTCCGCCTTCCGCACAGCCCCTGTGCCGGCGTCGATTTCGTAGTCGTACTCATACCCTCCCGCCAGGAACTCGATCTCATAAACCGCAGTCCCATCGTCGGTATCCAGCTCGCATTTGTACCCGGAAGCGGACTTTGCAGACACGCCCGCGTGGGCCAGAGCGATCTCCTTGGCACGGGCCTCGGTGACGGCGGCAGGTTCTCCAACAGAAACCGCCTTGGTCTCCGTTTCAAATTTCACCACCGATCCGGTAAGGGCGTCGATTTCGCAATCGTACTCGCTGCTCCCGGAGGTAAACTCCACGTCATAGATCATCGCGCCGTCATCGAAATCCAGCTCGATTTCATACGCCGTCAGGCTCCCGGCGGATACCCCGGCCTTTTTCAGCGCGATCTCCCTGGCACGGGCCTCGCCGATATAAGCCTTGTCGCTGGCCGTCCCCACGGCCTCCATCCGGGTATCCCCCTGGCCGCCCCGCAGCAGGAGGTTCAGTTCGTTAATGGACAGCTCCGCCAGCTCCTCAAAGGTGTGGTTCCCATTTTTGTCCAGAACCGCCTGGATCAGCTGGGCCTTTCCCACCGTAACGCCGTTTTTCCGGGCCAGCTGCTTCAGATCGTCGTTTTTCTCCACGGTCTGACTCAGCACCGCACCGCTGAAGGTGTCGGTTTTCAGCAGCTTGTCGACCTCTGCCGTCAGGCGCTCCTGCAGCGCAGCTCCGCGGGTGGAATCCGGATTGTCCACGCTGATGAGAATGGAGTTCGCCAGCTCGCTTAAATAGCCCTTCTGGAGCATGGAGCCGATGATGGCGTTGACCGCCACCTCCAGATCGCTGCCGGAAAAGTCCATCTCTCCCACAATGACCTCCCCGTCTGCGTTCAGGGGCGTGACCCCCAAAACCCGCTCCTTCCGGTTGACCTGGATTTCCACGCTGGGGTTCACGTCCAGGGAAACCGTGGCGTCTACCCGATGGTTCACCTGGTAGCTCCGGAACCCTGCGGCCCCTCCAGCCACCAGGCACAGCGCCGCCGCGATTCCGGCCAGCTTGGCAGCCCACGGTTTTCTGTTTTTCGTTACCGTCATCATCATCACATGTCCTTTCTGCTCTTTGCAGTCGGAAAGAACAGCATCCAGAACCTCCGGCGTTCCATGGCTGTATGCCTGCCGAAGCTTTTCCATAATCTCTTTCTCTGTCATCGCTGCCGCCTCCTATTGCAAACGTTGTTTCAGCCTTTTTAAGGCACGGCTGTATTTCGAAAGAACGGTGGGCAGAGGGAGCTCCATAAGCTCTGCGATCTCCCGGTGCTTAAAGCCGGATACCGCGTGGAGGGTCACAATCTGCCGCTCCTCGTCGGAAAGCTCCTCCATACAGGCCAGCAGGACGCTTCGGTCCTCCATGGAAAGCCCCCGGTTATCGGCAAGGCCGGACTCCCAGTCCTCCCCGGAGACGTCCGCCGTTTTCCGGCGCTCCCGCAGCCGCTGCAGGCACAGGTTCCGGGCGATGGTCAGCATCCACGCCAGGGGCTTGCCCTGGGAGCGGTAGCCGCAAGCGTTGTGCCAGACGGCCACATAGCAGTCGTGAAGGACGTCCTCCGCGTCATGAGCGTTCTTCAGAATCGAAAGGGCGAAACTATATACGGATGCCTGCGTATGCCGGTACAGCTGCGCCAAAGCGGCCGGATCTCCTGCGGAGACTCCTTGGAGCAGTCCGTTGATTGAAACGCCGTCGACTTCGCGTTTCCTTTGAATTTGGGGAACTGATAGCAGCATCGTCTCACACCTTTCATTCTGTTAATGCACAAGGACCGGATTTTATTGCATACCGCCGAAAAAATTTTTCAGCAGCCCTCCCTATTTTACCAGAAATCCTCCCGCCAAAAAAGAGTCTCCCGGAAAATTCGCGAAAATCGCCGGGATTTCTTGACAGAGGCTCCCGCCGGTGCTATACTGGACCTATCGTTGCACACGCAACAAACTCTGTCGAGAGGAGCGCCGCCATGAACTCCTTTATGCGCTGCGTCAGCCGGACCGCCCGGTGCGCCGGCCTTTACCGCGGGGAAAAGCTGGAGCCCCTGGGCCTCAACGGCTGCCACCACACCTACATCCTGGCCGTCTGCCGGAACCCCGGCGTCTCCCAGGAGCAGCTTTCCCGGATGATCTTCATCAACAAATCCAACGTCACCCGCCAGCTGAACTTCCTGGAGCAAAACGGCTTCGTCACCCGGACCCCCGACGAAACCGACCGCCGGGTCCTCCGGGTCTACCCCACCCAGCGGGCCCTGGACGCCTACCCGGTGGTCCGCCAGGTCCTCCGGGACTGGCAGGACTACGTCACCGAAGGCTTCACCCCCGAGGAGCGGGAGGAACTGACCCGGCTCATGGAGCGGGTAGCCGACCGGGCCGCTGCTTACGCGGAGGGCCGCCTGGCCCCCTCCGTGGAAGGAGGCGGGGAAAAATGAACCTTCTCATCCGCTACCTGCGGCCCTACTTCGGCCGGATGTGCGGGGGCATGGTCATCAAGTTCATCGGCACCATCATGGACCTGCTGCTCCCCTGGTGCCTGGCCCACATCGTGGACGACGTGATCCCCCTGGGGAACATGGGCTTCATCCTTCTGTGGGGCGGGCTGATGACGGTGTTTTCCGTCATCGCGGTGCTGGGCAACGTCATTGCCAACCGCATGGCCTCCCGGGTGGCCCGGAACGCCACGGAGGCCATCCGCCGGGACCTGTTCTCCAAAATCCTCTCCCTTTCCTGCGCCCAGACCGACCGGTTCGCCATCCCCTCCCTGATCTCCCGGCTGACCTCGGACACCTACAACGTCCACCACATGGTGGGCATGATGCAGCGGCTGGGCCTTCGGGCTCCCATCCTCCTTCTGGGCGGGATCATCATCACCCTGACCCTGGAGCCGGTGCTGGCCCTGATCCTCATCGCCTGCCTGCCCTTTATGGCCCTGGTGACAGTGCTGGTCTCCCGGAAGGGCATCCCCCTGTACACCGACCTCCAGCAAGGCGTGGACCGGCTGGTCCGCACCGTCCGGGAAAACGTCTCCGGCATCCGGGTCATCAAGGCCCTGTCCAAGACCGACTACGAAAAGGGCCGCTTTGACGCGGTCAACGCCGACGTCTCCGCCCGGGAGCGGAAGGCCGGCCTGACCATGGCCGTGACCAACCCCACCATGAACCTGTTCCTGAACCTGGGCATGACCGCCATCATCCTGGTGGGCGCTTACCGGGTCAACGGCGGCGTCAGCCTGCCCGGCAAGATCATCGCCTTTCTGAACTACTTCACCATCATCCTGAACGCCGTACTGTCCATCAACCGGATGTTTGTCCTCTACTCCAAAGCCGTGGCCTCGGCCAACCGCATCGACGAGGTTCTGAACACCCCGGCGGACCTGCCGCCCCGCCTTTCGGAGCCGGTGGAGGAGGCGGCCCACGTGGTTTTCGACCACGTATCCTTCTCCTACCTGGGCAAGGAGGAAAACCTCACCGACATCAGCTTTTCCCTGAACCGCGGGGAGACCCTGGGCATCATCGGGGCCACCGGCTCCGGGAAAACCACCATCGTAAGTCTGCTCATGCGGCTGTATGAAACCGACAGCGGCAGCATCCGCATCGACGGCCGGAACGTGAACGCCATCCCACCGGAGGAGCTCCACACCAAATTCGGCGTGGCCTTCCAGCACGACGTCCTCTTTGCCGACACCATCCGGGAAAACGTCGCCTTCGGTCGGGACATTCCCGAGGAAGCGCTGCTCCAGGCCGCCGACGACGCCCAGGCTGCGGAGTTCATCGACGGGCTGGACGACGGCCTTTCCCACCTCCTGACCATCAAGGGCTCCAACCTGAGCGGCGGCCAGAAGCAGCGGCTGCTCATCGCCCGGGCCCTGGCCGGGAACCCGGAAATCCTCATCCTGGACGACTCCTCCAGCGCCCTGGACTACAAGACCGACGCCCGGCTCCGGAGCGCCATCCGCAGCCGGCTCCAGGGGACCACCTCCATCATCATCGCCCAGCGGATCAGCTCCATCCTCCACGCCGACCACATTCTGGTCCTGGAGGACGGCCGCGCCATCGGCTACGGCACCCACGAGGAGCTTTTGGACACCTGCCCCGTGTATCGGGAGATCAGCGAATCGCAGATGGGAGGCGGCACCGTTGCCTGAACCGAAAACACCCCTTTCCCGCCCCAGGAAGCGGGCCTTGCTCCTGCGGCTCTGCGGGTACTTCCGCCAGCATATTTTCCTGGTCCTGGGGGCCCTGGCCCTGACCGTGGGGAGCAACCTCCTGGCCCTGGTGGGCCCCACCCTCTCCGGCAAGGCCATCGACGCCATCCAGCCCGGAAAAGGAGCCGTCATTTTCTCCCAGGTTTTCCGGTACTGCGGGCTCATGGTGCTGTTTTACGCCGGGTCCTCGGTGCTCTCCTACATTCTGTCCTCCCTGATGATCTTTTTGAGCCAGAAGATCATCTACCAGATGCGGAAGGAGGTCTTCAACAAGCTCCTGGACCTGCCGGTGAACTACTTTGACCGCCACCAGACCGGCGATATTCTGAGCCGCATCTCCTACGACATCGACACTGTCAACGCCTCCCTTTCCAACGACCTGCTGCAGATCTGCACCAGCGCCATTACGGTGGTGGGGTCCTTCATTATGATGCTGAAGATTTCCCCCCGGCTGGTGACGGTGTTCCTGTTCACCATTCCGGCCTCCCTGCTGTTCACCCGCTACCGCTCCAGGAAGGTCCGGCCCCTGTTCCGGAAGCGTTCGGAGAAGCTGGGCGAATTAAACGGCTATGCCGAGGAGATCATCTCCGGCCACCGGACCATCAAAGCCTACCACCAGGAAAAGACCATGGAGGACCGGTTCAACCAGCGGAACACCGACGCCGTGGACGCCTACTACAAAGCCGACTACTACGGCAGCGTCACCGGCCCCTGCATCAACTTCATCAACAACCTGTCCTTCACCCTGATCAGCATTTTCGGGGCGGTGCTGTTCCTCAACGGGATGCTGACCCTGGGCACCATCGCCACCTTCATCCTCTACTCCCGGAAGTTTTCCGGCCCCATCAACGAGGCCGCCAACATCATCAGCGAGCTGCAATCGGCCCTGGCCGCGGCGGAGCGGGTCTTCCGCCTCATGGACGAGCCCCCGGAGGCCGCCGACGCCCCGGACGCCGCAGTCCTGGAGGAAACGGCGGGCAACGTGGCCATGGACCATATCCGCTTCGGCTACCTGCCGGGGCAGACCATCATCCACGACCTGACCCTCCGGGCCCCGGGCGGGACCACCGTGGCCATCGTGGGCCACACCGGCGCGGGAAAGACCACCCTCATCAACCTGCTCATGCGGTTCTATGACCCCCAGGGCGGCGTCATCTCCGTGGACGGAAAAAATATCCAGTCCCTGACCCGGAAAAGCCTGCGGCTGTCCTACGCCATGGTGCTCCAGGACGCCTGGCTGTTCAGCGGGACCATCTTCGACAATATCGCCTACGGCAAGCCCGGCGCCACCCTGGAAGAAGTCACCGCCGCCGCCAAAGCCGCCCATATCCACAGCTATATCAGCCGCCTGCCCGATGGGTATAACACCGTCATCAACGAGGACGGCCTGAACATCTCCCAGGGCCAGAAGCAGCTGCTGACCATCGCCCGGGCCATGCTGTTGGATGCAAAAATGCTGATTCTGGATGAAGCTACCTCCAGCGTGGACACCCAGACGGAGAAGCGCATCCAGGCGGCCATGCAGGAGCTGATGCGGGGCAAGACCTGCTTCATCATCGCCCACCGGCTGTCCACCATTCAGAACGCCGATACGATTCTGGTGGTAGACGGCGGCGATATCGTGGAGCAGGGCACCCATCGGGAGCTCATGGCCAGGAATGGCCGCTACGCAGCGCTTTATAACGCCCAGTTCCAATAATTCGCCGAAGCACATAAGAAATCCGCAGCGTGGCAAAACCAAGTTTTCGATCCAGCCATGACGACGCGGCTTAGTGCCTCGCGTCAGGCCCAATTGCCGCGCGACAGGCTGCGCGGCGACGATTTGAGCCGCCCGTAAGAAATATCCCGCAGCGTGGCAAAACCAAGTTTTCGATCCAGCCTTTTTTCAAAAGGCTGGTAGGGTCCTTAGGGGCAAAGCCCCTAAGTCGCCCTCCGCAGAGGGCGAAACACCCCCAATGATACCCAAAAGATCAGGAAGGGAGGACCAACGTCCCGGTGGGACGTTGGTCCGTGGGGAACCCTATCAAGGGGTTCCCCGCAGGACGCAGTCCTGCAAAAAACGCACAAACAAAACCGCGCCAGCAAGAAGAAACGCAGAAACGTTTCAACTCGCTGGCGCGGTTTTACGCTCCGGACAAATCAGGCGTGCGTCATGCCGCAATTTCGAAGAAATTGCGGCCGCGGGGACATCCGCGGGCGGCCTGCGGGCCGCCTTTCCTTCTTTTTGGGTTGCGCCCGAGGCGCAACGAGTAGGCTTTCGCTTTCTGCGGAAAGCGAGGAAGGGGCTTTGCCCCTTCCATCCCCACCAGCCTTTTGAAAAAGGCTGGACCCAAAACTTTCTTGTCTCTTAGGAAACGGATACTTATACAGCAAGCCGCCGCGCCCGATGGGCGCGGCGGCTCCTTCTTTCAACCGTTTCAATCAGTTGTTTTTGTAGCGCTGATACCGGTCGTTGTTGACCCGGACCAGTTCGCTCAGGCCCAGCTCGTTGAGCTTCTCGATCTCGGCATCCAGCTGATCCAGGCTGACGTTGCCCAGGATCAGGTTCATGCACAGCTCGTCGGAGTAGGACTGCAGAGCGGTGGTGTAGGTGGTCAGGATTTCCTGTTCTTCCTCGGTGGCCACGGCGTAGGTGCTGCTGGAGAAGGGGCTGACCACGTAAGGACGGTAGGTCATCTGGGCCCAGCGGTTCTCCATGGCCCGGCGCTGTTTGTCTGTGCCCAGGCTGGCTAGGCGCTCCTCAGCGGACAGACCTTTCAGCTTGATGGCAGGATTTCCAGCGGCAACGTTGGCAATACCGATGGCGGAGAAGGTGCTGCACCCGCCCCGTCTGGCCGCATAGCGGTCCGCTGGAGTCATGGCCTTGACTTCATCCACCAGTTGGGTGCGGGTACGGCCCTCGTTGTTGGGATCGGGCTCAACGATGTAGTCGGTGCCCTCGATGCCGGAACCGGCCAATGCGCCGTAAGTCTCGGTGGCGACAAAGTCGTACAGCCGGATGATGCCTTCCACAGCGTCGGCGCTGGCGGCTTTGGTGATGCCCTTCTTATTGTAGCACAGGTTCGCGGCGTCGGTGAGCAGATACGGAGTGATGCCGTCCACAGCGGCGATGGGGGCGATAACGGAGTACTCGGCTTCCTCCACGCCTTCCACCAGCTGGTTGAACCAGGTGGCGTCGGTGTAGGAGCGCATACCGGCCACTTTGTTCTCCGCAATGCGGGAGTTGAACATCTCGTCGGTAGCGCCCAGCATGGCGGTATCAAAGAGGTCCTCTTTCACCATGGTGGTGAGCAGCTCGAAGTAGGGCTTCACACCGGCGGAGTACCAGGCGGAGGTGGCGGAATCGGTGTTGGGGTCAATGCCGGTGAGGCCGGGGGTCAGGCCGAACCACTGGGCGATGCCGGTGAAGAAGCCGTAGGAGTAGGCGTCAAAGCAGTACCGCTCGTCCTTCTGGCCGTTTCCGTTGACGTCCTGGTCCTGGAAGGCCCGAAGAACCGCCAGGAACTCGTCCACAGTGGTGGGCATTTCCATACCGACCTTGGCCAGCCAGTCGGAACGGATGGCAGCGCCGATAACTTCCAGGCTTTCGGTAACAGAGCCATCGGGCAAGGTCGTGTTTCCGCTGGGGACCACGTCGGGGCACCAGTACATCTTGCCGTCGGGAGCCGTGACCAGCTTCTTTGCGTAGTTAGCGCCCAGCTCAAACTTCTCTTTCAGAGAAAGAGTGGGGTCGCCGTTGCGATTGGTGGGGCACAGGGGATCAGGACGGCTGTACGTGTCCATAGCGGTGATCCAGTCCTGAAGCTGGCCGCTCAAGCCCAGGTTCAGGGCGGTGACGTCGTCCAGAGGAGTGATGTCGATGAGGTCAGGCAGGTCGGAAGCCGCCGCCATCCGGGTCTGGACCACGGTGGTGTACTGCTCGTTGGCGACGATCTCGTACTCCAGGGTCAGGTTCCGCAGAGCCAGCTCTTTCTCAAACTCCACATAGGCGGGGAAGGATTCCCGGTCGTCCCAGTCCCAGTAGTCCTGAGCCACGGCGTGGCCCATGATCTTGACGGTGACGGGCTTCATCTCGGTGCTGTCGCTGCTTTCCGAAGCGGTGGACGCGGGGGTGCTGCTGGGGTCCTTGGAAGCCTCGCTGCTGGAGGAGCCTCCGTTGCCGCAGGAGCCAAACAGCAGCATGGCTGCCAGAATGGCGCTGAGGGCCCGGGCGGATTTGCCGATGGTTTTGTTCATAGGAAAACCTCCTTAATATAATCGAAAAACCGTTATCCTTTCAGAGAACCAAGCATGATTCCCTTCATGAACTGCTTCTGGAACATGGGGTAAATGAACAGAATGGGCAGCGTGATAAAGACGATCAGGGCGTATTTCAGCTGCTGGGCACCCAGCGCCACCTCCCGGGCCTGCTCGATCTCCTCCTTGGTCTTCAGCTTGTTCAGATCCACGGACTGGGAAATCAGGACCCGCTGCAGGTACATCTGCAAGGGGTGGAGCTCGGTCTTGGTCTGGTAGATGTTGGCCCCGAACCAGCTGTTCCACACGCCGACGATGGTGTAAATGGCGATGACGGCGATAATAGGCTTGGCCAACGGGACGAATATCCGGAACAGCACCTGGTAGTTGCTGGCCCCGTCGATAAAGGCGGCCTCGCTGAGCTCTCCGGGGAGGCTGGCGAAGTAGGTCCGGGTCAGAATGATGTTCCAGATGCCCACGGCTCCGGGAATGATCAGGGCCAGCCGGGTGTTGTAAAGCCCCAGCTTGTTGATGAGGATAAACGAGGGAATCATGCCGCCGCCGAAGTACATGGGGATCAGCAGGTACGCCACCAGGAGCTTCCGTCCGGCCAGCTTATTGCTGACCAGCGGGTACGCCGCCGTCACCGAGGTCAGGATCATCAGGATGGTGGTGGTGGCCACATAAATCAGGGTGTTGCCGTAGGAAATCCACATGTCCTTATCCCGGAGGATCATGGCGTAGGAGCCGAAGTACAGCCCCTGGGGGTAAAGAATGACCGGCTTGGTCAGGGAAATCTGGGGATCGCTGATGGACTTGATCACCACGTAGTACATGGGGTACAGGGTGGCGATGCAGATCAGCACCGAAAGGGCGTACAGCACCACGGTAGCTGCCGGGGAGCCGTCCTTGATCCGGTTGGGGTTGCGTTTTCTTGGTGCGGTCGTGGTCATATCGAAAGCTCCTTTCTCTGCATCACCAGATGCCGTAGTCCGCCACCTTGGTGCTGATCTTGTTGGTGATGAACAGCAAGGTGAAGTTGATCATCGAGGTGAAGATGCCCACAGCGGTGCCGTAGCTGAACCGTCCGCCCATAAGGCCGTCCCGGTAAACGTAGGTGCCGATAACGTCGGCGGTGGAGTAGGTGGCCGGAACGTACAGCAGCAGGATCAGCTCGGTATTGGACCCCAGCAGGCCGCCGATGGAGAAGATCAGCTGGATGATGATCAGGTTGGACAGATGGGGCAGCGTCACGTACCAGCAGCGCTGCAGGCGGTTGGCTCCGTCGATCTTGGCGCTTTCGTAAAGGCCGGGGTCGATGGAGGAAATGGTGGACAGATAGAGGATGCTCCCCCAGCCGAAGCTCTTCCAGATGCAGGTGACGGTGTAGAAAATCGGGAACGCTTTGGGCAGGGTGTTGTAGGCTTTGGGCGGAACGTTGAAGATCGCCAGAATCTGATTCAGCACGCCGTCGGCGTTTAAGAAGGACAGCACCATGCCCGCCACAACCACGCTGGAGATGAAGTAGGGCATGTAGCTGGTGGTCTGGACGAACTTCTTATAGAAATTGTCCTTGAGCTCGTTGACCAGCAGCGCAAAAAGGATGGGACAGAGAAACCCGAACACCAGACACAGAAAGCTCAGGTGGAAGGTGTTGTAGAACAGCCGGGGAAACATGGGCGAGGTGACAAAGCTCTTGAAGTGCTTCAGGCCCACCCACTTTACCGAGCCGTCAAAGGCTAAGATCGGGGCCCCGGGGGTGTAGTTCTGGAACGCGATGAGGATTCCGTACATGGGGATGTAGCAGAAGATGAAAATGTGGACCAGCACCGGAAGAATCAGGCTGTACAGCTCCACATTGTCCCGGACGCGCCGGAGGCGTTTCTGCTTTCGCAGCGCCAGGGTAGCGGCCGAGGGGACGGTTTTTTCCATAAAAGGCCCTCCTTTGGAAGAAAATGGAGTCGCGGGGGTCATGCAAACGGGACGATGGGGTCCGGCGTCCCCGGCGGTATCCTGGGGAGGAGCCTGCGGAACGGTGTGCCTCGTCTCTGACACCGATTGTAGCGGAAAACTGTGCAACTGTCAAGAAACCTCTTTTTATCCCTGCACAGTTTTTGTCTCATTTCACCACAGAACCCTCCTGCGCACATTTTTTTCCAGATTCATCTCCGGAAAAATCTGTGCGCAGGCTTTGGGCCCTATGATTCGGTCAGGAGATTACGCTCCGACCCACGCGCCGGTGGGGTCCACCCGGTATCCGTCCGGTGTGGTGGTCCCGGCGGCCATGCCGCCCCAATCGTAGAAGTAGTACCACACGCCGTTGATCTTCATCCAGCCGGAAGCCATGCCGCCCCAGTCCTTCAGATAGTACCACACGCCGTCCGCTTCCAGCCAGCCGGTGGCCATACCGCCCCAGCTCTTGAGGTAGTACCAGACGCCGTTGACCTTCTGCCAGCCGGTGGCCATGCCGCCCCAGTCCTTCAGATAGTACCACACGCCGTCGATCTTCTGCCAGCCGGTGAGCATGATGCCGCTGTCATCCAGGTAGTACCAGATGTTCTTGATCTTCTGCCAGCCCGTCAGGAACCGGCCGTTTTCGCCCCGGTACTTCCAATTGCCGTTCCGCAGCTGAATCCAGCCGCTGGACGGAATGTAGGAGCCGCCGGAGGAGCCCGCGCTCTTGGTCAGGCCCGCAGCTGCCGCTTCCAGAGCGGCCTTGGCCTCGTCGACCTCAGCCTGGCTGGCGTTTTCATCCGCCAGAATGTCCTTGGCCTTGGCCAGAGCTTCCTGGAAGGCGTTCCAGCTCTCCTCGGTGTAGCCGTCGTTTTCCAAATTCTCATAGGAGTCGCAGAGGTCCTTCAGCGCGGTCTTATCCGTAGGTTCGCCGGAGCCGTCCACCAGCTTGATCAGCCGGAAGGAAGCGGTGCTCCAAACGTTGGAGCCGCACCAGCCGTAGTACGGGCCGGGATCGCCGTAGACGTTGGCCACAAAGGTTCCGCCCAGGGTGGCGGTCTTGGAAGTAACGCCCAGGGTCTCGAAGGGGATCACCAGGACGTTCATCCAATAGCGATCCTCCGGTTCGCCCTCGGCGTGGATGGCCGAATGGCTCTCCCAGGCGTAGGGGCCCTTGGCAAAGGCGGGGCCGACGTTGTACTGGATCTGCTGGTCGATGGCGTCGGTGTAGAAAGCGGAGTACTCGGACATGTTGGTCATGTTGCCGCAGAGGTAGGTCTCCATGAATTCCGGACCGCCGTTCCACCAGCTGCCGTCCGCCGTCAGCGGAGGTACGTTGTCGTAGGGATTTTCGTCGGTGCCGATCTTCTCGTTGGGCACCTTGTAGGCCACATAGACGTTGTCGTCGTCCCACATGAGCCGCACCTCAATGCCCCGGGGGCAATCGATGAGGTCAGGGTTCTTGAAGACGGTCAAAGGCTTCACCTTGGACCAGGGCCCGGAGGACAGGGTCATGTTCTCCTGGGAGACCACGGTGTCCTTGCCCAGATCAGTGCGGTACGCGAAGCCGTCCTCGGGAACAAAGTTGGCGTATTTGGCCAGCTGCTCCTCGAAGATGTCCTGGATCAGCTTGATCCGCTTCTTACCCAGTTCATCGGAGGCCGCGTAGGCGTCGGCCAGAGCCTTGGAGGCGTCCTCGGCGATGCCCGCGTCGATGATGAACTTCTTGATGTAGGTGTCGCCGCCGCTGGTGTACCAGACGTAATCGTCAAACATATCCCAGCCGCTCTGGATCAGCCGGTAGTATTCCTGCATGGCCGCCGAGCCTTCGCCGTAGGCCTTGTCGCAGAATTCCACGGTAAGCGCGTCCAGGTCCGCGTAGGGGTCCCACATCAGCCGGTCCATGAGCCAGTAGTAGAGGTGGTTCATGCTCCAGGCGCTGTAATTCACATAGCCCGGCGCGCTGTCCACGCCGCCCTCAGGGGTCAGGCCCAGGAGCCCCAGGTCCGCGTAGAACTGGAAGTCCTTCTGCACCTTCTCGGCGATGGGCCGGGAGTAAATGGCACAGGGCAGGCTGGCGTAGTAGTTGTAGACCACGATGTTCTTGGTCTTTTCCGCCCAACCGGTGAGATTTTTCTTCACCGTGGCGTTGGAAGCCGCCGTTTCAATGGGCAGATGGTCATCGCTGTAAATGGGGGCGAACTGAATGACAATGTTGTCCTCAATGTCCACCGCCGGAGGATATTCGCAGTAGATGTAAGCCAGAGAAACGATTTTCAGCTCCGGGTCCATCTCCTTGAGCTTCCGGGCCGCACGGTTCAGGAAGTTGAAGAAGACGGTGGACTTGTAATTGTCCATATCCGGGGTCACGGTGACGCCGTTGTCGGCGGTGAAGGGCTGGGAAGCCAGGTCCACCAGGCCGCCGCTGCCGTCCGGGACCACCATGCAGAAGTACTGGTTATCCTGGATGCTGTGAGAAACGTAGGTCAGCTTGTTCTTCACCGCAGAGTCGTAAATCTCCTGGGCCACGGCGTCGGCGGCTTCCAGATTGTAGAAGTTCAGGTTGGAGCCGTACTGGGACTTCTTGGGCGTGCCGTCGGCGTTGGTCATGAAGTACTCGGGGTGGTCCTCAAAGTACTTGTCGATGGGAAGGGTCGCGCCGCCTGCCAGCAGGATGTGGCCGTTGGCGGTGTACTTCTTCCCGTCCAGCTCAATGTTGCCGATCTCCGCGCCCATGGTGCCCACCCGGGCGTTCAGCTTGTTCCGGCCCTCGAACCAGCGGGTAGCCACGTCGATGTGGTGCTGGCCGGTGGCTCCCTGTCCGCAGGCGTTCCAGCCACGGAGATAGAAGGGAGATTTCTCCCGGTAGTCGGCCTTGACGATCTCAATGGTGGGCGTCTCGGTGTAAAGGGTGCCCAGCTCGTCAACACCCCGGGTCCAGAGGATCCCGGCGTTTTCCTCCAGGAAATCATAGACGCCGTTGAGGACGCCCCGGCCCTCGTTGGCCAGGATGTAGATTCTGTTGTCCCGGGTCCGGACGGCAAAGCCGTCGGTGTCGCCGATCCACGCCAGATCGTCGGCAAACAGCTCCGCGATCTCGGGGACGGTGTCCGGGGTAGCCAGAACGATTTCCAGCTTACCGTCGGAATGAGCGGAAAGGGCAGGCAGCTCCGCGCCGCTGATCTTCTTCACGAAGTCCTGCAATTCCGTCCGGGCCAGCTGCACCAGGGAGTTGGCAGATTCCGCCACGTAGATTTCCGCGTTGGCTTCGCCGTCGATGGTGAGTTTGGTCAGATCCGCAGGAGCCGTCTTCCCGACCAGCTCAATGGGCCGGAAGGAAGCGGTGCTCCAGACATTTGCGCCGCACCAGCCATAATAAGTGGCCTTTCCGGCATCTTCCCCGTGGACCGAGTTGCTGACAAAGGTTCCGTAGAGCCGGGCCGTCGAAGCGGTCACGCCCATATCGGCGAAGGGGACCACCTGGAGGTTGACCCAGTAGCGCTCGTCCTCATTCTCGGAGGTATGAGCACCGTAGTAGGCGTTCCATTTGGGACCGTTGGCGTCAAACTCGATGCCCGGGAGGTAGCAGAAGGCGTTGCCCTTGGCGTCGCTGTAATACGCCCGGAAGTCGAACAACTGATTTGCGTCGCCGCAAAGGTAGGTTTCCATAAAGGCGGGGCTGTTCTTGAACCAGTTTTCCGTAGGCAGAAGGGCCTCAATCTTCTCCGGCACGTTGGGGTCCTCAGCGGTTCCCACCCGGGTGTCGTAGTTGACATACGCCACGTAGAGGTTCTCCTCGTCCCACAGCAGACGAACCTCCACCGGCCGCGCCGGAACCGTCATTTTGTCGGTCCGGAACTGGGTCAGGGCCACTGCGTCGGCCCAGGGGCCTTCGTTGAGGTTGCTGAGGTTTTCAAAAGAGGTGATGGCTTCTTCGCCGGCGTCAGAATAGTACGCCTTGCCGTCTTCCTCCGGGAACTGCTTGAAGAATTCGATTTCCTTTTCCATGATTTCTTTCAAAGGCAGAATGCGTTCCCGCTGGAGGTCGGTCTCCGCCACATCGTAGGCCGCCTGAATGGTTTCCAGGATCTTGTCGGCGACGCCGGCGTCGATGATAAATTTCTTGTAGTAGGTGTCGCCGCCGGTGATGTACCAGACGAAATCGTCGGTGGAATTCCAGCCTTCCTCAATGAGGTTGTAGAATTCCTGCATCTTGGCGGAAGCAGGGCCGTAGGCCAGGTCGCAGTACTGGGTCTTCAACGCATCAAGATCAGCGTCCATATCCCAGAACAGCTGGCGAATCATCCAGAAGTACATCCCGTTGATATCCCAGTAATGCTGAGATTCGGTTTCTCTCACGGTGTCGCCGTCGCCTTCCGGAGCGATGCCCAAAAAGCCCAGATTCTTCAGATAGTGAAGGTCTTCCTGTACCTTTTTCGCAATAGGACGGGGGTAGTTGTGATAGAGCTGGCACTCTCAGTAGCTGTAGAGGTACAGATTCTTCGTCTTCTCGCTCCATCCCTCTGCGTACTTCTTCACCCGAGTGTTTCCGAGAGAAGTCTCAATGGGCAGATGGTCGTCGCCGTTGAGAGGCGCGTAGATGATGTTGATGTTCTCTGCGATATCCACCGCAGGAGGAACCTCTGCGAAGATGTATGCCAAGGTGTTGATCTTCACGTCGGGATACTGCTCGCCAACGATCTTGGCCACACGGTTCAGGAAGTTATAGAACACGGTGGATTTGTAGTTTTCGTCCTCGGGGTTCACGGTGACGCCGTTGTCTGCCGTAAAGGGCTGAGCGGTCAGCTCTACGCCGTTTTCAAAAACAACAAAGTAGTTGCTGTCGCCCAGGCACAAACCAACGGTAGGCTCCTTGCTTACCTTGAGGAATTCGCAGATTTCGTACGCAACGGCTTCTGCGGTCCCGCGGTTGTAGAAGTTCAGCTGAGTGAATCCATCAGCGCCTTTTTTAGGCGTGCCGTCGGGATTGCTCAGGTAGTATTCCGGATGCTCATCGAAATACTTGCTGTTGGGCAGCCAGTTGCTCATAACGTGGCCCGCCAGCATCGGCTGAATGCCCAGCGCGTTCATACGATCGTAGGTTCCGCCTGTCACGGAATTCAGATAGGTAGAAACGGTGGCGCTGTTCATTTTGTTTCTTGCGGAGAACTTGTAGAAAGGCTCAAAGTCCATTTCTCCATTCGGAATCATGCCGCGCACGACAATATCAGGAATCTCCCGATAATTGACGGTGGTAATGGCAATGGTGTCCTGGGGATTGTACAGAGTTCCACAATCCTCAGAAGCACGGGTCCAGATGATGCCCGCGTTTTCAGACAGGAAGTCGTAGACGCCGTTCTGCACGCCGCGCTCATTGGTGCTGAGGATGTAGATCCGGTTTTCCCTGGTCCGCACGGCAAAACCGTCCAGCTCGCCGATGGCCGCCAGATCGTCGGCAAACAGCTCCGCGATCTCCGGCACGGTGTCCGGGGTGGCCAGAACGATCTCCAGCTTGCCGTTGGAATGGGTCCCGGCAATGGGGAGCTCTGCGCCGCTGATCTTCTGTACATTTTCCTGAAGCTCCTGAGCAGCAAACTGCAATAGGGTCCCGCCGGAAGCGGGCAGGTAAATGACTGCGTTTTCCGCGCCGTCGATGGTCAGGTGGGTCAGGTCGCCCTCCTCCATAACCAGACCGGCAGCGGCGGCTTCCAGGTCCGCCTTAGCCTTGTCCACGGCAGCCTGGTCCGCAGAATCATTGTTGAGGACCGCCAGGGCCGCCACCAGCGCGCTCTGGAAAAGGTTCCAGCTCTCGGCGGTGTAACCGGCGTTTTCCTTGTCCTTCTGCGCATCGTAAAGGCTCCGGAGACCGCTCTTGTCCGCAGCGGCCTGGCCGTCGCCCACGGTGACGGCGATTTCCGCCAAAGGAGCCGGCGCAGCAGAATCCGTCATTTTCACCATCACGGTGACAATGGCGCTGCCATTTGCCTCAGCGGTGATAACGCCGCTGTCGCTGACAGATACCGCAGCATCGCTGCTCTTGTAGCTGACAGTTCCTCCGGGAAGCGCCGGAATGGCGTAGGTTTCGCCGGCGTTCAGTTCCACAGCGGAGGGAATGTTCACGGTGGACTGTCCATCGCCCACTGCACAGTAGCGGATGGTGCGGGCCCCGTCCTCCGGGATGGTCACAAGATAGACGTTTTCAAACTCCCTGGGATTCTCCTCCCCTTCCCCGGCGGTCAGGGCAATGGGGAGATTCTGCCGGTAGACCAGCACCGAATCCTCCATGACGATCCCCGGGACCTCGGGAAGGACCTGCGCGGCGTAGTTTGCCCCGCCGTACTCCATCCCCGCGTCCATCCGGACGTTCCGGATGGAAACGCCGCTGAGATTGGCGTTGAGGTTCGGCACGCCGCCGTCCCAGATTTCCCCGGCGAAATTCCAGATGGCGTGGTGGGTCCACTTGGCCTCCAGGTTCCGGATGTCCACGCCGTCAATGGTCACGCCGCTTTTCATGGCCCCGACGAACAGCGTCGAGTAGGCGTAAGCCTCCAGGCGGCAGTCCTCCACGGTGATGTTCCGCAGCGTGGCGTTTTCAAAGAACTGGCCCACAAAGAAGCTTTGGCCCCAGCCGCCGTAGGAGTTTCCCTCCCCGTCCAGGGTCGTGGAAAGGCAGTCCCTGACGGTGATGTCCTCCAGCAGGCCGCCCACCGCCCGGGCGAACAGGGCGGTCCGGCCCACCTTCCAGCCCATGTTGACCACGGTGGAGCCGGTAACGGTAACGTTCTTCACCACGGTATCCGCCGTGCCGACGCCGTAAACCACCGCGCCGCCGTAGCGGGAGACCACGTTGATGTCGTCAAAGCTGAGGTTCTGTATCGTCGCCTTGCCGGGCCGGGAAACAAAGGCCAGGTCCCGTCCCTTGGGCACAGGGCTGGGGATCTCGTCCCCGGGGAAGGAATGCATCTCCAGCCCGGAGATGGTATACCCGTCGCCGTCCAGCCAGATATCCGCCGTAACGGCGGCGCTTCCGTCGTCGCCGATGGGCAGCCAGCCCAGGCCGTCCCGGTAAAAATCTCCGCCCTCCTGGAAGTCGGCTGCATCAAATTCGATGTCGTTGGCCAGCTGGAAGTATCCGGTAACGTGGCCGTCCTCCCCCAGGTGGGTCCGGATGTGGTCCAGGTCCTCCTTGGTGGAGATCATGTGGGGCGCGTCCTCCGAGCAGGCGGTGCAGCCCGCCCAATCCGTAACGGAGGGAGCGTCCTCCGCAAAGGCAGTCAGGTTCCCGGGAAGGGCCATGCCCGCCGCCAGCAAAAGCGCCAGGCCCCGCTGAAATCTTCGATGTTTCACAGTTTGTGTGCCTCCTTTTTCGTCCGTTTATGTGTGATCGCGGAACAGGGTACGCGGTCCACCTCCTTTTGTTAGCGTTGTGGGATTGCACGATTTTTCATGCACGGATTTTCGCTTTTTGGTCAATCCGTGGCTGTGTGCTTTCATTTTTACATGGCCGCTCCCCTTTTGTCAACAAACCGTTCTTCCCCGCCGCACAGGAGTTTCCCGCCGGAAAATACTGTGCGGGCGGAAAAAAAGGCTTTTTTTGCCCCTTATTTTTTGGGGAGAAAAAGGTTATGTTCGGGTTCAGGGAGGGTATCAGCAGGGTCACGCAAAGGTCATCTCCAAAAGGACCGCTGACCACGAAAATTTCCCGCGCCTTCCACAAACGGAAAGGGTTCCGGAAACTGTTTTCTTCTTCCGGAGCGACTGAATTTTTCATGGTCTCCTCCCCCGCCGGATGACAAACTTTGCCTGGCATATTTGAGCTGAGAATTTTTTTGGCTCTGTCCTAGGGCGGGACGGTGTAACCCAAATGGCGGTATCGAGCGGGGGCGAGACCAAAAGGTCGGACTGCGCTTGATATTTTTTGGTAGCAGATTGGCGGCGGGGCTTTCCTTGGATGAAAAAGCCGCTCCGGCCATGATTAGCACGGCGGCGGACGGAACTCCGTCCGGTGTATCTGGTCGGGAATTTTTGGGAGTTCCCTCCCGGCGTGGGAATTGACGTGAACCCGACATGGGAAGGAAGTTTGGGAAACGGGTTCTGCTCCGGAGGTGTCGAAAAAGTTTCCGTTCCTATCCTTACAACAGATTTCACAAACACTCCTTGCCGCACTTCCGCCCGGGAATCTTTCAGTTTCCTCCCGGCATCGGCAACGACGCAGATGGAACGGGGGATGTCCCAAAAGAGGGCTGCAAAAAGAGGCTGCCCGTTCCTACTGGCATTGAGAGTTGGAACGGCAACAGACTTCCCAGGAAAAGGGAGCAGAACCGCCGCTGACTACGCTATTCATGGCTGGGGCGAAGCAATGGCGTGGGCGGTTTTTCGGGGCGTCCGGGGTTGAACGTGGGGCGGCGAATCGGATGGGTGCTGCGGTTTTTGGGGGCGAACGGGCGCAAAAAGGCCGCTCTGACCGTGCTATTTACGGCCAGGGCGGTGAATTTTCGTGGAGGTTCTGGGCGTGTCGTTTTTAGGGATCGGTGAAGCAACTGGTGGGGAGCTGCGGTTTTTTGGGGAAAGAGAGGTGCTGAAATGCCGCTTGGGCTATGCTAAGACGGGGCAAGGCAATGCCTGAGGTGAGGTTTGTGGAGTATCCAGTTTTGAGATGTGGAGCGGCGAATCGGATGGGCCTGCGAATTTTAGAAGCGAATGGAGAGCCAAAAGCCACTCTGGCTACGCTGTTCATAGCTGGGGCGGAGCAATGGCATAGGGGGTTCGGGGGCGTCCGGGTTTGAATGTGGGGCAGCGAATCGGATAGGTGCTGCGGTTTTTGGGGGCAAATGGGGCAAAAAAGCCGCCCCGGCCACGTATCCATGGCCGGAGCGGCGAAGGCTCCGCGATTCAGTTTTTCCGGGAAAGGGCCCGGCGGAAATGCTCCAGCACATCGGCGGGCCGGACGCCGGGGAGCCGACGATGGGAAATCTCAAACAGCAGCGGCCCGTTGTACCCGGCGGCCTCCAGGCCCGCCATGAGACCGGGCCAGTCGATCTTCCCCTCCCCCGGCAGCCAGTGGCACTCGTCGACAAAGTCGTAATCCGAAAGATGCAGGGTCCTGATCCGTCCGCCCAGGGCGTCCAGAAACGCCTGGTGGCTGTCCTGGAGCAGGTGGTTCACGTCAAAGCAGATGACGGCTCCGGTGTCCGCCAGAATCTCCTCCATCTCCCGGACGCTGTTCCCCAGGCAGGACCTTGGCAGGTCCTCCACGGCCAGGAAAAGCCCCAGCTCCGCCGCCCATTCGCTGAGGCAGGCCACGGACTCCCGGGCGTGGGCCAATCGGATCTGCCGGAGCGCCGGTTCCAGGGGGACCGGTTCGGCGCTGGCATGGAGCACGGCTCCCTTGGCTCCCCACCGGGCGGACTGCTTCAGCACCGCCAGAATCCTGCGGCAGTTTTCCGCCTGGTCCGCCGGGTCGGCGGCGGAGGGGTCCCAGGGCTCCCCGAAGGGAATGTGGACCGTCCAGAGGGCCAGCCCCGCCGCCGGGATGTCCCCGGCGATCCGGTCACCGATGCGGAGGCAGTCCTCCGGGGAAAGGCAGTCCCCGTGGGAGCCCAGGGACAGCTCCGCGGCCTGGAATCCAGCCGCCCGGCATTCTTCCCAATCCTGCCGGACCGGCGACGGAAACAGGGCGCTGGACAGGCCGAACCTTGCGTTCTTCATCTTATTCCTCCTTGGAATTCTTGATCTTTTCCCGATACTCGGTAATGGAAATCCCCTCGTAGCGCTGGAAGGTCCGGCGGAGGGAGTACTCGTTTTCATACCCCACCTGGCCGCAGAGGGTCCGGACGGAGAACTGGCCCTGGGCCATAAGACTCTTGACCTTTTCCATCCGCAGGCGGCAGGTGTAGTCGTAAAAGTTCATCTGGGCCACGTTTTTAAAGGCCTTGGAGGCCGTGGACAGGGCGATGCCCAGCTCCTGGGCGATCTCTTTCAGGGAAAGGTTGGGGGACTCGAAATTTTCCTCCACATAGGCCAGGATTTTCCGGCCCATGTCCTGGTCCTTGTCCTTGGAGAGCCTGGTGCGCTGGCACATCCGGCCCAGGGATTCCTCCACCCAGGTCCAGCAGACGTTCCAGTCCCCGCCCTTGGGCCGGGAAAGCTCCTCCCCGCCCAGCTCGGCGGCCAGCCGGACCACCGTGTCCTCCAGGGAGCGGAACAGGGCGGTCCGGGCCCCGGCGTCCAGATGGCGGCTCTGGTTCTCCTGGCGCAGCTCCTTGAGGATGCGGGAGACGACCTCCATATTTCCGGCCTTGACGCCGTTGATCAGCTGGATTTCCCAGTCCGTGGGGTAGTAGAAGCCCGCGGCGGCCTGGGGCAGGCTGGCGGCCACGGCGTTTTCCGCGGCGAAGCGCTTTTCCTTGGCCTCGTGGTAGGATTTGCTGATGCCGATGATCCGGGGCTCGATCTGCCCCCGCCAGATGTCCAAGGTAAAGGCGGCGGAGCTTTTCAGCCCGTCCAGGTATTCGTCCAGAGCGGCTTCCTCCAGGGGAGCCTTCTGGTCGGAGAAGATGACCACGGCGTCCTCGTCCAGGACCTGGATCAGCCGGTTCTGATAGGGGCAGTCCTCCAGCACCTGGCGGAGGAGCAGGGTAGCCATCATCCGGCCGTCCATGCCGCTTTTGGAGTCCTCGGCCACGCCTAGGTCGGCCACCTCCACCAGAAGGACGCAGAAGCGGTTCTCCTCGGTGTAGTCGATGCCGTAGTAGGCCAGCTCCCGGGAAACCTGGGTCCGGTCAAAGCAGCCCTTCAGCAGCCGCATGGAAAGATCGTGCTGGACGAACTCCTGGTACTCCGTCACCTGGAGCTTCATGTTGGAGTTGTCCTCGGAAAGGCGCATGAAGGCGTCCTCCAGCATCCGGTATTCGTTGGCGGGGCCGCTGCCGCCGCTCTGGCCCACCTTTTCCAGAAGGCTCTGGATGGGGCGGTAGCTGCACCAGGTCAGGAGCCAGGCCAGGAAGGGGCCCACAAGCAAGGCCGCCGCGAAAATCCATATCCACTTGAAGAAGTTCTCAGCCGGGACCTCCAGCATAGCCGGGTCGTAGGCGATCTCATAGGTCCAGCCGAAGTTCCCCGCGGGGATGGTCAGGGTGGAGACCTTGCCTGCGTCGCTCCGGGGGCCGGGAATCTGGACCAGGGGGACCCCTTCGCTGCCGTAGAGGGTAAAGGAGCTGAGGCGGCTGAAGGAAATCTCCGACACCCAGTTGGCCAGGGTGCTCTTGCCAAAGCTGAAGGCCAGCTGTATCCGGGGCGTGGAGGTGTAATCCAGGGTGTCCAGCATCCAGATCACCGGGTTCTTGGTCATGGCTTCCCGGTCCAGGTAGATCACGTCGAAGTCCAGGCGCTGATGAAGGGCGTCCCGGAGCTGGGGAAGGTCGCTGCGGACCGTGACCAGATACCGGTCAATGGAGAACCAGCCCTTGGAGGACACGGCGGTGTCTTTGGAGGGGAAGAAAATGGTCAGGTTCTGGAGCATGGTGTCGTTTTCCACCAGAATCTGCAGATTGCTGACGATGTCCCGGCGCTCGATGGGAGGGAACTGCTCCTCAAAGGTGCCGTCGGTGACGCTGAAGCCCCAGATCCAGGGGAGCTGGGACATTTTCAGCGCCGTGGACTGAATCCGGGAGAAGTTCTGGTCGATGGAAAAGGCCATGGCCTTGGCCGACCGGAGGCAGTCCTTCTCAACGTCTTCCTGGGCCCGCTTTTTGATGTCGTGGAAGGTGACGCCGGCAAAGCAGAGCAGGAACACGTAAAGGAGTGCAATATAGGACACAAAGGTCCTTCTAATCAACCGGCTGTGCAACCATTTCATGGCAATCCTCCGTCTTTTCACAGGATATCCGGCTGCGGATGGACCGCGCCGCTGTCAACGCATAGGGCCGAAGCTCCCCGCCTTTTTCGGCAAGGGCTTCCAGGGCCGGAAGGTCCTCTTTCTCCCCCAGCCGCCGGAGCAGGCAGAGGGCCGAGGACGCTGCCCAGAAGTCCTCCCCGGGGGAAAAGGCCAGCCGCCGCAGCTCCGGCAGCGCTTCGGGGAAGCCCAGCATTCCCAGGCCCAGGGTGCAGGGCGTCCGGAGGGCGTCCTCCCCCATCCACTTCCTGAGAAGAACCGCGCCCTCTTTTCCCAGACGCCGGACGGAAAACAGGGCCAGCCCCGGCTCCTCCGAAAGGAGCCCCGCCCGGATGTCCGCCGGGTCCGTCAGCCATTCCACCGGGGGATTTTCCCCGTCGTCCCGGGAGACGATGCGGCGCATGAACACCGGGTGGAGGTCCAGGCAGCCGCTTTCCGCCAGCTTCGGCCGGAGCCGCCCTACGTCCACCTCCCGGAGGGGACAGCTCCGGGCGACGGCCTGGGCCGCGGCCAGAGCCGCCGCTTCGCCGCACTTCTGCATGTCCCGCTTCATCCGCACTGCGGAGGCCAGGTCGTGATCCACAGCCAGGTGCCGTCCCGCCGCCAGCAGTCCGTCGTACCCCTTGGGGATCAGGGCCCCCAGTGGCACCGGAAGGGCCAGCCGAACGCCCCAGAGCTTTGCGATGTGGCACCACTCCTGCATTTCCAGGCTCTCCATGGCGTAGTCAGAGCCGTGCTTGTCAAGATTGGCGCAGGCGTAGAACAGCGGCGGCCCGGGGAGCTTCCCGTCCAGAAGGTCCTTCAGCCGCAGGTCCGTCTCCCCGACGATGCGCCGCCCCTCCCGGATGCCCAGCCGGGGCGAGTAGGCGATGACCCGGTCAATGGGCTCGAAGGGGTCCCGGAGGTACATGGGACCGGTCATGGTCTCCACCAAGGCGCGGCTGTAACTCTCCGGGGAGGGGTCCTCCAGAAAGCCGCTGTCCACAAACTGGCTGCACAGCTTTCTTTGATAATAGGTGGTCATGGGAAGGGAAAAGGGCTGGCAGCCCCCGTCGGATTCCCGGCCCCGCCGGGTCTCACAGCCGCTGAGGACGCAGACCTCCGCCTCCCCGGTGCAGTCCAGGACCACCCGGGCCCCGGCGCTGCGCAGCCGCCCCTCCCGGAGCCATTGGACGCCCTTGACGGTCTTCCCTTCCAGATAGACCCCGGTAAGCCCCGCGCCGAAGAAAAGCTCCGCCCCGGCCTTCCGGGCCTCCTGCTCCAGGACAAAGAGCTTGCAGTCCGGGTGGAGGCCGTTGGTCTCCGCGAAGCCCCTGGCCGTCTGCTCCCGGGTCTTTCGGTCCAGCTCCTCAAAAAGCCCCCCGGAGCCGCCGAAGTAGTAGGGCATGACGTAGCCCAGGGTCCCCTGGCCGCCCATGGCCGGGAGCTGCTCCAGGCCCAGGACCCGCAGCCCCTGCCGGGCGGCGGTGATGGCCGCCACAGCGCCCGCCGTCCCCAGCCCGACAACGATGAGGTCGTAGGAGGGCCCCTCCGGACTGCCCTCCGTCTCCCGGAGGACACCGTTCCAATACTGCCGCAGCATCATCCTTCCCCTCCTTCCTCCAGGGACGGGAGGGACAGGCCGAAACCGGTCTCAAAGGCGTCCAGCAGGTTCCGGCAGGCCGCGGAGGGAGCCCAGAACCAGTTGTCCTCCACCCTTCGGACCCCCGGGGCGGCCCGCCGGGAAACCATGGGCGAAATTGCCGCGATCCGCCAGGCTTCCAGCCCGGGGCCGCGGCTCCCCCAGCGGAGGAACAGGGTCTCCCGGGCCGCTTCCAGGGAGGTCCCGGGCTCCAGCCGGCAACGCAGGTAGAATTCGTCGGAAAAGCTCCCGGGGATCACGGCCAGCCCGGGATCGGAGGAGACCGGCGGTTCCGCCCCCTCCGCCCCCGGGACCAGGGTGGCGTTGAGACTTTCCCGGAACCCGGAGAACCGCCCCGGCGCTGTCTCCCCGGTGGAGGTGGTGTCCAGAATGGTCCCGGCCTCCAGGGTGTGAAACCCTTCGCTGTCGGCCAGGGTCACGACGTAGCCGTCTCCCTGCCGCCGGATACCGGCCAGCCGGGTCAGAAAGCGCGCCCAGACCCCGTGGTCCCGGAGCAGCCGGAAAAACACCGGAGCCGCCCCCTGGATGTGGGTCCCCCGGGAGGAAAGCACCGCCCGGCGGACCAGTTCGTCCGCCAGGGCCTTCCCCTCCGCCGTGACCGGCTCCCAGGGACCCTCCCCAGGCTCAAAGGCCGCGGCGAATTCCCCGGCGGCCCAGCCGTTTTCCTCCGCCAGGACAGCCCGGTCTCCCAGGCGGACGGCGGTGGCGATGCCCAGGGCGGTAGCGCCGCAGATAAAAACCGGCGTTTTGAATCTCATCTGTCGTTTCCTCCGATGCTTTGGTGAATATCCCGATTTCAACCGGTGTGCTCCCGGAAATTTTAGCTAGTTTCTCAGAATTAGTTTAGCATACTCCTTCTGAAAAGTAAATCGATATTTGTTCCGGAACGCACAATTTTTCACCGGAGGGTTCCTTCTGAAAAGGCTCCCCGCCCTTTCCCCACCGGATTTTCCGGTAAAAAAGTGTGTGTTCATGAAAAAACGTTTCTTGACAGCACGGTCCGTCCCCACCTATAATCAGCTCAAAGACGTCATTCTGCGCACCGAAAGAGAGGGACCCCTATGGACACCATCAAGCTCCCGCCGGAAGGCATTTTCGTCGGCTCCGGGATTTATCCCACCGAAACGGACACCTTGCTCTGCACCATGACCGGTCATTACAGCTGGCAGTGCCAGCATTTCACCATGGAAGAACAGCTGGAAAAGGTCCTCAGCGACAACCAGGGCAACCTGGTCCAGCTCTGGGGCATCCCCCGGGGCTTCTCCCCCCGGGTCATCGGGGAGTGGGTCTACGACCTCCCCGGGGTAGGCGTGGACATTCCCGGCCCCGACTGGGAAAGCCTGAAAAACCTGACCCCCGAGGAGTACCAGGAGATTTTTGACCGCTACAAGGACCGGAGAGGAGCCGGATTCCTCCGGTTCATCCGGGAGGCCAAGGCCCTGGGGCTCTACACTGCCCTGATCTACACCGACTCCGACCCCCAGTGGATTCCCCGGATGGTGGAGGACGGCGGCGACCATTACCTGGGCTACGACTTCGGCGAGCGGTTCTCCACCGGCCTGGACAGCACCCAGCGCCTTTTAGAGGAGTGCGGCGGGACCATCACCCTCCGGAAGCTGGCGGACCGCATCCTGGAGGAGGTCCGGGACCACGCCCTGGGCCGGAAAAAACAGGGCTGGAAGTTCGTCATGGCCACCTCCAGCGATTTCCACCTGGACTATGAGGTCTTAGGCGGGGCGGATATGCCGGTGGTGGAGGACTTCGCCTTCCCCAGCCTGAACTTCTCCAGCGCCCTTTCCCGGGGGCTTTACCGGCAGCATAACCTGCCCCTGTGGGGCTCCCACCTGGCCCACGAGCACTACGACTGGCAGCCCAACAGCGCTCCTCACCGCTACGACACCCTCCGGGCGGCCTTCTACCTCAAGTACATGGCCGGGAGCAAGATGATCATCAACGAGTCCGGCAACTGGTTCGTGGAGCACACCCTGTCCCCGGATTCTCCCCGGCTCCTGATGCCCCACACCGCCCGGGACCGCTGGGGCATCCTCAGCTGGGGCTCCGCCCGGCAGCTGGTCCGGGAAAAGCCGGAGGAGGTCCGGGAGGTCCTGGAGGAAGCCCGGCCCTACTTCCCCACGGCGGACTACCGCTCCCCGGTGTGCCGGAAGTACCGGGAGGTCATCTCCGACTTCTGGAACTTCGTCAAGGAAAACGGCACCCCCGAGGGCCAGCCGGAGACCACCATCGCTCTGGCCAAGGGCAACCTGGACCTGACCTCCGCCCGGTACAACCACAGCTACGCCATCGGCGGCACCTACGACCTGGCCGTCAAGGACCCCAGCTGGTTCCAGGGCGCTCCGGAACGGGGCTGGAAGCTGGCCCGGGAGGTCTTCTTCCCCGAGGTGCCGGTGCTGAAGCCCTACGTGAACATCCACCTTTCCGGCACGCCTTACGGCCAGGTGGACGTGGTCTCCTTCGCCTACGACCAGATTACGGCGGAATTTCTGCGGAAGCAGTATAAAGCCCTCCTGTTTACCGGCTGGAACACCTGCTCCCAGAAGCAGTACAACATCCTCCGGGAGTACGTGGCGGGAGGCGGGACCCTGTTCATCTCCTTGCCCCAGCTGGCCACGGTGGACACCCGGAACTTCGCCTTCACCACGGAGGACCTGGTCAACGGCGGCGACTTCTCCGACCTCTGCGGCCTGAAAGTCCTGGGCCGCGGGGACAATATTTACTGGGCCATGATTCCCCAGGGCTCCCACGCGCTGGAAAGCGAGTTCCCCCGGCGGTTCGGCATCCTGGGGGTCCCGGTGGGGCAGATCGAGGCCACGGACCCGGAGCTCCAGGTCCTCATCACCGACGACGAGATCGGCCGCCCGGTGCTGACCCTCCACCGGTACGGCAAGGGCAAATGCTACTTCCTGAACACCTGGGCCTACCCCGGCGCGTCGGACCTGGACGAGGGCCCCGGCAGCGTCATGGACTCCGCCGGAATGCTGGGCTGTATCTACCGCAGCATCGCCAACGAGAACCGGGGCTACGTCTATATCACCGACGATAAGAAGGCCTCCGGGGAGGTCTGCCGGTATGTGGCGTTCAGCTACTTCCCCGAAGCGGGCAAAATCTGCCTGTATAACGTGGATTTCGAGGAAGAAAAGACCTTCTGGCTCCACCAGTTCGGCATTGTGGAGCTGATCACCCTGGCCCCCGGCGAATTCAGAATCCTTCCGACAGTGAAACAATAAAGTTTTCGATCCAGCCTTTTTCAAAAGGCTGGCAGATTCCAAAGGCAGAGCCTTTGGTCGCCCTCCGCAGAGGGCGAAATCCAATCCCGTTGCGCCTCGGGCGCAACCCAAAAATAGGGAAAGGCGGCCCGCAGGCCGCCCGCGGATGTCTCCGCGGCCGCAATTTCAAAGAAATTGCGGCATGACCCACCACTAACTATTCCAAAGCCCCCATCCGCGCCAGCGGCAGTACAACACCATACCTGTCACACACCAAAAGGAGGTCCCCCTCATGCGCATAGGAAGCTGCATCCCCGGCAATTTTCAACTGCCCGGAAGCCCCGCAGAGAACGAGCACCCGACGGTCCGGGCCCTGGTGGACGGTTCCCGGCACCTCCGGGAGCTGGGCTATGACTTTATCGAAGCCACGGTGGAGAGCATCGCCAATCTCTCCGACGCGGAAATGGAGAAAGCGGTGCAGTACCGAAAAGCAGGCCTCCTCTGCCTGGAAAGCTGCAACTGCTTCATCCCCGGCGCCCTCCCCCTGATCGGGGAAAAGCGGGACCCGGAAAAAATCCGCGGGTACCTGGAAAAGGTCCTGCCCCGGCTGGTCCGGCTGGGCGTGGAGGTGGTGGTCTTCGGCTCCGGCGGGGCGCGGTGGGTCCCGGAGGGCTGCTCCCCGGAAACGGCCCGGGAACACCTGGACCAGTTTCTTCGGACGGCGGAAGAACTTGCCCGGAAAGCCGGCGTCACCCTGGTCGTCGAGCCCCTGAACCACCAGCAGGCCAACTGCATCTTCACGGTAACGGAGGCCGCCGGGATCGTCCGCCGCCTGAACCTGCCCGGCCTCAGGCTCCTGGGCGACACCTACCACATGTACGCCGAAGGGGAGCCCCCGGAGGTGCTCTTTGAAAACCGGGACATTCTCCGCCATGTCCACGTGGCGGAGCCGGAGAGCCGGTCGGCCCCTACGGACTGCCCCTACCTCCGGCAGATCGGCAGCGCCTTGCGTCGGGCGGGCTACACCGGCCGCGTCGCCATGGAATGTACCGGGGATTTCCGCGAGAATGTCCGGAACGCAGCGCCGGTTCTGCGGAAGCTGTTCTGATCTTATGCGAAAAGGACCTCCCATTGGGAGGTCCTTTCGTTTTTCCAAACATCAGATGCTGGCAATATCCACCAGCTCCACATCGTCGATGGTCTTGTCCATGGCCAGGCAGTCGGCCACGGCGTTGGCCGTATCCAGGGAGGTCAGGCAGACAATGGACCGTTCCACGGCCTTCCGGCGGATCTTCACGCTGTCCCGGGCGGGGATGCGGCCCTTTTCCGAGGTGGAAATGACGTAGTCAATCTTGCCGGAGTCCAGAAGGGTCAGGACGTTGTTTTCCTCGTCCTCGTGAATCTTTTTCACGGTATTGGCGGCGATCATGTTCCGGTTCAGGTTCAGCGCCGTACCGCTGGTGGCGTAGAGCTCAAAGCCCAGGGTGGCGAACTTGTCCGCCACGTCCAGGACCTCCTGCTTGTCCGCGTCCCGGACGCTGATAAAGACGCCGCCGGTCTTTTTCATCTGGTTCCCCGAGGCGATGAGCCCCTTGAGAAGGGCCTCGTCAAACCGCTTGGCAATGCCCAGGACCTCGCCGGTGGACTTCATCTCCGGCCCCAGGTGGGTGTCCACGCCGCTCAGCTTCGCAAAGCTGAACACCGGCACCTTCACCGCCACATAATCCCGGGCGGGGTAAAGCCCCGTGCCGTAGCCCAGGTCCCTGAGCTTCTTACCCAGGATGATCTCGGTGGCCAGGGCCACCATGGGCACGCCGGTGACTTTGCTGATGTAGGGCACCGTCCGGGAGGACCGGGGGTTCACCTCGATGACGTAAACCGAGTGGTTGTAGACCACGTACTGGATGTTGATGAGCCCCTTGACCTTCAGGGCCAGGGCCAGCCGGGCGGTGTAGGCGATGAGGGTCTGCCGGATGTGGTGGCTCAGGGTCTGGCAGGGGTAGACGGAGATGGAGTCGCCGGAATGGACCCCGGCCCGCTCCACGTGCTCCATGATGCCGGGGATCAGGTAGTCCTCGCCGTCGCAGATGGCGTCCACCTCCACCTCGGTGCCCATCATGTACTTGTCGATGAGGACGGGGTTCTCGATGTGGTGGGAGGTGATGATGGCCATGTACTCCTCCACGTCCTTGTCGGAGTGGGCGATAATCATGTTCTGCCCGCCCAGAACGTAGGAGGGCCGCAGCAGCACCGGATAGGTCAGCTCATTGGCGGCCCTGACAGCCTCCTCGGTGGTGAAAACGGTGTGGCCCTGGGGACGGGGAATCTCGCACCGCTCCAATAAGGCGTCGAACCGCTCCCGGTCCTCGGCTTCGTCGATGGAGTCGGCAGAGGTGCCCAGAATCCGGACTCCCAGCTCGTCCAGATACTTGGTCAGCTTAATGGCGGTCTGGCCGCCGAACTGGACCACCACGCCGTAGGGCTTTTCCGTCTCGATGAGGCTCCGGACGTCCTCCTTGGTCAGGGGGTCGAAGTAGAGCCGGTCGCCGGTGTCGAAGTCGGTGGAGACGGTCTCGGGGTTGTTGTTGGCGATAACGGCCTCGTACCCCGCCTCCTTCAGCGCCCAGACGCAGTGGACGCAGCAGTAGTCGAACTCGATGCCCTGGCCGATGCGGATGGGACCGGAGCCGAAGACGATGACCTTCTTCTTTCCGGTGTTCTGCTCGGCAATGAACTCGGCGGCCTCGTTTTCGTCGTCGAAGGTGGAGTAGAAATAGGGGGTCTGGGCCTTGAACTCGGCGGCGCAGGTGTCCACCATCTTGTAGGCGGCGAACCGGGGATGGGCGGGCTTCTGGCCGGAAATCCGCTCAATGGTGGAGTCTAAGTACCCCCACTTTTTCGCTTTCAGGTACAGCTCATCGGTGAGGGGCTGCTCCGCCAGCTCTTTTTCCAGATTGGTGAGGTTCTTGAGCTTCCCTAAGAACCACTCGTCGATCATGGTGATGGCGTGGATGGTCTCGAAGGAAACGCCCCGTTTCAGGGCTTCAAAGACCACGAACAGCCGCTGGTCGTCGATGTTGTGGAGCATGTCCACGATCTCCTCGTCGGTCTTTGCCGCCAGGGAGGGCATGGTCAGGGAGTCCAGCCCCAGCTCGATGGAGCGGACGGCCTTCATGATGCCCTGCTCAAAGGAGGTGCCGATGGCCATGACCTCGCCGGTGGCCTTCATCTGGGTGCCCAGGGTCCGCTTGGCGTAGACGAACTTGTCGAAGGGCCATTTGGGAAACTTCACCACCAGGTAGTCCAGGGCCGGCTCGAAGCAGGCGTAGGTATTGCCGGTGACGGCGTTGACGATCTCGTCCAGGGAGTAGCCGATGGCGATCTTGGCCGCCACCTTGGCGATGGGGTACCCCGTGGCCTTGGAGGCCAGGGCCGACGACCGGGACACCCGGGGGTTGACCTCGATGACGGCGTAGTCCATGCTCTCCGGATGCAAGGCGAACTGGCAGTTGCAGCCGCCCTCCACCTTCAGCTCGGAGATGATTTTCAGCGCCGCCGTCCGGAGCATCTGGTACTCCTTATCGGAAAGGGTCACAGCCGGGGCCACCACGATGGAATCGCCGGTGTGAACGCCCACCGGGTCCAGGTTTTCCATGGAGCAGACGGTGATGACGTTGTCCTTGGCGTCCCGGATGACCTCAAACTCGATCTCCTTCCAGCCGGAAATGCACTTTTCCACCAGAATCTGGGTAATGGGGGAAAGCCGCAGGCCGTTCCGGGCAATGTCCCGGAGTTCGGCCTCGTCGGCCGCGATGCCGCCGCCGGTGCCCCCCAGGGTAAAGGCGGGCCGGACAATGACGGGGTAGTCGATGGTCTCAGCAAAGGCCACGGCGTCCTCCACGTCGGTGACGACCTTGGAGGGGATGCAGGGCTGGCCGATCTTCTCCATGGTATCCTTGAATTCCTGGCGGTCCTCGGCCTTGTCAATGGTCTCGGGATTGGCCCCCAGGAGCTTGACGCCGTGCTCCTCCAGAAAGCCCTCCTTGGCCAGCTGCATGGAGAGGGTCAGGCCGGTCTGCCCTCCCAGGGTGGACAGGACGCTGTCGGGCTTTTCCAGAAGGATGATGCGCTTGATCACGTCCAGGGTCAGGGGTTCGATGTAGATTTTATCGGCCATGGCCTTGTCCGTCATGATGGTGGCGGGGTTGGAGTTGACTAAGATCACCTCCAGGCCCTCCTCCTTCAGGGCGCGGCAGGCCTGGGTCCCGGCGTAGTCGAACTCGGCGGCCTGGCCGATGACGATAGGGCCGGAGCCGATGACCAGAACCTTCTTGATATCACTTCTCAGCGGCATTGGGATCATCCTTCTTTCTTTTTCGGGGGGTGTTTATTCAAAGCTGTATAAGGTCCATTGTCCGTCGGATTTTAACCATGCGCCGCCGGGGTACGGGGCCGCGCCGTCGTAGATACAGGGGACGATCTCCGCGCCGGAGCCGTCGATGACGCCCCATTTGCCGTCCCGGCAGACCGGAGCCGTGCCGTTCCACAGGCAGTAGGCGTAACAGGGGGCGACCTCGGTGTAGGTCTGGCCTTCCTCGTCCCAGAAATAGTAGCTGCCCCAGACGCTGTCATAGACAAAGTCCGTGGCGTAGGTCCCGTCGGCAGCCACATAGGCCCACTTGCCGCCCTTCTGGACCGGAGCCAGTGCCTCGCCGCCGAACCAGCCGGCCTGCTGGAACTTCTCCCCGGGGACCAGCATTTTCCCGTCCCGGTCCGCCAGGTTCCAGTAGCCGCCCATGGTGAGTCCCACGGCGTCGCCGTCGTCCCAGACCAGCGGGGTGTACAGGGTGGGCATATACTTGTCGGTGAGGACGTCCTCCCCGGGAAGGGCCTGGATATCCGCGGCCCCCTCCGCGCTCCAGAAGACCCGGGGCGGGTCCCCGGCCTGGGTGGCAAAGAGCTGGGAGGACGATGCGCCGTGTCCGGGGCACAGGGGCTTGCCGGTGGCTTCTTCCAGAGACTGGGCCACGGCCTCCCACTCCTCCTGATAGACCTCATAGCCCCACCATATCCAGTGGCCATTCGGGCAGTCCATGGTGGGGATTTCCGACTTACAGGGCAGCAGCTCCGTGCCGTTTTCGTCAACAAGGCCCCACAGGCCGTTCTTTTCCACGGCGTAATAAGGGGTCTGCTCCGGGATCGGCGGCAGATTGGGGTACCAGGAGGTGACATAGGTGGCCAGGGTCATCCGGTCGTAGTCCCCGTCCATGGTCCGGACCGGAGTCAGCATTACCGTTTTCTCCGGCTCCGAGGTCTCGCTGGATTCCGCCTGGGATTCCGGGGACGAGGATTCCTCCGGCCGGGAGGACGGAACGCTTTCCTCTGCCGCGCTGCTCTCCGGCAGAGAGGAGCTCTGCGGTTCTCCCCCGCAGGAGGCCAGCAGCGCCGCCGCCAGGGCCAGGGGGAGCAGATGCTTCCAAAGTTTCATAGGCGTCTCCTTTATTTCAGACCGATGCAGCCGCCGATGTCGTCCCGCATCCGGAGGGCCTCCGCCCGGGCCGCCTCGGCGAACTGTTCTTCCTTCCAATCGCCCTTCTTGTAGGCGCAGATGATCCCCCGGGAGGAGTTGACGATGGCCCCCAGGCCGTTTTCGTCAAAGGCTCCGGCAACGTCCTTTGCGCCGCCGCCCTGGGCCCCGTAGCCGGGCACCAGGAAGAAGGTGTGGGGCAGCTTCTTCCGCAGCTCCGAAAGCTGCTCCGGATAGGTGGCTCCCACCACCGCGCCGACGCCGGAATAGCCGCTCTTTCCGGGGACTTCCTTTCCCCACTTCTCGCACATGGCTCCCATGACCTCGTAAACGGTCCGGCGGCCGATCTTCTTGTCCTGAAGCTCCCCGGAGGAGGGGTTGGAGGTCTTGACCAGAACGAAGATGCCCTTGTCCTGGGCCTTGCAGATTTTCAGCAAGGGGTTGATGCCGTCGGAGCCCAGGTACCCGTTGACCGTCAGGGCGTCGCCGCCGAAAGGTGTTGCCTGGACTCCGTCGATGTCCACGGTGCCCAGATGGGCGGCGGCATAGGCTTCCATGGTGGAGCCGATGTCGTTGCGCTTGCCGTCGGTGATGACGTACATGCCCTTTTTCTGGGCATAGGTAATGGTCTCCGCCAGGGTCTTCACGCCGTACCAGCCGTAGAGCTCATAGTAGGCCGCCTGGGGCTTCACCGCAGGAACAATGTCGCAGAGGGCGTCGATGAGGGCGGTGTTGTACTCCAGCACCGCTTTGGCCGCCCCCTCCAGAGGGTCGGCGAACTGCCCGGCGTACTTTTTCCGGATAAATTCCGGGACGTAGGAATAGGCCGGGTCCAGGCCCACCACCGTGGGGTTTTTCGTCTCCTGGATTCTGGCGATCAGAGCATCAAAGGACATGGATTTCCTCCTTTTTATTCGCAGGTGTATACCAATTTTCCGCCGCAGAAGGTGCAGACGGGCTTTCCCGTTAGCTCCATTCCCTTAAAGACGGTGTTTTTCGATTTGGAGCGGAGCTTTTCCGGCTCCACCACCCAGGTCCGGTCCAGGTCTGCAAGGACCAGGTCCGCCGGGTCCCCGGGGCGGATGTGCCCCCCGGGGATGCCCAGGATCCGGGCGGGGTTGACGCTCATCAGCTCCACCAGCCGGTTCAGGGAGATGATCCCCGTTTTCACCAGGCCGGTATAGGAAGCGGCGAAGCTGGTCTCCAGCCCCACCACGCCGTTGGGCGCCTTGCGGAAATCCGCCTTTTCCTCCGCCGTATGGGGGGCGTGATCGGTGACGATGCAGTCGATGGTTCCGTCGGCAACAGCGGTCCGAATGGCTTCCACGTCGGCCTCCTCCCGGAGGGGCGGGTTCATCCGGTAGTCCGCGTCCTCCTTCCGGATGAGCTCCTGGGTCAGGAGAAAGTAGTGGGGAGCCGTCTCGCAGGTGGCCCGGACTCCCCGGGCCCTGGCCGTCCGGATATAGGCAGCGGCCCCGGCGGTGCTGACGTGGGCGATGTGGATGCGGACCCCGGCGGATTCCGCCAGGGAAAGCTCCCGGGCGGTGACGGAGTCCTCGCTGGCCCGGTCCATGCCGGGGAGCCCCAGCTCCCGGGAAACGCTGCCCAGATGGACGATGCCCCCGTGGATCAGGTCCAGGTCCTCGCAGTGGGAGATGGTCAGGAGCCCCTGCTCCTCCGCCGCCTCCATTCCGGCCTTCATCAGCCGGGCCGTGGGGACGGGCCTGCCGTCGTCGGAGACGGCCACGGCTCCGGCGGCCTTCAGCGCCGCCATATCGGTGAGCTCCTCCCCGGAAAGTCCCCGGGTAATGGCCGCCACGGGGTACACATGGGCCTTGGCGGCCTTCGCTTTTTCCAGAATGTACCGGAGCACCTCCGGCGAATCCGTCACCGGCTTTGTGTTGGGCATACAGGCCACGGAGGTGACGCCCCCCGCCGCCGCGGCCTCGCAGCCGGTGAGGATGTCCTCCTTGTGGGTGAAGCCCGGGTCCCGGAGATGGACGTGCATGTCCACCAGCCCCGGCAGCAGGACCTTCCCCCCGGCGTCCAGCACCGTGTCCTCGGGCTGGATTTCCGGCAGCGGCCCCACGGAGACGATCTTCCCCCCGGCGATACGGACGCTGCCGGTGACATCCAGACCGTCGGCGGGGCTGACGATCCGGGCGTTTGCGATGACGTAGGATTCCATAGCGCGTTCCTTTCCTCTCATTCCAGGATGACCACCCGGTCCTCCCCGTCCACTTCCTTTACGAAGACCCGGACGGTCTCCTCCCGGGAGGTGGGGAGGTTCTTCCCCACATAATCGGCCCGGATGGGCAACTCCCGGTGGCCCCGGTCTACCAGCGCCGCCAGCTGGATGCTCTGGGGCCGCCCCAGAGCGAACAGCGCGTCGATGGCGGCCCGGACGGTGCGGCCGGTGTAGATCACGTCGTCCACCAGGACGATCCGCTTGCCGGTGATATCAAAGGGCAGGTCGGTGCGGTCCTCTCCGGGGTCCTCCCGGTGGTCGTCCCGGAACCGGGTGATGTCCAGGGCCCCCCAGGGAACGTCGGCGCCCTCCACCGCGGCCATGCGTCCGGCGACGCGCCGGGCTAAATCCCGGCCCCGGCTGAGGATTCCCACCAGGCAGAGCCCCTCCGCTCCCTTGTTCCGCTCCAGAATTTCGTATGCGATCCGGGAAACGGCCCGGCCCATGGCCTTCTCGTCCAGAATCAGAGCTTTTTCTTCCACGGCGCGTCCCCCTTCAAAACAAAACGACCAAACTGCCGGACGCCGGACAGTTTGGCCGCTTCTTTGCTATACAGCTGCGCCCCGGCAGAGGAGCCCTTCCGCTCCCCCTGTCAGACCGCGCCTGAATCTCGTTTCAGCAGACCGCCTTGCCAGCCTCACAGGACCAACTTAAAGGTTGTCGTATACCTTATCCCTATTCTACACGCTTTTTCGGGATTTGTAAAGGGGATTTCGCCATTTCCCCACGGTTTTACACCCCGGACAAATTTCAAAAACTCCCTTTTCTTCTTTTGGCGTTTATGATAAAATAGAAGAAGAACCATCGGTGAAAGGAGCGGTCATATGGCAGGACCCATCATTGCGGGGATTTCCCCCGGCGGACTCAAGGAGACCTACGAGGTGAAAATCCTAGTCTGCTACCTGTTAAACGCCCTGGACGCCCCCCTGTCCCGGGAAAACATCACGGAGCTCTGCACCGGCGGCGGCCTTACCGACTACTTCACCCTCTCCACCGCCCTCAGCGAGCTGGAGGCCGGGGACCAGCTCCGTGAGGAAGCCGGCCGCCTGACCCTGACCCCCCGGGGACGGGAAACGGCGGAAAATCTGAAGCAGGCCCTTCCCTCCTCCCTCCGGGACAACATTGTCCGCCAGGGGATGGAGCTCCTTGCCCGGCTCCGGCGGCAGAACGAGGTCTCCACCAAGATTCTCCCCGACGGAAAGGGCTTCCGGGTGGCCTGCGCCGTCCATGAGGGGAACCTGGACTTCTTCACCATGACCTTTTACGCCCCGGACCGGGAGCAGGCCGAGATCATCGCCCGGAGCTTCTCCCGGAAGTCCACGGAGATCTACCAGAACCTGATCCGCACCCTGACCGACCCCAGCTGACTCCGCCCTCCGGGGCGGAGTTTCTTAACTTTTCCGGCGTTCACAAAAGGTTCCTTGTTTTTTCGGGGAGAAAATGGTATACTATGGAGGATTTGAAAGGAGGCGGCCTATGGAAAAAATCGCTCTCGTCACCGGCGCGTCCCGGGGCATCGGTCGGGAGACCGCCCTGCTTCTCTGGCGGCAGGGCTGCCGGGTCGCCGTCAACTACTGCCGCTCGGCGGAGGCCGCCCGGGCCCTGACCGGCGAGCTTTGCCGTCTCCGGCCCGGCAGCGCCCTGGCCGTAGCCGCCGACGTCTCCTCAAGGGACCAGGTATCCGCCATGATGGCCCGGGTCCGGGAGACCCTGGGGGACCCGGACATCCTGGTCAACAACGCCGGCATCGCCCAGCAGAAGCTCTTTACCGACGTCACCGAGGAGGACTGGGACCGGGTTTTCGCCGTCAACGTCAAGGGGATGTTCCACTGCGCCCAAGCCGTCCTCCCCGCCATGATCCGCAAAAAGCGGGGGAAGATCGTCAACCTCTCCTCCATGTGGGGACAGGTAGGAGCCTCCTGCGAGGTGGCCTACTCCGCCGCCAAGGGAGCGGTCATCGCCTTTACCAAGGCCCTGGCCCAGGAGGTGGGCCCCTCCGGCATCCAGGTCAACTGCGTGGCCCCGGGGGTCATCGATACCGAGATGAACGGCGCCCTTTCCCCGGAGACCCTGGCCGCCCTCCGGGAGGAGACCCCTCTGGGGGTCCTGGGCAAAGCCTCCGACGTGGCCGAAGCCATCGGCTTCCTGGTCTCGGACCGGGCGGATTTCATCACCGGCCAGGTCCTGGCCCCCAACGGCGGCATGATCCTCTGATTTTGAAAGGAAGAATAACCATGAAGCGTTTCGGCGCTCTTTTGCTTTCCGCCCTTCTGACCCTGGCCCTGGCCGGGTGCGGCAAGGAGCCCCTTTTCACCCCCCTGGACGGCGCGTCCACCGTGTCCCAGGAGGATTCTTCTCTGCCGGAGGAATCCTCCGAAATCCCCGAATCCTCCCTCCCCGAATCCTCCGAGGAACCCGTCGCAGACCCCTACCTGGGCGCGCCGGTCCCGGCCAGCGATGCCGTGGAGGAGACCTACTTTGACGACGCCATTTTCGTCGGCGACTCCCTGACCTACGGCCTGGGGGCCTATCAGGTCCTGGACGCCGGGCGGGTGGTGGCCCACACCGGCATCAACCCCCAGACCATCCTCACCTCCGCCTGCATCGAGCAGCCCGACGGCACCGCCGTCACGGTCCTGGAGGCGGTCAGGGCCGCCGTGCCCCATAAGGTCTACGTCATGCTGGGCTCCAACGGCGTGGCCTTCCTCTCCCAGAGCAGCATCGTGGAGTTCTACGGCGAATTTCTGGACGAGCTCCGGGCGGCCCTCCCCGACGCGATTTTCTACGTCCAGTCGGTGCTCCCCGTGACCCATGAGAAGGAGACCGGCGACGACCGCTACGCCAACTCCAAAATCGACGCCCTCAACGAGGCCCTTCTCACCCTGGCCACGGAGAAAAACGCCTACTACCTGAACGTCGCCGAGGCCATCAAGGACGAAAACGGCTGCCTCCCCGCCGAAGCCAGCTCCGATGGGATGCACTTCGGCGTGTCCACCTACCAGAAGTGGGTAAGCTACCTGCTGACCCACACCGTGGACGAATCCCAGCTCCCCTGAGCAATCCCAAGGAGGTATCATGGAACGATCCAACCGCTGCCTGTGGACGGCTCCGCTGCTCACAGGCGGACTTCTCCTTCTGATTTACGCCGCCTTCGGCTTCTTCCCTTTTGGGGACAAAAGCATTTCCTGGTGCGACATGACCCAGCAGGTCATTCCCCTGACCGGGACCTTCGGACGGGTCCTCACCGGGGACAGCAGCCCCTTTCTGGACCTGGGCGCCGCAGGAGGGATGAACTTCTGGGGCGTCTTTTTCTTTTTCCTGGCCAGCCCCCTGTCCATTCCGGCGGCCCTGACCCCGCTGCCCTACCTGCCCCTGGTGATGAACCTGGTACTCCTTTTGAAGGTCATGGCCTGCGCCTTTACGGCGGCGCTGTTTTTCCGGCGGTTCTTCCCGGAGATGTCCGCCCTCCCCGTGACTCTGCTGAGCCTGCTTTACGGCCTTTCCGGCTACGCCTTCAACTACTACCAGAACATCGTCTGGCTGGATATGGCGGCCCTGTTCCCCCTGCTGCTCCTCTCCCTGACGGCCCTGACCACCCGGCGGAAGCTGCTGCCCTTCGTCCTGTGCTTTTCCGCCATGCTGACGGTCAACTACTACCTGAGCTACATGGTGGTGCTCTTTCTCATCCTGGGAATGGGCCTGCTCCAGTTCTTCTGCGCGGCCCCCAAACGCTCCGGGGAGTCGGTGCTCCTCCTGGGCGTGGGCGCGGTGATTTCGGTGCTGCTGACGGCCCCGGTGTGGCTGCCGTCGCTGCTGGAGGTGGCCAGCTCCGCCCGGGGCGTGGGCCTGATCTCCAGCCTGTCCTCCGGGAAGCTCGCCACCGACCTCCACACCGCCCTTCCCGTGGCCCTGTACACGGGTCTTCCGGCGGCGTCCCTGTTCTTTCTGCGGAAAAGGCAGCTCCGCTCCGGATTCTTTTCCGCCATCCTGGGAACCATCCTCCTTCTGCTGGTGCCGGTGATTTTAAACCCCGTCAACAAAATGTGGCACACCGGCAGCTACCAGAGCTTCCCCGTCCGGTACGGCTATATGCTGAACTTCCTCCTGCTCCTTCTGGCGGCGGAAATTCTTTCCCACCAGCTTTCCCCGGAGGACGCCCCGGCCCGCTCCCCCCTCTGGGCCCGGATCGTCTTTCCCCTCCTGACCCTGGGCTGCATTGCCGGCGTGGTGCTCCTCCTGAACACAAAGCTGGACACCCTGGCCTCCTACACCAAGCGCCTCTGGGGCAGCGCCCAGTCCTTCCGGGGACTGCTCCTGGTTTTCCTAGGGATGACCGGGCTGTTCGTCCTCGTCTTTCTGGCCTTCCGCCGCGGACAGCTTTCCCGGCAGCTGGCAGCGGGAGTCCTGACGGCGCTGGTCCTTTCTGAGGCTTTTTTCAACGGCGGCGTCTACATCGGCAGCGTCAACCAGAGCCTTGAAAACTACCGGGCCGCCGCCGACCTCAGCGGCCGCATCTCCGACGACGGCTTTTACCGGTTAAAGACCCAGGGAAAGTACTTCGCCGTCAACTACTTCTCCGCCATGGGCTATCAGAGCCTTTCCCATTACACCTCCCTGACGCCGGAAAGCTACCTGACCGCCATCCGGAAGCTGGGCTACTCCGGCTACTGGATGGAGGTGAACTCCAACGGCGGCACCGCTTTTTCCGATGCCCTGCTGGGGAACCGCTATGTCCTCCGGCGGCTCCAGGACGCGGACAGCGCCTCCATCCTGGGAGATTCCACCGTTTACTGGAACCACTACTACCTCCTCCAGCGCCTTCCCTACCGCCTGCCCTCGGCCCTGATCACCGATGCGGAGCCCGGCTTCCTTTCGGAGCTGCCGGAAACCTCCTCCCGGGTCCTGCTCCAGCAGGAGCTGGCGGACACCCTGTTCCCCGATTCAGAGCGGCTTTTCCGGGAATACCCCGCCGACTCCGGCGGAACCGACCGGGAAAAGACCTACACCATCCAGGTGGACGGGGAGCAGATTCTCTACTTTGACTGCGCCGCCCTCCCCTCCACCCGGCTCACCGAGGGCGTGAACAAAAGCTGCCGGATCACCGTCAACGGCCAGACCGTCCGGAGCCAGTACCCCACCCAGTCGGACAACGGCCTGGTGGAGCTGGGGACCTTTGAAAACGAGATCGTCACCGTGGAAATCTCCCTTTCCAAGCACATCACCCCGGCCTATTCCGGGGTTTTCGGCCTGGATACCGGGGTTCTGGAGTCCATCTGCTCCACTGCCCAAGGCGCGGAGATGGAAACAGACGGCCGCCGCGTCACCGTCTCCTGCACCGCCGCGGAGGGCCAGACCCTGTTCCTCCCCCTCACCTATGATTCGGGCTGGACGGCCACCGTCAACGGAACGCCCGCCGCCCTCTCCAGAGCCGCCGGGACCTTCCTGAGCCTGCCCCTTCAGGAGGGCGAAAACCAGATCGTCCTGACCTACACCCCGCCGGGACTCCGCCTGGGGCTCCTCCTCATGGCGGCGGGCCTGCTCCTGGCTCTCTGGTTCTTCCGGAAAGGAAAAGCCTGGGCCCTGGGGAACGCCTTCTTGAAAACCGCCGCCCGGTTCCTTTTCCTGACGGCGTTTCTGGCGGTGCTGATTTTGGTCTATCTGCTGCCCCTGGTGGTGTACCTCGCCGCCAAACTGATAAAGTAAAAAGGAGACTGCCATGATCGTCTACCACATGAGCGATACCCTCCCCCTCCACGCCGAAATGACGGCGGATTACAAAAAGACCATGGGCCTGATCACCCCCTTCCTCCAGGCCCTGGACCGCAGCCAGGACTGCTTCTTCGGGATGCTCCTGGCGGCCAAGTACCAGAAGGCCGTCCTGGCCAAATTCGGCCTCCAGGACATGTGGACCAACTACACCAAATGGGCCACGGAGGCCATTTTCGAGTTCGTCCGCCGGAAGGAGTTTCCCCATTTCTGCGACCGGATCAACGGCCACTACTTTTTCGACAGCCTGGACAGCGCCCGGACCCTTTACCAGGTGGAGCTGGACGACGACGCCCCCGCCCGGCTGGATATGCGTCTGTTCGACGAAGCCTTCGATGCCATGTGGGACCGGGAGGACCTGGAAACCGCCCTTTCCTGCGCCCGGCGCTACTTCCGAGGCGAAGCCTCCCCGGAGCCCATCCGGGAGCTGCTCAGCGCCGGAAAGGCCGTGGCCGTCCGGGACCTGACGCACCTTCTCCACGACTGAATCCGCGCAAAAAATCCGCCCGCCTCCTATCAAAGGAAACGGGCGGATTTTTCCTTCAGCGGAACAGCGCCCCCACGCCGCTTAACAGCAGCACGGAAATTGCCTGGGAGTCACCCCATCTCAACCCGCACTGCGCAGATGCCGAAGGGCCGGACCAGGACCTCCCCGCCGGATACCCCGCCGGGAACCGGCTCCTCCAGAGCGTCCACCGCCTGGAGCTCCCCGATCTTCATCCCCGGCGCCGCCGCGGCGACCCGGACTGCCGCAGTCTCCCCGCCGGGATTGAACATCCGCAGGATCACGGCCTTCCGGTCCCGGGAAATCTTCAGCCCGGTAACGGAAACCGGCCCCTCCACCCGGAGCAGCCCGCCCCGCAGGGCCAGGTCCCCGCCATGGATTCCCGTGGAGCAGACCGTCAGGGGATGGGCAAAGCTGTCCGCCTTCTGCAGCAGCTCCAGGGGCTGCCCCCCGGACGCCGAGACCCCCAGGGCAAATTTGTGCTCGCCGTACTCGGGGTACGGATCGGGGTCGTAGGACCCCCGGATCAGGGAGACAGCCAGGCTCTTTCCATCGCAGCGGTAGCCGTACTTGGCGTCGCTCATCAGCAGGAGGGAAGACTCCCCTTCCGCCGCCATCCACCCCAGACAGGGCACGTCCTGGTCCATGGCCGGCCGTCGGATGGTCCCGAAGGGAATCCCGCAGCAGGAGGTCCCGGCCTCCGCCCCCAGAGGGAGATAAAAGTTCAGCTGGGGCACGCCCCGGGAGGCGTCGCCGGTCTCCTGCCAGTCCACGGTCACGTCAAAGCGCAGAACGTCGCTGCCCGCGTCCAGAGAGACCTCCGCCTGGATGGCCGACCGGCCGAACCGGAGGGTGTAGGCCGCGCTCTGCCGCAGGGGCCCCTTCTCCGTCCCGGTGAGGAAAACCGGCTCCTCCCGGTTCAGGTTCCGGATTTTCACATAGTCTCCCACCCGCCAGGAGGTCATCCCCCGGGACGTCTCCTCGGTGATCAGCCGGAACACCCCGCCGGGCTCGCCGGGCTTCAGCAGCTCCCGCCAGTCCTCCTTGGAGAAAAGGGAGGTCAGCTCCATGGTCTCCTTGCAGAACTCCGCCCGGAGCTTTTCATTTTCCAGGACCACCACGGCGCTCTGGGGAGCCAGCTGCCGGGGCTGGAGCATGGTAGAGATTTTCAGCCGGCTCTCCCGCTTCCGGACAAAATAGGTGGCGTACCCGAAGCCGGGGACCTCCACCGGGGCTAGGACCCTATAAAAATGGTGCCCCCAATAGAGCCTGCCGTCCCCCAGGACCTGGACGGGAAGCGCCGTCCCCCTTTCGTCCAGGATTTCGATGCTGTCCCCGTCGCCCTGCCAGTCCCAGATGGTAAAGGGGCAAAGCTCCTTCCGGGCAAATGGCAGCGGGTTAAAGACGGTATAGGCCCGGCGGTCCCCGTCGTTGCGCTCGGCCACCGGGAACTTCCCGGCAGTCTCAAAGCCCACGCCTGCGCCCATGGCGGTGCCGGGTTCCCGGGGTTCCCCTGCCGGGAAGAACCCGGAAGTGTCGATGGCTTTGCAGATCGCCGTCATGGAGTGGGTGGCGTTGATGTTCACCGTGGTCATCAGGCTCTGGTACTGGCCCAGGGTGAAATCCCGGGTGGCCGCCTTGCCGGAGCCGGGCAGAATGTCGTGGAACTGGTTAAAGAGCAGCTTCCTCCACGCCGGTTCAAAGGAGGAGGCGGTGCGGTAGTCCCGGCAGAGCCCGGCCGCCATGGCGTCCAGGGCTTCGGCGTCAAAGAGCCGGTTCTCACCGGTCCGGTTGGCCTTTTTGATCTCCGACTGGGAGGTGTAGCAGCCGGTGAAGATGTAGTTCAGCTCCCGGTCCACCACCGGCAGCCGGTCCCGGTAAGCCTCCAGCTCCTGGAAGAATCCCCGGATGGTCCCGAAGCGGATCCGGGGGTACAGGGGCCAGCCTGCCATGTCCAGGAGCTTTTTCAGATCGCGGCGGGTGGGTCCGCCGCCGTGGTCGCCGACGCCGTAGACCTTCAGCAGCTTGGGCACCCCGGTTTTCCGGCACAGCTCCGGCAGAAACGCCGCGAAGCCGTACTCGATCTGCCCCAGATACCAGTCCGGCTCCCGGTAGACCAGCACCTCCGCGCCGGAGGGGGCCCGCCAGCGGTAGATGGTTTCCGAATCGTTTTCCCGGCAGTGGTAGTAGTACCGCACCCCGCCGCTGGCCAGGACCTCCGGCAGATTGGCGCTGTGGCCGAAGGTGTCCGGCTCAAAGTCCAGGTCCAGGGAGGATTCCGGAATGCCCAGCAGCCCGGACAGGTAGGTTTTGGTGCACAGCAGGTGGCGGATCATGGCCTCGCTGCCGGACATGTTCTTGTCGTTCTCCACCCAGCTGGACGCCGTAACCTCCCAGCGGCCCTCACGGACCCGGGCCCGGATGGCCTCCAGCATCTCGGGGTAGTATTTCTCGACGATCTCATACACCGACGCCTGGGACTGGGAGAAGGTGAACTCCGGGTACTCCTCCATCAGCGTCAGCATGGTGCGGAAGGTGTCCACCACCACCGAAGCCGTTTCCTGATAGCCCCACATCCAGTTCATGTCGATGTGGGCGTGAGCGGCGCAGGTGATGTCGTATTCCTTGGCCTCCCCGGCCATGGGGGAAAGGGCGGCCTCGGCGGCCTCCACGTCCCCGAAGGTCAGGGCCCCCTTGTCCCGGAGCTGCCCGGCCAGAGTCTCTAAGGTCTCCAGAAGCAGATCGTCCCAGCGCCCTTCCTTGACCCGGGACATCTCCGCCAGAAATTTCAGTTCCCCCAGAATCCGGAGGATGTGGGCTCCTGCCCGGCGGTTTCTTCGATCCGGTTATACAATGCTGCGATTTCCGATGTTCTCATCGTTCCACCTCATTTCAATTGATGAACCCTTTTTGTACCGTGCATCTTCAAAAGCGTCAGCCTTTGCGGATTTGGCAAAATTCACGCGCGCTGCTCTGAACCTTTCACAGCCCTTTCGCCCGGGACGCGGCGCTGACCTCAGCCGTCCCTTTTCCGCACCTTCTGTTTCCCGATCCGCACCCGGTTTTCCCTCCCCTCCGGAGCCGGGACCGCGGCCGCCGCCAAGTGATCTCAACAGCATTATACCGGCTCCATTTTCCAAAATCAAGCCCATTTCCGACATTTTCTATGCCATTTTTGCCCACTTTTGCCCGGGCCCGGATTTTCCCGGCCCGGACCGCATCCGGACATGGAAACGCCGCCCGTCCCCCGGAAAAAATCGGGGAACGGGCGGCGTTTGAAATGGAATGGGATCACTCGGAAAGCCGCTGGACGGCCTCCCTGGTGGTCTCCTGGCTGCCGAAGGCGGTAAGGCGGAAGAAGCCCTCGCCGTTTTTGCCGAAGCCTGCGCCGGGGGTGCCCACCAGGTTCTTCTCCTCCAGAAGGTAGTCGAAGTATTCCCAGGAGCTGCGGCCGCCGGGGCACTGGAGCCAGATATAGGGGGAATTTTTCCCGCCGGTGAACCAGACGCCCATCTTCTCCAGGGCGGCGGCGATGGTCCGGGCGTTTTCCATGTAGTACTCGATGTTGGCGTGAATCTGCTTCTGTCCTTCCGGGGTAAAGACCGCCGCCGCGCCCCGCTGGACGATGTAGGGCACGCCGTTGAACTTGGTGGTCTGCCGCCGGAGCCAGAATTTGTTCAGGGAAGCCCCCTCAAAGCAGAGCTCCTCCGGGACCACGGTATAGCCGCAGCGGGTGCCGGTGAAGCCGGCGGTCTTGGAGAAGGAGCAGAACTCGATGGCGCACCGCTTGGCCCCCTCGATCTCAAAAATGCTCCGGGGGAGGGCCGGATCGTGGACAAAGCACTCGTAGGCCGCATCGAAAAGGAGCACCGCGTCGCAGTCCAGGGCGTAATCCAGCCAGGCCTTCAGCTGCTCCCGGTTATAGACCGCGCCGGTGGGGTTGTTGGGGGAGCAGAGGTAGATGATGTCCGCCTTCACCGAAGGGTCCGGCAGCGGAAGGAAGCCGTTTTCCGCGTTGGCATTCATATAGAGGATTTTCCGCCCCGCCATGACGTTGGTGTCCACGTAAACGGGGTAGACCGGGTCCGGCACCAGGACGGTGTTGTCCGTGGAAAAGAGGTCCAGGATGTTGCCCAGGTCGCTTTTGGCCCCGTCGCTGATGAAAATCTCGTTGACGTCCAGCTGGGTGCCCCGGCCGGCGTAGTAGTCCCGGACGGCGGTGCGGAGGAAGTCGTAGCCCTGCTCCGGGCCGTAGCCCCGGAAGGTGGCGGCGTCGCCCATTTCGGAGACGGCGGCGTGCATGGCGTCGATGACCGCCGGGCACAGGGGCCGGGTCACGTCGCCGATGCCTAAGCGGATGATCTTCCGGTCGGGGTGCTCCGCCTGATAGGCGGCCACCTTGCGGTTGATGTTGGTGAACAGGTAGCTCTGCTCCAGATTCAGATAGTTTCCGTTGATTTTCATGGTCAGCCCTCCTCAGTCCGCTTTTTTCTCCCGCTGCTCCAGGGCGGCGGCGATGAATTCCTTAAAGAGGGGGTGGGCCCGGTTGGGGCGGCTCTTGAACTCGGGGTGGAACTGGACGCCCAGGCAGAACCGTTCGCCGGGGACCTCCACAGCCTCCACCAGCCGGCCGTCGGGAGAAGTTCCGCCGATGACCATGCCGGCGTCCAGGAACGCCTGGCGGAACTCGTTGTTGAACTCATAGCGGTGGCGGTGGCGCTCGGAAATCTCGGCCTTGCCGTAGGCCCGCTCCATCTCGGTGCCGGGCTGAATGACGCAGGGGTACGCGCCCAGGCGCATGGTGCCGCCCTTGGGGATGTTTCCCTGCTGGTCGGGCATCAGGTCGATGACGCAGTGGCGGCTTTCCGGGTGGAACTCGCTGGAAGTGGCGTCCGCCCAGCCCAGGACCGACCGGGCGTACTCCATCACCGCGATCTGCATCCCCAGGCAGATGCCGAAGTAGGGGACGTGGTGGGTCCGGGCGTACCGGGCGGCGGAGACCATGCCCTCGATGCCCCGGTCGCCGAAGCCGCCGGGGACGATGATGCCGTCGCAGCCCGCCAGAGCGGCGTCGGCGTTGGTGTCGTCCAGCTGCTCGGAGTCCACCCAGACGATTTCCACCACGGTGCCGTTTTCATAGCCGCCATGGTGAAGGGCCTCCGCCACGGAGAGGTAGGCGTCGTGGAGCTTCACATACTTGCCCACCAGGGCGATGTGGACCTCCTTGCGGCAGTTGCTGATGCGGTCCAGCATCTGCTTCCACTCGGTGAGGTCGATGTCCGCCGCCTGAATGTTCAGCTCCCGGCAGACGATGTCGTCCAGGCCGTTGTCCTCCAGCATCATGGGGGCCTGGTAGAGGACGGGGAGGGTCAGGTTCTCAATGACGCAGTCGGGCTTCACGTTGCAGAATAGGGCGATTTTCTGGAGGACGGTGGGGTCGATGGGCTCGTCGCACCGGGCCACGATGATGTCGGGCATGATGCCGAAGGACTGGAGCTCCTTCACCGAGTGCTGGGTGGGCTTGGACTTATGCTCCCCGGAGCTCTTGATGTAGGGCACCAGGGTGACGTGGATGAACAGGCAGTTTTCCCGGCCAACCTCGTGGCCCACCTGGCGGATGGCCTCCAGGAAGGGCTGGCTCTCGATGTCGCCGGTGGTGCCGCCGATCTCGGTGATGACCACGTCGGCGTTGGTCTTGGCGCCCACGGAGTAGATGAAGGACTTGATCTCGTTGGTGATGTGGGGAATGACCTGGACGGTCTCGCCCAGGTACTCGCCCCGGCGCTCCTTGGAAAGGACGTTCCAGTAGACCTTGCCGGTGGTCAGGTTGGAGAACTGGTTCAGGTCCTCGTCGATGAAGCGCTCGTAGTGGCCGAGGTCCAGGTCGGTCTCCGCGCCGTCGTCGGTGACGAAGACCTCGCCGTGCTGGTAGGGGCTCATGGTGCCGGGGTCCACGTTGATGTAGGGGTCCAGCTTCTGGGCGGCGATGCGAAGGCCGCGGCACTTTAAGAGCCGGCCCAGAGACGCGGCGGTGATTCCCTTGCCAAGACCGGAGACCACGCCGCCGGTCACGAAAATGTATTTTGTCATTTGAAATCCATCCTTTCCTTTATCTGTCCCATTCTCCGTCAAAGACCTTCACGGCCCTGCCGGTCATATAAACGGCCCCCTCGGTATAGCGGATGGTCAGGTCTCCGCCCCGGAGGTGGACCGTCACGTCCTCATCCCTGGGGCAGAAGCCGTTCAGGACCGCCGCCGTCACCGCCGCGCAGGCTCCGGTGCCGCAGGCCCAGGTCTCGCCGCTGCCCCGCTCCCAGACCCGCATTTTCAGGGTGTGGGAGTCCAGGACCTGGATGAATTCCGTGTTGACCTGCTGGGGAAAGAGGGGGTCATTCTCGAACCGGGGGCCGATGGCCGGGAGGTCCAGGCCGTCGGGGTCGCCGCCGAAGACCACGCAGTGGGGGTTGCCCATGGAAACGCAGGTGATCTCCCAGCGCTTCCCGGCGATGTCCGCAGGAACGGCCACCGCCCGGTCCCCGGGGAGGTTCACCGGGATGTCCGCGGGGGTCAGGATGGCGGGGCCCATGTTCACCCGGGCGGAGTCCACCTGGCCGTCTTTCACGAACAGCTCCAGGGTCTTGATGCCGCTGAGGGTCTCGATGGTCACGGTGGGCTTGTGGACCATGCCGCTGTCGTAGAGGTATTTCCCCACGCAGCGGATGGCGTTGCCGCACATTTTCCCCTCGCTTCCGTCGGCGTTGAACATCCGCATTTTCGCGTCCGCCACGGCGGAGGGGCAGATCAGCACCAGACCGTCCCCTCCTACGCCGAAGTGGCGGTCCGAGATGGCAATGCTCAGGGCCACAGGGTCCTGCACCTCCTGCTCAAAGCAATTGACGTAGACGTAATCGTTTCCGCAGCCGTGCATTTTGGTAAAGCGCAGCTTCACAAGTCTCACCCTTTCTGAAGTGTCGTTGGAGAATATCGGATAAGCGCCGGGCGCTTATTCAAACTGGAACAGATTCAGGCCCGTTTCCGGGTCAAAGCGGCGTTCCGCCCGGCCGTCCAGCAGCCGGAGGACCATTTCGCAGGTGGCGCTGATCACGGCCCGGTTCAGGTGGCCGCCTACCACCGCCCCGGTCTCCCCGGCGGCGCTCATGTGGAGGTGGGCGTAGAACCCGCCGTTCATGGTGCTGACGGTGCCGGTGAGGGAGACGATCTCATGGTCCGCGGTGAAGGTGTGGGCCTCATATTGCTTCGCCGCTGTCCGGAGGACGCCCACGGTGAAGTCGTTGACCGCCCCCAGGGCCTCCACAGAGGCCAGGCGGATGTGCTCCTTCTCCGAAAGCTCCCGGAGCTTTGTGAGGATTTCCTCGCCCTTGTCCATACGGACCAGGTAGGTTTCGCCGAATTTGCGGTAGTCCATGAAGGTGGCTCCTTTCTGGGGGATTACTCCCACTCAATAGTCGCCGGCGGCTTGGACGTGATATCGTAAACGATCCGGTTGATCCCCTTGACCTCGTTGACCAGCCGGACGGAGATCCGGTCCAGAATCTCATAGGGAATCCGGGCCCAGTCGGCGGTCATGAAGTCGCTGGTGGTCACGGCCCGGAGGGCCAGGGTGTAATCGTAGGTCCGGCCGTCGCCCATGACGCCCACCGACCGGGAATTGGTCAGCACAGCGAAATACTGGCTCAGGTTCCTGTCCTCGCCGGCCTTGGCAATCTCCTCCCGGAAAATATAGTCCGCGTCCCGGAGGATGTCGGCCTTTTCCTTGGTCACAGCGCCGATGATCCGGATGGCAAGGCCAGGGCCCGGGAAGGGCTGGCGCATGACCAGGTACTCGGGGAGCCCCAGCTCCCGGCCCAGTGCCCGGACTTCATCCTTAAAGAGCAGGTCCAGGGGCTCCAGAACGCCCTTGAACCGGGCCACCACCTCGGGGGGCAGCAGCCGGTTGTGGTGGCTCTTGATGACGTCGGCGTCGCCCTTGCCGGACTCGATGACGTCGGGGTAAATGGTGCCCTGGGCCAGGAAATCCTCATTGGTGATGCCGAAGCGCTCGGCCTCGTCCCGGAAGACGTAGCCGAACTCCGCGCCGATGATCCGCCGCTTCTGCTGGGGGTCCTCCACCCCGGCCAGCTTGGAGAGGAACCGCTCCTCGGCGTCCACCCGGACGAACTTCACGTCCCATTTCCGGAAGGCGTTCTCCACCTCGTCGCCCTCGTGCTTCCGCATGAGGCCGTGGTCCACGAAAACGCAGGTCAGCCGGTCGCCGACGGCCTCCGCCAGCAGCGCCGCCAGCACGGAAGAATCCACGCCGCCGGACAGGGCCAGCAGCACCCGTCCCTTGGGGCCGATCTCCTCCCGGAGCTTGGCCACGGCGGTCTTGCAGTAGTCCCCCATGGTCCAGTCGCCCTTGGCGCCGCAGACCTTAAAGAGGAAGTTTTCGATCATCCTGGCCCCGTTTTCGGTGTGGTTCACCTCGGGGTGGAACTGGACGCCGTAGAACCCCCGGCTCTCGTCGGCAATGGCCACGTTGGGGCAGGCGTCGGAGTGGGCCTCCAGGGTGAAGCCCTCCGGGATGGCCGCCATGTAGTCGCCGTGGCTCATCCAGGAAACCCCCTGGGCAGGCAGGCCGTCAAAGAGCTTGCAGCCGGTGTTATAATAGGTGACGGTTTTTCCGTACTCCCGGGCGGTGTCGTCCTGGGCCGCCGTGACCCGTCCGCCCAGGGTGTGGCTCATGAGCTGGCAGCCGTAGCAGATGCCCAGAATGGGCACGCCCCAGGTGAAGATGGCCGGATCCACGTGGGGGGCGTCCTCTTTATAGACGCTGTCCGGGCCGCCGGTGAAGATGATGCCGATGGGATTTTTCCCCCGGAGCTCCTCCAGAGGGGTGGTGTAGGGGTGGACCTCGCAGTAAACGCCGCACTCCCGGACCCGCCGGGCGATGAGCTGGTTATACTGGCCGCCGAAGTCCAGGACGATGACCAATTGATTTTTCACGGGTAAGGTTCCTCCTTTGTTCCTTCTTCTCTCTTTATTTCTTACAGCTTTCGATGACGTCCAGGAACCGGTCGAACAGGAAGGCCGTGTCCTGGGGGCCTGCGCAGGCTTCGGGGTGGAACTGCACGGTGAAAATGGGGGCGTCCAGATAGTCCACGCCCTCGCAGGTGCCGTCGTTGGCGTTGACGAACCGCAGCCTGGCATTCTCCGGCAGGGAGTCCGCCACCACCGCGTAGCCGTGGTTCTGGCTGGTGATGTAGACCCGGCCGGTGACCAGGTCCTCCACCGGCTGGTTGGCGCCCCGGTGGCCGTATTTCAGCTTCTCAGTGCGGCCGCCCTGGGCCAGGGCCATGAGCTGGTGGCCCAGGCAGATGCCGAAAATGGGCTTCCCGGAGGGGATGAGCTTTTTCAGCTCCCCGATGACCCCCACGTTTTCCTCCGGGTCGCCGGGACCATTGGAGAGCATGATGCCGTCGGGGTCCATGGCCAGGATGTCCTCCGCCGCGGCGTCGTAGGGGACGTTCAGGACCTGGCAGCCCCGGGCCAGAAGCTCCCGGCGGATGTTCTCCTTCTTGCCGAAGTCCCAGAGGACCACCTTATACCGGGCGTCGTCGGGAGTCGTCACTTCCGTCTCCTTACAGCTGACGGAGGCCACGGCGTTTCGGACGGCGTAGGCTTTGGCCTCGGCCACGGCGGCGTCCTTCTTCTCCAGACTGTCCACGATTCTGGCGTTCATAACGCCGTGCTCCCGGATGATCCGGGTCAGGGCCCGGGTGTCGATGCCGTAAAGGCCCACGATTCCGGCCTTCTTCAAAAAAGCGTCAAGGTCCCCTTCGGATCGGAAATTCGAGGGAACCTGACACCATTCGCGGACAATATAAGCGGAAACGTGAGGGCCTGCGCTCTCAAAATCGGCGGGAATGACCCCGTAATTTCCGATGAGCGGAAAGGTCTGCACGACGATCTGCCCATAGTAGCTGGGGTCGGTAAGGGTCTCCAGATAGCCGGTCATGCCGGTGGTGAAGACGATTTCTCCCGTGACCTCTCCCTCTGCGCCGAAGCTGCGGCCTTCGAAAACCCGGCCGTCCTCCAGCACCAGATAAATGCTGCGATCCATATGCTTCCTCCTCTTCTCCCGGCGTCAGGCTGCCGGAGCCGTTTTATCTATCATCATCCGCCGTTTTGGGAACTGCCAGGTATCCCGCGGCGAAGATTTTACGGTTTTTTTGGGCCCTCGAACTGGGCCTTGGTGTGGTGGCCGATCTGCACGGGATACTCCCCGCTGAAACAGCCGGTGCAGAAGGGCAGAGCGCAGGCGGAACAGGCTTCCTTCAGGCCGTCGATGCTGATGTAGCCCAGGCTGTCCGCCCCGATGAGGTCCCGGATTTCCGGGATGCTCATGTGGTTGGCGATGAGGTTTTCCTCGCTGTCGATGTCGGTGCCGAAGTGGCAGGTATGGGTGAAGGGCGGGGATGAGATCCGGAAGTGGACCTCCTTGGCCCCGGCCATTTTTAAGCTCCGGATGGTTTTTGCGCTGGTGGTCCCCCGGACGATGGAATCGTCCACCAGAACGATGCGCTTGCCCTCCACGTTGGCCCGGAGGGGGTTCAGCTTTAAGCGAACCGCCGCGTCCCGCTGGGTCTGGGAGGGGAAAATGAAGCTCCGGCCGATGTACCGGTTCTTGACAAAGCCGGTGACGCAGGGCAGGCCGCTTTTCCAGGCGTAGCCCATGGCGGCTTCCAGGCCGCTGTCCGGCACGCCGCAGACGATGTCCGCGTCCACCGGGTGCTCCTCGGCCAGCTTGACGCCCATGTTGAACCGGGCCTGGTAGACGCTCAGATGGTCAATGACCGAATCCGGCCGGGCAAAGTAGACGTATTCGAAAATGCAGAGGCCCTTCTTCTCCTGGGAGAGGATTTTCCGGCTCACCGGCTCCCCGCCGCCGAAGACCACCATTTCCCCGGGCTCCACGTCTCGGACGAACTCGAAGCCTGCGCTGTCCAGAGCGCAGCTTTCGGAGGCCACCGCCCATCCGTGGGCGTTTTTCCCGATGCAGAGGGGCCGGAACCCCCAGCCGTCCCGGACGGCGATGAGCTTGTTGTGGCTGGACAGGATCACCAGGGAAAAGGCGCCCTTCAGCTGGGCTGCAGCCCTGGCCACGGCGTCCTCCATGGAGTCGGTCTCTAACGTCTCATAGGCGATGAGGGAGGAGACCACCTCGCTGTCGTTGGTGGCGGAGAAGGCGCAGCCCCGTTCCACCAGCCGGGCCTTGATCTCCCCGGCGTTGACGATGTTGCCGTTGTGGGCCGTTGCCAGACGGCCGGTGAGGTATTCCGTCACCATGGGCTGGGTGTTCTGCTTGGAGTTGGTGCCGGTGGTGGAGTAGCGGACGTGGCCGATGGCCATTTTCGCCTGGGGGAGCTTGGAGAGCACCGGCCCGCTGAACACCTCGCTGACCAGGCCCACGTTTTTATGATAAAGGATGGTCCCGCCCCGGAGAACGGCGATGCCGGCCCCCTCCTGGCCCCGGTGCTGCAAGGCGCACAGGGCGTTGTAGGTGATGCCGGCGGCCTCGTCGGTGTCCAGCCGGACGCCGAAAATCCCACATTCTTCCCGGAGTTTGTCCCCAAAGATTTCCTGCATTGGAAAAAGCGCTCCCTTCTAACGGGTCTCGTAGGTTCTCAAAATTTCTTCCGCCACTTCCCGGCGGGTCATGCGCATGTCCATGGCCTGCTTTTCCAGGTAGCGGTGGGCCTGGGCCTCGGTGAAGCCCAGGTACTGGACCAGGGTGCATTTGGCCCGGTCCACCAGACGCATCTCCTCGATTTTTTCCTGGAGCCGGCCGTTTTCCTTCCGGAGGCCCAGAATCCGCTTCCGGGAGGCGTTGACCAGCTTCACCGTCTGGAAAAAGAGCTGCCGCCCCACGGGCCTGGGAATGACGAAAACGCCGTAATCCTCCACCCGGGCGGAGACCGCGTCGGCCAGGTCCGACTTCACCAGCATCAGGATGCCGGAGTCGGTGGACTGGGTCAGGCTCAGCGCCAGGTCGTGGCCGAACTCGTCCTGGAGGGGCGCGTTGATAACCACCAGGTCAAAGACCTGGTCCAGAAGCATCCGGCGGGCCTCGCCGCCGCTTCCGGCGTAGACCGGGCGGGTGAAGCCGCAGCCCTGGAGCAGCTCGGTGAGAAACTCCCGGCCCTTTTCGCTGCTGGAGACGATGAGCACCGCTTCCATCCTGCCCTTCCCCCTTTCGGTCTGAAATGTGCTGTCAAATCACCGGGAACCAGGCGGCATCGTCGTAAAGCAGCGGATTTCCCGCCTGTTTCGCCTTTTCACATTCCTCCCGCTTGGCGGAAAGGTATTTCCGGAGGGTCTCCTCCGGCAGGGCCTCCCGGACAAAATCGCTGCTTTCGGCCAGGTCCAGGGCCGCCTCCAGGCTCCCGGGGAGGGAGGCGATGCCCTCGTCCTTTGCAGGAGGGTCGGCAAAGAGGTTCCGGTTGGTGGCCGGGCAGAGGGGCAGCTTCTTCCGGATGCCTTCCAGTCCGGCCAGGATCAGCAGCCCGAAGGCCAGATAGGGGTTGCAGGCCGGGTCCGGGGAGCGGAGCTCCATGCGGCTGTACTCCCCCTCCGCCGCCGGGATGCGGATGAGCTGGGACCGGTTCTGGCGGCTCCAGGTGAGGTACCGGGGCGCCTCCCAGGAGCCGAACCGCCGGTAGGAGTTGGGCAGCGGATTGAGAAAGGCGGTGATCTCCGGCACCCGGTTCAGGATGCCCATCAGGAAGCTCTCGGCCTCGGGATTGTGGTCGTCGCCGGTGCGGAACAGGTTCTTCCCGTCCCGGGAAAGAGAGAGGTTCACATGGAGCCCGCTGCCGCTCGCCTCGGGAAGGGGCTTGGGCAGGAAGGAGGCGAACAGCCCGCTGCGGCTGGCAATGGATTTCACCACGTTTTTGAAGGTAATCAGGTCGTCAGCCGCCTCCACAGCGCCGTTGTACCGGAAGGCGATCTCGTTCTGCCCCGGCCCCTGTTCGTGGTGGGAGGATTCCGGGTGGAGGCCCATTTCCTCCAGGGTCAGGCAGATTTCCCGGCGGACGTTTTCCCCCCGGTCCAGGGGAGCCACGTCGCAGTAGCCCGCCCGGTCGTGGGGGATTTTGGTGGGGTCGCCGTTTTCATCGGTCTGAAAAAGATAAAACTCGCACTCACTGCCTATGGAGGGGCGGTAGCCGAGTTTCTGAGCCTCCCCGGCGGCCCTGCTGAGGAACTGCCGCATGTCGCCCTCAAAGGGCTGGCCGCCGGGACGGCGGATATCGCAGAACAGCCGGATCACCCGGCCGTGAGTGGGACGCCAGGGCAGGATGGACAGGGTGGAGGGGTCCGGGACCAGAAACAGGTCGGACTCCTCGGCATTTAAAAATCCCCGCACCGCCGACGCGTCGAAGGAGATTCCGGTCTCAAAGGCCCGGGGCAGCTCCTCCGGCATGATGGAAACGTTTTTTAAGTTCCCGAACATATCGCAAAAAGCCAGACGGATAAACTTGACGTCGTTTTCCTTTACGAACGTCATGACCTCCGACGCTGTGATTTTCATGACCTCCCGCCTTTCCGTCAGTTCTGGGTATACAGCTGCTTGTAGGGGTTTTTGGTATCCGGTGTCAGCACCGTAAAGGGGCCGGCCAGGATTTCGTCCAGGGATTTGTGGAACTCCCTGCAGAATTCCTCCAGGTAGGGGATGATCTCCTCCAGGTCCTCCCGGGCGGCCCTGGCGGCCTTGACCTGCTTGGGCAGGTCGGGAGGAAGGACGTCGGTGCGGAGGAACATCTTCCCGCCGTGCATCCCGGTGCCGCAGAAGTTGCCCACGATGGGCCGGTCTCCCCGGTCCAGGCCCAGGACGGCGATGAGGCCCCCGGCCTGATATTCGCCCAAGAAGCTTCCCGCCGCGCCGCCGACGATGAGCACGGGCTTTTTCTCCTGATACGCCTTCATATGGATGCCCGCCCGATAGCCGGTGTCGCCTTCCACATAGATGCGGCCGCCCCGCATGGCGTAGCCCACGGCGTCTCCGGCGGAGCCGTGGATGAAGATGGTGCCTTCGTTCATGGTGTCGCCGGTGGCGTCCTGGGCGTTGCCCTTGACGATGATCCGGCTGCCGTTCATGTAAGCGCCCAGGGCGTTGCCCGGGGTGCCCAGAATGGTGATGGTCCGTCCGGAAAGGCCGCTGCCGATATAGCGCTGGCCCAGGCAGTTTTCGATGACCACGTCCTGATCGGAGGATTCCCGGATGATTTGATTGAGCTCCTGAAAATCGAGCCCGGCTGCATTGATAAGCATTGCGTTCACACCTTTCTTTCCGCCGCTCAGGCGAGCATTTCCTTCCGTTCCTCCCGGGTAAAGGCCATGAGCTGGGGCTTTTCGCAGATCAGCGCAAAGTCGATGGAGGAAAGGGGCGTTTCCTTCCGGATGAGGCTGGTATAAATTCCCGCCCGGGCCACGTCGCCCAGAAGGATGTAGCCTTTCAGCCGGTCGTTTTCGTAGAACAGCTTCTTCAGGCTGCACCCTTCCGCAGAGCGGTAGATTTCCCCGGTATAGGTCCCGGCGGTCAGCACGTGGTAGCCGAAGAACCCGATGGCGTTCATGGGGATGGCGTGGTCGTAGACCGCTTCGCCTCCGGCCATGTTGGTCCCGGCGCACCGGCCCTGCATGTAGGCGTTGGGGAGAAGGGCCAGAATCCGCTCCTGACCCGAGGAAACGTCGAAAGATTCGGCGCAGTCCCCGGCGGCGTAAACATCGGGGATGGTGGTGGCGCAGCAAGGGTCCACCCGGATGCCCCGGGCCACCTCTCCCCCGGCCTCGGAGACCAGGGAGGTGTTGGGCCGCACGCCCACGCAGATCACCAGCAGGTCGAAGGGGACCTTCTTCCCGCTTTTCAGGACAGCGGTGTTCCCTTCAAAGGAATCCACCCCGTCCCCCAGGAGGAAGGACACGCCGTGATCCTCGATGTGGCGCTGGACCATGGCCGCGGCCTCGCTGTCCAGGATGCTGGGCAGGATGTGGTCGGCTAAGTCCGCTACAGTGAGGCTTCCCACCCGGCCGGCGATGCCCTCGGCGCATTTGAGGCCGATGAGCCCCGCGCCCAGGATCAGCACCCGCTTGTCCGGGCCCAGCGCCTTTTCCAGGGCCTTGGCGGAGTCCAGGGTCATGAAGGTGAAGGCGTTCTCCACCCCGTCCAGCCCCTTGATGGGCGGGACAAAGGGCCGGGAACCGGCGGCCACCAGCAGCTTGTCGTAGGAAAGGGCCTGTCCGTCGTCCAGAAGGACGGTCTTACTCTCCGGGTCGATCTTCTCGGCCCGCTTTCCCGCCAGGAGGGTGACGCCGTTTTCTTCATAGAAGCCGTCGGGGCGGTACTTCATCCGCTCCTCGTCGGTCTTTCCCAGAAGAAGGTAGGAGATCAGGGGCCGGGAATAGGTGTGATAGGGCTCGTCGGTGACAACGGTGATGGGGCCGGTCCTGTCCTCCTGACGGATGCCCTCGATGCAGCCCACAGCGGCTGCGGAGTTTCCGATGATGACGTATTTCATAGCAAGTCCTCCCCTCAAGCGTCGTGGTCTTCAAAAACGATGGCCTGGTTGGGACATCCCCGGACGCAGGCCGGAGAGCCGCAGCTGTTTTTGATGCAGAGCTCACATTTCTGGATCACGCCGCCCTCCGAGGGCATCACGGCCCCGTAGGGACAGGAGAGGATGCAGGTGTAGCACCCCACGCATTTTTCCTTGTTGAAGGTGATGACGCCGTCCACAATGCGCAGCGAGCCGGTGATGCAGCTCTTGACGCACAGGGGGTCCTTGCAGTGGCGGCAGGAAACGGCGAAGCTGACGCCGTTTTCCTCCTCGATGCGGATGCGGGGGTTGATCCTGACGCCTTTCAGGGCCTTGACCATGTCGCTTACGCCGGAGTTGGCGTAAGCGCAGTAGTACTCGCAGAGATGGCAGCCCAGGCACCACTTTTCCTTGACATAGATGCGCTTCATTCGAAGCACCTGCCTTTCTGTCAGCAGCTGTCCGGGAAAGGGGTGGCCAGGCCGCCGGGAGGGGGCTTACAGAGTCAGATACTCCTCCCGCTCCGCGCCGACAGAGACGTACTTCACGGGGCAGCCCACCGCCTTTTCCAGATAGCGGATGTAGTCCAGGGCCTCCTTGGGGAGGTCCTCGGGTTTCCGGCAGGAACTGATGTCGCAGTGCCAGCCGGGGAAATACTCATAAATGGGTTTCGCAGCGTCCAGGTCCGCGCCGGTGGGGAACTCCTCCACCCGGCGGCCGTTGACGTCATAGGCCACGCAGACCGGGATTTTTTCCAGATAGCTCAGCACGTCCAGCTTGGTCACAGCCAGCTCGTCCGCGCCCTGGACCCGCACACCGTACCGGGATGCGGGAACGTCGAAGCCGCCCACACGCCGGGGACGGCCGGTAGCCGCGCCGTATTCGCCGCCGGCCTTGCGGAGACGCTCCGCCTCCTCGCCGAACAGCTCCGCAGTAAAGGGGCCCTCGCCGACGCAGGTGGAGTACGCCTTCATGATGCCGATGGACAGGCTCAGCTTATGGTTGGGAATCCCCGCTCCCACCGGCGCATAAGCGCTGATGCTGGAGGAGGAAGACGTAAAGGGGTAAATGCCGAAGTCGATGTCCCGGAGAGCGCCCAGCTGGGCCTCGAACATAATCTTCTTGCCGGATTTCTCGGCCTGGTCCAGATAGAGCCCCGCGTCGCAGATGTAGTCCTTCAGCTGGCCGCCGAAGGTCTCCAGCCAGCTCCACATCTCGTCAAAGGAGACGGCAGGCGCGCCGTACACCCCGGTGATGGTCAGGTTTTTCCAGTCCAGCACCGATTTCAGCCGCTTTTTCAGGTACTCCGGCTGGAGGAGGTCCCCCATCCGCAGAGCCTTTTTCATGTATTTGTCGCCGTAAACGGGCGCAATGCCCCGGCGGGTGGAGCCGTACTTGGCGTCGCCCAGACGGTCCTCCTCCAGGCAGTCCAGCAGCTTATGGTAGGGCATGCAGATGACGGCCTTGTCGCTGATTTTCAGGTTGGCCGGGCTGATGGCGACCCCGGCGTCGGTGAGCCGCTTCATTTCGCCGCAGAGGTGCTCCAGATCGACGACCATGCCGTTGCCCATGACATTGACGACCTCGGGCCGCAGGATGCCGGACGGCAGCAGGTTCAGGATGAATTTGCCCAGATGGTTCACGACGGTATGTCCCGCGTTGTTGCCGCCCTGGTAACGGACCACAACGTCATAATCCTGGGATAGCAGGTCGACCATACGGCCCTTTCCCTCGTCGCCCCAGTTGATCCCGGTGATAGCTGTCAGCATTTCATTTTCCTCCTGTTTTTCACGGAAATGTCCCTCCGCCCTCCGGCGAAGAACCAATTCTTATTATACCATAACTCGGAAGAAAAATCATCGTTTTACCGCATATCTGCCGGATTCCTTTGAGATTCGATATTTTGGACAAAATCGCGCCGCGGGAATCCTACGGGAAATGGGGATTTTACCGGCTCATTCTCCGGCGTGCTGGATGCCCAGAATCTGGAGCTCCTTCTCGGTGAGCCCCACGCCCCGGAGCATCAGCCGGTTGCCCTTCAGGGCTTCCAGGGAGTTGATGCCCATGCCGCCCATCATTTCCTGAATCTCGTGGTTCCAGGCGGTGATGAGGTTGATGAGCCGCTGGCTGCCCACGTCAGGGTTCAGCCGCTTGACCAGCTCCGGACGCTGGGTGGCGATGCCCCAGTTGCACTTGCCCGCCTGGCAGGTCCGGCAGAGGTGGCAGCCCAGGGCCAGCAGAGCGGCGGTGGCGATGTACACTGCGTCGGCTCCCAGGGCGATGGCCTTGACCACGTCGGCGCTGGACCGGATGGAGCCGCCCACCACAATGGAGACGTTGTCCCGGATGCCCTCCTCCCGGAGCCGCTGGTCCACGCTGGCCAGAGCCAGCTCAATGGGGATGCCCACGTTGTCCCGGATGCGGGTGGGAGCCGCGCCGGTGCCGCCCCGGAAGCCGTCGATGGCGATGATGTCCGCGCCGCTCCGGGCGATGCCGCTGGCGATGGCCGCCACGTTGTGGACCGCCGCCACCTTGACGATGACGGGCTTTTTGTACTCCGTGGCCTCTTTTAAGGAGTAGACCAGCTGCCGCAGGTCCTCGATGGAGTAGATGTCGTGGTGGGGCGCCGGGGAGATGGCGTCGGAGCCCTCGGGGATCATCCGGGTCTTGGAGACCTCGCCGACGATCTTGGCCCCGGGCAGGTGGCCGCCGATGCCGGGCTTGGCTCCCTGACCCATCTTGATCTCAATGGCCGCGCCGGCTTCCAGGTAGTCCTTGTGGACGCCGAACCGGCCGGAAGCCACCTGGACGATGGTGTGGGGACCGTATTTGTAGAAATCCTCGTGTAGTCCGCCCTCGCCGGTGTTGTAGCAGGTTCCCAGCGCCGTGGCGGCTCTCGCCAGGCTCTCATGGGCGTTGTAGCTGATGGAGCCGTAGGACATGGCCGAGAACATCACCGGCACCGCCAGCTCCAGCTGGGGGCTCATTTTCGTGCAGATGCTGCCGTCGGGGTTCCGGGTGATCTGATCGTTCTTCTTACCTAAGAACACCCGGGTCTCCATGGGCTCCCGCAGGGGGTCGATAGGCGGGTTTGTCACCTGGGAGGCGTTGATGAGGATTTTGTCCCAGTAAATGGGGTAGGGCTGGGGGTTGCCCATGGACGAAAGCAGCACGCCGCCGCTTTCCGCCTGGCGGTAGATTTCGTAGATGGTCTGCTTGGACCAGTTGGCGTTTTCCTTGAAGGTGTGGTCGGTCTTGACGATCTTCAGCGCCTTGGTGGGACACAGGGAGACGCACCGGTGGCAGTTGACACACTTGGAATCGTCGGCGATCATCCGCTTTAAGTCCGCGTCGTAGTGATGGACCTCGTTGGCGCACTGCCGTTCGCAGACCCGGCAGGCCACACAGCGGTCCGGGTTCCGGACCACCTCATAATCGGGGTAAAAATAGTTGATTGCCATTACTTCACACCTCCGTTCAGGGTGACGATCACCGGTTCGCCGCCCTTGGGGGCGTAGAGCCGGTCGGGATTGGGCTCCAGGATGCGGATGGCACATTCCTCGCTGGCGGCGTAGAACATCTCGCCCTTTTCCGCCACCACCATGCTCCGGAGCTTGAGGCGGTCGTTGAGAGCCATCATGCCGCCCTCAAAGCCCAGCAGAATGGAGAAGGGCCCCGTGACCAGCAGGCTGGCGAAGGTGTTCCGCAGGTAGGTGGCCTTTTCCCGGGCCGCCGGCTCCATCCGGTCGATGGTGGACCAGAAGGGCGCGGCGATGACCGCGGCCACCTCCTCCATGGTAAGGCCCTGGCGGCGGTTCAAATAATCCACGATATAGGTGATGACCTCGGTGTCAGTCTGCAAGGTACATTTGTAGCCGAACATCTCGATGTACCGGCGGTTGGCGTCGTAGGAGGAGATTTCCCCGTTGTGGACGATGGAGTAGTCCAGCATGGCGAAGGGATGGGCCCCGCCCCACCAGCCGGGGGTGTTGGTGGGATACCGGCCGTGAGCCGTCCAGCCGTAGCCCGCGTAATCCTCCAGGCGGTAGAACTCGCCCACGTCCTCGGGGTAGCCCACGGCCTTGAAAACACCCATGTTCTTCCCGCTGGAAAAAACGTAGGCCCCGTCGATCCGGGTGTTGATCCGGACCACGCACCGGGCGGTGTACTCCTTCTCGTCCAGCTGGCTGTCGGCCAGCCGGGTGGGCAGGGGAGCCACGAAGTACCGCCAGATCAGGGGCTCGTTGGTGATCTTCGGCGTCTTCCGGATGGGGATTTTCGACAGGTTTACAATATCAAAATGCCGTTCCAGGAATTTTTCGCAGGCTTCCTTGGCGTCGGTGTCGTCATAAAATACATGGAACGCATACAGGTCCTTGTATTCCGGATAGATGCCGTATCCGGCGAAGCCGCCGCCCAGGCCGTTGCTGCGGTCGTGCATGGTCGCGATGGATTTGACGATCCCCTCGCCGCTGATCCTCTTTCCTTCTTTGGAAAAGATGCCAGAGATCGCGCAGCCGGAGGGAATCCGGACTTGCCCTTCCTTGAGCATAAGTCAAACCTCCTTTTGAATCCAAAACAAAAAGCGTCCGCAAAAAAACGGCCTTTGAAAAAAGCCGGTTCTTGCGAACGCCTTTGTTCTCTGCCCTTATCTTATCAAATCCCACCGCCCTTGTCAACGAATTTTGAAGGATTTTCGAAGGATTCCTGCAAAATTGTCGATTTCCCCAGATTTTATTCGGAGTATTTTGACGTCAGCCGTATCATTTGCACAAACCTTGCAAAATTCCAAAAAAATTCCTTCAAACCCGTTGACAACTCCCTTCCCCCGGAGTATAATGGCAACCGTAGACAGCAAAGGCGCTGTGGACCATCCGGTCCGCGGCGTCTTTTTTGTTATTCCCCGCCTGGCGGGGGGAAAATCTTTCACCGATATTATAAAGGAGTGGCTGACTTATGAGCAACGTGCCCGAAACCTTTGGAAACATGGTCTTCAACGACCGCGTCATGCAGGAGCGTCTCCCCAAAGAGACCTACAAGGCTCTGAAAAAAACCATGGAGAACGGCAAGAGCCTGGACAAATCCATCGCCAATGTCGTCGCCAACGCCATGAAGGACTGGGCCGTGGAAAAAGGCTGCACCCATTATACCCACTGGTTCCAGCCCATGACCGGCATCACCGCCGAGAAGCACGACAGCTTCATCTCCCCCCAGGGCGACGGCACCGTCATCATGGAGTTCTCCGGCAAAGAGCTGGTCAAGGGCGAGCCCGACGCCTCCTCCTTCCCCTCCGGCGGCCTCCGCGCCACCTTTGAGGCGAGAGGCTACACCGCCTGGGACCCCACCGCCTACGCCTTCATCAAAGACAACACCCTGTGCATCCCCACCGTCTTCTATTCCTACGGCGGCGAGGCCCTGGACAAAAAGACCCCCCTCCTCCGCTCCATGGAAGCCCTGAACAAGCAGGCCATGCGCATCCTGAAGCTTTTCGGCAACGAGGACGTCACCCGGGTCATCACCACCGTGGGCCCCGAGCAGGAGTACTTCCTGGTGGACAAAGCCCTCCACGACCAGCGGGAGGACCTGATCCTCACCGGCCGCACCCTTTTCGGCGCGAAGCCGCCCAAGGGCCAGGAGATGGAGGACCACTACTTCGGCGCCATCAAGCCCCGCATCCAGGCGTACATGCACGACTTAAACGACGAGCTCTGGAAGCTGGGCATCCTGGCCAAGACCGAGCACAACGAGGTGGCCCCCGCCCAGCACGAGCTGGCCCCCATCTTCACCAATACCAACACCGCCACCGACCACAACCAGCTGACCATGGAGGTCATGAAAAAAGTAGCCCTGAAGCACGGCCTCTGCTGCCTGCTCCATGAGAAGCCCTTTGCCGGCGTCAACGGCTCCGGCAAGCACAACAACTGGTCCCTGTCCACCAACACCGGCGTGAACCTCCTGGAGCCCGGCGAGTCCCCCCAGGAAAACGCCCAGTTCCTCCTGTTCCTCACCGCCGTCATCAAGGCCGTGGACGATTATCAGGACCTGCTCCGGGTCTCCGTGGCCAGCGCCGGCAACGATCACCGTCTGGGAGCTAACGAAGCGCCTCCCGCCATCATCTCCATGTTCTTAGGCGATGAGCTTTCCGCCATCCTGGAGAGCATCGAGACCGGCACCAGCTACTGCCAGAAGACCAAAGAGGAAATGAAGGTGGGCGTCCACGTCCTGCCCCGGTTCCCCAAGGATACCACCGACCGGAACCGCACCTCCCCCTTCGCCTTCACCGGCAACAAGTTTGAGTTCCGGATGCCCGGCTCGGCCCTGTCCATCTCCGGCCCCAACATCGTCCTGAACACCATCGTGGCCGAGACCCTGTCCCAGTTCGCCGACGCCCTGGAGGGCTCCTCCGACTTCACCGCCGACCTGAACACCCTGATCAAAAAGACCATCAAGGAACACAAGCGCATCATCTTCAACGGCAACGGCTACGACAGCTCCTGGGTGGAGGAAGCCGAAAAGCGGGGCCTCCTGAACCTGAAATCCACCCCTGACGCCCTCCCCTACTTCATCGCGGAAAAGAACATCGACCTGTTCACCAAGCACAAAATCTTCACCGCAGCCGAGATGCACTCCCGCTATGAGATTCTTCTGGACAACTACTGCAAGACCCTGAACATCGAAGCCCTGACCATGGTGGACATGGCCAAAAAGCAGATCGTTCCCGCAGTCCTCTCCTACCTGAAGGACGTCAGCACCACCGCCGCCCAGAAAAAAGCCATCAGCGAGGACATCCCCTGCGACCTGGAGGAATCCCTGGTCCGTAAGCTCTCCGCCCTGGCCTCCTGCTTCTACAAGAAGACCGAGGCCCTGGAATCCGCCTTGCTGGAAGCCAAAAACTACGAGGGCGATCTCCAGAAGGAAGCCGACCACTACAAGGACGACGTCTTCACCGCCATGCAGGAAATGCGCGCCGTGGCCGACGAGCTGGAGACCCTTCTGGGCAAGGAATACTGGCCCTTCCCCTCTTACAGCGACCTGCTGTTCCGGGTATAATTTCGCTTTCCTCTTCTTCTCACGCCCTTCGGGGCCAAGAGATTCCATATCGCGCAAAGGGGCGCGTCCTGTTGCCAGGCGGGACGCGCCCCTTTGTGATTGGATATAGCTTTCGGATCCGTCAATTTTATCAAGGAGGGAATTCCCATGTTCTCTGCAGTCAACACCATATGGGTCCTTCTGGGGGCCGTCCTCGTCTTCTTCATGCAGGCCGGTTTCGCCATGGTGGAAACCGGCTTCACCCGGGCCAAAAACTCCGGCAACATCATCATGAAAAACCTCATGGACTTCTGTCTGGGGACCCCCATCTACTGGCTTTTGGGCTTTGGCGTGATGTTCGGTTCCACTGGCGCGCTGTTCGGCTCCTTTGACCCCATGATCCGGGGAGATTACAGCGCGGTCCTCCCCGCCGGAGTCCCCCTGTGGGCCTTCGTCATCTTCCAGACAGTGTTCTGCGCCACCTCCGCCACCATCGTCTCCGGCGCCATGGCGGAGCGGACCAAGTTCTCCGCCTACTGCGTCTACTCCATGGTCATCAGCGCCGTGATCTACCCCATTTCCGGCCACTGGATCTGGGGCGGCGGCTGGCTGGCCCAGCTGGGCTTCCATGACTTCGCCGGTTCCACGGCGGTCCACATGGTGGGCGGCATCTGCGCCCTCATCGGCGCGAAGATTCTGGGGCCCCGCCTTGGCAAGTACGACAAGGAGGGCAAGCCCAAAGCCATTCTGGGCCACTCCCTGACCCTGGGCGCTCTGGGCGTGTTCATCCTCTGGTTCTGCTGGTTCGGCTTCAACGGCTGCTCCACGGTATCCATGACCGGCGACGACGCCATTGTTTCCGCCGGGCGCATCTTCATGACCACCAACCTGGCCGCCGCCATGGCCACCATCACCGCCATGTGCATCACCTGGGTCCGCTATAAAAAGCCCGACGTCTCCATGACCCTCAACGGCTCCCTGGCGGGGCTTGTGGCCATCACCGCCGGATGCGACGTAGTCTCGCCCCTGGGCGCGGCCATCATCGGCGTCGTGGCCGGATTCCTGGTGGTCTTCGGCATTGAGTTCATCGACAAGAAGCTGAAAATCGACGATCCCGTCGGCGCCATCGGCGTCCACTGCCTCTGCGGCGCAGGCGGCACCCTGCTTACCGGCCTGTTCGACACCTCCAAGGGCCTGTTCTACACCGGCAGCTTCCGCTTTCTGGGCATCGAGGCCCTGGGCGTCCTCTCCGTGGCCGCCTGGACCGCTGTGACCATCACCATCGTCTTCTTCCTCATCAACAAGACCATCGGCCTCCGGGTCTCCCGGGAGGAGGAGATCGTGGGCCTTGACGTGAAAGAGCACGGCCTGGCTTCCAGCTACGCCGACTTCATGCCCATGCCCATCTCCCACACCCCGGAGGAGGACGCGCCCTTCACCCTGGAGGAAGCCGTTCCGGTGGAGACCGTCACCCGGACCGTCGCCGCACCTGGCGATACCCTTCCCCACCCCAAGATGACCAAGATCGTCATCATCACCAAGCAAAGCAAATTCGAGGCGCTGAAATCCGCCATGAACCAGATCGGCATCACCGGCATGACCGTGACCCAGGTCCTGGGCTGCGGGATGCAGAAGGGCGTCGGGGAGTTTTACCGCGGCGTTCCGGTGGAGGTCTCCCTCCTGCCCAAGGTGAAGCTGGAGTTCGTTGTCTGCAAGGTCCCCGTTGACACGGTGATCCGCACGGCCAAGAAGGTGCTGTACACCGGCCACATCGGCGATGGAAAGATTTTCGTCTACGACGTGGAGAACGTCATCAAGGTCCGCACCGGCGAAGAAGGCTACGACGCCCTGCAGGATGAAAACTAATTCTGCTTTTCCCCTACGCCGGAGGACGGTTTCCGGACTACCGGCATTCTCCTCTCCTTTCTCTTGGCGGAGAGCTTTCCGCCCGCTGGCTGCCGGGCCCAGGCTCCGGCAGCGGCGAATCCTTTTGCGTTCCTCTATTCTTCATACATTGTTCCTCTTCTTTGTTTCATCTTCTGGACCTTCCAGCCCCCCGCAATGCCGTCCAAAGCGACGCTGCGGGGATTTTTTTGCAAAAAATCCCCAAATGCACCCACGTCAGGCCTCCATCCAAACACCACGTCAGGCCGCCGCCTGCCCCCAAAGCCTATCGTGAGGACGATACCGTCCGAAAGTGGTGTGCGTATGCCTACTGTCCACCCCACCAATTGCGGCGGCCGTGTCCACCGCGAGGTAATATTGGGGCTCTCCGAAGCCAAACCCCGCGACTTTAGGGGGTCTCGGGGGGCGGGAGCCACCCGAGCGTCCTTTTCTCCCCATTCTTTTCCCACGCGGGAAAAGAATGGGTGCTATGAACCACCTATCAATAATCCAAAGCGAACGTAGCCGCATAGGCCGGTAGTGCTGCCAATTTTGAATCGGATTTGGCAGGTCCTACTAGCCTATGCGGCTACTTACGTTTGTACAGATTTGTTATGCCCTACATAGCGCACTTACTCTTTTCCCCGGAGGAAAAGAGTAAGCAGAAAAGTCCGTTTAGGGGCTACGCCCCTAAAAACCCCAATGGCGGCAGGCGCTGAATAAACATATCCGCACACGACACTTCCCGCCGCCGCTATCGGTGCTCAGACAGTAGGCAACCGTGCAGCACTTTTTATCGCTTCGATTCCTGTATGAGGATTCGGAGATACGCGTCGGCTTGACGTGGATGATGGCGGCGGCCTGACGTTGTACCCGCTAGAGTTATCGCTCCGCGATCGCCCGGGCTGCCAAAAGCAGCCCCAGCTTCCCGGTTCCGTAGGTCAGCCCCCCCTGGAGCCAAACCGAATACGGCGGACGGATGGGCCCGTCTGCCGATAACTCCAAAGACGCCCCCATGGTGAAGGTCCCCGCCGCCATAATCACCGGGTCCTCATACCCGGGCATGGCCCAGGGCTCCGGGGTCACGTGGGAGTCCACCGGCGACCCCATCTGGATTCCCCGGCAGAACGCGCAGAGGTTCTCCGGGCTCCCCAGCTCGATGGCCGTGATGATGTCCGTCCTCGGCGCATCGTAGGCGGGATTGGTCCGGTAGCCCATGCTCCCGAACAGCGCCGCCCCGAAGCAGGCGGTCTTCACCGCCGACGCCACCGCCGACGGCGCGTGGAAAAGCCCCAGGTAAAGCCCCCGGTTCTGGTCCAGGGTGCAGCCCGCCTCCCGGCCGATGCCCGGGCAGGTCAGACGGTAGGCGCAAAGCTCCACCAGGTCCTTCCGCCCGGCGATGTAGCCCCCGGTGGGCGCGATTCCGCCGCCGGGATTCTTGATGAGGGACCCTGCCATCAGGTCCGCCCCCACGGCCACCGGCTCCTGCTTCTCCACGAACTCGCCGTAGCAGTTGTCCACAAAGACCACCGCCTCCGGATTGCCCTTCTTGGCCGCCGACGCGATCTTCCCGATGGTCTCCACCGTCAAGGAGGGCCGCAGGGAGTACCCCCGGGACCGCTGGATGTAGACCATCCGCGCCCCCCTGGCCGCCGCCTCGATGGCCGGGTAGTCCGGCTCGCCGGAGGCCAGCAGCTCCACCTGGCGGTAGGAAATGCCGTATTCTTTCAGAGAACCGGCGCCCTCCCCCCGGATGCCGATGACCTCCTCCATGGTGTCGTAGGGCGCGCCGGTGACGGAGACCACCGTGTCCCCCGCCCGGAGGACGCCGAACAGCGCCACGGTCAGGGTGTGGGTCCCGGAGACGAAGTTGTGCCGCACCAGAGCGTCCTCGGCCCCCACGGCCTGGGCAAAGACCTTGTCCAGGGTGTCCCGGCCCATGTCGTCGTAGCCGTAGCCCGTGGTCCCCACCAGATGGGCCGCCGAGACCCGGTGGTCGGTAAAGGCTTTCAGCACCTTCGCTTCGTTATACTGGGCAATGCCGTCGATGCGCCGGAAAACCTCCCGGCACTGCTCCTCGGCCTGCTCCGCCAGCCGGAGGAGCTCCGGGCTGAAGTCGTAAAGTCCCGTGTAATCGGTCATGTCGTTGATTCCTTCCCATTGGATTCCCGAAGCGCGGAGCGGATCCACGCCTCGATTTGCTCTGCGGTTTCCGCCGCAGTCAGGCCGTCGGCCTCCACCAGCCGGACCGGAGGGGTCAGCCCCGGCCCGTGCTCCCGGAGCCAGCGATTAAAGTGCCGGGAGCTTTCCAGCCAGGCCGGGTCGGTGATGCCCCGGCCCTCCCGCATCCGCCGTTCCAGCTCGGCGTCGCTGCAAACCACGGCCAGATAGTGGGTCTCCGCAAAAAGCTCCCGCTCCGGGCAGGTCTCATACTGCTCCGGCGTCGTGCAGCCGCAGAGGACCACCGGCTTCCCGATCTGGGCCGCGTTGGCGCAGACCCGGAGCCAGAGCCGGCGGAAGTCCCGGTAGTTGTCCTCCGGGTGATTGTACCGCTCCTCCCAGAGGAGGTCGCTTTCCAGCACCAGATAGTCCGTTTCCTTCCGGAACAGAATCTCGCAGGCGGAGGATTTCCCCACGCCGCTGGCGCCGGAGACGAAAAAGATGGGTTGTTTTCGGGTAGGGGTCACAGCTTACTCCATTTCCCCCAGCTTCTCAATCAACGCCCGGGTCAGGTCCCGGACGGCGGTGAGGTCGCTTTCCTTCACCACGCAGAAGGGCGAGTGGAGGTACCGGCTGGGCGCGGAGACCGCAATGGTCTTGATCCCGCCGGCCGCCTGATGGATGCTTCGGGCGTCGTTGCCCCCGGCCACCATGGTCTTGGTCTGGACGGGGATGCCCTTTTCCGCCCCCAGCTGGTGGCAGAGCTTATAGAGGTCCCGGGGATAGACGGTCCCCCGGTCCATGAAGCCCACCACGGCCCCCTTGCCCAGGGTGCAGACGGACTTGGGCTCGCTGACCCCCGCCAGGTCGGCGGCGGTGGTAGTCTCCAGGACAATGGCGTAATCCGGGGCCACGGCAAAGGCGGAAGCCGCCGCTCCCCGGCAGCCCACCTCCTCCTGGACGCTGAAGCTGAACCAGCAGTCACAGGGCAGCTCCGCGCGGATCAGCTCCACCATGACGGCGCAGCCGAAGCGGTCGTCGATGGCCTTGCCCTTGAGGTATCCGTTTCCGAAGGTCCCGAAGCCCGCGGGGAAGCAGACCTCGTCGCCGTAGTCCACCAGAGCCTGGGCCTCCTCCTTGGAGGAGCAGCCGATGTCGATGTACAGCTTGTCCACGGGAACGGCGGTTTTCCGCTCCTCCTCGGACTGCATGTGGATGGCCTTGGTGCCGATGACGCCGGGGATCCGGTCCTCGCCCACCAGGACCAGGCGGCCCAGGATCACCCGGGCGTCCACGCCGCCCACCGTGGTGAAGCAGAGCCCGCCGTCAGCGGCGAAACCGGTGACGATCATCCCCACCTCGTCGGTGTGGGCGTCGATGAGGATTTTTTTCGCCGGGGTCCTGGCGCCTTTTTTGAAGGCGATGACGCTGCCCAGGTTGTCCACGTAGTAGGAATCCGCGTAGTCCTCGATCATCCCGATGATGCGGCTGGCCACGGTGCTTTCGTTGCCGGAAATGCCGTATTCGTCGCAGAGCGTTTTCAAAATTCCCTGAAATTCCATGATGTTCCCCTCCTTATTCGCCGCAGTTCAGGACGTACTGGGCAATGAGATTGCCCACGGCCTCCACGTCGGAGACCTGCACCACCTCCACCGGCGTGTGCATGTATTTCAGCGGGATGGAGAGAAGGGCGGTCTTAATGCCCCCGGCGGCAATGGAGATTTCGTCGGCGTTGGTGCCGGTGCGGCCCCCCATGACCTCGGGCTGCCAGAGAATCCGCCGGGTCCGGGCCAGGCTCACCAGTTCGTCGTACATTCCCCGGTTGAGAATGGGGCTGATGCCGATCATGGCCCCGCCGCCCATTTTGCCGCACTTGATCTCGTCGGCGTCGGCGGTGTGGGCAAAGCTCACGTCCACGGCAATGGCCGCGTCGGGCTTCACCCGGAAGGAGGTGGCCGCCGCGCCGAAGCCGCCGGTCTCCTCCTGAACGGAAAAGACCACGGTCAGGGCGAAGTTCCGGGGCTTGTCCTTCACCCGCTCCAGGGCGTTGAGGATGGAGGCCACCCCCGCCCGATCGTCCAGGGACCGGGACGTGACCCGGCCGTTCTGCAGCTGGGTGAATTCGCTGACATGGGTCACCCGGTCGCCGGGAGCCACCCACTGGAGCAGCTCCTCCTTGGTATAGCCGGTGTCAATGGCGATTTCGTCCATTTCCGCCACCTTTTTGGCGGCATCGCCGGAGGTCAGATGGGGCGGCAGCGTCCCCACGATGCCCGGCACCGGCCGGGAGCCGTGGATCACCACCTCCTGGGCCAGCAAAAGCCGCCGGTCGATGCCGCCGCAGCGGTCCACCCGGACAAAGCCGTCGTCGGTGATGTGGGTGACGATCATGCCGATCTGGTCGATGTGGGCGTCCAGAAGCAGCCGGGGCGCGTCGGGGTCCGCCGCCGGAATGTCGGCCAGGACGTTGCCGAAGGCGTCGATGGTCACATCGTCGGTGTAGGCCCGGAGCAGCTCCGCCGCCGCCTGGGACGCCGCGGTCTCGTCGCCGGAAACGCCGTCGGCTTCACACAGACGGCGCAGGATTTCCAAGGTTGTCATAGCAGTTTCCTCCCTTATTTCAGGTCGTTTACAATGGATTTGAAGTGCCGTCCCCGGACCTCGAAGTTGGGGTACTTGTCAAAGCTGGCGCTGGCCGGGGAAAGGCTCACCACGTCCCCGGGCTTTGCCAGCCTCCGGGCGATGGCCACGGCCTCCTCCATGTCCTCTGCGTGCTCGATGATGAGCCCCGAAGCCTCAAAGCCCTCGCAGCCCCGGACAGCGGCCTCGATCTTGGGCCCGGTGGCCCCCATGAGGATCAGCGCCTTGACCTTCTCGATGATCTTGGGTGCCAGCGGCTCGTAGGGGATTTTCTTGTCGTATCCTCCGGCGATGATGATGATCTTCTGGTTGAAGGAGTTGAGCCCCGCAATGGTCCGGCTGGGGCTGCTGGCGATGGAGTCGTTGTACCAGGTCACGCCGTCCAGCTCCCGGACCCGCTCGATGCGGTGCTCCACGCCGCCGAAGGTCCTCGCCACCTCCACGATCTTCTCCGGATCCACCTCGCCGTCCACGGCGGAGATGGCGGCCAGGTAGTTCTCCACGTTGTGGAGCCCCGGGATGACGATCTCGTCCTTTTTCAGAAGGGCCGACTTTTTCCCGTGGCGCACGGCGTAGAGAACGCCGTCCTCATCCAGAAACGCGCCGTTTTCCGGCATCTCCCGGCGGCTGAACCAGGAAAGCTCCCCCCGGATCTCCGGTGCGAAGGACCGGGTCACGTCGTTGTCCAGGTTCAGCACCGTCCGGGAGAAGGCGTTCTGATGAAGGTACAGGTTCTTCTTGCTGTCGATATACTCCTGCATGTCCTTGTGGACATCCAGGTGATTGGGGGCCACGTTGGTAATGACGGCCACATCCGGGGACCGCCGCATGGAGATGAGCTGGAAGCTGGAAAGCTCCACCACCGCCGCATCGTCCTCCTTGACCTCCTCGATGTCGGGAAGCAGCGCCTTGCCGATGTTCCCGCCCAGCCAGACCCGCTTGCCCTGGGCCTCCAGGAACTTGGAAATCAGGGTAGTGGTGGTGGTCTTGCCGTCGGAGCCGGTCACGGCGTAGATTTTGCAGGGGCAGAGATCGAAGAAGCACTCCATCTCGCTGGTGACGGCCTTGCCCTTTTTCCGGGCCTCGGTCAGGGCCGGGGAGTTGAAATACATTCCCGGGGTGCGGAAGATCACGTCGGCGTCGTCCAGCGCCTCCAGATACCCCTCCCCCAGCCGGAAGGACGCGCCTTTTTCCAGCAGGCGGCCGTAGGTCTCCCCCATCTGCTCCGCCGTGCGCTTGTCGCAGACGGTGACGTGGATTCCCTTCTCCAGAAATTTTTCGATGAGCCGGGTGTGGCTGACGCCCACCCCAATGAAAACGACCCGTTTTTTCCGCAGGTCTTCAAAAAAGCGGGAAATTGAAACGGACATCGGATCCTCTCCTTTATAGACAAATTCCGGGCATACTAAAATTAGTATACTTCTTGCCGGCGCTTTTCGCAAGCCTTTCCCGTCGAAAAGGGGATTTTTACATCCCGGAAACGGTTTTCCACACCAGAATCCCCGTCACCGCCGTCCACAGAACGGAAAGCAGCGACACTCCGATGCGGAAGGACCAGTGGTTGGTCTTGTGGCGGAACACCACCATCCCCGTCAGGAACCCCCAAGCTCCCCCCAGACCGGCCAGCAGGAACAGCACCTTTTCCGGCACCCGCCAGCGGCCCTTTTTGGCCTTCCACTTGTCCAGCCCGCAGACGCCGAAGGCAATAACGCTCATGATCCCCACGCAGAGGGCGTAAATTTCCAGGACCTTCATTTTCCTCATCCTTTCCGCCGATTCCCGGCAGAACCATTGTAACACAGATTTCCTCCGGGGAAAAGAATAGTTTTCAATTATTTTCTTGTATTTCCCCGTGAAGAATAGTATAATAAAGTGTACGACTATGATCTCAGCCCGGGCCGCAGCCCGGACGATTCCCAATACATCCCGAAAGGAAGTTTCAAATGAGCCAGAAAGCCGATTTCATCCCCGTACTTCTGGGCAGCGACGTCAACGTTTACGGAATGGCCCGCTCCTTTCACGAAGCCTACGGCATCCCCTCGGTAGCCATCGGCAAGGGCCGCCTTACCGCCACCTCCAACAGCAAAATCGTCACCGTGGAAGTGGTGGAGCCCAACCTGGAAGACGACCAGGTCTTCTGCGACACCCTCATCGCATTTTCCAAGCGCTACCCCAAGGACCAGCCCCTTCTCTTAGTCCCTTGCGGAGACAACTACATCAAGCTCCTGTCCCGGAACCAGGACGCCCTCCGCCCCTACTACCGCTTCGCCTGCATCGACGAGGCCCTTCTCATGCGCCTTTCCATCAAGGAGAGCTTCTACCAGGTCTGCACCGAGCACGGCTTCTCCTTCCCCAAAACCACCACCTGCACCTACGAGAATTATAAGACCGTGGAGCTCCCCTTCGGCTTCCCGGCCATCATCAAGCCCTCCAACTCCGTGGCCTACTGGAACTGCAAATTCCCCCACAAGAAAAAAGTTTTCGTGGCCAACAACAAGGAGGAGTTCGACGCCATCCTGGACGCCATCTACGGCTCCTCCTACAAGGACCACCTGATCTTACAGGAATACATCCCCGGCGACGACTCCCAGATGCGGGTCCTGAACGCCTACTGCGGCCGGGATAAAAAGGTAAAGCTCATCGCCCTGGGCCACGCCCTTCTGGAGGAGCACTCCCCCGAAGGCATCGGCAGCTACGCCGCCATCATCAGCGACCGGGACGAGGAACTGGAGCGCCGGATGATCGGCTTTTTAGAGGACATCGGCTACGTGGGCTTCGGCAACTTCGACATCAAGCTGGACCCCCGGGACAACACCTACAAGCTCTTTGAGATGAACCTCCGCCAGGGCCGCTCCAGCTTTTTCGTCACCGCCGCGGGCTACAACCTGGCCAAATGGCTGGCCGACGACGTGGTCTACGAAAAGGACATGCCCCTGACCATCGCCGACAACAAGGTCCTCTGGACCATCATTCCCAAGGCCATCATCATGAAGTACGTGAAGGACGAGTCCCTGAAGGCGGAGGCCCGGCGGCTCTATAAGGAGGGCAAGGTCTGCCGCTCCCTTTACTACAAGCCGGACATGAACCTCCACCGCTTTGTGGGCTACCTGAAAAACCAGCTCCACTACTTCCAGAAATACCACAAATACTTCGGAAACAAAGGATTGCACGATTGATGAAACGCTTAGGAGTCATCGGCGGGCTGGGCCCTATGGCGTCGGCCTACTTTCTCGAGCTGCTGGTGAAAATGACCGACGCGGCCACAGACCAGGAGCACCTGGACGTGATTCTGCTCTGCCGCCCGTCCATCCCCGACCGCACCGCAGCCATTCTGGGGACCAGCCCGGAAAGCCCCGTCCCCATGATGCGGGGCGCCGCCCGGGAGCTGGAACGCATCGGGGCCTGCTGCATCGCCGTCCCCTGCATCACCTCCCACCACTTTTTCGGGGAGCTCCAGCCTGCGGTCTCCATCCCCTTCCTCCACCTGGTCCGGGAGACCGTGGCCCATTTGAAGGAGCAGGGCGTCCGCAAGGCCGGGATTTTGGCCACCACCGGCACCGTCCGCACCCGGCTTTTCCAGGACGAGCTGGAGCGCCAGGGCCTTTCCTGGGCCGCCCCCTCATCGGAGGGCCAGGAGAAGGTCATGCACCTCATTTACCAGAACGTCAAGGCCGGCCTTCCCCCGGAAATGCCCCTCTTTGAGGAAGTCTCCCGGGAGCTCCGGAACCAGGGCGCGGAATGTATGATCTTAGGCTGCACCGAGCTTTCCATGATCAAAAAGGACTACCCCCTGGGCCCCGGCTATCTGGACGCCATGGAGGTCCTTGCCAAGGCTTCCATCCAGTTCTGCGGAAAGCCCCTGAAACCCGGATTCCAAAACCTCATCACCCGATAATTTCCTCCGAAAGGATCTGATAACCAATGTGCGGATTTGCCGGCTTTACCACCAACGGCTTCACAGGCGACCGTCTTTCCATCATCCGCGCCATGTCCGACCGCATCGCCCACCGGGGCCCCGACCAGGCCGACTATTACGTGGACGACGGCATCGCCATGGGCTTCCGGCGGCTTTCCATCATCGACCTGGACGGCGGCGGCCAGCCCATCCTGAATGAGGACGGCACCAAAGTCCTGACCTTCAACGGCGAAATTTACAACTACCGGGACCTGCGGAAGGACCTCCTGGAAAAAGGCCACGTCTTCAGGACCAACACCGACTCCGAAGTCCTCCTCCACGGCTACGAGGAGTACGGCGAGGAGCTTCTCCAGAAGCTCCGGGGCATGTTCGCCTTCGTCATCTGGGACAAGACCACCGAGACCCTTTTCGGCGCCCGGGACATCTTCGGCATCAAGCCCTTCTACTACTACAAAAAGGACGGCAACTTCCTCTACGGCTCCGAGGTCAAATCCTTCCTGGAACACCCGGCCTTTGAACGGGAGGTCAACGCCGACCGGCTCCCCGACTACATGTGCTACGAGTACATCCCCACCGAGGAGACCCTGTTCAAAAACGTCTACAAACTCCTGGGCGGCCAGTGCTTCACCTATTGCAAGGGCCAGATGACCATCCGGAAGTACTACGACATCCGGTACCGCATCGACAACACCAAGACCCTGGAAGAATGGGAAGCCCTGATTACCGACGAGTTCACCAAGTCCGTGGAAGCCCACAAGATCAGCGACGTGGAGGTGGGCTGCTTCCTGTCCAGCGGCGTGGATTCCAGCTACGTGGTCAAGGAAGTCTCCAAGGTCACCAAGGACGTGAAAACCTTCTCCGTAGGCTACGCCGAGGAAAAATACAGCGAGCTCCCCTACGCCCAGGACTTCTCCCGGGTGGTGGGGGTCCAGAACATCTCCAATAAAGTCTCCGCCGACGACTATTTCGGAGCCGCCGCCAAGATCCAGTACTTCATGGACGAGCCCCTCCCCAATCCCTCCGAAGTCCCCCTCTACTTCTTGGCGGAAAACGCCCGGAAGTATGTGAAGGTCGTTCTTTCCGGCGAAGGCGCCGACGAGCTGTTCGGCGGCTACCCCTCCTATGTCCAGGAGGGCCACTTCGCCCAGTACGCCCACATCCCCAAATGCATCCGCAAGGGCGCGGCCGCCGTGGCCAAGCGCCTCCCCGACTTCAAGGGCAAGCACTTCATCGTCCGGGGAGCCATGGAGCCCTACCAGCGGTTCGCAAGAGCCAACTACGTCTTCACCCGGGACGAGCGCTGGACCTATCTGAAAGACAGAATCCCCGCCAAGGACCCGGTGGACTACGCAAAGCCCTACTTTGATAAAGTCAAAGACCTGGACACCCCCACCCAGCTCCAGTACGTGGACATCCACACCTGGATGCTCTACGACATCCTCCAGAAGGCCGACCGGATGAGCATGGCAAACTCCCTGGAGCTCCGGGTCCCCTTCCTGGACAAAAAGATGCTGGAGCTTGCCATGCAGATTCCCGTCCAGTACCGCATCAAGGGCAACACCACCAAGGTCGCCCTCCGGGGAGCCGCCATCAAACAGCTCCCGGAGCGCACCGCCAACAAGCCGAAGCTGGGCTTCCCCGTCCCCCTCAACGACTGGCTCCGCCAGGACAAGTACTACGAAATGGTCCGGGAGAAATTCGACGGCGAAGTCGCCGCCATGTTCTTCGACCACGCCGCCATCCGCAAGCTCCTGGACGACCACAAGGCCGGTCTTGCCCTGAACATGAAGAAAATCTGGACCATTTACAGCTTCATCCTCTGGTACGAGGAATTTTTCATCAACAACTGAGAAAGGAACCGCCATGCGTAACGAAAAGAACAGATCCTACCCGGCCCGCCGCTCCGACAACGGCCGGAAACCCTATGTCAGCGCCGACGACCGCTTCTACTCCCGTCCAAAGCGCACGGAGCGCCCCCAGCGCCCCGCCCGCCCCGAGGCTGAATCCGAGGACGCCGAGAACGTCTTCATCGCCGGCCGCAACCCCGTCATCGAGGCCCTGAAAAAGGGCGAAAACCTGGACACCGTCTTTGTGGAAAAGGGCCAGACCGGCGGCAGCATGACCAAGATCATCGCCCTGGCCAAGCAGGCCGGCTGCCCCGTCAAGGAAGTCACCTCCCAGAAGCTGGAGGGCATGTCCGGCGGCACCTCCCACCAGGGCGTGGTCCTCTCCGTCTCCGCCGTGGCCTACGCCGAGGTCTCCGACATCCTGGCCCGGGCCGAAGCCGCCGGGGAGAAGCCCTTCCTCATCATCGCCGACGAGGTGGAGGACCCCCACAACCTGGGAGCCATCATCCGCACCGCCGAAACCGCCGGGGCCCACGGCGTCATCATCCCCAAGCGCCGGGGCGTGGGCCTGACCTCCGCCGTGTTCAAATCCTCCGCCGGAGCCGCCGCCCACATCCCCGTGGCCCGGGTGGCGAACCTTGCCTCCACGGTAGACGAGCTGAAAGAGCAGGGCGTCTGGGTCTACGGCTGCGACATGGAGGGCCAGACCTGGTGCGAAGTGAACTTCGACGGCGGCGTGGCCCTGATCATCGGCTCCGAGGGCAAGGGCATGAGCCGCCTTCTCAAGGAAAAGTGCGACGTCATGGTCAGCCTTCCCATGCGGGGAGAAGTCACCTCCTTGAACGCTTCGGTGGCCGGGGGCATCATCATGTACGAAGTCGCCCGGCAGCGCCTGGGCCTGAAAGCCGCCGCCCCCAGGGCGTGACCCCAAAAATTCACGGAAAGGCTGGATCGATACGGTAATGGATTCCAATAAAACCTCCATCGACGAGATCCTCCTGGAGGTCGAGCTGTCCGCCAAGCCGTCCTCCGGCGGAACGGACCCGGACATCGACCGGCTCCTCCGGGACATCCTGAAGGAAAAATCCGCCCCGGAACCTCCATCGGCGGACCCCCTCCCCCAAACGCCCCCTCCGGCCCCCAGAGAGGAAAAACCTACCCGCCCGGCAGGCGAGCCCCCCACCCGGGTGTTCAAGGCCGGTTCCCTCCGCCGACAGGTCCGGCCTGCGGCTCCCCAGGCGGCCCCCAAGGCGGAGCCCCCCTTCTTCCGGAAGGCCGAAGCCGCCCGCCGGGCCGCCGTCCCCTTCGCCGCGGCTCCCCAGGCCCCCAAGGCCCCGGAACCCGCCCCGAAAAAAGCCCCCGCCGCCCCTCCTTCCCCTCCCCTTTCGGAGACCGGCTGGTTTTCCATCGACGTGGACGCCATCCGGGCGGAGCAGCCCGCCCCCCGGCCCATTCCCGCCCAGAACCTGGACGATCCCCCGGCAGAGGCCCCGGTGGACCTCCTGGGGAAAAAGCTCCAGCGCCCCCCGGAGGCCGAGCGCTCCGCCGAGGAGTTCGCCCCCTGTTTCCGCCGGGCCGGGACCCGCATCGCTGCGGAAGAACCCGCCATGCAGGAACCCCTCCTCCGCCGGGAGGCCAGGAACGCCCTTCTCACCGGCCTGGCCGTAGGCGCGCTGACGGCCATGATCCTCTTTGTCACCATCCTCATCGGAGTCAACCGCAGCGCCGACCCCGCCTTTCTCCCCAAGCGCCTGACCTTAGGCGTCCTGGTCTTCCTGGGAGCCGCCGCCGGAGGCCTTTCCTGGGAGATGGTGGGCGGCGGCCTGTTCTCCCTGATCCGTCTCCGCCCGGACCGGAACACCCTCCCGGCCACGGGCTACCTCCTCTGTATGCTCCAGGCCCTGGGACAGCTCCTGTTCCCCAAAGGCCTGGCAAACCCCGGCGTCCAGATTTACCTGGCGGCGGGAACGCTGCTCCTCTGCACCGGCTGGCTCTCCCGGGCCATGACCTTCCGGACGGCGGCCATCAACGCCCGGTTCGCCCTGTCGGATTACAAAAAATTCGTCCCCGCCCCGGTGGATGACAGCCGCGCCGCCGGGGAGTTCACCAAGGGCCTGGTGGACGGCACCGGCGTCCCCGCCGTCAACTGCCCCGCCGAGACCCTGGACGGCTTCCTCCCCATCTCCCTGGCCGCGGACCGCAGCGACCGGACCGCCCGGGGCTTCGCCCTCACCGGCCTGATCCTGGGAGCCGCCGGCGCCCTGGCCGTCTTTTTCCTGACCAAGAGCAAGAACCTGGCCGCCACCACCCTGGTGGCCCTCTGCGCCGTTCTGGCCCCCATGGGCAACGGCTTCGCCCTGGCCTTCCCCCTCCGCCGGGGAGCTAGCGTCCTGAACCGCCTCAGCGCCTTCGCCGCCGGGGAGCGGAGCATCCGGGATTACAGCGCGGTCAACGCCGCCGTAGTCAGCGCTTCTGACCTCATCCCCCCCTCCTCCGTGACCCTCAGCGGCATCAAGACCTTCGCCGGGATGCGCATTGACGAAGCCATCCTGGACGCGGCCTCCCTCCTCATCGAAGCGGGCAGCGTCCTTTCCGACGTGTTCTTAGGCATCATCGCCCGGCGGACCGAGCTTCTCCGCAAGGTGGACGCCATGACCTACGAGGACGGCATGGGCCTTTCCGGCTGGATCGAGAACCGCCGCATCCTCATCGGCAACCGCGCCCTGATGGCGGCCCACGGCATCCGCGCCCCCAGCGAGGACTACGAGCGCCGCTTCCGGGACGAGGGCAGCGACCTGGTCTACCTGGCCGCCTCCGGGGAGCTGACGGCGGTCTTCGTCATCACCCTGGCCCCCTCCCCCGAGGTGGACGACGCCATCCAGCTCCTGGTGGAAAACGACGTCCTCCTTTCCGTCCACACCACCGACTCCCTGGTGACGGCGGACCGCCTGGCGGCCCTGTACCTCTGCGACCGGAGTTGCTTCAAGATTCTCCCCGCCCGGCTCCACGAAAAGTTCGCCTACTACCGCCAGCCGGTGAAGCAGAAACCGGCCTCCGCCGCCAACAACGGCTCCATCGAGTCCCTGGCCGCCTCCCTGGCCGCCCCCCGGCGGATGAAGGTCATGGCCTCCATGGGCTGGGTGATCCGCCTGGTGTCGGTGATCCTGGGAACCGCCCTGGTGCTGATGCTCTCCTTCCTGGGAGCCCTGGGCCAGCTCTCCCCGGCCATGCTCTGCGGCTGGATGATCCTCTGGCTCCTCCTGGAGCTCCTGGCCCAGCGCCTGGTCCGCATCCGCTGAAAATTGCGCAAAAAATCCCGGTGTATCCGAAGATACGCCGGGATTTTTCATTTACTTGTCCGCCAGAAATGCGTCCACTTCCGCCGCGCCGGGAATGGAGGGCGACGCCCCCTTCCGGGAAACGGCAATGGCCGAAGCCGCCGTCGCCCGCCGGAGGCACTGGTTTCCGGGGAGCCCCCGGCCCACGGCCTCCAGGAAATACCCGGTAAAGGTATCCCCCGCCGCTGTGGTGTCCACAGCCTTGATCGGGAAAATGGGCTGGAAGAAGGTCTTTTCGCCGTCGAAATACAGCGCCCCGTCCTTCCCCAGGGTCAGCACGATCTTCGCCCCGGGGAACCGCCGCTTCAGCCCGTCCAGAACCTCCTCCGGCGTGTTTCCGCCGCCCAGAGCCGCCCCTTCGATCTCGTTGAGCAGGAAGAATTCCACATTCTCCAGCGGGAGCTGTGAAATTTTCCCGTCGATGGGCGACGGATTGAAAGCAATCCGCATCCCCCGCGCCCTGGCCTCCCGGAGCATCTGCTCCAGGCCGTTGACCTCGTTCTGCAAAAGGAGCAGGTCCCCCTCCCCGAACCGGGAAAGGGTCTCGGTGATCTGCTCCGGGGAAATGGCCTGGTTGGCCCCGCCGAAAAGCAGGATGCAGTTCTGCCCCGAGGGGTCCACCTGGATGATGGCGTGGCCGGTGCGGCAGTCCGGCAGCACCCGGACCAGGGACACATCGGCCCCCGCTTCCTCCAGGCCCTCCAGAAGCATCCGGCCGTCCTCGCCGACGCAGCCGCCGTGGAAGACCTCTCCCCCGGCCCGGCTCAGGGCCACCGACTGGTTCAGCCCCTTGCCCCCCCGGAAGGTGTTCAGGGCAAAGGAGGAAATCGTCTCCCCCGGGCGGACAAAATGCTCTACGTCATAAACAAAGTCCAGATTCAGGGACCCGAAATTCAAAAATCTCATACCTTCTTCTCCTTTGCCAGCGCCACAAAGCGGTTGATGACGTCGTCCAGCGCCATCTCCGGATAGCCCTTGATGTAAGTGTACACCTTGTTGTGGAATTTCTGGGTCCAGTGGGCCGGGATTCCGTCCTCGCCGAGAATGGCCCCCAGGATGCTCCCCGTGGTCGCGCCGGTGCAGTCGTTGTCGTAGCCCATGGCAATGACCTCGCTGATGGTCTTAGTGAAGTCCTTTTCTCCCAGGAGCAGGCCGAAGATGGTCAGGCAGGCGTTGTTGTTGGTGTGGACCTTGTGCATCCCGTCAAAGCGCTCCTGGACCAGCCGCCGGGCGTCCTCCCAGTTCCTGACCTCCCCGGCGCGGTCCAGGGCCCACTTGACGTCCCTGGCCAGAACGCAGTCCGCCGGAATTTCCGTCAGGCCGATGCGGAGAGCCTCCTCCGGGGTGTCCACGGAAAACGCCGCCGCCTGGGCCGCCGCAAAGAACATCTCGCCGTAGATGCCGCCCCGCCGGTGGGAAAGGTATGCGTCCCGCCAGGCGTATTCCGCCGCCAGCTCCGGGTTGCCTGCGCAGGCCCAGCCCCAGGGATCGCTGCGGATGTCCGCCCCGATCCACAGCTGGTAGGGGTTGTCGATTTCCCCGGCCTTTTCCGCCGGGATGCCCTTGTTCAGGTTCTCCAGAGCCACCTTCTCCGCGGTGCAGGCAATGTCCAGATGCTCCTTCCAGAACTCGCCTACGTCGGCGGTGGTGAAGTCGGGCCCGTATTTTTCCAGGATCAGCAGACCGACCAGGGTGTACACGATATCATCGTCGGCCCCGACGCCGTCCATGGCGTCCCGGGTGAAGCATTTCCGGGGCGTCGTCCAGTAATGCTTGTTCTCCGGGTAGCGGACCACCGTCCAGTAGTCCACCGGCGGATAGGACTGCCCGCCAAACCGGGCCAGGTCCTGCATGTCCTTGGGATCAAGTCCTTCCACCGGGACCCCCAGCAGGCACCCGGCAAACCGCCCCAGCACCGCCCCGGTCATCCGCCGGACCAGCTCCTCGTCCCCGGGCATGGGAAGCTGCCGGGGCCCCTCCGGCCGCAGCGCCCGGATGCCCTCCAGGTCGTTGGGCTCCAGCGCCGCCTGGGCCGGGTCCGCCGGGACCGCCATCATGGCCGCCCGGGCCGCCTCCAGCGCCTCCCGGACCGTGCCGCAGATGGCCTCGGCCTGGGCCTCTCCGCCGTACTCGCAGGCCAGCCGGGTCCACTCCTGGAACTCGTTGAGCTGCTCAAAAATCCCATCCATTTTCACATACGCCATACCAAATCCTCCGTTCTGTCTTTACAAGGGCGCCGTGCCCTGTTATACTTATGAGTATAGCAGAGCAAACTGCACATTTCTATGCAAAAAAGGGTGAATTTCGTGCAAAAACGAACATCTTCCTGGCCATACCGCCTGACCTACGCCCCCTTCCGCTTTCTGGAGGACCCCTCGGTCCAGCCCTTCCACATGAACGCCGACTCCCCCAACCCCGCCGTCATCGACGAGCTCCACTACCACGACGGCCTGGAGCTGGGCCTCTGCCTGGATGGCTCCGGGGTCTTCATCATCGACGGCGAACCCATTCCCTTTTCCGCCCCCTGCGTCACCATTCTGTACCCCGGACAGTACCATAAAGCCCGCAGCGGCCTGCTTCCCAGCCGCTGGTACTTCGCCACCTTCTGCCCGGAGCTCCTTCTGCCGGACCTAGGGGCCAAGACCAGCCGGGAGCTGTTCAACCCCAAATCCGTCCCCCCGGAGCTGAGCCTGTTCGGCCCGGACACCGTCCCCTACCGCCTGATCTCCCAGATCATCCAGGAGATGCGGGACCGCCCGCCCCTGTTTCTGGAATGTATCCGGGGCCTGCTCCAGGCCCTGATCATCGCCCACAGCCGGATGCTGGACCAGTCCGACGCCGCCCCCCGCCGGGACCGGAGCCAGGTGGGCCCGGTGGTGGCCTACATCAGCGAGCACTTCCGGGAGGAGCTCACCGTCCCGGAGATCGCCCGGCAGTTCCACGTCACCGAGACCACCCTCCGCCGCTGGTTCCGGGACGCCATGGAGACCACCCCTCTGGACTACCTCCACCGGGTGCGGCTGTCGGCGGCCTGCTCCATCCTCCGCAGCGGCCAGCTGCCGGTGCTGGACGCCGCCCTGGCCGTGGGATACAACTCCCTGTCCAGCTTTCACCGGCAGTTCAGGCGGACCTACGGCTGCTCCCCCACGGAATATCTCCGGAAAACCGGAGGAAAATCCCCGGCGGCCTTGTAAAATCCCGTGGAAACCGGTATAATGAGGATATTCACCCACCCTCCGTCGGCCCCGGGCCGGAAAGGCACGCCATGAAACCCAAACAGAGAAAAACCGCCGCGGCGGCAGTCGTTTTGCTGAACCTGATCCTCCTGGCCATCTGCGGCTGGGCGGTCTTTACCCTCCTCCGCCCGTCGGAGGAGCCCCCGTCCTCCCAGCCGGAATCCTCCCAGGAGTCCTCCCTCCCCTCCCGGCCGGCGAGCGCCGAGCCCTCCTCCCTTCCCCCGGAGGAAAGCAGCGCCCCGGAGCTCATCCTCCCCCAGGGCCTGGCCCTCACCGACCAGTTCGGCGGCTCCTATGAACGCGCCCTGGAGATTCTGGACGGCATGACCCTCTCCCAGAAGCTGGGCCAGCTGATCCTCTGCGGCGTGCCGGACAAAGGCGCTCTCTCCTTTGTGGAAACCTTCCAGCCCGGAGGCTTCGTCCTCTTTGCCAAGGATTTCCAGGACCTGTCCCCCCAGGACGTCCAATCCATCCTGGCGGAGTACCAGTCCCTGTCAGACATCCCCATGGTCTTCTCCGTGGATGAGGAAGGCGGCGAGGTGGTCCGGGCCAGCAAATTCACCTCTCTCCGAGACACCCCCTTCCCAAGCCCCCAGACCCTCTACGCCCAGGGCGGCCTCCAGGCCCTGGCCGACGATGCGGCGGAAAAGTCCGCCTTTCTCCTGAACCTGGGCGTCCAGTGGAACCTGGCCCCAGTCTGCGACATCGCCCCGGACAAATCCGCCTACATCTATAACCGCACCTTCGGCCTCCCCGCCGCCCAGACGGCGGAGTGCGTGAAAACCGTGGTAGAGGCCATGGAGGCCGCCGGGATTTCCAGCTGCCTCAAGCATTTCCCCGGCTACGGCGGCAATGCGGACACCCACACCGGCACAGCGGTGGACGACCGCTCCCTGGACACCTTCCGCCAGGAGGATTTCCTCCCCTTCCAGGCCGGCATCGACGCCGGAGCCGACGCGGTGCTGGTCTCCCACAACATCGTCACCGCCATGGACCCGGACCGCCCCGCCTCCCTTTCCCCGGAGGTCCACCGGCTCCTCCGGGAGGAACTGGGGTTCACCGGCATCGTCCTCACCGACGCTCTGGAAATGGACGCCATCCAGAACTTCTCCGGCGCAGAAAACCCCGCCGTCCTGGCCCTCCAGGCGAGGAACGACCTGATCCTCTACCGGGACGGCGCCGCGGCCTATCACGCCCTGGAGGACGCCTGGAACGCCGGGACCATCACCTCCCAGCAAGTGGACGCCGCCGTCCTCCGCGTCCTGGCCTGGAAGCTGGAAAAAGGCATCCTCCAATGATCCGTACAGCAAAACCGCCCTCCTCTCCGCAGAGAGAAGGGCGGTTTTTCATGGATTTCTTAGGCCACGGGGCCGCCGAACTGGGCGTTGTAGGCCGTGCAGAGCTTGTTCATGTTCCGGGTCATCATGTAGGTGGAGATCAGCGCACCGACGCCGCAGACCAGAGAGCCCACCAGGAGCCACAGCAGTAAGGACGTGCCGTTTTCATCGATCTGAACGCCGTTGCGCTGGCCGATTTTCTGCATCCGGTTGCCCTGCTTGTAGTACCAGATGAAATTGTAGATGCCGCAGGTCACGATGCTCAGCAGGACCACGACGATGTAGTTGGGGCTTTCCTCCCCGTCGCCTTCGCCCAGGGTGTTCAGGTCCTCGACGAACTTGTACCAGTAGTAGATCCCGTAAATGCCGCAGGTCACGGCGCTGAGAAGGATCAACAGAAGGAAATTACGATCTTGTTTCAACGGCTGCATAGAGACGGCCTCCTTAACTTTCCGGCGACGCCGGTATTTTCTACTTTCATTATTTTCCATTTCGCCGAAAAAGTCAAGGAAAATTCACAACTTGTGCAAAATTTATTCAGATGCACAAAGTGCACCGCAAATTATCGGAATTTCTTACAGAAATTCCGCAGCATAAGCCAATAAAGTTTTCGATCCAGCCTTTTTCAAAAGGCTGGCAGGGAGGAGGGGCAGCGCCCCTCCTCGCTTTCCGCAGAAAGCGAAATCCCCCAAATGATACCCAAAAGATCAGGAAGGGAGGCCAAACGTCCCGGTGGGACGTTTGGCCGTGGGGAACCCTATCAAGGGGTTCCCCGCAGGACGCAGTCCTGCTCCGACCTCCTACCAAACAAAACCGCGCCGCAAGAGAAGCGACAAACGCTTCGACTCGCTGGCGCGGCTTTTCGCTTTGGATTCAGTAGTGGTGTGTCATGCCGCAATTTCTTTGAAATTGCGGCCGCGGGGACATCCGCGGGCGGCCTGCGGGCCGCCTTTCCCTATTTTTGGGCTGCGCCCGAGGCGCAGCGGGGTTGGATTTCGCTTTCTGCGGAAAGCGAGGAAGGGGCTTTGCCCCTTCCATCCCTACCAGCCTTTTGAAAAAAGGCTGGACCCAAAACTTGATTTATCGAATCCGAATCGTCTTGATCTCAAAGGGCTTAATCGTAAAGGAAACGCGGTTTTCCTCCACTTTCACCGGCTCACCATCGGCCTCCTCCAGGCAGTTGCAGCTCTCCGCCGAAGCAAAGGGCCGGTTCCAGGTCAGCGTTACCGGCGTCCGGGCGTTCTCGCACTCGTACATCCGCAGGATGACCCCGTCGCCGTCCTCGGCCCGCTTCACCGTCTCCAGCACCACGTTGGAGGCGCTGACCGCCGCCAGGCCGAAGCTCTCGCCGGGAGTTCCCCCCCGGACCGCCAAGGCAGGCTGATTCAGGAAGAACGCCTGGGGCACCGTCCCCGCCGCCTTCCAGGTCTCGGCATGGGGGTACAGGGAGTAGGTGAAGTAGTGGACCTCCTGGTCCGTGGTGGGGTTGGGCTCGATGCCGGACTTGATCAGCGTCAGCCCGATGCAGGCGTCCTGGACCGAGTGGCCGTACTTGCAGTCGTTGAGCAGGCTCACGCCGTAGTGCCCCTCGGAAACATCCACCCACTTCTGGCCGCAGCTCTCGAACCGCGCCCGGTCCCAGCTGGTGTTCCGGTGGGTCTTCCGGGTGACGTTGCCGTACTGGATTTCAAAGGTGGCCTCATCCGTATGAACGTCCGCCGGGAAGTGGACCTTCAGCAGATGCTGATGCTCGTGCCAGTCCACCGTGGTCTCAAAGTCGATCCGCCGCAGGTCTGCGTAGAACCGGATGTCCTGGACGATGGTGGAATGGCTGAACTTCCGCTCCACCCGCAGGGTCGCCCGCACCGGCCCCATTTCCGTCCAGACAAAGGACTGCAAGTCGGTGACGTCCCAGGATTTCTCGGTGTAATAAATGTCGATGTCCCAGTTGTCGTAGTAAATGGGCTTGTCCTCATAGACCCGCATAAGGTTCCCCACCTTGCCGGGCTTCAAGACCTCCCGGTCGTTCTCCCGGTCGTAGAGCCGGGCGATGCCGCCGTTTTCGTCGAAGATCACGGTGTAGAACGGCGTTTCCAGCCCATGCCCGTCGGGAGCCAGCCGGAAGGGCGAGGGGACCTCCACCCCGGAAGCCGCCTCAAAGGTCTTCATGCCCTTGGCCGGCAGATTTTCCACATAGACCACCGCGCCCTTTTCCGTCTGCTGGACGGGATAGAGCCGGTCCTCCTCGTCCCGGAGGGCCCCGGCGGAGCACTGGCCCAGCTCCACCACGTCGTTCCGGGCGAAGCCGGTGGTGTTGAAGACGGTGACGCCCTCCCCGGCGGGGACCAGGGCCTTGATCCGCTCCTCCTCCAGCCGGCCGATTTGAGCCTCCATCTCCGCATACTCCTTCTTGGTCACTTCATAGACCTCATGAATGGAGGACCCGGGGAGAATGTCGTGGAACTGATTGATGAGAATCCCGTGCCACAGCCCGTCGATCTCCGCGGCAGGATAGGCGGTCTTAGGCTCCGCCAGAACTCCCAGCAGCTCCAGATCCATCATGTGGAGCTCGGCCTTCCGGTTGGAGCGCTTGTTCCGGGCCATGGAGGTGTAGGTGCCCCGATGGTACTCGAAATACAGCTCCCCTTCCCAGGTGGGCAGGCGGTTGCTGCCGTCCACCCGCTCCTTCAGCTCGTCAAAGTAGGTCCGTGCAAAGGCCTGGCGGACCTTGGGCAGACCCTCGATGCCCTTGCTCATCCGGGCGGAGGTCTCCAGCATCTCCCGGGTGGGGCCGCCGCCGCCGTCACCGTAGCCGTAGGAGACTAAGATGTCGTTGTTGATGTCCTTCTGCTGGTACCGGTGCCACCCGCCGATCAGCGCGTCGGGATGGAGCCGTCCGTTATAGGTGGTGAAGAAGTTCTTCTCGTCCTGGCCCACGTCCAGGGTCGTCACCAGATGGGTCAGGATTTCCGTCCCGTCGATGCCCCGCCACCGGAAGGTGTCGTAGGGCATTTTGTCGAACTGGTTCCAGGCCAGCTTGGTGGTCATGAAGTAGTCGATGCCGCACTTGGCCATGATCTGGGGCAGCGCTCCGGAGTAGCCGAACACGTCGGGCAGCCACAGAATCCGGTTGTCCACGCCGAATTCCTCTTTGAAGAACCGCTTGCCGTAGAGGAACTGCCGCACCAGGCTCTCGCCGCTGGTCAGATTGCAGTCGGCCTCCACCCACATGCCGCCTTCGGGCTCCCAGCGCCCCTGGGCGATGCGGGCCTTGATCTGCTCAAAGAGCTCCGGGTACCGTTCCTTGAGGAAGTAGTACAGCTGGGGCTGGCTGGACATGAACTTGTAGTCCGGGTACTCCTCCATGAGCTTCAGCACCGTCGCAAAGCTGCGGCAGACCTTCTCCCGGGTCTGGGCCACGGTCCACCACCAGGCCACGTCGATGTGGGTGTGGCCGATGCAGCTGGCAATGACCTCGTCGTGGCCCGCCAGATCGGTGTACAGCGCCTTCTGGAGGAACTTCCGGGCCTCGGCCACGCTGGCGTAGAAGCTCTCGTCGTAGGGAGTCCGCAGGTCCAGCAGGTTCACCGCGTCGTTGAGGACCCGTTCCAGGTCCCGCCGGGGCTTCCCGTCCGGCTCCAGCCGGGGGAAGGCTTCCAGGGGCACCGCCAGGTCATAGTAAAGCCCCAGGATTTCCGGGTCGATCTCCCGCAGGTCCACGATGAGGTTGAACTCGGTGTGGAGGATGCCGGTATACGCCTGCAGGTCGATGCGGTAGACCTCCCCCGCCCTGGCGCTGGGGGTCAGCAGGACGTCCCGGTGGTTCATATCGATTCCCTGGGTGACTTTCCCATTGACGAACAGCAGGAACTGGGGGTTCTTGGCGTCGTCCCACTCCTCGATCTGGGTGCGGACGTGGAGCCACAGGGGCCTGCCGTCAAAGGACTCCGGCACCGTCACATCGGTCCGGAACCAGTAATGGACGTCGGGCCCGTACCAGTGCATGGTCCGGCTGTCAAAGGGGGCGAAAGGGATGGGGTCCTGGTCCGCGTTTTCAGGCCGGAGGAAATTCCCGGTCTTGTAAAGCCAATCGGCGGTCTCCACCCGCTGCTTCACCGAGAGCTTTTTCAGCTCCTTGCAGATGCCGTTGACCCGCTTGTCCAGAAAATCCGTGGTTCTCATAACACACTTCCTTCCAAATGGTTGCGTTGCTGTACGCTGTCTTTATCATATCATCCTGCCCCTGCGCCTGCAAGGGTAAGTTTTCCACGAAAAAATCGGGGAGCGGGAACCGTTTGTCCCGCTCCCCGTGAGCTTTTTCAGAAAATCTGCTTATTTGCTGGCCATGAAGGCGTCAACCTGCTCCTGAGCGGCCTTCTGGATTTCGTCGAAGCCCGCGGAGCGGAGCTCGGCCATCATCTGGGGGACCATGGTCTCGGGATCGCCGGTGCCGGTCAGCAGCTCGCCTTTGTAGCGCTCCGCAATCTGGATGCAGTTGGTCAGCTGATCGTCAAAGGAGGAGGTGTCCAGAGAGAAGCCCAGCAGAACGGAGGGAGAAGCCTTCTCGTTGAGTTCCTTGACCTCGTCAAACTGGTTGAAATCGAAGTCGTCGGTGGGGGTCACGGTGAAGAAGGAGCCCTGGGTGTAGCCGGCCATGTTCCACTCGGAGTTGTTCTTGTGGACGTTGGTCTTAGCATCGCTGGTGTAGTCCCAGTTGTCGCCTTCCACGCCGTAGTACAGCAGGTCGCGGACGTAGGAGTCGGTGTTGACCAGCTCCAGAAGGGCCAGAGCCTTCTCGGGGTTGGCGCAGTTGGCGGAGATGCAGTTCAGGGAGCCGCGGACGGTGTCATTGGAGACGATGGTGGGTCCCCACTGATAGGCAACGGCTTCCACACCCATGTTGGGGCCCCAGGTGGTGATGGCAGCGCCGGACCAGCCCTGGGCGACGGAAACGGGGTTATAGGCGTTGGCTTCGGGCTTGGTGGCGGCGTCGGAGTTGATGATGCCGTCCTGGTACCACTGATGATAGAGCTTCAGATAGCCCATGATGTCGTCTTGCTCGAAGATGGAGACCACTTTGGCGTCCTTGTCGTCGTAGCGGACGCCCATGGCGGACAATCCGGCGCCCATGCCGTCATACATGAAGGTCAGGTAGGTGGCGCCGCTCTTGTTCTGGGGGAAGGAAGCCTCGCCGGTCTTCTCCTTGATGGCGGTGAGAGGAGCGGTCAGGTCGGAAAGGTCTTTCATGGCGGAGCCGTCATAGCCCACGGAATCCATCAGTTCCTTGTCCCAGACCACATACTCGGTCTGCGAAGAATCCTTGTAGGTGGGCACTGCGTAGATTTTGCCGTCCACCTTGCAGGCTTCCCAGTAATCCGCGGGGATGGACTCATACAGCTTGGGGGAAGCGGTCTTCACCAGCTCGCTGATGTCCATAAACGCGCCGATCTTCACGTCGTTGTTGTAGGTGTTGGAGTTGGTGAACAGGATGTCGTAATCGCTGGCCGTGTTGACCACCACGTTGCGGCGGGTGTCCCATTCGCCCCAGCCCACGACTTCCACGTCCAGGTTAACGCCGATCTTGTCTTCCAGATAGGGGTTGATCTGCTTGAGCCAGGCGTCGTAGTTGGCAGGCTGTCCGCCGCCCACCGTGACCCATTTCAGGGTGACGACGCCATCGGAGGAATTGCTGCTGCCGCCGTTGTTTCCACAGGAGGTAAGTCCCAGGGCCATGGTGCCAGCCATCGCCAGCGCGATCATTTTCGTCAGCTTTTTCATGTTGTTACTCCTTTGCTTCAAAAATGGTTTTGGTTTTCTATTTCGATTGTCTTAACCCTTGACCGCGCCCACCGTCAGACCGGAAATGAAGTATTTCTGGAAGAAGGGATACGCGCAGGCAATGGGGACAATGATAACGATTGCAATGGCCATCCGGACGGACTCCGAAGGCATGGAGTTGATATACTGCTGAAGGCTCAGGCCCGCCGAAGGGTTGTTGGCGATGTAGTCCAGATTCTTCATCATGTTGTTCAGCAGCGCCTGAAGGGAGATCAGCTTGGAGTTGGAGATATACAAGGCGGACTGGAACCAGTCGTTCCAGTACCCGAAGGTCAGGAACAGCGCCACCGTGGCGAAAACCGGCTTGGAGATGGGCACCACGATGCGGCTGAAGATGGTCAGCTGGGTGGCCCCGTCGATCTTGGCGGATTCGATGATGGAATCCGGCACCGTCGTCCGGAAGAAGGTCTTGCAGATGATGACGTTGAAGCTGCTCATGGCCAACGGCAGGATCAGGCACCAGATGGTGTTGTTCAGATGGAGGATGTTGGCCACTACCACGTAGTTTGCCACGATGCCGCCGTTGAAGATCATGGGAATGAATACCATCCAGGTAAAGAACCCCTTGAGCTTGTACCCCGGCCGGGAGAGGACGTAGCCGATCATGGTGGTCAGCATCACACCCAGCGCCGTGCCCACCAGGGTGACAATCACCGAGATCAGCAGCGCGTGGGAGATGGTCCCCCGCTCGTTCCACAGGAACTGATAGGCCGCATTGGAATAGCTGGACGGGAAGAAGGCGTACCCGTTTTTGCTGATGGACTGCTCCGAGGAAATGGAGATCATGAAAACGTAGAGCACCGGGAAGATGCAGACGAAGGAGAGCACCGCAAAGAGGATGTTGAACCACACGTTGGTCCCTGGTTTGATCTGATTCAGACGGGAAATCTGGTCTTTTTCTTTCGATACAGACATTGCCGGTCGCTCCTTTCTCAGATAATGGCGCTTTCTTCATCGATCTTGGAGACGATGAAGTTGGCGACCAGGACGGTGACGCAGCAGCAGACGGCCTGGAACATGCCCGCCGCGGCGGTCTTTCCGATGGAGACGTTGCTCTGCAGCGCCTGGAAGACGTAGGTGTCAAAGGTGCTGGCCACATTGTACAGGGAGTTGGGGATGCCCTGGGTCAGCTGCCAGAACAGGCCGAAGTCGGAGTAGAAGATGTGGCCCACGTTGAGGATGAACATCATGACGATGATGGGCTTCAGGGAGGGGAGGGTGATGTGCCGAGTCTGCTGCCACTTGGTGGCGCCGTCCAGCATGGCCGCCTCGTAAAGGGTGCTGTCAATGCCGGTGATGCTGGCCAGATAGACCACCATGTTGTACCCCATGGACTTCCACACCTGCATAAAGGTCAGGATGAAGGGCCAGTATTTCGATTCCGAGTACCACATGACCTTGCTTCCGCCCATGGCCTGGATCAGGCTGTTGGCCAGGCCCTTGTCCGGGTTCAGGAAGGCGTAGACAAAGTAGCTGATGACAACCCAGGACATGAAGTAGGGGAAGAACATCATGGTCTGGTAGGCCTTGGAGGCGAACTTGCTGTACAGCTGGTTGATGAGCACCGCCAGCGTCACCGGGATTACAATGTTCAGCACGATGAACACCAGGTTGTAAAGCAGGGTGTTCCGCAGCAGCATGGTGAAGGTGTTGCTGGTCAGGAAGAACTTGAAGTTATCAAATCCCACCCAGTCGCTGTGGAGCAGGCTGTACAAAAACCCTTTTCCGGGAACCAGTTTGAAGTTTTTGAAGGCGATGATCAGCCCGAACATGGGCAGGTAGCAGAACAGCGCGTACCAGACCACCGCCGGCAGCCCCAGAAGGGTCAGCTCCGTATCGTCCCGGGTCCAGCGCTTGCGCCGCCGCTTGGCGGGAGGCGAAACGGAAACCTTGTCCTTTTTCATAGGGATCGACTCCTTTCATGATGCGGATCAAATCCGTCCCCGCTGGAGGGGAGCGGCTTGTTTTCATCTGTTAGCTTAATATTAACCGATTGTTGTCAAAATGTCAACTATCGAAATGCACAAATTTGTGCGACATTTCTTGTGATTCAGCACTTTTGAGCATTAAATCTCTAAAAACACAGCGGATTTTTTGCCGTTTTCGGGCGTTTTGACTTTGTGTCAATTAACATTCGCTTATCTTTAGGTTAAAAAGCTATTGATTTTTCTTAACCATCGTGGTATAATGTTAGCAAACAATAGAATTCCCCGATGGAGTGTGTTTTATGAGTAAACCCACGATGCAGGATATCGCCAACCAGCTTTCCACCTCCCGGATCACCGTGTGGAAGGCCCTGAATAACCGGCCCGGCGTTTCAGAGAATCTGCGGCGGCAGATTCAGAAGACCGCCGAGGAAATGGGATACGGCCGCAGCGCCGCCGGCGAAGACGCCGCCTCCCCTGACGCCCCCCGGTCCCGGAACGTGGCCGTGGCCGTCTGCCGGCCAGAGTCCTCCCTGTTCTGGATGCAGATCATCCACCAGATCGCCAAGGACCTGGCCCTTTCCGGGGTCAACCTGATCTACACCTATCTGCCCGCCAATTATAAGGACGGCTACGTCCTGCCGTCCACCCTCACCGACGGCACCGTGGAGGGTGTCATCGTCCTGAACACCTACTCCCTGCCGGTGCTGAAGCTCCTGGCCGAGCTTCCCATCCCGAAAATTTACCTGGACACGACCCCCTCCATGCCCTACGACCGCCTCCATGGGGACCTGCTCCTCATCGAGGGCCGGGCCCTGACCCGGGAGATCACCGGGCGGCTCCTGGACACCGGCCGGACCCGGCTGGGCTTCATCGGCGACGTGGGCTACGCCCAGACCAACGCCGACCGCTACCAGGGCTTCCTGGACGCCCACGCCCAGCGGGGCCTGACTCCCAGCCCGGCCTTCACCCTCACCGGCCCCTTCGGCCTCCGGACCCACTATGAGGAGATCAGCTACTTTTTGGACGGCCTGGCCGCCATGCCCGACGCCTTCGTCTGCGTCAGCGATTATATTGCCCATTTCGTCCAGCGTTATTTTGAAGAACGGGCCATGGACCCCGAGTATCGGGTCATCCTCACCGGCTTCGACAACAACAGCGAGTACCTGAACGTCGCCGAACGGATCACCACCGTAGACGTCCAGCCCCGGACCATCGGCGCCCGGCTGGCGGCCAAGCTGCTTTTCGGCATCTCCCACCCCGAGGCGTCCCATGAGGTAAGCTACGTCACCTCCCAGATCCTCTACCGCGCCCCCCTGGCCGGTCCCAACCTGTAACGCCGCCCAACCTCCCGTCCTTGCCCATCATCCTCCGGGCAAGGACTTTTTCATGCCCGGAATCCGCTGAACCCGCACTGCCCCCCGCCCCCGTTTCCTCTCGCCCAAGCCACCGCCGCCCCTCCAACCGCCCACACCCCGGCACGACATTCCTCCCGTCCGAACCATCGCCAGAACCCGTCGCCGCCTCCTGCATCCGCCCGTCCCGTTTCCGATTTCCCTTTCCCGCAAAGACCCATTCGCTTTAAACTCCGCCAGCCGCTTTCCGCGCCGGTCGCTCCAAAGCACTGCGCCAATCGTCCAATTCTTCCGCCAAAAACGCCTCTCTCCGCCACACATTCCCCAGCCCGCCTTTCCCCCAGAAATCTGCCGGCTCTGGGGCCTGACCCCCACCAAGCATTGACAAATCCTACTCCCCAAAGCCCACATTTCACCCGGCAGGAATCTCTGTACTAATCCCTCGCCAACCCCCGCCGAAACCTCGCCCCCACCTCCTCTCATCCCAGACGCCGCCAGCCCCTCCCAAGCACTCCATGCAGCCCCTCCAACCGCCCCGCACCCGGCACGATACCCCTCCGGCGCCTTTTCCACCCAACGCTTCCTTTTCCGTTCGGCCCCGCTGGGTCCCCCCTGCCGATGTCCTAAAATGCCCCTGCACACTCTGTATTTCCCGGAAGCGCTGCCAGCCTGCCCCCCGTTCAACACAGACGCACCCAATTCCTCAAGCCCCACATTCCACCCGCCAAGAATGACCGCGCCTATTCTGTTTCCTCTCCGTCCGCGCTCTTTTCATTCTCCATTTCCGGCAAAAACTTTTTTGCGTCACCCCCGCCGAAACCGTCCGTCCAGACCACTCTCTACACACCGCCAGAACCCCGTTCAAAGCCTGCCGACACCAAAATACCGCCTGCCTTATGTCCCCTTTCCCGCCCAGAAACACTGTCAGCCCCTCCTGTGCCGTGCCTCCAGCCCGGATTTCCCCAAACCCGCTGATTTCTTTCAACCAACGCTTTTTCACCCGCTCCCTGTCCCAATTTCCAGCAAGGCCGTTTTGTCTCAACTCCCACCGTCCCGCCAGAATCCGCCCATCCAGAGCGACCCACATACCGTCCCACCGAAAGCTGGCCTCAAAGCGCTGCGCCATCCGTCCGGCCTGAAATTTCCCGGCGCCGCATTTCACGCCCCGAATCGCTGACCCCAGGAACTTTCGCGTCCCGCAGGAATCGATCAGCCGCTTCTGCCCCCACTGGAACCCCCCTCGTCCCCCGGAGCGCCCTTGCCGAACGGCAAATTCCCCCGCCCCCGCAAAAAACCGCTCGCCCCTGTCCCCCGACAGAAACGAACGGTTATAAAAGTATCCACATCTGTTAACAAAGCTGCGAAACGTTTTTCCGGGTCGAAATGTTTTTTGCAGCGGAGCAAATCCCCGTCTCCCTCCTTCCAAAAGCCGCAGGAGCCGCCGTCCCCTGACATGACCCTACCTATACCAAACGCGCCCCTTTCCCGCACCCAAAAAGGCACGGAAAGGAGCGCGTTTTTCAGAAGGATAACCCCTATTTCAACTCCGCAACAAACCGCACGGTGGACCCGTCTGCCATCTCCGCCCGGATGGAGCCCTTATGCCCCTCGGCGATGCACCGGGCAATGGAAAGTCCGATGCCAAAGCCGCCGGTCCCGGCGTTCCGGGACTTGTCCACCCGGTAAAACCGGTCGAAGAGCCGGGGCAGCTCCCCGGGGTCCAGACCGTCGCAGCGGTTTTCCGTTCGAATCACCACGCCCCGGCGGCCCTTTTCCAGCGAAAAGCGGATGGCGGATCCCGAAACGGCGTATTTTACCGCATTATCCAGCAAAATGGAAACCAGCTGCCGGATGGCGTACTCATCGCCGCAGTAGGTCAGGTCCGGCACAACGGACAGCTCCAGCGAATGCCCCCGGGAGGCGGCAAAGTCCCGGAAGGATTCCGCCGCCTCGGTCAGTGCGTCGCTGATGGGGAACTTTTCCGGGTGAAGCGGGGACTCCTCCTCGTCCATCCGGGAAAGAGTCACCAGGGAATTGACCAGGTCCCGGAGCTTTTCGGTCTGGGCCTGGGCCTTTTCGATCCACTTCTGGCGGCCGGTCTCCATCTCCTGGACCTTCAGGCTGGTGGCGATGACGGTGATGGGGGTCTTCAGCTCGTGGCTGGCGTCGGTGATGAACTGCCGCTGCCGCTCCACGCTGCGGACCACCGGGTCCACGGCCTTGCGGGAAAACAGCACCACGCTGATATAGACCAGCAAAATGCACACCGCCATGGCCGAAAGGGACAGAATTCCCAGGGTCAGGCACCACCGGGACTCCTGGTGGCAGTCCAGGAACACCGCCATCCACCGGCCGTTCCCCTCGCTCTGGACGTAATATTTGTATCCGGAGGTATAGCCGTACCCCTCCCCGTGCTTCCGGGCCACGGCGACGTAGTCGGCGGCGTCGTCCTCGGTGACGGCGGCAATGCGGCTCAGGTCCGCCTGGACCAGGTCTCCGCTGTCGGTGTAGCGGAGGACGAAATACCGGGTGGAGTAAAGAGTCTCCACGTTAAAGGGGCCGTCGGGCTTGCCCCCGGGAAAGCCCCCTGGCGGCAGCGGCGGAAGGTTCCCCTGGTTCTGGCAGATCATGTCCAGCATCTGGGTCAGCTCCGATTCCACGGAGAGGTAGTTGGCCCCGTTGACCGTGGCGCAGAAGATAACCATGACCAGGGTAATGGAGATCATGGCGATGCGGATGAATTTTTTCCGGAGCTCCTTAATCATCGACGGCCTCCAGGGCGTAGCCAAGGCCCCGGTTGGCGCAGATGGACACCCGGGAGCCGATGGACTTCAGCTTCTTCCGCAGATTGGAGATGTGGACCCAGATGACGTTGATCTCTGCGTCGCTGTCCCAGCCCCAGATGCGCTCCATGATCCGGTCGGCGGAGAACACCACCTTGGGGGAGCGGAGGAACAGCTCCATGACCTGGAACTCCCGGCCGCTGAGCCGCACGGACTTCTTCCCGCAGGACAGCACCCCGGAGCCGGGGTCCAGCGTCACGTCCCCGAAGGTCAGGGCCGAGGGCTTATACTCCCCGCCCCGGCGGAGCATGGCCCGGACCCGGCAGATGAGCTCGTCGGGCTCAAAGGGCTTGGGGAGGTAGTCGTCGGCCCCGGAGTTGAAGCCGGTGATGCGGTCGTCCTTCTCCGCCTTGGCGGTGAGCATCATCACCGGGGTCCGGACCCCCTCCTCCCGGAGCTTCCGAAGGACGTCTACGCCGTTCATTTTGGGCATCATCACGTCCAGGATAATGGCGTCATACTCCCCGGCGGAGGCGTACTCGTAGGCGGAAAAACCGTCTCCCACGGCGTCCACGGAAAAGTGGTTCTTCTCAAAAAACACGGTCAGGGCTTCGGCCAGGTCGGCCTCGTCCTCTGCAATCAGCAAGCGCATCTTCATCACCCACGCTTATTATAAAAGAAATTTCCCGGAAACGCAACGGGTCAAAGCGCCTCCCCGGAGGATTCCCGGCTGCACACGATGTTCAGGTTGCCGTTGCGGCACCGAAGCTCGTCAAAAAACGCCTTGGGGACCCGGTCATTCTTGAGGACGATCCGGTATTGAAGCTCATAAAGGGTGCCCATGTTGGTGGTCTTCACCTTTTCCAGGGAAAAGCTCCGGACGTACTTGGCAAAAAGGTCGTCAAAAAGACCGTCGTAATCCAGATTTTCCGGGATGGTGATCCGCAGGACCCGCTCCGCCGGGTCACTTCCCCCGAAATTCAAAAGGGTGAGCAGGAGCAACAGCCCCCCTGCCACCAGAAAGAACAGGACCGCCAAAACCACGTAGCCCATTCCCGTAGCCAGCCCGATGGCCATGGCCAGGAAGATCACGGCGATCTCCCGGGCGGTCCCCGGTGCAGAGCGGAACCGGACCAGGCTAAAGGCCCCGGCTACCGCCACCCCTGCCCCCACATTGCCGTTGACCAGCATGATGACCACCTGAACCACTGCCGGAAGAATCGCCAAAGCAACGGCAAAGCTTTGGGTACACTTGGAGCGGAACATGCCGACCAGAGCCGTGGCTACGCCCAAAATCAGGGAAACCGCTGTGCAGATACCGAAAATGGAAAGGGTAATCTGGGTGCCGATGATGGAATCAAGCATGAAAAAGCGCCTCGTTTCTTTGAAATTTCGGAAGAAGAAAGCGGCGGTAACATGCGCCGTACTTGGAAAATGAAGTGGGAGCGGCCCGGACCTCCGTAAGGGCCCGGCAGAGCCACAACGGACAGGCTCCGGGAACCTTGACCTCCATGAGAATCTCACCGGTGGTGATCAGAGGCGCGCCGGAGTCCCCCAGACGGAGGTCCAGTCCGGTGGTGCGCCAGCGGATGTTGGTGTCGAAGGTGATGCGGACCTGGGAATCCTCCGCTCCGGCAAAGGCCAGGCGGTCGTAGCCGATAAAGACCCGGGGCTCCGTCTGCCAGACTTGCTGGAACCAGCGGATCTCTCTGGCAATCTGCCCGTCTCCCCCGGGGAGGTCCCCGCCCTGGAGAAAGGGCCCGGCCAGCTCCGCCGCCGCAGCGATCCGGCGCTTGTAAACGATGCCGGAGACCTTCTTTTTCAGCTCCACGAACACCGTTCCCCCCGGCCCGGGAACGCCATAACTCCGGACCCGGAGCTTTTCTTTATAGCTGGGCTTTTCAATAGAAGCCCGGATCAGCCGCCAGTCCGGGGTATCATAATAGATGCTGGAAATAGAGTACCGCCCGTAGGTGTCGGGAACGACCCAGGGCTCCAAAAGGGGCAGCAGGGCGGCGTACTGCTCCGGGGTCAGCAGGTACTTCAATTCGTACCGCTGAAAGCTGTACTGAATAGGGTTTGCCATGTGGTTCTCTCCTTTGGCTGCTATTATACCGGGCCAACTTAAAGGGAACCTAAAGAAAAATTCCAATTTCCCTTTAGGCAGCCTTTAGGTTGCCGCTGTACAATGTGGCCATCACCTCAAAGGAGGAATGAATTGATGAAAAAGAAAACCTGGGCGTTTACCTTACTGCTTTGCGGGCTGCTGCTGGCGGCCCCCTTATCCGGCTGCACCTCCACGGCGGGGAGCGGCGCTTCTTCCGGGACCTCGGTCTTTGTGGAGGCCTCCGCGGCCATCACCCTTTCCGGGGAGACCGCAAAAGTCTCCGGCAGCGGCGCGGAGGCGGAGGGCGGCGTTGTCACCATTACCAAAGGCGGCGTTTATACGGTCAGCGGGACCCTTTCCGAGGGGCGCATCCTGATCAACGCTCCCGGGGAGGACGTGACCCTTTCCCTGGAGAACGCCTCCGTCACCTGCTCCTACGGCAGCCCGGTGTATGTATACAAGGCGGGCTCCGTTACCATTGATCTCAAGGAGGGCACGGAAAACGTCCTCACCGATGGCGAAACCTACACCTTTGACGACAGCCTTTCTTCTTCCGCCGACGAGGAGCCCAACGCCTGCCTTTACTCCAAAGTGGACCTGACCATCTCCGGCACCGGCAGCCTGACGGTCAACGGCAGCTATAAAAACGGCGTCACCTGCAAGGACGCCCTGGAAATCCGGTCCGCCCATGTCACCGTCACCGCCGTGAACCACGGCGTCACCGGCAAGGACTCCTGCACCGTCACTGACGCCGTCCTGACGATCACCGCAGGCGGCGACGCCCTCCGGTCCACCAACGACAGCGACGGGAGCCTGGGCTTCGTCACCGTCACCGACTCCACCCTGAACCTGACCTCCGGGGAAGACGGCATCCAGGCCGAAACGGTCCTGACCATGTCCGGCGGCAGCTGCACCGTCCTTTCCGGCGGCGGCAGCGGCGGGACCCTGGCCGACGACGCCAGCGCCAAGGGCCTGAAGGCCGGGAGCAGCGTGGTCATTTCCAGCGGCGAGTACGCCCTGGACTGCTGCGACGACGCGGTCCACTCCAACGGGACCGTGACCATCACCGGCGGGACCTTTGCCATCTCCACCGGCGACGACGGCGTCCACGCCGATGAGACCGTGGACATTTCCGCCGGAACCATCGTCATCTCCCAGTGCTACGAGGGCATCGAGGGGGCCGTGGTCAACATCTCCGGCGGGGACATTGACGTCACCTCCAGCGACGACGGCATCAACGCCGCTGACGGCTCCTCCTCCGGCTTCGGAAACTTCGGCGGATTCGGCGGCATGACCCCGCCCCAGAATAACGGCCAGTCCGGGGACCAGGGCGAACCCCCGGCCCTTCCCGACGGGACCGACGCTTCCGGCGATATGCCGGAGCCCCCGGAGTGGAGCGGCGGCTCCATGCCGGAACCGCCCCAGGGGGACGACGGCTCTGTTCCGGAGCTTCCCCAGGGCCAGGACGGCTCCATGCCCGACATGCCGGAGGGCGGCTTTGACTTCGGCGGCATGACCGGTTTCTCCAGCTGCTCCATCAACATCTCCGGCGGGACCATTCGCATCAACGCCTCCGGGGACGGGCTGGACTCCAACGGCGACCTGACGGTCTCCGGCGGCGTGATCTACGTCAGCGGCCCCACCAGCGACGGCGATTCCGCCCTGGACTATGACGGCACGGCTACCATCACCGGCGGCGTGGTCATTGCGGCGGGCTACTCGGGTATGGCCCAGAACTTCGGCTCCGATTCCACCCAGGGCAGCATCCTGCTGACCAACTCCGCCGCTTCCACGGAGACCATCTCCGTCACCGATTCCGCCGGGAACCTCCTGGCGGAGTACACCCCGGACAAAGCCTACACCTGCGTGGTCGTCAGCTGCCCGGAGATGGCCGTGGGCGAAAGCTACACCATCAACGCCTGGGGAACCTCCCAGACCGTGACCCTGGACAGCCTGATCTACGGCAGCAGCGGCATGGGCGGCATGGGCGGATTCGGCGGCGGAATGGGCGGTAAGAACCCCTTCGGCGGCAACTCCGGCGGCCAGCCTCCGGAGAAACCCTCGGGGTCCGGACAGCCCCAGGGCGGCCCCTCCGGAAACGGCGGCTCAGAAGCCTGATTTTCGGAAGATTTTACTTGCAATCCGGCGGGAAATGTCGTAAAATGAAAATAACGACCCGCCGGACGTCTCCGGCCGGGAAATATGCAGGAGGGATCTTCGATGAACGCATACGCCAATGTTGCAAAAGAACTGAAAAACGGCCTGGAAAAGAACAGCATCCTGAAAAAGCTGCTCTCTCTGGACGTGGTCATTCTTTTTGCCTCCCTGGGACTTCAGCTTTTCTTCTGGCTTCTGAACCAGTGGGTAGGCTGGATCATCATCAGCGACTTTATCGGCCTGTTCCACACCATTTTCTACTACACCATGATCGTCGGCATGGTGCTGACCCTGGCCAACCGCAAGGATCAGATGCTGGCCGCCGGATGCTGGGCCTACGCGGCCTTGCAGTTCATCAGCTTCCTGCGGCAGCTGGTGTACCGGTACAACCACTACTTTAACCTGTCCACCCTGTTCGTCACGGCGCTGTGGGTCGGCCTGGGCCTGCTGGTCTTTTTCGTGAGCAATCCCGAGAAGATGCCCAAGATGAAAAAGCCCGCGGCTCCCGTGCCTCCCGTGAACAACGGCGGCCAGTGGAATACCGGCGCTCCCCGCTGGAACACCGGCGCTCCCCAGCAGCCCGCAGCGCCCCAGCAGCCGGTGGCTCCTGTGGCACCTGCCGCTCCCGTTGCTCCTGCTGCTCCCGTAGAGACTGCTGCGCCGGTTGAGTCTGCTGCGCCTGCTGCTCCGGAAGCGCCCGCTGCTCCGGCCGCGGAACCCGCTCCTGCTGCGGACCGCACCTGCCCCGCCTGCGGCGAGAAGGTCGGCCCTGACGGCAAGTTCTGCCCCTCCTGCGGCGCGAAACTTTAATTCGCCGCAGCCATGTCGCCGCGGCCTCCTACCTCGCGTCAAGTTTCATTAGCCGCGCGACAGGCTGCGCGGCGACGATTTGAGCGGCCCGTGGGGTAGGTTCCGCAGCGTGCGTAAACCAAGTTTTCGGTCCAGCCTTTTTCAAAAGGCTGGCAGATTCCAAAGGCAGAGCCTTTGGTCGCGCTCCGCAGAGCGCGAAACTCCCTACTGATCCATAAGATCAGGAAGGGAGGTCGGACAGCCCGGTGGGCTGTCCGACCGTGGGGAACCCTATCAAGGGGTTCCCCGCAGGACGCAGTCCTGCAAAAACGCACAAACGATAACCGCGCCAGCGAGAAG
>CAKTCT010000004.1 GCA_934539585.1 uncultured Oscillospiraceae bacterium | reverse complement strand
AGAAGGTATGGGCCGTACTGCCCTCGGCGGAGAATCTGACGGCAGTGCGGAAAGCCGTGCCGGCCTCCCGGCGGGGGGAGGTCTCGGAGCAGCTGAAAAACGGCAGGCCCTTTCTGCTTCGGGGCGTTTCCGATATGGAGGCCCCCGGGGTGGACTCCTTCTCCGTCCCGGTGCGGAGCCGGGACCGGCAGCTGGCGGCCCATATCGTGGGCTACACCGACGGCGACGGCAAGGGCGTCACCGGCATCGAAAAGAGCTTCAACGACTTCCTGGAGGCGGCCTCCACCGAGCAGAAGGAAACCTACGTCCTGGATGGCCTGGGCCACAGCATCCCCGGAATCCCGCCGGAAATCCGGAAGGAGACGTCCTCCGGGGCGGGAATTGTGTTATCAATCGATGAAAATATACAGAAAGTAGTGGAAAACGCAGGCTCCGCCGGTCTGGAAAAGGGGGCCGTCGTGGTCATGGACCCCTATACCGGGGAGATCAGGGCGGCGGCCAGCTTCCCCTCCTATACCCGGTCCACCCTGGGGGCCTGCCTCAAGGACACGGAAAATACCCCCATGATCAACCGGGCCTTTCTGAGTTACAGCGTGGGCTCCACCTTTAAGGTGGTGACGGCGGCGGCGGCCCTGGAGGCCGGGCTTTCCATGACCGAGACCTACTGCTGCACCGGGCAGATCGACGTCAGCGGCCAGATTTTCCGGTGCCATAACCGCCGGGGCCACGGCGAAATGGACATGGTGGACGGGATGATGAAGTCCTGCAACCCCTATTTCATCCAGCTGGGCCTGCAAGTGGGGCGGAGCCGCCTGCTGGAAATGACGGAGCGGTTCGGCTTCGGCAGCCGGACGGTGCTGGCGGAGGGCATGACGGTGTCCGGGGGGACGGTGCCCAGCCTGGGCCAGCTCCAGAGCCCGGCGGCGGTGGCCAACCTCAGCTTCGGCCAGGGGAGCCTGACGGCGTCGCCGGTGCAGATCTGCCGGATGATGGCGGCGACGGCCAACGGCGGGATGCTGGTAACGCCCCAGCTGGTCCTGGGGACCACCGCCGACGGCGAGACGCTGACCCGGAACGCCAGCGCCCCGGCGGTGCGGATTCTCAGCGAGGACGTGGCGGCCCAGCTCCAGAGCTTTCTCATTCATTGCGTCATGGTGGAGGAGGGGCAGAACGCCTTGCCCTCCAATAATACCGCCGGGGGCAAGACGGCCACAGCCCAGACCGGCCGGTTCCGGGAGGATGGCACGGAGTATGAGCATGGGTGGTTCGCGGGATTTTTCCCGGCGGTGAATCCGCGGTATGTGATTACGGTGTTGGCGGAGGATAGCGGCTTTGGCAACGGAACGGCTGCGCCGGTGTTTGCGGAGATTGTGGAGGAACTCACCGACCATAATTGGTAGCACTTATCAGTCAACACAAGCAAAGTTTTCGCCCGCCTTTTTCAAAAGGCGGTAGGGTTCTTAGGGGCAAAGCCCCTAAGTCGCTTTCCGCAGAAAGCGAAATCCCCTACTGATCCCAAAAGATCAGGAAGGGGAGGTCTGACAGCCCGGTGGGCTGTCGGACCGAGGGGAACCCTATCAAGGGGTTCCCCGCAGGACGCAGTCCTGCACCTACCTCCCACCAAATAAAAACCGCGCTGCGAAAAAGCGAATAACGCTTCGACTCGCTGGCGCGGTTATTGTTTGTGCGTTTTTGCAAGGCTGCGCCTTGCGGGGGAACCCCTTGATAGGGTTCCCCCACGAAAAAACGTCCCACCGGGACGTTTTTTCTCCCCTTCCTGATCTCTTTGTATCATCAGGTGTTTCGCCCTCTGCGGAGGGCGAGGAAGGGGCTTTGCCCCTTCCATCCCTACCAGCCTTTTGAAAAAAGGCTGGACCGAAAACTTTCTTGTGCTGGCGGGCAGGCGGTACAGCCCTCGGGCCGCTTCAATCGTCGCCGCGCAGCCTGTCGCGCGGCTAACGGAACTTGGCGCGAAATATTAGGCCGCGGCGACATGGCTGGACCGAAAACTTTTTTGTGTTGACTGGTAAGTGTTACTTCTTCTTCCCAAGCAGCTTCGCCGCGCCCATCACGGCGGCGAAAAGTACGCCCGCACAGGGCCAGATGATCCAGGTCCGGCTCCAATCGTCCAGGAGAAAGCTGATGAACAGGTAAATCGCAACAACCACGCACCAGTAAATCCCGGCAACGGGACCCGTTCGGCGGCTCTCCTCCTTGCCCTGGACGGTATAGTCCCCCTCCTGGAGGAGCTTTTGGAAGCCGCCCTGGACGGTCCCCGCCCAGACCAGCAGCCCTACGCCGCAGGCAATCAGGAACAGCAGCACGTCCACGGAAAGGAGGATCGAAAAGTCGTCAGGCTGAAAGGCCATGACCAGAAACAGCGGAATCACGCTGGCAATGCACAGCAGCACGCCGGCAATGGTGCAGCGCTGCCAGACCGGGGCGAAGGCTTCCTTCCGGCTCCGGGCCAGGCCCTCCACGCCGTACTGGGGGGAAATGCTGCTTTCCTCCAGGTGCTTGTAGGGGGCCAAGGACATTCCGGCCAGGAGAAAGGCCGCCACCGCTCCGCAGACCATGGCCAGCAGCACCGCCACCCCCAGCCCGGCGGCCAGGTTCTCCGGGATGGTCCCCCGGTCCGCCAGGCCCCCCAGCAGGATCAGCAGAATGGGCGACAGGATGCAGGCCACCGTCCCTCCGGCGATCTTCCAGGCGGCCCTGGCGTTGGCCCGGAGAAAGGCGTTGGCCTGGTCCAGGGTGACGGCGGGGGTCTCGTCCGGGGTGTAGGCGTCGGGGGAAGGGGCTTCCGGGGCGTCGTCTTTCAATAAATAGTCGGTGCTCACGCCGAAAATCCTGCTCAGCTGCAAAATTTTGTCCAGGTCCGGGATGGAGGCCGCGCTCTCCCACTTGGACACCGACTGCCGGGACACGTTGAGCTCCATGGCCAGGTCCTCCTGGGACCAGCCGTTCTTCTTCCGAAGGGCCGCGATTTTTTCTGCCAGAATCATGTGAATTCCTCCCTGAAGGTGATTTTCTAAGACGATTATAGCAGAAAATCCGGTTGACAACCACCAATTGCCCTTGATTTTTTGTCAACCGGCGGTTGCATCGGGCAATTTTTTTCCGCCGGGGCCCAGGTGGACCACCTCGTCGGCCAGAAAGGCGGCCTCCTCCGGGTCGTGGGTGATGAGGAGGAGGAACTTCCGGGACTTCAGCTCCCGGAAAAGCTCCAAAACTTCCCGCTTCCGGGCGGGGTCCAGCCCCTGAAAGGGCTCATCCAGGAGAAAAATCTCCCCGTCCCGGCAGAGGGCCCGGGCCAGAGCCACCCGCCGCCGCATTCCGCCGCTGAGGCTGTCCGGACGGGCGTTCAGCTCCTCCCCCAGACCCAAACGGGCCAGCCATTCCGCGCCGCCGGAGCCGGCAACCTCGGCATTTTGCAAAACCGTCAGCCCGGGGAACAGCCGGTCCTCCTGAAAGACCACAGAGACGCTTTTCCCGTCCATCCCGGACACCGTGCCGGAATCCGGGCGTTCCAGACCCAGAAGAATGCGGAACAGGGTGGTTTTCCCCACTCCGGAGGGGCCCATCAGGGCAACGGCTCCGGTCTCCGGGAAGGCGTAGGTGAACCGGTCCAGAACCACCTTGCCGCCGAAGCGCTTGGTCAGGCCGGTTACGGCAATGGGCATGCGGATTCCTCCTTCCGGGCGGGGCCTTTGGCCAGCCGCAGCACCAGTTTTTCCACCAGCAGGCTCAAAAGGATGGTCACGGCGGTCCAGCAGAAGACGTCCAGAGTCTCCAGATAGACCTTGGCGTCCCGGAGCATGGTGCCGATGCCCACCTTGGGCAAGGCTAAGACCTCCCCGGCGATGCCCGCCTTCCAGGCGAAGCCCACCGCTGTGGACACCGCCGTCCGGAACAGGGGCGCCACGGCGGGGAGGTAGCAGAGCCGCAGGGTCTTCCACCGGGAGAACCGGTAGACATGGGCCACCTCCAGAAGGGCCGGGTCGGCCCCCCGGACACCGTTGTAAACGCTCATGTACACCGGCGGGAACACCACCAGAAAGGAGATGAACACCGACAGGTTGTAGGACTTGATCCAGACCAGGGCCAGAATGACAAAGGACGTCACCGGCGCGGCCTTGACCACGGCCAGCATGGGGCTCAGCAAGGCGTGGAGCGCAGGCCGCCAGCCTCCGGCGGCCCCCAGGAGCACCCCCGCCGCCGTGCCCATGAGGTATCCCAGGAGCACCCGGCCCAGGGAGGTCCCCACGGTCCCCCAGAACCTGCCGGTCCCGGCCAGCTCCAGGAGCCGCTGGGCCACGGCCTGGGGGGAGACCATGAGCAGGTCGTTTTTCATGGCCAGCCAGGCGATCTCCCACAAAGCAAGCCAAAAAACGGCGACGAGGAGACCTCGCGCCGTTTTTCGAAGAAGCCCTTGGGAGACCTTACCGTGCGTAGTAGAAGTCGTCACCGGGAATCGTCCCTCCAATGGTCTTGGGTTCAAAGTCGAAAAGGATCTGCAGAAAGTCGCCCAGGGCGGACTTCATCTCCTCCCCTTCCAGGCAGACGATGTTGCAGTAGGGGATGGCTTTTTCCGCCACAGCGGCTTTGATCAGGTCGAATTTTTCCGACAGGACCGCGGCTTCGGCGGGGTTGGCGTTGACGTACTCCGCAGAGGCGGCGTACTGATCCAAAAATGCATTGACCGCGTCGGGATGGGCCTCCACAAACTCGGTGCGGCCGATGATGACGCCCATGGGGAGCTTTTTGCCGGTGGCCTTCTCCCACTCGGCGGAGAGGTCCAGGGCAATGGAGACGTCGGCGTTCTGCATGGTCACGGTGGTGACAAAGGGCTGGGGCAGCACCGCCACGGCGGTCTCCGCAGAAGCAATGGCGGAGGCGGCTTCGGCGTGCTCGGCCTTATAGTCGATGGTCACGTCGGTTTCGGGGTCGATGCCGTTGGCCTTTAAGAGGTACTCCACGGTGTACTGGGCGGTGGTGCCCTTGCCGCTGGAGATGATGGTCTTGCCCTTCAGGTCGGCGATGGAGTTGATCTCCTCCCCTTTGGTCACCAGATAGAGGACGCCCAGGGCGTTGACCCCCAGGACCTTAACGCCTCCCTGGGTCTTATTCCAGAGAGCGGCCGCCAGGTTGGAGGGAACCGATGCGATGTCCAGCTCACCGGTGGAGATCTTGCTCACCACCTCGTCGGGGGCGCCGGAGAGGGTGAAGGTGTAGGGGGTGGATTCGGCGTTGGCGCTGTCCTCCATCATCTTGACCATGCCAAGGCCGGTGGGGCCCTTCAAGCCGGCTACGCTGACCGCCACGTCAGGGATGGGGTCGGTCTCCTCGCTGCTCTCCGGGGCGGAGACGGGCTCGGAGGAGACTTCAGAGGAAACCTCGGAGGAGACTTCGGAAGCGGGTTCCGAGGAGGGAGTGGAGGACCCGGCGTTTCCGCCGCATCCGGTAAAGACTGCCGCGGCCAGAACGGCGGCGGTGAAAAATGCCAAAAGCTTACTGTGTTTCATTGCGATGCCTCTTTCTTTGGTCAGTTATTCTGCGCAGAGCCGCTCCCAGTCTACCTGCCAGCGGTTCCGTTCCATCCGTTTGATGACGCCCTCCCCTTCCAGCTTCTCGATGACCCGGTAAAGGGAGGCCCTTCCCATGCCCAGAGTGTGTCCCAGCCGGGCCAGGGGCTCCACCGTGACCTCGCTCCCCTCTTTCCGGAGGTGGAGAAGGTAAAGCCGCAGCTTCTGCTGGGCGGTGGAGGCGGAGAACAGGTCGATCTTCCAATTGAGGAATCGGATCCGGTCGGTGAGGAAGGCCAGGTAGCTGCGGTTGACGGAGAAATCCTCGGCGAAAATGGTCGCCAGCTCCTCCTCCCCGATGAGGACCGCGGCGGAGTTCACCGCCGCCGAGATCCGGGTGATGTGGGAGCTGTAGCCGGTGAACACCGTGGACACTCCGAACATATCCCCGGAGCGCAGCTGGTTGAGCAGGGCTCCTCCGGCGTTGTATACGGCCAGCCGCCCTTCGGCGACGATGCCCAGCTTCCGGAGGTATCCGTCCAGATCCTGGCCCCGGGAAAAATTCCGGAGCTCTGCCCGGCCCTCCAGAAGGGCCGCCGTCCGTTCCCGGGGGAGGTCCCGGAACAAGGGCGAGGCGCAGCAGGCGTCCAGCCAGGGGACGTTGGTCATGGGGAGTCCTCCCTTCCGGATTCCGGCGGGCGCGCCTGTCCGCACACCCGCCGCACAAGGAGTAAAGTGTATCATTTGGTACAGTTTTATTATACACGTTTTCCGGCGGTTGTCAAGACGGAAAGGGCCGATTTGTCAAACATCCTGTTATGGCAGCGGAAGAAGAAAAGTCGGCAGAAGGAGGGCATAGACGGACCATTGACGTTTCAAATGAAACATCTTGACAAATGACAGTATTTCATGGTAAAGTTTAACCATAAAGGATGCTGCTGATAACAAATGACATTGGATGAAATGAAAGGAGAGTCCCATGATCTCATCTCACAAAAAACAGCGTGCCGGTTCCGTTTTCTGCGTGCTGCTCCTGCTGATTTCCATCTCGTTTTCCGGCTGCCAAAAAAAGGACGAGGACGGAAAGTGGCTGTATACCGGGGAGCAGCGGTCCGCCATAGAAGCCCTCTATCGTAAAAAAATGCCGGACGTATTGGCAGAATTCCAGCTGGAAGAAAGCGACCTCTATTACAGAGGGGACACGCTGGGTTGGTGGGAACTGCCGGAGCCCGTGTCAATCGAAGGAAAGGATTTCTATGAGGAGCTGCTTTTCGACATATCGAAAGAGAACAAAGACACCTTTTACGGCGTGCTGTTCATAAGCCATGTCACGGATGCGGAAGAACTTCCCGGCTATATCGACGGCCTTGTGAAAAAGATCACGGCGGCCTATGGAGAGCCTACGACCTATCCGGGAATTCTACATCGCCTTACATTGGAGGATTTTTTAAGCAAAATCGTAGATGCCATGAAGGAAGGCACGAGTTTAAGCTGGCATGAAGAATGGGACGATGGAGAAAAAACGATCTGCACTCTTACTGTGAACATGCTGGAGATGCATGTTGCCAGAATCACCTATGAGTTCAAGATGAGGAATCCCCGGGTCGGGTGGCAGAACGCCGACTGACGGTGACCGGCCAGCGTCGGGAGGCGCTGGCCTTTTCTTTTGCTGCGGGCTGTCATTGATTTTTTGGCCGGACTGTGGTATACTGGAACCAGCAGAGTTCTGCAACCGGATTTTTCTGCGGAAACGAGGGAATGACAATGAACGAAAACATCAAAGAGATCGCCGAGCGCCTTCGCGGCCTGCGGGAGATCATGGAATTTTCGGTGGAGGAGATGGCGGAGGCCACCAACGTCTCCCCGGAGGAATACGCCCTGCGGGAGGCCGGGGAGAAGGACTTCTCCGTGACCTTTCTGGGTAAGTGCGCCGACAAGTTCGGCGTGGACATCATCGACCTGCTCAGCGGCAGCGGCCCCCGGCTGAAATCCTACTCCGTGGTGCGGAAGGGCCAGGGCCTGTCGGTCCACCGCCGGGAGAGCTTCGCCTACCAGCACCTGGCGTACAAGTTCAGCGGCAAGCTGGCGGACCCCTACCTGGTGGTGGCCCCCTTTGTTGAGAGCCAGCAGGACGCCCCCATCGCCCTGAGCCAGCACGATGGCCAGGAGTTCGACTACATCCTGTCCGGGACGCTGAAAGTGGTGGTCAACGGCAAGGAGAAAATCCTCTCCGAGGGCGACGCCATCTACTACGATTCCAGCAAGCCCCACGGCATGATCGCGGTGGACGGAAAAGAATGCCGTTTTCTGGCGTTTCTTGTGAAATAGCTCTTTACAAAACGAGCAAAATCTGCTATACTGAATAACAGATTTTGCTCGTCTCCCTTCGGGGATGAATCGAATATGCTACTGTGGCTCAGTTGGTAGAGCAGCTGATTCGTAATCAGCAGGTCAGGGGTTCGAGTCCCCTCAGTAGCTCCAATTCTGGAAACCGGCTCCTTTTCGTGGCACATTCGTCCGTGAAAGGGAGCCTGTTTTGTGTAACGCGCAAAATAAAGGATTTTCGGCGATGCCGATGACAAAAGGAGGAATTTCCATGGCGGAAAAAACAGGGGCGGAGCTGAAGGAGTACCTGAAGCGCGCCGCCGACCTGGAAAGCATGCTCTATTCCTACGAGCAGACCAAGGACCTGCTCCAGCAAACCGTGGCCAGTCAGGTCACGGAGGAATCCCGCAGCCCCGGGCACTATCAGTACGGGGACAAGTTCCCTCGCGACCATTACCTTCCCGGCACGCGCCCTCAGTATGTGGGAATCCGGCTGTCCTACGTCGGGGAGCCCGAGGGGGAAGTCTATACCTCCCCTCCCAACGGGTACCTCCGGGAGAAAAATGCGCCCAAAAAGGAAGGGCTCGCTTCCATGGCCATCCATGTGATTCTGCTGAATCTCAAGTTCACGTTTTCGGATATCAAGGGGCTATTCTCTCTCATTTTTGGCTGTGCGTTGGTAGGTGTCGTGGGCGGCTTTTTGATCACCTTCCTTCTCTGGGGATTTGAGAAGATCAAGGAGTTCAAGCCCTATTTTATTCGATACTCGGTGTATTGCGGCATTGCAGCCTTTGTGCTTTTTCTGATTTGGGGGATTCTGCACGGCCTGAATCATCTGCCCTGGGGCGAGGACTATTGGACGGCGAAAGCCTCCTACGAGGAGGCCTTGGACCAACGCAATGCCATCCTGGCCAAGGAGCAGGGCATCGAGGCCTACTGTGTCCGTGCCGGGCAGGAAATCGCGCCGATGGAGGCCAAAGTCCGGGAGGAGCTGGAACGGCACTATGCCCAGAATGTGATCCACCCCAAGTACCGGAATTTCGTGGCAGTCACCCAGATCCACGAGTACCTGGAGACCGGCCGGTGCAGCACCCTGGACGGCCCCGACGGAGCCTACAACCTGTTCGAGCGGGAGCTCCGCGCCAACCAGATCATTACGCAGCTTTCCCAGATCGTTGTCGAGCTGGATGAGATCCGGCAGCTGCAGTATGAGATTGTCGCCGCCATTCAGGCGACCAACGGCCTGCTGGCCGGGATTTCCCAGGACATCAGCAGCCTGGAAAGCGCCGTCAACGTCAACACCGCCGCCATCAACGACTTCAACGCCTCGGTTTCGTATCAGCTGTCCCACCGGTGAAAAATCCGCCTGCCGCGTCTTTCCTGCGGCAGGCGGTCTTTGCTTTTTGGGGGAATCCATTGGAATATCACAAAACGCGCAGGCTGCGGGCAGACCGGGCCTGCGCGTTTTTCTATGAAGGGGAGAGGAAGACCCAGGCGATTTTCATAAAGGACGGCCTTCTGGTCCGGGCGGCGGCTGTGCAAGAGGGATTTTCCGGCACGGCCCCTGAAAAAATCACCCGTTGACCGGTCTGGCCGCGGCTTCTATAATGATGGCAGCAAAGCCAAAGGAGGAGAAAGATGAAGGCGCGGATTGTATACGAGGACCGGCGGGAAGAAATCGTGGACGTACTGCTTTCGGAGGACGGGAACGTGCAGGTCTGCACCTTGCCCAAGGAGCGGGTGGGGGAACAGGCGGCGTATATCGATTTTCTGTACGACTATTTCACCGCAAAAGCCGGGGATCCGGGGTACTTTATTACGGACATGAATGTGGATGGGACGCTGCTCACCCGGTTCACCGCCAGAGAGGACGGGGAGATGAGCCGCAGCTTTTCCGCAGTGGCGTGCTATGGGTGGAACCGCGGCGAAGACGGCATCCTGGGCATCGTCACCGGGATGCGGCTGGATTTCGGCATGGTCCTCACCGTAAAGGACGGGGGTTACGCTGCCTACCCCCGCTTTTTCATAGACGGGGATGCGCCGGAGGAGGACATCCGGGTGGAATATCACTTCCTGCGGGATGGGAGTTACAGCGCCATGGCGCGGGAATACCGCCGGTACCAGCTGACCGCAGGGGGCTGTGTGCCCCTGAAGGAGCGGGTGGAGGCGGACCCAAGGCTCAAGCGGAGCGCAGAGGGCATTTCCGTCCGCATCCGGATGGGGTGGAAGCCTGCCCCAAGCCCCGTGGAGAACCAGACGCCGGAGACGGAACCGCCCATGCACGTGGCCTGCACCTTTGCGCAGGCGGGGCGGATCGCGGAGGCGCTGTACGCCAGCGGGGTCCGGAGTGCGGAGCTCTGCCTGGTAGGGTGGAATTACGGCGGCCACGACGGCCGTTTTCCGCAGATTTTCCCGCCGGACCCCCGGTTGGGCGGTGAGGAGAAGCTCCGGGAGCTGATTCGCCGGACCAAAGCTCTGGGGTATAACATCGTGTGCCACGACGACGCCACGGCGGCCTATACGATTGCCGACTGCTTTGACGAGGAATATCTGCTCAAGACCAAGGACGGCGGGCTCTATGCCCGGCCCTACTGCTGGTCCGGCGGCAGACCGTACAAAATCTGCCCCAGACGGCAGTATGAGCGGTTCGAGCAGGTCAACCAGCCGAAGCTGAAAGAGCTGGGGTTCCAGGGAATCCACTACATCGACGTAATCACCATTCTTCCGGTCCTGAAGTGTTACGACAAGAACCACCCCCTGACCCGCCGCCAGTCCGGGGAGTGGTATCGGAAGACCATGAAACTGAGCCGGGAGCTGTTCGGCGGGTTTTCTTCGGAATCCGGCTACGATTTTGCCGCAGCGGAGATGGACGCCGTGCTGTATCCCCAATTTGCCGTGGGGAAGCCCCTGGCCCCGCTCTGCGATGAATTGGTGCCCTTCTGGCAGATGGTATACCACGGAATCATCCTATACAACCCCTGTACCTATACGCTAAATTATGGGGCCAAGGGCGCCCGGAACCGACTGAAGTACTTTGAGCTGGGAGGAAGGCCCCTGGTGTGCTTCAACGCGAATTTTGCCTCGGACAACCGGTGGATGGGCGACGAGGACATGCTCTGCGATACGGAGGAGCACCTCCGGACCAGTATCCAAAAAATCCAGGCCATGGCGGAGGACTACGCAAGGCTGGAGCCGGAGCGGTACGCCTTTATCGAGAGCCACCAGAAGCTGGCTGACGGCATCTATTGCACCACCTATTCCAACGGGACCGTGGTGACGGTGGATTATAACCGGGAGACCTTCCGGATTCAGCGTCGATGACCGGCTCTGGGCGGTCGCGGACAGGTCAAATATGATTTTTTGCCGGGAAAAGGCGGAAAACCGGCGGGATTTCCGGGAATTCGGCGGGAAGCGGGCGGTTTCCGCGGTGAATCTCACCTGTTGTGCCGGAAAATACCCCGTGCTACAATGAAGCTGCTTTGATAAACGGTCAGGCTGCGTCAGACGCAGCAGAAGGAGGAGTTCCATGTTGTCAGTCGCCACGGACGAACGGGCGAGAGCAAAGCGGGCCCGTTCCATTCGGATACGGAGGATAAAGAACCGGTGGCAGATCTATCTGATGATGCTGCCGGCGGTGGCCGCGCTGGTGATCTTTCGCTATGTACCCATGTACGGGATCGTCATCGCCTTTAAGAATTATAACTTCCGGGATGGGATTTTCGGGAGCCCCTGGGTGGGCTTTGAAAACTTCCGAAATCTGTTCCATTCCTACTGGTTCCCTATCATCCTGAAAAATACGCTTTCCATCAGCCTTTTGGCGCTGGTGGTCGGTTTCCCCTTCCCCATTCTTCTGGCGCTGATGGCCAATGAGATTCAAAGTTCCGGGCGGAAGCGCCTGTTCCAGACCATTTCCTATGCGCCCCACTTCATCTCCACGGTGGTGCTGTGCGGTATGATCATCTTGTTTCTGAACCCCACCACCGGCATCGTCAACCACTTCTTAAACGCAATCGGGCAGGAGTCCGTTTACTTTATCGCCAAACCCGGAATGTTCAAGTGGATTTATGTAATCAGCGGCATTTGGCAAGGAACCGGGTGGGGCGCCATCGTGTACATTGCGGCGCTTTCCGGGGTGGACAGCTCTCTGCTGGAGGCGGCGGAGATCGACGGGGCCACCCGGCTGCAAAAGATCATCCACATCAATTTTCCCGTGCTGGTGCCGACCATTGTGATCCTGTTCATCCTTCGGTGCGGGTCTTTGCTGAGCGTAGGCTACGAGAAGGTTTTCGCGCTGCAAAACAGCTCCAATCTAAGCGCGTCGGAGGTGATTTCCACCTATGTCTACCGGACCGGCCTGGTCCAGAATGACTTTTCATTTTCCACCGCCGCCGGATTGTTCAATTCCCTGGTGAACTCGACGATTTTGATCCTTGCAAACGTCGTCTCCAAAAAAGCCGGCAAAATCGGTCTGTGGTAAAGGAGGGGCCGCGTTGAAAAAAAGTATTCGCATGTGCAGAGAAGACCGCGTCTTCGGCGTGATCAACAGTATACTGCTGATTCTGTTTTCCGTCATTACGCTGTACCCTCTGCTGTTCGTCGTAAGCGCTTCGGTCAGCGACCCGGTGGCGGTGTCCGCCGGAAAAATGATCCTATGGCCGGTAGGACTCACTCTCCGCGGGTATCAGTACATCCTGCAATACGCAGAGATTTGGACCGGATACGCCAATACCCTGTTCTATACCTTTGTAGGAACCATCATCAACCTGGCGGTGACGCTGACCTGCGCTTACGGGCTTTCCCGGAGGGACGTTCCGGGAAACGGCATCGTTATGACGTTGTTCCTGATCACCATGTACATCGGCGGCGGCTTGATCCCCAACTACATGAACCTTCGGATGCTGGGACTCATCAATACCCGGTGGGTGCTGCTGCTTCCGGGGGCGGTATCGACCTATAACCTGATCGTTTCCCGGACCTTTTTCTCCTCCACCATTCCCTGGGAGCTGCACGAGGCCGCTTTTTTGGATGGGTGCAGCGACTTTAAACTCTTTACCAAAGTCGTTTTGCCGTTGTCGGCGCCCATTGTCGTGGTTATGGCGCTGTACTACGGCGTCGGTCACTGGAACAGCTACTTCGGCGCGATGATCTACATCAAGGACCGCGCCCTGTACCCCTTGCAGGTATTTTTGCGGGAGATTCTCTCCCTCAGCACCTTCGCAAGCGCGGCCATGGAGTCCGGTACGCTGTCGGCAGAGGAGATGGCCGCCATGCTGCAGGAGGCGGAAACCGCCAACCTAGTCAAGTACGGCGTTATCGTGGTGTCAACGCTGCCGATGTTGATCCTCTACCCCTTCCTGCAAAAGTTTTTTGCAAAAGGCGTTATGATTGGAGCGGTCAAGGGGTAAGTTCTCTCGTCATTTTGCCGGGGAAATTTGGAAAGACGGCTTTGCGCCGAATGTTCGATTTGCTATAATGGGAATAGGAGCAGGCGCAAAACGGCGGGGGCCTGACCGGTAAGGCTCTGACACCGAAATTCTGCGGCGAAAAATATATTTTGGAGGCAAGAACCCATGAAAAACACAAAGCTCAAAAAATCGTTGGGTCTGGTACTGGCAGCGCTGACAGCCCTTTCTGCCACGGCTTGTACCGGGACGGCCCCAGTTTCGTCTTCTCCTGCTTCTTCGGAAAGCGCCCCTTCTTCGGCGGTATCCTCCGGAGCGGAGGAAGCGCTGTACTACAACAAGACCGGCTTCCCGATCTGTAACGAGCCCATCACCATTACGGTGGCCGGGATGCACAGCACCCAGGTGGCCGGAAACTGGCAGGAAAAGTACGTCGTCAAGGCCATTGAGGAGAAAATGGGCATCAAGATGGAATGTACGGACTACATGGGCGACGCATGGAGGTCCCAGCTGACCCTGATGCTGGCCAGCAACGCTCTGCCGGACCTTCTGGTCTCTGCCAGTATCAGCCGGTCGGACGCCAACATCTGGGGGAGCCAGGGGTATTTCGCGGACATCCTGCAATACGCGGACCTGATGCCCAACTTCACCAAGATGCTGGAGGAAAAGCCCCTGGTAGCCGAGTATGAAACCGCAGAGGACGGGGCTATCTACGGCCTGACCAAGTTTAAAGACACGGACCTGGCCTGCGCCAACGACCAAACCTGGATCAACACCCGGTGGCTGAAAAACGTGGGGAAGGAAATGCCGACGACGGTGGAGGAACTCTACGACGTGCTGAAAGCCTTTAAGGAGCAGGACGCCAACGGCAACGGCGACCCCAACGACGAGATTCCCCTCTCCTACAACACCAACTGCGGACAGCGGATGCTGTGGGTGCTGCGGGCCGCCTTTGGAATTTACAGCAGCGCCACGGATTATCTCCTGCAAGCGGACCAGGACGGCAACGTGTATCTGGCGGAGACCACCGACGCCTACAAGGATTATCTGAAGTTCCTGCACAAGCTGTATGAGGAACAGCTCCTGGACAACACCTGCTTTATCCAGACCGATGAGGAGTATAACCAGAAGCTGGCGTCGGACAAGGTGGGCCTGTTCTCCCACTGGAGCGATACTCTGAGCACTCCTCTGAAAAGCACGGACACAGAAGAACTGAAGGACTGGGACTTCTTCGCCGGGACCACTTCCCAGTACACTGATGAGATCATCTTCCCGCTGTATACCACCGTGACCTCCGGAGCCCACACGCTGATCAATGCCAACACGAAGTACGCCGAAGCTATTTGCCGGCTGCTGGACTACCAGTACACCCAGGAAGGCGCGATTTTCTTCAAGTTCGGCGAGGAGGGCAAGACCTTCCAGTACGTGGACGACGGGTACGGCAACCAGATTCCTTCCTCCAAGGGCTTTTACGACGAAAGCGTCACCGACGCCTCGGCGTTTTCCTACACCGTGCAGATTGCCAATGCCTTTGCCGACTACCAGCTGAACTTCACCAAGCAGTTCATTTCCGGCGCGTCGGACAGCCAGTTGGAGGACATCATCAACAACGGAACAGACGGCAACTACGTCACCAACGCCAAGGTGCAGAAGGCCCTCAACCGGGTGAAGTCCCAGGAAGTCTTCCCGCTTCTGGTGCAGACCAAGGAGGAGATGGAAGCCATGAGCACCCGGCAGTCCGATATCTCCACCTATATTTCCACGGCGCGGTCTAACTTTGTCACAGGCGTGACCGATATAGACGCCGGTTGGGACGAGTTCCTGGCTACCATGGACCAGATGGGGCTTCAGGATGTTCTTTCATACGCCCAGGCGGCCTATTCCCGGATGTACCACTGAGTTTTACTGCCGCAACCGCAGATGGGCGGGTATCGTCCCTCTGCGGTTGCGCCCCGTCAATAGCCGGAGGATCGGTAGGAAAGGATGAAGACCGCTATGTCCAGCCAATCAAAGTCCATCGCCAAGTTTACGCTTTCCTATGTGATGATCCTTCTTCCGGTGTTTCTGCTGAGCCTTTTGGTGTCCCAACTCACCTTGCAGGCTTTGGCGGAAAAAGAACGGGCCGCCGTCAACGCCCAATTGGAGGCGGTGGCCGAAAAAATGGACGGCCTGTACAGCTCCTATTTTGACCGGGGGACCCTCATTGCCAACAAAACGCCGCTGTCCGCCAAGAACATGCTGAGCAGCTATGGAAACGCCCAGACGGGCATTGCCATTATGCGGGATGCGGGGACCCTGGACAGCACCATCACGGATTTCTTTTTATACTATCGCACGGAGGAAATTTATTCCCTAAACGGTTACACCCACGCGGACACCTATTTTGCGCAATTTTTGGGCTGCGACGCCCCCAGTACAGAAATGGGGCTGGCCGCCATCGAATCGGGACGGTATTCCTCTGTGTTTTTAAGCGGGCAAGGAACCGGCGGATGCTTTTTGCTCCACTATCCTATCTTTTTCCAAAGGGTCCAGACGGAAACCTCCATCAACTTCTGCATTTCCTATGACAAGCTGACGGAGATGTTCCCCCGCTTTTCGGATACGGAGAATGTTCTCCTCCGGCTGACCTCCGGCGGTTCCGAGGCGTGTTTTCAGTGGGAAGGCGGAAGGTACCAGCGGATATCCGGGGAGCAGTACCGGGAATCCGCCGGTACTCGGGAGCAGGTTTCGTTAAGCGGGACCGCTTCTTTAAGCGGCATCCAGGTGGATTTTCAGTATCCGCGGCAGATATTTCTGGCGGATGTCCGGAACAATCAGGTCTGGAATCTGGTGATCATCGCCTTGGGGTTATTGCTGTCCATGCTGCTCTCCCTCTGGCAGAGCAAGGACCGGCTCAAGCGGATCGGCCAACTGGAAACCGTGGCGAAAGGCGATGAAGCCGCCGGAAACCGGCGAAGGGACGAGTATACCAATCTGCGTTCCCTGATCCGGAGCAATCTGCAGGAGACCGCCGACAGCCGGGTCCGGTCCAGGGAATATCTGGAAATTTTAAAGCAGCAGATTACCCAGATGCTCTTTTACGGCCTTTTTTCCCGTCGGGAAGACTTTAATAAAATCGCGGCAGCCTGTGGGATCAGCCTGCTGGAGGAGCATTTCTGCGTCATCTGCGTGCCCATCCCCGACCCGGCGGTCCTGGAGGCTTTTGAGGAGTATGTGCAATCGGACCTCTATATCGTGAAGAATTTTCATGAGCGGCAAATGGTGATGCTGTTTGCAGAGCTCCCCCACCCGGATTTCACCAAGCAAAACCGGCTGGAGCTGGCGGCGCATATCTGCGCCATCCTGAAAGAACTGGGAATGGAGCAGGCCCAGGCGAAGATCAGCCGAACCTATCAGGACCTGGAAATGGCCCGGTACGCTTACCAGGAGGTCCTGGAACTGACGGAAGAATCCCTCCAGCCGGGCGCCCGGAAGCAGGAGGATATCTGCTGCTGGGACGTCTCCTCGGAAAGCCTTCAGCTGGTGCTGAATTACGAAAAGGACAGCCTGGAACTGTTTCAGGAGGCCCTGGCCAAACGAAACGAGGAGGAGTCCCTTCGGCTTTTCACGACCATGAACCGGCGGATCTCCATCAGCGCGTGTTTAAGCGAGCACAAGCGGTATCTGCGGTATGAAATTCTGCATGTAATTATCGCCGAGGCTCAGAAGACCTTCGGCAACACGACGGACCCGGCCATCGGCGAGACCTTGAAGCTGGACCCCGGGAAGGAAAAGGATTTTGCCGTCGGGGCGAAAAAAGCCATTCAGCGGCTATGCAGCTACACGGTGAATTCAGACGAATTCATCCGGGAAGCGGTCTGTTTTATCGAGGCCAACTACGCCGACAGCAACCTCTCCGCAGACTTGGTGGCCCGGCACATCGGCATGAACAAGGCATATCTCAGCCGGTTATTTAAGTCCAGGACCGGGATGTCCTACATCGACTACCTCACCCGGTTCCGAATGGAAAAAGCCTGTCGGCTCCTTCGGGAGACTGAACTTCCCATGAAGGAGATCGTCCAGATGGTGGGGTATATCGATGATTCCAGCTTCCGGAAGAAGTTCAAGGCGATTTACGGGATCCGGGTCTGCGATTATCGTCGGGACAGCGGTTCGGCGGCGAAGGTCTAATGAACGGTGAGAGGAAAATCCTTGCCGGGCAATTTGCGAAGAAAGCGAGGTGGTATCCCATGGAGTGGATTACCGAACAGGAACGGCGGCTGCGGGTCGCCCATGACTGCGACGTGCTGGTGGCCGGAGGCGGCGTGGCGGGGATTGCGGCGGCGCTGGCAGCGGCCCGGAACGGCGCACGGGTGACACTTGTGGAAAAGCAGTGCCTGTTGGGCGGACTGGGCACCCTGGGGCTGGTGACGATTTATCTGCCCCTGTGCGACGGAATGGGCCGCCAGGTCAGTTTCGGCATCGCCGAGGAGCTGCTGCGGCTGTCCATCCAGTACGGCTGCGAGCGGTTTTATCCCCGGCCATGGCTGGAAAACGGGACGCTGGAGGAAAAGAAGGCGCAGCGGTTCCAGGCCCAGTACAACCCGTACCTCTTTGCCATCACGGTGGAGCGGCTGCTTTTGCAGGCCGGGGTGAAGCTGCTGTATGACACCCGGATATGCGGCGTTTTGAAGGAGGGCCGGAAGATACAGGCGGTGGTTGTCGAAAACATCGACGGCCGGACCGCCATCACGGCCAACGCCGTGGTGGACGCCACCGGAAATGCAGACATCTGCGCTTACAGCGGCGAAACGACCCACTGCTTCGGGAAAAACGTAGACGCGGCCTGGTACTACTACTTTGCCAATGGCCGTTACGCGCTGAAAATGCAAGGCTTTGTGGACCTTCCGGGGGAAACCGTACGGCCGAAGCCTTCCGGGGAGCCCCGCTATTACAGCGGATTGGACGCCAGGGATAATACGGAGATGATCGTCACGGCCCACCACAGCATCCTCCATGACGTTTTGGCCCGGCGGGAGGAGCTTCCGGACATCGTGCCGGTTTCGGTCCCCACCATCCCCCAGCTGCGGATGACCCGGCGGCTGGCGGGGCCGCGGGAGCTGGACCTGACAGACGACAAAAGGCGCTTTCAGGATTCCGTGGGAATGATCGGCAACTGGCGGACCAAGGGGCCGGTATATGAGATTCCCTTTTCCTGCCTCCATGGGATAGAGGTGGAGAACCTGCTGACAGCAGGCCGGTGCTTCTCGGCCACAGACGCCATGTGGGAGATTTCCCGGGTGATCCCGGCCTGCGCCGTCACCGGAGAAGCAGCCGGAACGGCGGCGGCTATGCTGAAAGGCCGCGTTGCGGATATCCGCATCCGAGACCTACAGCAGCGGCTGACCGAGCAAGGCGTGGTCCTGCATCTGGACTAAGGCCATAGAAACGGAGGGATCGGCATGCTTTTTCCGAAAAAATACTGGGAAGACCCTACGGCGCTTCATGTGGGGACCGAAAAACCGGCGGCGTACCTCATCCCCTACGGGAGCCAGGAGGAGGCGCAGAGAGGGGGCCGGGAGTCCTCGGAGTTTTTCCATTCCCTCAACGGGACATGGCGTTTCCGGTTTTGTCCGTCGGTTCTGGAGGCGGAGGAAGCCTTCTGGGAGATGGAATACGACGATTCCCAGTGGGGCGCCATTTCTGTGCCGGGGATGTGGCAGACCAACGGCTATGATACCGCCCAATACCTGACCTCCCCCTACCCTTTTTTGTACGATCCGCCCCGGGTGCCCCGGGTGAATCCGGCGGGGCTTTACCGCCGGACCGTGACGGTTCATAAAAAGGAGGGCAAGGAGTATTACCTGGTCTTTGAGGGCGTGGACGCCTGCTTTTATCTGTGGCTCAACGGCGTTTTTGCGGGGTACAGCCAGGTCCCTCACGCGGAAAGCTCCTTCGATGTCACCGGATTGTTGCGGGAGGGCGAGAACCTCATCGCTGTATGCGTGTTAAAGTGGTGCGATGGGAGCTACCTGGACGACCAGGATAAAATCCGGATGTCCGGCATTTTCCGGGACGTGTACCTGTTGGAGCGGGATTGCGGCGGCCTGTCGGACCTTTTCTGCCGGACGGCGCTGTCCGATACGCTGGATCAGGCGGAGATTTGCTGCGAATTTCAGCGTAGGGGGTGCGGAGGCACTCTTACTGCGTCGTTGTATGACCCGGAAGGACGGCTGCTCCAAAGAGCTTCCTCGGAGGAGCAGGCGGGGGCACTTTCCTTCTCCGTTTTTCACCCAAAGTTGTGGTCGGCGGAGATTCCGACGCTGTACACCCTGATTTTGAAGACCGGGACGGAATGGTTCTGCAAGCGCATCGGCATCCGCAGGATCAGCGTCCGGGAGGGCAGCGTTGAGATAAATGGCGCAAAGGTGAAGTTCAAAGGCGTCAACCGCCATGATACCCATCCGGAAACGGGATATGTGATGCCGCCGGAAGCCCTCTGGAAGGATTTGATCCAGATGAAGCGGCACAACATCAATACCATCCGCACCGCCCATTACCCTTGCGATCCGCGGTTCTATGAAATGTGCGACCGATTGGGCTTTTATGTGGTGGACGAAGCGGACCTGGAGTGCCACGGCTGCCTGTACGCCGGGGATTTTGACGCCCTGGCCAAGGACCCCCTTTACCGCAAAGCCATTCTGGACCGGGTGGAACGGATGGTGGAGCGGGACAAAAACAGCGCCTGTGTGGTGATCTGGTCCCTGGGAAACGAATCCGGCTGGGGGGAAAACCTGGAAGCGACGGCCAAATGGCTGCGCCAGCGGGACAGCAGCCGGTTGATCCACATGGAAAGCGCCTTTACGCAGCACTCCTTTGCGGAACAGGCGTATTTGGAATCCACGGCGGAGTATCTGGACTTATACGGAAAAATGTACCCGCGGTACCAGTGGTTTCAGGAGTTTTTGGATTGCTCCTACGAAAAGCGGCCGCTGTTCGTTTGCGAATACAGCCACGCAATGGGAAACAGCTGCGGCGATCTGAAGCGGTACTGGGATATTTTTTACAGCAGCGACCGTTTCTGCGGCGGGTGCATCTGGGAGTGGGCAGATCACGCCATCCGGCTCCGCGCCAAGGACGGGACCGTCTACGACGGCTACGGCGGGGACTTCGGCGAGAAAGCGCACCAGGGAAATCTCTGCGCCGATGGGCTGACCTCCCCGGACCGCAGCCCCCACAGCGCCCTTTTGGAAGCAAAGCAGGCGTATGCGCCGGTGAATATTGAAGCCGCCGGGAAAGACGGCGCCATTCGATTGACCAACCGCTGCCATGCAGACGACCTGGGGAACGCTGCGCTTTGCTGGGAAATCTGCCAGGACGGCGTTGTTGTGCAGAAGGGAGAACTTCGGAATATCCGGACCCCTCCGGGGGATACAGCGGAGTTTCCCCTTCCGTACCGGAAAGAGGGGCTTTTGGGAGAGGTTTTCCTCAACATCCGGGTGATCTTGGCGGCGGAGACCCTCTGGGCCCCGGCCAGTCATGTGCTGTACCAGTGGCAGCAAAAGCTGGACGTTCCGGAAAAACCGGCGGCTGGAAAGCGGCCCGCCCATCCGTTGACCGTAGCGGAGACTTCTGCCTTTTTTGATGTTGCAGGCCCGCAATGGCGCTATCGGATCAGCCGCGAAACCGGAATGATCCAGCAGGTTTGGGCCGGAGAGGTCCCTCTTTTTCAAGAGCCGCTGCGGCTGGCGATTTGGAGAGCGCCCATCGACAACGACCGCTTCGTGCGGCAGATATGGGAAAAGCCAAACGGTGAGGATTACCGGCGAACCTTGACCCAGGTCCTGGATGTGCGCTTGCAAAAAGGAGACGGCGATTCGGTAAACATCGAAGCGCCCTTCCAGCTTGGCGTGAATGGCAGAAAGCCCTTGATTACAGGGAGCCTGGTCTATACCGTATCCGGGGAAGGCATCCTGGGGATCGTCCTTCGCGGACGGATCCGGGAGGACCTGCCAGCCTGGCTTCCCCGGTTCGGGCTGCAATGGCGGCTGGCCGAAGAATTCCGCGGCGTTTCCTTTTATGGAATGGGCCCCGGAGAGAGCTATGTCGATAAGCACCTGGCTTCCAGCATGGGACTTTACCGTACCACGGCGGAAGAAATGCAGCCCTATTATCTGCGCCCCCAGGAAAGCGGCAGCATCTGGCAGACCCGCTTCTGCGAACTGCGCCGGGAGGACGGCGTTGGTCTGTATATCGCCGGAGGGCCCTTTTCCCTGAATGTTTCGGATTATACGCCGGAAGAACTGACCAGGGCCAGGCACCCCTATGAACTGCGGCGCAGCGGGTCGTTGGTGGTCCATACCGACTATTTTATGAGCGGGATCGGCTCGGCCAGCGTTGGACCGGAGCTGGAGGAGGCGTACCGGCTTTCCTCCGGGGAGTTCCATTTCCAGTTGGGCGCAGTCCCGCTGGAACCCCAGGACCATGGCGGATTTGACCGGATGCGGGAAATCCAGGTGGTTTTGCGTGGCGCGTCGTAAGCATGAAAGGAAGGTTTTATGGAAAAAATCAGACTTGCGCTGTATTTTGGAAACCGGGGCTTTTTCCCCGGCGAATTGATCGCAGACGCCCGGCGGGAGCTGGCGGAGGCGGTCTCCAGAAACGGTTTGGAATATTTGATGATGGACCCGGCCCTTACCCGGTATGGCGGGGTGGAGACCCTTGCGGAAGGAAAGCGGTTCGCGGAATTTCTGGAGGAAAATCGAGGGAAGTATGACGGGATTATCCTGTGTCTGCCGAATTTCGGGGACGAAAACGGGGCCTTGGAGGCCCTTCGGGAGGTAACGGTCCCCATTTTGGTTCAGGCATACCCCGATGAGCCGGACAAAATGGATTTTTCCCATCGGAGGGACGCCCTTTGCGGAAAGATCGCCATGTGCAACTGCCTGCGGCAGCGGGGCATTCGGTATTCCCTGACAGCACAGCCTACGGTGCATCCCCTGACCAAGGAGTTTGACGAGGACCTGCGGGTGTTTGCGGGGGTCTGCCGTGTGGTCAAGGGAATGAAGCGCCTCCGGATCGGCGCCATCGGCGCGCGGACGACGGCCTTCAAAACCGTCCGGATCGATGAGATCGCCATGGAGAACAAGGGGATCGGCGTGGAGACCGTGGACCTTTCCCAGGTGTTTGCCCGGATGCGGGAGGTCCCGCCGGAGGCGGTGGCTTTCCAGAAAAGCATCTTTGGGAAGTACCGGGGCTGGGAGGCATATCCGCCGGTCAAGCTGGAGCAGATGGCGCGGTTGGCGGCGGTCTTAAAGGACTTGATCGAGGAGATGGAGCTCCATGCGGTGGCCATTCGGTGCTGGCCGGAGCTGGAACAGCAGCTTCAGATCGCGCCCTGTCTGGCCATGGCGGAGCTAAACGAGCACGGGATTCCTGCGGCCTGTGAAATGGACGTCAGCAACGCGGTGATGATGCGGGCGCTGAGCCTCGCCTCGGACTCCCCGGTAATGCTGCTGGACGTGAACAACAACGGCGCCCAGGCGGATGAGTGTATCCTTTTCCATTGTTCGGCCATACCGGCCTCCTTTATGGGGGGACCCGGCCAGGTCAAGGAGCATCTCATGTTCCGGAAAAGCTACGGCCAGGGCTCCGGGGCGGGGATCCACGTAGGGAAAATCCTGCCCGGAGAAGTGACCTTTGGCAGTTTGAAGACCGAGGCGGGACAGCTGTGGGCCTTTGTAGCCCAGGGCGATCTGACCGACGCCCCCGTTGGAAAAGATTTCTTCGGATGCGGCGTCGTGCTGAAAAAGGAAGGCATGGATCAGGTGCTGACATACCTCTGCGAAAACGGGTACCGCCACCATGTGGCCATCGTAAAGGGCCGCTGGCAGGCTTCTGTGGCAGAGGCGTTGACAAAATACCTGGGGTATCAGACGCAGATTTTATAAAGGAGGAAGACATAAATGAACCCGCTGGGAATCTTCATGAATTTCTGGGAGAAAAACTGGGATGCGGACCACTGCAAATATATCCGGAAGGCCGCCGCGCTGGGCTATGACATTCTGGAATTTCAGGCCCAGCCCCTGTTGGACATGACGGATGAGAAAATACGGTCCCTGAAAAGCTTGGCGGACGGCCTGGGGATTCAGCTTACGTACAGCCTGGGCCTGGACCCGCACTACGATGTTTCCTCCCTGGACGAAACCGTCCGGCAGAGGGGCGTCCGGTACTTGCAGGACATTCTGCGGAAGATTCAGGTGGGTGGCGGACGGCTGCTGTCCGGAGTCAGCTACGCAGGCTGGGGGACCCCCGGGGTCATTCTGGACAGCAAGGAGCCGTATCTGGAACAGAGCGTTAAAAGCATGCGGGAAATCGTGAAAACCGCAGAAGAATGCGGCGTCACCTACTGCGTGGAGGCCGTTAACCGTTTTGAGACCTGCTTGATCAACACGGCTCGGGAGGCCCTGGACTATGTCGCCCGGGTGGACAGCCCCAATATCGGCGTGCTTCTGGATACCTATCACATGAACATCGAGGAAACGAGCATCGCAGACGCGATCCGCATGGTAGGCGGAAAGCGGCTGCGGAATTTCCATACCGGAGAAAACAACCGGACCGCTCCGGGCCGGGGCCATCTGGATTGGGATGAGATTTTCGGGGTTCTGGCGGAGATTGGCTACACCGGGCCCATCGTTTCGGAGCCCTTTGTGCTCCAGGGCGGAGAGGTCGGACGGGATATCCACGTGTTCCGGGACCTGATCGACGACCCTTGCGAAGAAAGAATCGACCGGGAAGCCGCGTATCTGCTCCACTTTGAAAGGGCCATGCTGGAAAAACACGCCGTTGGAAAAAGGAGGGACCGATGAATAGGATTCCGGAAAATACCTATGCGGGATACTTCGATTATGCGGTCCGAATTTGCCCGGAAACCCGTCATTTTGGGTGCTTGTATGGTCATCGCAAGGTCATTGCAAGGGACATTTCGGTGTCCGTGGAGGACGCGCACGGAACGCGGCTTTTTGGGATCGAGGATTTCCGGCAGGCAGACTATGAGTGGGAGCAGCCCCGCCACGGTTCCTGGGTCCGGCTGATCCTTCGGCTGCGCCAGGGACCTGAAACTGCGCCGGAGGAAGTGCGGCTGGTTTGCAGCGTCAGCCGGGAGGGCATATTCTGCCAGATGGAGGGCCTTCCGGAGGGAATGGTCCCGGTTTTCCGGGGGGACCTGAACTGGGGGCGGCTGGAAGACTGCTTTGCCGTTTCCCTGGACCGAAAGGGCGGCGGGGGCCATCTGCGGTCCGCTCTGGGGCCTGCGGCATCGGCGGCAGACGATACCCTGTTTGATCGGAAAACAGACGAGGCGCTGCGGATATCCGGGAGCAAAAAGACCTGTCTGGGCTTTTCCTGGGAGCGCAACGCCTATACCTTCGAAACGCGGGGAGGATTTTCTGCGGCGGTGCTGCGCCATGTTTACGAATCCCGTTTTGGGGTTCTTTACCGCCCCATCAACAAGCGGAACACCTTTCCGAAACCGCCGGCGGGCTGGATGACCTGGTACGCCGTGCAGTTTGACGCATGTGAGGAAACGGTCCTGGAAAACGCAAGGCGGCAGAAGGAGTATCTTCAGGACTACGGCGCAGACACCATTTGGGTGGACTGGGAGTGGTACCATAGCGGGAACCCCAACCTGCATCCGCCGGAGTCCGTCAGCTTTTTTTCGCCGGACCCTGTCCGGTATCCCCACGGCCTGGGGTATGTGGCGGAGGAGATCCGCAGGCTGGGATTTGTCCCGGCCCTGTGGGTGGGCCCCACCAGCGAACCCGCCATGACGGCCCTCTGCCGGGAATTCGAGGACGCCATCTGCGCGGAAAGGCAGGTCTGGTGTGGGCAGTACTTCTTCGACATCACCGATGAGCGCATCGTGGAAGAACTGATTCCCCGGGCGTTCCAAAAGGTCCGGGAATGGGGCTATTCCGCCTTAAAATGGGACTGCCTTCCCCTGACCCTGGAAATGGCCGACCGGTTCCACGGGCTTTTAAAGCACCCGGAAATCTCCACGGAGGAGGCATTCCGGACCATCTGCCAAGTCGCCCGGGAGACGGTGGGCACGGATTTTTACATGCTCTCCTGCTCCGGGGAAAACGACCGTCCGGTGCTCACGGCGGCCCATATCTTTGACGCGGCGCGGATCGGCGGGGACGTCTTCCGGTGGAAGGAGTTTCTTTCCGAAACAGTAGGGCGGGTCCTGCGCTTGTACCCCTACCACAACGTCATGCTGTACTGCGACCCGGACAACGTGGTGCTCCGCCCGGAATTCAACGATTTTGAGCAGGCGAAGTCCCGGATTTCCTTCATTTCCCTTCTGGGCCTGCCCGTCACCATCGGGGACGATCTGACAAAGCTTCCCATGGACCGCATGGAGCTGCTGCGCCGGGCGCTGCCCACCATGGACATCCACCCCATGGATATCCGGGAGACGGAACCCAACGGGAAGTTCGCGCTAATAAACCTTTTCATCAGCAAGCCTTATGAAAGCTGGAACGTGGTGGATGTTTTGAATTTGCAGGAGGGCGAGGGAGAGTTCTCCCTGTCGCTGGAACAGGATTTGCTGTTGGACGCTGGAAGGTATCTGGTGTTCGATTACTGGAACCGGGCCTTGCTGGGCGTATTTGACAAGGATTTTACCGTTTCTTTGGGAAAAGGCGCGTCGGGGGTCTACGCCGTGCGCCGGTTGGCCGGGAGGCCCCAGCTGGTCTCCACGACCCGGCACATCACCCAGGGAGCGGCGGATGTGGAGTGGGTCCGCTGGGACCCGGCGGGCTTCATTTTGGAAGGAAAGTCCCAGGTGGTCAAAGGAGACGATTCCCGGGTCTTCCTCTACGTGCCGGAGGGATACCGGCCCAAGGAAGGGCGTTGCTCCGACCGTCTTCTGGAGCTGGTTTTGGACACCTCCCGGACCGGGCCGGTGGTCTGGAGGGCGGAATTTTTAAAAGAAAATCCGTGACGCGGCCTCCCCATACAATCATACTCAAAGGAAAGCGGGACGAAAATGGGCTATCTTTACGCGATCATCTCTGTGCTTCTGGGCAATGCCAAGGGGTACTGCGGGAAAAAGAGCAGCGGGTACCTCCGGAGCGACCGGGACGCGGTCCTGGTCAACGCGGGGAGAATGCTGCTGTGTACGGTTTTCGGGTTCCTCATCGCCCTGGCCGGGGGAGTTTCCTTTGCTATGGAGGAGGGGGAGCTCTGGATTTTCCTGCTATCCGCAGTTTCCTCGGCGCTGTTTGTGGTGTTCTGGCTGCTGTGCGCCAAAACCGGCGCGTACCTGATGCTGGACGTGTTTCTGCTGCTGGGGACGGTCCTCCCCATCGGGGTGGGAGTCGTCTGGTTCGACGAAACCCTCCGGTGGAGCCAGGTCGTGGGGATCGGCGTGCTGCTGGCGGCGGCGTATATGATGTACGGGTACAATTTCAGCCTGAAGGGGAAGATGACGGCCAAAGGCGTTGTGATCCTGGCCCTGTGCGGCATTGCCAGCGGCTGCGCGGACCTTTCCCAGAAGCTGTACGTGAAAACGGCGGGGAGCGTCTCGGCGGCGAAGTTCAATTTTTATACCTATCTGTTCGCCTTCGCCATTCTGCTGGCCGGATACGTCCTGATGAAAAAGCCCCCGGCGGAGGGCCGGAGGCTGGAAAAGCGGGTCTTTGTCTATGTGCTGATCATGGCGCTGTGCCTGTTCGGGTGCTCATACTTTAAGACCCTGGCGGCGCGGACGGTGGACTCCGCCAGGCTGTACCCGCTGACCCACGGGCTGTCGCTGATCAATTCCACGTTGATGGCGGTGCTTTTCTTCCGGGAGAAGCCCGACCGCCAGGCGGTTATCGGCGTGGTCCTGGCCTTTGCGGGGCTGATGCTGCTGAATTTGTAAGACAACCCCCGCTGTCCGGAAAACTAGGCGGCGGGGGTTGTCTTCTTTTACTGTTAAGTTTGATGCTTTTCGTTCTGCAACTTTTGGCAGCCTTCCAGATTCAACTGGTAAAATTCCTCCCGGGAGTACAAATGGTGATAATACTTTTCGTACATTGCATCGACCCTGCATATTTCCGGCCGGTTCTCATAGATGCCGCAGATGTTTTGCCGGAGATGGATACAAATGCCGTCGCCCCGGTCAAATTGAGTCAGTTGCGGAACCAAATTGATATGCCGACAGCATTCGCCGCATTGGGAACAAGGAAATTTTTCAGCTTTTTTCATAAGATTCGATTACATTCTGAACGGGGGCAATGATGGCATTGGATTCTTCGGTCAAAAGACCGTCCTCTGTCAATATCGGCGTATCGAGGACCGCTTTAATCGCTTTTGCCAGCGAAAGATTTGCCGCTACCGCCGCTTTTTCTTCATCGCTGTATCGACAAAAGTCGGTTCCGCTTTTTTGAATAATCTGGGCAAGAGAATCCGTAAGAGGCTCAAAGACGGCATCCAGCTTGATCAAGAGCCGTTCAAACATATTGGCACGCATGCGGATTGCTTTGCAGAGGACCTGTACGGTTTTCACCTCTTCGGCATACTCCTTGGCCTTTACTAAGTTTGAATAGGCGGCGTCTTTATTTGCACTTGCCTTTGCTCCAATGATAAAACCCATGACGGCTAAGGCGGGTCCGGCAACTAGTCCGCCCAGAACCATGGTGCCTCCGGCCATTCCCAGTCCGCCCACGGAGAGTGCGCCGCCGCCTAAAAAGGCCAGTGTCGCATTGGTAGCGGCCGCTCCGCTGAGGCTGGCGATTGCAGTCCCCGTTGTGGCACAGGCACCAAGCGTCATGGCACCGCCGTAGGCGCCGATGGCAGCCAGCGCGCCGGCTGCTGCGCCACCGACCAATCCCCCTGCAATGGAAGATGCCATCGCGCTCATTTGTTTCAGCTCACCAAATGCTTGTTTATCTATGCGGAACTTTTTCAGTTCATCCATGCCGGAAGACGCTCCAAGCTCCACATTATGAAGCTGCTCAAACAGATGGATAAACGTTTCCACACTATTGTCCAGGACCCAAATCTTTTTGCGGCCAAGGTCCTCTATGGCTTTGCTGCTGTTCTTCCGGCTTGTTTCGGCTTTCTTTGTGGCATCGTCGACAATGCTCTGGGCGTGCGCATTGGTATTATTAGCATCTTTTTGATCAATGCTGGCTTTAACGCCCTTTCCAATGCCCAGTGCTGCTGTTCCGAGACCGATTCCAATGAATAATAACGGGATTGGCATGATGATTCCTCCTTATGCAATGTCTGCTTCCGAAATGGATATCTCGATGTTGGCGGCCATGGATGAGATGCTGCGATCCAGCTCTTGAACAATAGAATGAATGGTAAGATACGGCTTTGAGGTGTTTTGAATCCACTCTTTTTGCATCGTCAACGCCAAAATGGTGCTGGCGGTATCAGTGAACTCCGCAACTAAAGTAGGATCCATTTTCCAACGCTCAACCAAATGGCTTATAAACTGCTTTTCCGCATCGGAATAGTCACCATCTGCATAGCCCAAATTGATCAGCGTCCAGATGGTTTGTGCCTGGAGATTTTTGTTGTGGTCAAGAGTCGAGAGAGGGAATAAAAAACAGCTGGAGGTCTTTTCACCCAGCAGGGCATCCATTTCAGCAATGACAGTCTCGAAAGTTGCGGTTGATAGCATCAAGGACTTTTGCCCACAGAAAGCATAAAAGTCCTTTTTGGCTTCCTCGGGCAGATTGCTTTTCGTAAGAATGTCGCTTAAATAATTGGCTTCCGTCATCGATGGCGAACCATCTGCGTGCATAAACAGGTAATAGATTTTAAGCTGCTGTAATTCCGTTCTTTCAACGAACATCTGCGGACATCTCCTTTAAAATCAGATTACAATGGTCATGTCACTGGCCATAAGCGTATCCAGTTCTTTCTGCGTATGAAACAGCGCCTCCCCTCCTAGTGTTTCGGTAATGCTGTTCGCTCCCTCGATCAGCAGATCAACATTTTTGGTATGGAAGGCTTCCTGCATTTGAGAGAAGGCGGCGTTAAACGAACCAACGTGATCTGTGAAATAGTTCCGTATGGCTAATTCCATCTCAAGGCGGTACTCTCGAATGGCAGCAATGGCCGATGCGCACTCAGCTTCTATCCGAAGCCGTTCCTCATGGGCCTCCTTGGCCTCGTTCAATGCGGAGGTCAGGGAGTTGTAATACACGCTGGAGAGCGCGTAACCGCACATGCTGCCAATCAGCCCGCCGATTACGGGGATGGGGATCAGCACCTGCCCAACCGTTGCACCGAGGGTCGTTACTACGGTGTTGGCGCCTTTTTCCCCTAATTCATTAAGACACTGCAGGCCGTTGATCTGCCCATCGGCAAACCGGTAAAGCGTTTTTCCAGCCTCCAGCACGGTGGTCACAATCATCGCGGGCAGAGCAGATTTGGAAAGCCCTCGCAGGTAGATGGACTCCGCATTCTGCATTCCGCCGGAAATAGCGGACCCTACGAACCCGGTGACATAGCTTAACCCGGCGGCGGATGCGGTATCCCATCCCACTGCCATTGCTGCGTCTTTCGGGTCTTTGTCGCCTTTGAGAACCGCCACGGAATTCTGGATAAAGGACATCCCGCCGCCGACTGCCGCTCCGATCTCCATGGCCTCCAATCCGGCCCGGTGAAAAATTTTTGCGGCATCCTTGGCCGTGGACAGCCTGGGATGGAGCCGCGCTTCGATTGCTTCATCCGTAGTAAGCTTTCCTTGCTTGAGGTTTTCCTGCGTTTTTTTCATCTGTTCCAGCTGGGCGCGGCGCTGCTGGGCCAGTTCGGGCTTTCCGCTTTCCTCTGCCCTGCGGATCTGGCGGTTCAGGCTTTCTGCCCGATCGCTCAGTTCTGCTTTTACATCCTCGTAAAAATCTTTCGGGATTTCAATGGAGGCATTCGCGTTTCGGTATTTGTCAAACTTTTTCTGCAGGAGCCTGTTGCAGCATTCGCCCGCGTCTTTTCCGACATATTTCAGCTGCCGTGCGCTGCCTTCAATATAGGACCCGTCTTCACCCACGGAAATGAGGTCGTAGAGCGGATGATTTACTCCGCCCATTGATTGGCCATCGGAGGACTTGAGCCCTTTTGAAAGATCATCTGTACGAGAAACGCGCGTTTTGTCACCGGCAATGATCCTGTCCGCGTTCTCCCTGGCCACCGTTTTGACCTCGGCTGCATAACCAGCCTGGGCTTTTATGCTTTGATATGACTGGGTTTCTGATATCTTTTCTTGGGAAATGGATTTCAGCCCTTTTTTGAGCAGCTGTCCCGTTTCACGGTCCATGCCTGTGTAGGCAACAAAATGCTGCTTCCCAGCATTTCCATAGCGTAAAACCGTTTCTGCCTGGGCACCGGAAATGCCAAGGTTTCGAGCTGTACGGCTGCGCGCTTTTTCTTTATCGGCATCAGACATTTTAACACCTGCGTCCCTATAAATCCTGAATCAGAGTGCGTGACTCCCACCTGCATAAAATATATGAACCCGTTTTCCGTTCGAGGGAAACTGACATTTTATGGCTTTATTATACTACATTGCATGGACAGTGATTGTCTGTCTCAAAAATTTTATCCTGATTTGAGGTTAACAAAGCAGCTTTTTTATCGACCAGGAACGGCATTACCGTTCCACCCCCTCCACCGCCCTCCCGATCTTCTCCAAGGTCTCCTCCTTGGAACAGACGGAATCGGAATCCGCCGCGGCGGTGAGGAAGTCCAGGAAGGCTTCGGTGATGGTGCTCTCCTCCACCCGGATGTTGCAGTACTCCCCGGAGGTCTCCAGGGGCAGGACAAAGTGGGTCCCCACGTACTCCCGGACGGCGACCATCACGTCCTGGGAAAGGCGCAGGCGCTGGGGCCTGGCGATGCGCAGGATGCGCTCGCTTTCCGCGCAGTCCCGGTACAGCCGCTCCAGGACGGTCCTCCGGATGTCCGGCGGCGCGGGGATGGAGCCGTTCTGGGGCAGGTCCCAGATGAACCCCGTCTCCGCGAAAAGCCGCAGCCCCCCTTCGTAGAACAGCCCGGTGTAGGACTGCTGCCGCAGCAGCTCCCCGTAGGTGAGGATGGCCTGGATCAGACTCTCCCGCTCCGGGACCTGGGGCAGGATCAGCCGCTCCAGAATCTCCCGGTCGGCGTAGGGCACCAGACAGGGCTGGAACTGCAGGAATCCGGACCGGTGGGACCGGGTGTCCACGCTGTTATAGTAGTTGAGGATGCTCAGGGTGTCGAAATTGCGGCTGAAAAGGGGCTTGGCCCCGGCCAGCATGGTCCGGGCCCCCTCCTCCCAGCAGCGGAGCAGCTCCGGGTCCCGGAGGATCAGGGCCTGCTGGCCGTCCCGGTGGAGCAGGAACACCGCCTGGGGCAGCAGCAGGCAGTAGGGAAACAGCACCCCGCCGTGGGGCGTCTCCACGTGGGCGGCGTAGGAGTACCACAGCTCGTAGTCAAAGCGGGCGCTGAGCAGCATGGGCAAGGCGTCGAACAGCTCCCGGAGGTTGGCGGTGCAGGCTTCGGCCTGGGGAGCCTTCCAGAACTCCGCCAGCTGGGCCACCTTCAGTCCCTTCCCCTCCAGGCCCCAGAGGATGGACAGGCTCTTTTGCAGCCAGCTCTTGGGGAACCCCGGGAAAAACACCAGCTGCCCGCCCAGCCGGGCGCCCTCCGTCAGCAGGGCCGCCAGCATGTTGAGGATGGCGGCGTCTCCGGAGAGAAGCTCCGTCCCCCTGGGCGTGCCTGCGGCCTCGGGCCAGACCCGCCGGGGGACCGGCGTGGCCTGGAAGGACCGGTCCAGCTGCTCCAGCATGGCCCGGACCCAGGCCCGGCGCTCCACCACGTCCCGGCCCAGGAGCTCTCCCTCCAGCAGCTCCAGAAGCTCCGCCTGCTGGGCGGCGGAGGCCCGGAGGTGGGGCAGCAGGCTTTCCACGTCCTTCCGGGAGGGCTTCCGGCTGCCGCTGAGGATGTTCAGCAGGTTGGGACGGTTGATTCCGGCGGCCCGGGCCAGGGCGGCGTGGGGGATGCCGCTTTCCTCCACCAGGATTTTGAGATATTGGCTGAAACGGGACATATGGGTTCCTCCTGAAAATAATCCATTGACACAGGGACTGACACAGATTGTCTTTTCTCCTATTTTATACTAAAATGGAAGAAGAAACAACCCCTTACGGCACAAACAGGAGGAATCATCATGAATCGAAGCAAGAAGCTCTTTGGCCTGCTGCTGGCCCTGACCCTGACCTTCAGCGGCTGCGGCGGGACCCAGGAGCCCTCGGAAAATATCCCCTCGGAGACCCCGGTCCAGTCCCAGGCCGACGTGGGCGGCGCTGCGGCGGAGTCCGAACCCGAATCGGAGCCGGAATCGGAGCCTGAGTCCGTCCCCGCGTCCCAGCCGGAGATTTCAGCCGCCGGGACCCCCGCCATTACCGCCGGGGAGCTGGTCTACGTCATGGATTACGACCAGGGGCTTTTGGACGGCAGCGGCCAGAGCGGGTGGTTCATCACCTCCTGGCTGGCCAAGGGCTACGGCACCCGGTACTACGCCGTGAACCCGGCGTCCGGCCAGGTCATTCTGGGGGAGGAAGGGGCCCCGGTGGTCCTCTGCGGACAGGGCCTGGTCCGGTTCGTCTGGAAGGACGCCGACGGCAATGAAATTCCCGCCGACACCGTCTATTTCCTGGACGGCGACCCCCAGACCTACACGCTGTACGCCCAGATCTACGGCTTTGACGGCGCGCTCCAGGAGGAGCGGGAGGTCCTGACCTGGACCCAGACCGCGGAGGACCCCTACTTCACCCTGGTCCTCCCCGCCATGGAGGCCATTGTGGCGGAGCTGGGCGGCGGCGCTGTTGAGGGCCAGGAGCTGGTCCTCAACGTCACGGCGGACGGCTCTGACGCCGTGGTCCACGGCCTGGACGGCGGGGAGCTCATCCGCCTGCCGGAGGTGGACGCCTCGGAGGTCTTTGCCTACATCAGCCGGGACGGCAGCTACGTTTCCGTCTACCGTCCGGACAGCAACCAGACGGAATTCTATCGGTTCTGAGGACGGGCGGAGATGAAAAAACGACTGCTGGCGGGAGTTCTGGCCCTGGCGGTGCTTCTGGCGCTGCTTCCCCTTTCCGTCGGGGCGGCGGAGGCCGTTCCCGAGGGCTGGACCCCCATTTACAACATGGAAGACCTGCTGAAGGACGAGACCTATTATCACGGCAAAAACCTGATCCTGATGAACGACATCGACGCCAGTAAGGAATCCTACGGCATGTACACCGGCAGCAGCGACGCTGCGGTGACCTGCTCCCACAACCTCAGCGAGGACATGGTCTTTGACGGCAACGGCCATACCATCTACAACCTGAAAACCGGCATCTGGCGGTATAACAGCGGCACCGTCCGGAACCTGAACGTCTCCATCCACGACACCCAGGAGGACGGCAAGCACCTTTCCGATTACGGCGGGGCGATGTATGTGGGCAACGTCAATTATTTCGGCATCGCCCAGGTCAATACCGGCACCATCGAGAACTGCAACGTCACCATGAAGATCGACCTTCAGGACCAGTATAAGCAGTACATCGGCGGCATCTCCATCACCAACGACGGGACCATCCGGGACTGCATCGCCAACCTCAATGTGGACCTGACGGTGACAGGCTATCTTTCCGGCACACAGCTGGGGGGTGTTTCCATGTACAGCCACGGGGAAAACGCCCTCATCGACCACTGCCTGGTGATGGGGCATTTCACTTCCTCGGGGCCCCAATCCCACGGGGCCAGCTTTTCGGGCCTTACCAGCCTGGGCAAGACGGCCCGCTGCATCAACTCCGCCTTTGCCATGGACAAGGTGGAGCTCAGCTGCCAGGTGGAGTATTATCTCGCCGCCGGATTTGAGACCTGGCTGGGCTATGCAGGCTCCGAAAACTGCCGCGTGGCGGATGAGATTCCCTATAAGTACATCGCCACCAACAATAACCCCGGCAACTCCCATGCCGCCATCAACGAAAGCGGGTACCTCCCCGCCGGACCGGGCTGCTTCCTGGACAGCCGGGTCAATATTCTGAAGGGCTGGGACCTGACCGACATTCCCACCGAGACCCCGCTCCGGGACATCCCCTTCCGCACGGCGGAAACGGCGGATTCCCAGCCCGCGGCACCCTCGGTTTCCTCCCCGCCCTCCCAGTCCGGGGAGACGGCGGCCCTTCCCAACGATTTTATCGGCGGCATCGCCAGCTTTCACTACGCCGCATCGGACGGGAACCAGCATGAGCACAGCTTCTACTATAACGATAACTTTTTCTACGGCTACGACGGCGGCTACACCTACCAGCCGGACCTTTCCCTGGCCTCCCTCTGCCTGGAGCTGTCCGCCTTTACCCACCCGTACAGCCTGAACTGGAACAACGACCTGGCCGCAGGCGACCTGAGCCGGGCCCAGAACGTGGCGGAGCTTTACGGGACCCTGGGTTTTTCCAACGCCGAGTTCCGGAACTACGACAAGGCCCTGACCGACGGGGAGGATAAGGTGGCCTACTCCATGGCCGTGAAGCATATCCAGAATTCCTACGGCGGAACCGACACCCTTATCGCCGTGCCCATCCGGGGCGGCGGCTACGGGGCCGAATGGGGCAGCAACTTCTATCTGACCGAAGCCAATCTGGACAACCGCATCCCCCACATGGGCTTCTGGAAGGCGGCCACCGGGGTCTGGACCGGGCTCAACGACTACGTGGCCCGGCTGGAGTCCCAGGGGCTGATCCAGGGGGAGCTGAAGCTCTGGATCACCGGGTACAGCCGGGGCGCGGCCACGGCCAACCTCCTGGCCCATACGGTGATGCAGCGGAAGACCCTGGGCAGCGTCGCTGTGGACCGGAAAAACCTCTACGCCTACACCTTCGCCACCCCCGCCGGAGCCTCCGTCAGGTGGATGGAGCGGACCGGGGAGGCCGACGACCCCAACGTCTTCAACATCGTCAGCCCCGTGGATATCGTCCCCTATGTGGCCCCGGCGGCCTGGGGGTACACCCGGTACGGCGTGACCCTTTCCCTTCCGTACACCAACGGGGAGGACTACCTGGACGCCTTCCGGGCGCTCTCCGGCCTTTCCGACGCCCAGGCCATTCCCATGAGCCAGCGGGCCGTGGCCGTGGACACCGTCCGCACCCTGACCGAGGAGACCATCTACGACTCCAGCGCCTACTACCAGATTCTGCAAAACACCCTGATCAACTTCGGCCGGTACAAGCTGGGGGCCTACCCCTACGGCAAAACCGACGGGGAAATCCGGGACGAAGCCGTGATGAAAACCCTGGGGTCCAAGCTGTTCGGGGACCTCATGTCCCTGGGCGATGGCCATTATCCCGAGTGGTACCTGGTCCGGCTGGAAAAAGGGGGCCTCAGGACCGAGGGGGACTTCTATGACTCCACCAGCGACCGGGAGGTCCTGATCTCCAGCAAACGCTCGTCCCTGGACCGGCTCCAGGTGGAGCTCCGGGACCAGCTGGACCGGTTGATGTCCAGCTACTCCGGCGGCTCGTCCAGCGGCGAGGCCCGGATCAGCGAGACCGTTGCCGGCCTGGTGGTTTCGCTGCCCAAGGACCAGGACTGCACCCTGACGGTAAGCGGCGGGGACGGGGACAGCGCGGACGTCCGGGTCTACGCCTACGGGGACGCCCTGGAAGCGGAGGAGGCCGCCGCCTACTCCGGCTGCGTCCTGGACGGCGGCGTGGTCTTTTCCATCCCCGGCAGCGGGGAGAAGGAACCCTCGGCCCGCCGGGAAAAGGACGGCTCCCTCATTGAAGCCGACCCCAGGGGCCCCCGGTTCCACGGGGCGGGGACCTCCGGCAGCACCGCCCTGACCGGCGAGCCCCTTCTCTGCCTTTGCGTCCGCACATAGCGGGACCGCTTCAACGAAAAAACGCCCTTCGCCTGCCAGTGCTGCAGACGAAGGGCGTTTTCGCTTATGTTTCCCGGGGAGGGGCCAGGGTGTCCCGGATGCGCAGCTCCGTTTCCATGGAGAGGCTCTGCCGGGGGAGCTCCTTCCCCTGCTGCCGGGCGCGGATCCGGTCCAGAAGCAGCCGGACCGCCGCCTCCCCCATTTCGTACTTGGGGTGCCAGGTGGTGGTCAGCCGGGGGGAAATCCAGCGGGCGGCGGAAACGTCGTCGTAGCCCGTCACGGAAAGGTCCCTGGGAATCTGCAGCCCCATTTCCGCCGCCTGGGAGACGACGCCCACCGCCATCAGGTCGTTGGCGGCGGCAATGGCCGTGGGCGGCTCCGGCAGAGCCATCAGGGCCGGGAGGGCTTTCTGGCCGGACTCCACGGTGTAATCCCCGGAGCGGACGTATTCCTCCGGCTGGGGCAGGCCGTGGTCTGCCAGGACGTCCCGGTAGGCTTTCAGCCGGCGCATGCTGGATACCGAGTCCGGCAGGCCGGAAAGGAAGGCGATCCGCCGGTGGCCCATGGCAATGACCTGCTCCAGGGCGGTGCGCATGCCCTGGTAGTCGTCCACGTTGACCGTGTCGCAGTTCAGAGCTTTCGGGTCCGCGTCGCAGAGGACCAGGGCGCACTGCTTCTGCAGCTCCCGGGCCCGCTTGGCCGAAAGGTGGGGCTTGAACAGGAGGATGCCGTCCACCTGCTTTTCCAGAAGGGCGTTGAGGGCCTCCTTTTCCTCCTGGACCGAGCGGTCCTTGTTGAACAGAAAGACGTTGTAGCCGGACCGCCGGGCGGCGTCCCCCACGCCCCGGGCGATCTCCGGGTAAAAGGGGTTGGTGATGTCCGGGATGATCAGCCCGATGGCGTTGGACCGGTTGGACCGCAGCTGGGAGGCCGCCTGGTTTTTCCGATACCCCAGCTGGGCGATGGCGGCGTAGACCTTTTCCCGGTTTTTCTCCGAAACCGTAGGAACGTTGTTCAGCACGTTGGACACCGTGCCCACCGATAAGCCCGTCAGCTTCGCCACATCTCGAATGGTTGGCATCGCAGGACTTCCCTCCTCATCCAATGAATCGTTTTTTTCATTTTAGCACACTTTCCGAAAAATAGAAAGCCGGAACCGAAAAAAATCTCCGCTTTTTCTCCGGTCGCAGTTGACTTTTCCCGGAAAACGTGGTAGAATCGTGTAAATGAATCGATTCATTTTGAGTAAAAACAGGGGGCTGCTGATTATGGCAAAAGAATTGCGCATTGGAATCATCGGACTGATGGGATACGGAAGCACCTACTTCCGGATCATCGCAGGCATTGAGGGATCCCGGGTCACGGCTTTGTGCGACGCCCGGGAGGACGTGCTCCAGCGGGCGGCGGCCCAGCACAACGTCTCCCGGACCTACACCGACTACCGCCAGCTGGTCAATGACAGCGAGGTGGACGCCGTGTTCATCGCGACGCCCCACTTCCTCCACTACCAGATGACCATGGCCGCCATCGCCGCCGGGAAGCACGTGTTCTGCGAAAAGCCCCTGGCCATGAACGCCCGGGAGGCGGAGGAAATGGTCCAGGCGGCCAAAGCGGCCGGGGTGAAGCTGGGCTGCCACTACAACCGCCGCCAGAGCCCCCACGTCAAGATGCTGAAGCAGGCGGTGAGCCAGGGCCTCCTGGGGGACGTCTACGCCATGAACGCCAAGTGGATGGCCCGGTACACGGCCTTCATGTTCTCCCCGGATTCCGCCTGGCGGATCGATAAGAACAAGGCCGGCGGCGGCATCCTCATCGGCAGAGGGTCCCACATGATCGACGCGGCCCTGTACATTCTGGGCAATCCCAAGGTGGTCTCCGTCAAGGCCAACGTGGCCAACCGGCTCTGCGGCTTTTCCGTGGACGATTACGCCATGGTCATGCTGGGCCTGGAGGGCGGCTCCACCCTTACCGTGGAGTGCAGCTACGAAGCCCACCTGGCGGACTGCGCGGACAAGCTGGAATACGAGCTTTTCGGCACCAAAGCCGGAGCCTGCGCCAGAGAGCAGGACGGGAACCGCCGGTTCGTCATGGGCAGCTGCGCCTTCCCAGAAAACAGGTGGCAGAGCCTGGGGGACTGGAAGGAAGAAGACTTCGCGGACCGTTACCCCAGCTCCATCATCGCCGATTTTGTGGACGCGGTCTTAAACGACCGGGAGCCTCTGGTCAACGGCCGGGCCGGCGCGGACGTGACGGCCATTCTGGACGCGGCCTTCCGCTCTGCGGAAAACGGCCAGCGGGAGATTTTGCTGTAACGGCGGAAAAGAGAGGGTCTGGATATGTATCAGCGCGAATTTGAACGAAAAGCCCGGATCGGCCTGGTGGGAGTGGGCTCCCACGCCTACCGGAACCTGCTGCCCGCTCTGCACTTCCTCCCCGCGGAGCTGGTGGCCATGACCAGCCGGGGCCAGGAAAAGCTGCAGAAGACGGCGGCGGAATACGGCTACCGCACCTACCCCACGGCCAAGGAAATGTACGAAAACGAGGAGCTGGACGGGGTCATCATCTCCGTCTCCCCCCAGATGCACCCGGAGCTGGCCATAGAGGCCCTGTCCCACGGGGTCAACGTCTTCCTGGAAAAGCCCCCGGCCATGCGGGCCTCCCAGGTGGAGGAAATGATCGCCGCCCGGGGAGATAAGATCGCGGCGGTGGGCTTCAAAAAAGCCTTCACCCCCGGGGCCATCAAGGCCCGGGAGGTCCTGGAGACCTACGGGAAGACCGCCGGGCTCCGGAGCTTCCTGGGAGTATACCCCATGACGCTGCCGGACAACGGCGCGGAGATTCTGGAAAGCCGGACCTTTACCAACTGGCTGGGCAACGGCTGCCATCCCCTTTCCCTGATGATGTCCTGCGCCGGGGACATCCGGCGGATCTGCGCCCACCACATGCCCGGCGGACAGGGCATGGTGGCCATGGAGTTTGCAAACGGCGCCTTCGGCAACCTCCACCTGGCCCAGAAGCCCATGCAGATCGAGAGCTACCACCTCTACGGCGGCAGCTGGCGCCTGAGCATCGAAAACACCGACCGCATCACTTTCGACCGGGGCATCCCTTTTGAATACGCCTATACCGACAACTTCGCCCCCGCCGGGTTCGATTCCGGGTCCGTGGTCTGGCTGCCCCAGAACTGCGTGGCGACGCTGGAAAACAAGTCCCTGTTCATGCAGGGCATGGTGGGCGAGCTCCAGGAGTTCCTGGACGCGGTGCTGGACGGTAAGAAGCAGACCTTCACGTCCCTGGAATTTGCCCTGAAGATCATGCGGGCCTACGAGGCCGTGCTGCTCAGCGAAGGCAGCTGGATCGAACTGTAACCCCATACCACCGAGGAGGAACCACAATGAAAGCAGCCCTTACCGATAAAATCTACGCCTGCCTGGCCGGCGGCCTTATCGGCGACGCCATGGCGCGCCGGTGGAAAACTGGGACTACCATAAAATCCAGGAGACCTACGGCTGGCTCCAGGAGTTCTCCGGCGACGGCACTGACGATTCCGCCATCAAGCTCATCCTCTGCGACGCCATCGTCACCCACAACGGCGACGTCACCGCAGACGAGTTCGCCGAATCCTTCCTGAAAATGGAGAAGCAGTACTATAACCTGTTTTACATCCCCGTGCGGAACATGCTCCATAAGATTCAGGACGGCCTGTCTCTGCCGGTGTACGCCGGTGTGGGCAACATGCAGAGCAGCAGCTCGGCCATGTGCATCTCTCCCATGGGCATCCTCAACGCCTGGACCCCCGCCAGGCCGCCGTGGAGACCTACGACGTGGCCGGGCTGATCCACGCCGGGGACACCACTTTCTGCCGGGACGCGGCCTGCGCCATGACTGCAGCAGTGGCCGAGGCCATGAAGCCCGACGCCACCGTGGACTCCGTGGTGGACGCCGCCACCCGGTGCCTCCACCCCACCAGCTCCGCCGTGGAGCTGGCCAGCATCCGGGAGGCCCTGGACAAGGCCCGGGAGCTCAACGACTACGCCCTTTTCCGGGACTGGATCTATGAGAACCGCCTCCGCAGCGTCATTTCCGACTCCCGGGAGACGGTGCCTGTGGCCCTGTCCCTGTTCTACCTGGCCGGAGGCGATCCGGTGAAGGCCATCGAGTACGGCGCGAACTTCGGCCGGGACGCAGACACCATCGGTACCATGGTGGGCTCCCTTGCCGGCGCTTTCCGGGGCACCGCCGGGCTGAAACCGGAATGGATCGACACCCTGGAGAAAAACCACAGCCAGAAGCCCCTGGCGGAGTCCCTCTATCAGGCGGCCGCCGCCAAAAAGGAGCGCCAACGGGAAGTTCTGCGCCAATACGACTTGCTTGCGGAGTGAAAAAGGAGTATACCATGGCAGAAGACAAAATTGTCATCGCCAACGACCACGGCGGGTACCGCCTGAAATGCAGGCTGCTGGAGTATTTCCGGGAAAACGGCATCCCCTATGAGGACCTGGGCTGCGATTCCGAGGACATCGTCCGGTACCCCTACTACGCGGCCAGGGTGGCCCAGGCCATTTCGGAGGGCAGCGCCAGGCGGGGCATCCTCATCTGCTCCACCGGCATCGGCATGAGCATTGTGGCCAACCGCTATAAAGGCGTCCGGGCCTCCCTCTGCACCAGCGTCACCGAAGCGGTGCTGACCCGGGCCCACAACGATTCCAACCTCCTGTGCCTGGGAGGAAGGGTCATCGGCGAGTTCGTGGCCCTGGACATCCTGAAAGCCTGGCTGGAAACGGAGTTCATGGGCGGGCGGCACAACATCTCCCTGGGGCTCCTGGCGGAAGCGGAAAACACCCTGAGCACCGGCAGGGAATGGGTCCCCGAGAACCCGGACCTTTAAGGCGCGGGGGGCAGAACCGTGAAAATTGCAGTGACCATTGCGGGGGAACACGCCAAATCCTCGGCCTTTGTGGTGTGGCGGGGCTTTGAGCGTTCCATCCGAAAAGCAAAAGAATACGGATACGACGGCGTGGAGCTGGCCCTAAAGACGCCCGACGAGCTGGGCCCGGTCCAGCTCCGCCGCTGGCTCCAGGAGACGTCCATGGAGGTCTCCTGCGTCACCACCGGCCAGGTCTTTGCGGACCTGGGGCTTTATTTCACCCACCCCGACCCGGACATCCGGAAAAAGACCGTGGAGGTCTTTACCGGCATGATCGATTTCGCGTCGGAATTCGGCGGGATCGTCAACGCCGGACGGGCCCGGGGCTTCGTGGCCCCCGGCCAGACCCGGGAGGAAGTGGAGGAGCTCTTTGTGGAGACCATGAGGACCCTCTGCGACCGGGCGGCGGAAAAGGGCGTGAAGCTGCTTATCGAGCCGGTGAACCGCTATGAGATCAACTTCGTCAACTCCCTGGATGAGGGCGCGGCCATCCTGAAACGGGTGGGACGGGATAACTGCGGCCTTCACGCCGATGTTTTCCACATGAACATCGAGGACAACCGCATCGGCGGCAGCCTTATCCGGAACCGGGACTGGGTCCGCTACGTCCACCTGGCCGACTCCAACCGCCTGGCCCCGGGAATGGGCCACCTGGATTTCGGCGAGGTCCTGGACGCCCTGGGGACCATTGACTACGACGGCTGGGTGTCTGTGGAGATTCTCCCCGACGACGACCCCGACGCCATGGCCCGCCAGGCCATCCGCTACATGAGACCCCGCATCGATGCATACAACCGCCGAAAGGAGGCCGTCCAATGACTCCGGAGAAAAAACAGGAGCTGGAAGCGCGGTGCCTCCGGTTCCGCAGAGAGCTGATCCAGCTGCTGCACCGGATTCAGACCGGCCATCCCGGCGGGTCCCTTTCCTGCACCGAGATTCTGACCACTCTCTACGGCGTTATCATGAACTACGACGCCAAGGACCCCAAAAAAGAGGGCCGGGACCGGCTGATCCTCAGCAAGGGCCACGCCGCCCCCATGCTCTATCTGAACCTGGCGGAGGCCGGGCTCTTCCCCAAGGAGGAGCTGCAGACCTTGCGGCAGCTGAACTCCCGGCTCCAGGGCTACCCTTGCCTTCATAAGACTCCCGGCGTGGAGCTGTCCACCGGCCCCCTGGGCCTGGGCCTGGGCGCGGGCATCGGTATGGCTCTGGGCGAACAGCTCAAGGGCAGCGACGCCTATATCTATGTGGTCATGGGTGACGGCGAGATCGAGGAAGGCGCCGTCTGGGAAGCGGCCATGGCCGGAGCCAAGTTCCGCACCGCCCATTGCATCGCCATCCTGGACCACAACGGCGTCCAGCTGGACGGAACCAACGACGAGATCATGCCCCTGGGGGACATCGGCGCCAAATGGGCGGCCTTCGGCTGGAACGTGATCCACTGCGACGGCCACGACGCAGCGGCCATCGAAGCCGCCGTGACCGCGGCCAAATCCGTGACGGACAGGCCCTCCATCCTGATCTGCAGGACGGTGAAGGGCAAGGGCGTCTCCTTTATGGAGGGTCAGAGCGCCTGGCACGGAAAGCCCATCGGCGACGAAGAATACCGCCTGGCCATGGCAGAACTGGGAGGACCGATCCGATGAACGAGAAAATCGCCATCCGCGACGCATACGGCCAGGCCCTCCGGGACCTTGGCGCGGAAAACCCCAGGGTCGTGGCCCTGGAAGCCGACGTGGGAAGCTCCAGTAAGTCCATTCTTTTTGGCAAGGAGTTCCCGGAGCGGTACTTCAACGTGGGCATCAGCGAGTTGAACATGGTGAACATGGCGGCGGGCTTGGCCCTGGAGGGCTTTGTCCCCTATGTGAACACCTTCGCCGTGTTCATGGCCAGCCGCAGCCTGGACCCCGTCCAGTCCCTCATTGCCTATGATAACCTGAACGTCCGCCTCTGCGGGACGTACAGCGGCCTGTCCGACTCCTACGACGGAGCCAGCCACCAGGCCATTACCGACATCGCCGCCATGCGGTCCATTCCCAATATGACGGTGATCAACGTCTGCGACGCCGTCCAGACCCGGAAGGCGGTATTCGCCCTGGCGGACTTCAAGGGGCCGGCCTACCTGCGGCTTTCCCGGGCCCCCGCTCCGGTGCTGTACGGGGAGGACGCGGCCTTTGAAATCGGCAAAGGCGTCCTCCTGCGGGAGGGAAAGGACGTGGCCATCTTTGCCACGGGAACCGTCCTTCACAGCGCCCTGGCGGCGGCGGACCTCCTGGCAAAAGAGGGCATCCAGGCCGCTGTGGCGGACATCCACACCATCCAGCCCCTGGATAAAGAGCTGGTGGTCTCCTGCGCCAGAGCCACCAGTGCCGTCCTCACCGTGGAGGAGCACAGCGTCCGGGGCGGCCTGGGCAGCGCCGTGGCCCAGTGCCTGGCGGAAGCCTGCCCCACCGTCCAGGACACCCTGGGCTGCACGGAATTTGCCGAATCCGGGGATCTGGACCTCCTGCTGGAGAAGTACGGCTTTTCCCCGGAGACCATCGCCCTGCGCGCCAAAAACGTTATGGATAAGAGAGGTTGAATACCATGAAAGAACCCATTCAGAAATATTTCCAGGTCGGCACCATCCAGTGGATGAGCTTCCCGGTCAGCGACCCCATGGACTCGCTGCGGGAGATCTGCCGGGACGACTTTTTCGACGCCATTGAGGTCAAGGGCTACGGCGACCGGAACGCCGAGGCCAAAGCGCTGCTGGACCAGAGCCACCTGAAGGTCTGCTACGGCGCGCAGCCCCGTCTTCTGGGCCCCAAGCTGAACCCCAACGCCCTGGACGATGAGGACCGCCAAAAAGCGGAGGCGACCCTCATCGCCGCCGTGGACGAAGCGGAGTACCTGGGAGCCAAAGGCATCGCCTTCCTGGCGGGAAAATGGGCCCCCGAGACCAAGGACCAGGCCTACGCCCAGCTCCTGAAGACCACCCGGGCCGTCTGCGATTACGCCGTCGCCAAGGGGATGAACGTGGAGCTGGAGGTCTTTGACTACGACATGGACAAGGCCGCCCTCATCGGCCCCGCCCCCTACGCCGCCAGATTCGCCGCGGATATGCGCACCACCCACAGCAACTTCGGCCTGCTGGTGGACCTGAGCCACTTCCCCACCACCTATGAGACCAGCCGGTTCGTGGTCCGCACCCTCCGCCCCTACATCACCCACTTCCACTTCGGCAACGCCGTGGTGGAAAAGGGCTGCGACGGCTACGGCGACCTCCACCCCCGCATGGGCTACCCCCACAGCGCCAACGACACGCCCCAGCTCCTGGACTTCCTCACCGTCCTGAAGCAGGAGGGCTTCTTCGACGCAGAGAACCCCTATGTGCTGTCCATGGAAGTGACCCTGCGCCCCGGCGAGGACGAAAAGACCGTCCTGGCCAACACCAAACGGGTACTCAAGCGAGCCTGGGCTCTGCTGGAAGACTAAATCAAGAAGGGAAAGAGACGCATGAAAATCGTTGTTCTGGACGGGTACACGGAAAACCCCGGCGACCTGAGCTGGGAGGGCCTGGAAAAGCTGGGAGAGCTGACGGTCTACGACCGCACCTCCTATGTGGACGCCCCGGTCATCGCCCAGCGGATCGGCGACGCGGAGATCGCCGTCATCAATAAGACCCCCATTACCCGGGCGACCCTGGAAAAGTGCCCCAACCTCCGGATGATCGCGGTCCTTGCCACCGGCTATAACGTGGTGGACTGCGCCGCGGCCAAGGAAAAAGGCGTCGTTGTCGCCAACGTCCCCACCTACGGCACCGCCTCGGTGGGCCAGTACGCCATTGCGCTGCTCCTGGAGATCTGCCACCACATCGGCCACCACAGCCAGACCGTCCGGGACGGCAAGTGGGAAAACCACATCGACTGGTGCTACTGGGACTACCCCCTGGTGGAGCTGGCGGACAAGACCGCCGGGATCATCGGCTTCGGCCGCATCGGCCAGACCACCGGCCGCATCGCCAAGGCCCTGGGCATGAAGGTCATCGCCAACGATCCCTTCCCCAACGCCTCCGGCGAAGCCATCGCCCGGTATGTGGACCTGGATACGCTGCTGGAAACCTCTGACGTGATCTTCCTCCACTGCAACCTGACGCCGGAGAACACCGGCATCATCAACCGGGAGACCATCGCCAGAATGAAGGACGGCGTGATCCTCATCAACAACTCCCGGGGCCAGCTCATCGTGGAGCAGGACGTGGCCGACGCCCTGAACAGCGGGAAAATCGCCGCCGCCGGCCTGGACGTGGTCTACTCCGAGCCCATCAAGGCGGACAACCCCCTGAAAACCGCCAAAAACTGCATTATCACCCCCCACATGTCCTGGGGCGCCAAGGAAGCCCGCCAGCGCATCATGGACATCACCGTGGAAAACGTGGCCGCCTTCCAGAAGGGCGCGCCCATCAACATCGTCAACCGCTGAGGAGGCCCCATGAACGTCATTTGCGCCGTTTTCGCCGCCCGCCGGTACTGGTCCGACGAGGAGGAGCTGCAGCGGGCCTATGAGACCCTGAAAAGCACCCTGCCCTTCCAGGCCGACCGCTGCGCCCTGGTCACGGAGGAGCGGGAGATGGAGGAGCTGACCGCCGACGCCGGGGACGACCTTTTCGTGGCCATCCCCATCAGCGGGGCCATCCAGCAGATGCTCCTCACCGCCGCCGCCCGCTGCCCCAGCGTCCTGCTCTACGCGGCCTATGTGCCGGGCAACGCCCCTAAGGAGCTCACCGATGCCATGCTGAAAAACAACTCCGCGCCGCCCATCGTGGACTGCTGGAGCGTTCTCCGCCGGACCCATCCTCAGGCGTTTATCGCCGTTACCGGGGAGGAAGCGGGCCGCGTCGTCGCCGTGCTCCGGGCCTGTTCCGCCGTAAAGCGCGCCAGGCTCCTGATGGTGGGCGAGCCGGAGCCCTGGGTGGTCAGCGCCAGCCGGGATATGAGCCGGTACGAAGCCCTGGGCATCCAGATCGAGAAGGTCCCCCAGGAGGAAATCCGCCGCCGCTACACCGCCGCCACTGAGGCCGACGCAGCCCCCTACTATTCCCACTTCAGGGGCCTTGCCACTCAGATCGAGGAGCCCACCGACGCCGACCTCCATAACGCCTGCCGCATGGCCTTCGCCATTGTGGAGACCCTGAAGGCCCACCACGCCGACGGCATGGCCATCGCCTGCTTCAGGCTCCTGGAGACCGGCACCAACTCCTGCCTGGGCGTCAGCTACATCAACGACTGCACCCCCTGGGTGGCCGCCTGCGAGGGCGACATGGACAGCGCCGTCACCATGCTGATGATGAAGCAGCTGACCGCCCGGAAGCTCTGGATGGCCAACTGCGGCCTCCACGCCGACCGGATCATGAACTTCTCCCACTGCACCGCCCCGGTGGACGTCCTCGGCACGGGGAACCTCCCCTGCGTCCTCCGGAACCACCACGAAAGCGGCATCGGCGTCTCCCTCCAGGTCCAGCTTCCCCCGGACCACCCGGTGACGGCCTGCCGGGTCTCGGCGGTCACGGGCCAGGCCACCATCCTCCCGGGAACCACCCGGTCCGGCCCCTATGAGCCCGTTTGCCGCACCCGGATTTACGTTCAGTTCCAGAACCCCAACGCCTACCTGGACAAGGTCCTGGGCTGCCACCAGGTCTTTGCCTTCGCGGACATCCGCGCGGAAATGGACCTGCTCTGTAAGCTCATGGGCTTTGCGGTGCTCTGATTTCCCCGGATTTCCAACGCCTCCTGCTGCAATTTTGCGGCGGGAGGTATTTTTTGCCCGAAAATCCCCGGTTTTGTTCAAAATACAACAAAACAAAGAGTGCAGTATGTCTGAAACACAGAAAATAAAGTCTGAATCAAAGAAAAATCTTGACGAATCAAAGAAAACGGAGTATCTTATAGGTAATGTTTGCAATTGCTGAATGTCAAACATTTTCTGTCTTGGAAGGACTGATTGAAAGTATGAAGGCATTGGCGCGTTACGGAAAAGAGTTCGGCGGATACCGGCTCATCGACGTGGCGGAACCGGTCTGCGGCGACGACGACCTGATCATCGAAATCAAAGCGGCGGCCATCTGCGGCGCGGATATGAAGCATTTTCGGGTGGAAAACGGCTCGGATACCCTGAATTCCATCCGCGGCCACGAATTTGCAGGCGAGATCGTCCGGGTGGGCAAAAACGTCACCGACTGGCACGTGGGCCAGCGGGTGGTCTCGGATAACTCCGCCCACGTCTGCGGCGTCTGCCCCGCCTGCGAGCAGGGGGACTTCCTCTGCTGCGAAAGCAAGGTGAACCTGGGGCTGGACAACAACACCTGGGGCGGCGGATTTTCCAAATACTGCCTGGTCCCCGGGGAAATCCTGAAAATCCACCGCCACGCCCTCTGGGAAATCCCGGAAAACGTCAAATACGAGGAAGCCGCCGTGCTGGACCCCATCTGCAACGCCTATAAGGCCGTGGCCCAGCAGTCCCACCTTCTCCCCGGCCAGGACGTGGTGGTCTTCGGCACCGGGCCCCTGGGGCTTTTCTCCGTGCAGATTGCTAAGCTCATGGGCGCGGTGAACATCGTCATGGTGGGCCTGGAGGACGACGTGAAGGTCCGCTTCGGCGTGGCCCGGCAGCTGGGAGCCACCCACTGCGTCAACGGCTCCCGGGAGGACGTGGTCCGGCGCTGCACCGAAATCTGCGGCCGGGACAACCTGGGGCTGGTGGTGGAGTGCTCCGGGGCCAACATCGCCCTGAAGCAGGCCATTGAAATGCTCCGCCCCAACGGCGAGGTGGTCCGGGTGGGCATGGGCTTCAAGCCCCTGGACTTCTCCATCAACGACATCACCGCCTGGAACAAGAGCATCATCGGCCACATGGCCTACGACTCCACCTCCTGGCGCAACGCCATCCGGCTCCTGGCCTCGGGGCAGATTCAGGTCCAGCCCATGATCACCCACCGCCTGGGCCTCTCCCACTGGGAGGAGGGCTTCGACGCCATGGCGAAAAAGGAAGCCATCAAGGTCATCTTCCACTACGATTTTGACGAGTAAGGGAGCAGAACCATGAACAATACGGAAGTCACCCTGGTGGTCCCCGGAACCACCAGAATCGCTGAAGCGCCGGTCCCCGTCCCCAAGGCCGACGAGGTCCTTATCCGGGTGGAGTACGTGGGAATCTGCGGCTCCGACGTCCACAGCTTTGAATCCGGCCCCTTCATTCCCCCCTCCGACCCCAGCCAGAAGATCGGCCTGGGCCACGAGTGCGCCGGGACTGTGGTGGAAGTGGGCGAAAAGGTCACGAAGTTCCGCCCCGGGGACCGGGTCTGCATCGAGCCCGGCGTCCCCTGCGGAACCTGCCGTTACTGCCGGGAGGGCCATTACAACATCTGCCCCCACGTGGACTTTATGGCCACCCAGCCCAACTACCGGGGAGCCCTGACCAACTACCTCTGCCACCCCGAGAGCTTCACCTACCGCCTCCCCGACCACATGTCCATGATGGAGGGGGCCCTGGTGGAACCCGCCGCCGTGGGGATGCACGCCGCCATGCTGGCCGGAGTGAAGCCCGGCGTCCGGGTGGCCATTCTGGGAGCCGGCTGCATCGGCCTCATGACCCTCCAGGCCTGCCTGCGGATGGGCGCCAGCGACATCCTGGTGTCCGACGTTCTCCCCAAGCGGCTGGAAATGGCCGAAAAGCTGGGTGCGTCCATTGTGGTCAACGGCCTGGAGGAGGACGCCGCAGCCCTCTGCAAGTCCGCCTTTGACGGCGACGGCGCAGACGTGGTTTTCGAGACGGCAGGCAGCCCCGTCACGGCCAAGCAGGCCCTGAAAATGGTGGTCCGGGGCGGAAAGATCATGATCGTGGGCACCATCCCAGGAGAGACCCCGGTAAACTTCCTCTCCATCAACCGGGAGGTCAGCATCCAGACGGTGTTCCGCTACGCCAACTGCTTCCCGGCCACCATCGACGCCATTGCGTCGGGCCGGTTCGACGTGAAGTCCATGGTGACTCACGAGTACCCCTACGCGGAGACCCAGCGGGCCTTTGAGGAATCGGTGAGCCGGAAACGGGACATCATCAAAGGCGTCATCAAAGTACTGGAAAAGGAGCGAGCATAAATGTTAGCAGATATTCGGTTCTGGGAGAAAAAGGCCCAGGAAGGCCATTTCGCCATCCCCCATTTCAACGTTTGGAACGCCGAGATGCTCATGGGCGTCATGGACGCGGCGGAGGAATCCAAAGCCCCCATCATCATTTCCTTCGGCACCGGCTTTGTGGGCAACACCTCCTTTGAGGACTTCTCCCACATGATGGTCTCCATGGCCAGAAAGGCTTCGGTGCCGGTGATCACCCACTGGGACCACGGCAGAAGCATGGAGATCGTCCAGAACGCCTACAACCACGGCATGAACTCCGTGATGCGGGACGCCTCCGCCTTTGATTTCGAGGAAAACATCCGCCTGACCAAGGAGGTCGTGGACTACTTCCATCCCCGGGGAATCCCCGTGGAGGCGGAGCTGGGCCACGTGGGCAACGAGACCATCTATGAGGAAGCCCTGGCCTCCTACCGCTACACCGACCCCGGCCAGGCCGCGGAGTTCGTGGAGCGCACCGGCTGCGACTCCCTGGCCGTGGCCATCGGCAACCAGCACGGCGTCTACACCTCCGAGCCTCAGCTGAATTTTGAGGTGGTGGAGCGGGTCCGGGCCGCCGTTTCGGTGCCCCTGGTCCTCCACGGAGCCTCCGGCATCGGCGACGCGGACATCCGCACCGCCATTTCCCTGGGCATCGCCAAGATCAACATCCACACCGAGCTCTGCCAGGCGGCCATGGCGGCCATCAGGGACCGGGTGGACCAGCCCTTCTTAGCAGTGGAACGGGCCGTCCGGGACGCGGTGAAGCAGCGAGCCCTGGAAAAAATCGTCCTCTTCGGGACCGACGGAAAGGCGGATTTGACTTGAACAGACACCCGGAAGTCCTCTGCGTAGGAGCCGCCATTGTGGACATCCCCCTGCGGCCGGTGAGCAGGCAGATTTTCGATTCGGAATCCTACCCTCTGGACCAGATCCGCATGACCATCGGCGGCGACGCCATCAATGAAGCCGCCATCATCACCCGGCTGGGCCACCGGGTGGCCCTGATGAGCCTGGTGGGCGATGATCCCGCCGGGCATTACATCCTGGATTTCTGCCGGGAAAACGGCGTGGATGCCTCCGGGGTCCGGGTGGACCCCCAGGTGGAGACCTCCATCAACATCGGCCTGGTTGCCGAGGACGGCGAGCGGACCTTCGTCACCAACCGCAACGGCAGCCTCTGGAAAATGACCGCGGACCACGTGGACTGCGGCCGTTTCGCCGGGGCCAGGCTCCTTTCCCTGGCCAGCATCTTCAACAATCCCCTTCTGGACGGCAAGGCCCTGGTGAAGATTTTCCAGGCGGCCAAACAGGCGGGCCTGACCATCTGCGCGGACATGATCAAACCCCGGCTGGGGGAGACCCTGGCCGATGTTTCCGAGGCGCTGTCCTATGTGGACTACTTCTTCCCCAATTACGAGGAAGCCTGCCTCCTCACCGGAAAAGAGGAGCTGGAGGACGTGGCCGCCGTCTTCCTGGACGCAGGGGTCAAAACCGTGGTCATCAAGACCGGCAAAAAGGGCTGCTTCATCCGGACCCGGGAAACCGCTCTTTCCGTCCCCACCTATAATAAGATTCGCGCCATCGACACCATCGGCGCAGGCGATAACTTCGTTTCCGGCTTTATCAGCGGCCTGCTGGAGGGCATGTCCTTAGAGCAGTGCGCCCAGCTTGGAAACGCCACGGCCACCGTCTCCGTCCAGAGCATCGGGGCCACCACCGGAGTGAAAAACCGGCAGCAGGTGGACGCCCTTCTGGAGGAGTACCTGGCCGAACTCAACGGGAAAGCAGGGATCAAATGAACACCATGAAACTGGGAAAAACCGGTATCACCATCTCCCGGATGGGCTTGGGGACCTGGGCCATCGGCGGCGGCCCCGCTTGGGGCGGCGATAAGGACCTGGCCACCTGCATCGACACCATCCGCAGCTGCCCGGACCTGGGCATCAACCTCATCGACACCGCCCCCGGTTACAATTTCGGCAACAGCGAGCGCATCGTGGGCCAGGCTCTGTCCGGCATGGACCGGAAATCCATCTGCCTCATCACCAAATGCGGCATCGTCTGGAACCGGAAGGGCAGTCTGTTCAACAAGGTGGGCGACACCCAGCTTTACAAAAACCTCTCCCCGGAATCCATTCGGGAGGAGATTGACCAGAGTCTGGAACGGCTCCAGACGGACTACGTGGACGTCTATATGACCCACTGGCAGGCCGTGGAGCCCTATTTTACCCCCATTTCCGAGACCGCGGCGGTCCTGGCGGAGCTGAAGGCTCAGGGAAAGATCCGGGCCATCGGCGCGGCCAACGTCACTGTGGACCACATCCGGGAATACCTCCGCTGGGGCAGCCTGGATCTGGTTCAGGCCAAGTACAGCATCCTGGACCGGGCCGTGGAGGAGGAGCTCCTGCCGGTCTGCCGGGAAAACGGCATCACCCTCCAGGCATATTCCCCTCTGGAGCAGGGCCTTCTCAGCGGGACCTTCCCCCGGGACTATGTCCCCCAGGGCGCCCAGTGCAACAAAAAGTGGTTCCAGCCCGAGAACATGCCCCGGGCCATGGACATGATGGACTCCTGGAAGCCCCTCTGCGAGAAGTACCACTGCACCATCGCCAATCTGGCTCTGGCGTGGATTCTTTCTCAGGGAGAGTTCATCAACATCCTCAGCGGGGCCACCACCCGGGAGCAGCTGGCGGAAAACGTCCGCTCGGCGGAAATCGCCCTGTCCCCCGAGGACGCGGCGTGGATGCGCCGTCAGGCCGAAGCCCTGGACAAATGATTTGCCGGGGGGCTTGCGGGAACGGGAAAAATCCTGTACAATAGGAAATATCCAAAGGCAGACAAAGGTTGTGATTTAGTGGCGACGAAAGAGCGTCTGAGCGTCATCAAGCAAAGGATTCTGGCAGAAAAACGGGTCACGGTCTCCAGACTCAGCGCGGAGTTTGGCGTTACCGAGGAAACCATCCGCCGGGACTTGGAAAAGCTGGAAACACAGGGCTTGCTGACCCGGACCTACGGCGGCGCAGTTCTCAACACCGAAAGCGCCTACGAATGCGTTTCGTTTTATAAGCGTGCGGCATTGGACGTTGAGGCCAAGCAGAAGATTGCAAGGAAAGCCGCGGAACTTCTGCAGAATAAGACCACCGTGGCGGCGGACTCCAGCTCCACGGTGATGGAGACCCTGCGCCTTTTGAAGGACCGCCGGGATATGACCCTTCTGACCAACTCCGTGGAGGCCCTTCGGGAGCTGAACACCGGGGAGATTTCCGTGGTATCCACCGGCGGAATGCTCAACCGCAGTTCTCTGTCCCTGCAGGGCGCCATCGCCAAGAACACCCTTCGGAACTACAATGTGGACATCCTCCTGATGAGCTGCAAGGGTCTTAGCATGGAAAAAGGAGCCCTGGACTCCAACGAAGCGGAGGCGGAGGTGAAAAAGGTCATGGCGGAGCAGGCAGCCCAGGTGGCGCTGCTGCTGGATCACACCAAGTTCGATCGGATGGCCTTTGCCCAGCTGGCGGATCTGGATCACATCCACTACGTCATCACCGACGAAAAGCCGGAGGAAGACTGGCTCCGGCTCTTTCGGGAAAAGCAGGTCCAAATTCTCTATTAACGGCGCCGACGGTCTCTTAGGGCGTTTTCGGGGCTTGCTTACAATTCAATCGCATAGCATGCCCGCAGAATCCGGATTTCTGCGGGCAGTTTTTGTCATTGTGCAGGAATGCCTGCTGCCGGAGAGGGGTGCGCGGAAAATGAAATACGCAAAGAAGCTTCATCCAATGAGTAAAAACTCCCTGCAGTCCCGGCTGCTGCTGATTGTGCTGTCGGCGCTGGTTTTGGTGGGCATGATTATGATTGCCAGCACCACCTACGCCATCCGGCTGGTCAACACCCAGGTGTCCACGGCCTACCGGGACAGCGCATCCATGTACCTGAACTGGATCGAAAGCCTTTTTGAAGGGGTGGAGTACCGCCTGTACGGCATCACCGCCTATGAGGCGGAGCTTCGGCTGATTGCGGAGGGGCAGAAGGACAATAAGACCAAGCTGGCCCAGAAGAAAATGCTGGATTTTGTTACCATCGAGGCCAATTCCTACACGTATATGGACGGCTTTTTCGTTTTCTCTCCGAAAAGCAAAACGTACATCGAGGGCCGCACGATGTCGCCGCCCTTTGCGGAAAAGGATGCCTTCTGTCGGGATCTGTTCGCCTATCTGCGCAGCGGCGAGGACAAGGTGGAGCTCAGCCGCTGGTTCCCTGCGCGGATGGGCGGCGTCTACTACTTTTTCCGGGTGGTTCAGCTGGAAAACACCTTTGTCGGAGCCTGGGTCAGCGCCGAAGGGCTGCTGGACTCTCTGGACAAGAAGCAGGATTACGTGCTGTTTGTCACCGATGACGGCGTTCCCATGACCAGCCGGGAGGAGATCCTTACCGCCGGTCTGGACCTGGAAGGGAACCTGGACACCTGCTACTTCACCAAGGGATACATGGTGGCAGGCGCTCCTTCTCCGGAGGGGGACTTCCGGATGCTGATTCTGACGAAGCAGAAGAAGCTGCTGTCCGGGTTGTACGGGCTTTACTCCTTCGCAGTCGGTTTCTGCATTCTTTTGGTGTTCCTTATCCCCATCCTCATCGCAATGCTCCGGAAGTGGATCGTAAAACCGGTGGACGGACTGGTGGCGGCCATGGACAAGCTGAAAAACGGCGACCTGGACGTCAAACTGGAGGAAACCCCCAGCTGCGGGGAGTTTTGCATCCTCAACGACAGCTTTACCGACATGGCCCGGCAGATCAAAAAGCTCAAGCTGGACGTCTACGAGGAAACGCTCCGGAAGCAAAAGACCCAGCTTCACTTCTTTCAGCTGCAGATTCACCCCCACTTTTTCGCCAACACCCTGAATATGATCTACAATCTGGCCCAGGTCCGCCGGTATGACCTGATTCAGGAGCTGTCCCTGAATCTCAGCGAGTACTATCGGTTCAGCATCAAAAAGACCGATGACTTTATCACCCTGCGGGAGGAGCTGGACCACCTTCGCCGGTATCTGGATATCCAGAAGATCCGCTTTGGCGATCAGCTTCAAATCTGCGTCGATGCAGACCCATTGCTGCTGGATACGTCCCTTCCTCCGCTGACCATTGAAATTTTTGTGGAGAACTCCATCAAGTACGCCATGGACATGGACGGCCTTACGGAGATTCGGGTTCTGGCGGAAACCTCCCCGGAGGACCCGGACATGGTTCGGATCCGAGTGGAGGACAATGGCCCGGGCTTCTCCGAGGAAATGATGGAGGAGATTCTCAGCGGTCGTGCCACAGAGGAGCAGACCGGACGCCGCATCGGCATCTACAATGTGCAGCAGCGGCTTTGGATTCTCTACGGCGAAAACGCCCAGCTGAGCATCGAGAATCGGGAGCCCCACGGGACGCTGGTGGACATTCAATTTCCCAAAAATGGAAAGGAGGAGCATCCGTGATCAACCTGATGATCGTTGATGATGAGATCATGACGGTGAACATCATCCGGGCGCAATTTGACTGGAAGGCCATGGGGGTGGATAACGTCTACACGGCCAACAGCTACCGGCAGGCCTGTGCGCTTTTTCAGAAGTATGAGATTCACATTCTGCTCTGCGATATCGAAATGCCCCAGAAGAGCGGCCTGGATCTGCTGGAATGGGTCCGGGATAACCGCATGGACGTGGTTTCGGTATTCCTGACCGGTCACGATCGCTTTGAATACTGCAAGCGCGCTCTGGAGCTGGGCGGATTGGAGTACGTCTTAAAGCCCGCCAAGTTCAGCGTCCTGGAAAAAGCCATCCTTCACGCCGTGGCCAAGGTGCGGGAGCAGCGCAAAGAGCAGCAGTCCATCCGCCACGGGAAAAGCTGGGACAGCAATGCCGCGGAGATTCAGGGGCTTTTCTGGGCCAGAGTCCTCAGCGAGTCCATTCCGCCTACGGAAAAGGCCCTTCGGGCCGAGGCCCGCCGCTATGACGTGATCCTGCCGGAAACGGCCCGCTACGCTCTGGTCTGGGTGCGGAATTGGTTCGATCCCTCCCAAAGCCGCGGCTGGGACAAAAGCAGCCTCCAGTACGCCATTGCGCAGATTATGTCCGAGTTGGCGGGAGAGGGCAAGGTCCGGGCGGTGACCCTTCCCGAACAGTCGATCTCGGCCTTTATCGTGGAGGAATCCAACGGCCTGGACGCCGACGGCCTGCGGTACTGCTGCGAGAATTTGGTCTCCCACTGCGCGGAGTACCTCTCCCTGAAAATCGACGTGATGATAAGCCCCTTCGTCTCCCCCTGGGAGCTCTCCGGCCAGATGGCCCGGCTCCAGGCCGCCTGCCGGGATACGGCCAGCGTCCCCGGTAAGGTCCTGGTCCTGGACCAGTGGAAGATCAAGGCCGCCCTCTCCCCCATCCCCGCGGAAAAGTGGAAGGGCTTTCTCCGCTGCGGCCAGTTTTCTCTGCTCCAAAGCGATGTGAGAAGCTATTTCCAAAGTCAGCTGGACGACGACCCCGACGGCGTCGCCGCCGATGCCCTGTTCCGGGTCCTCCGGGAGCTGGTTTTGCTGATCCAGACCGACCTGGAAAGCAAGGGCGTGCCCACCCAGTGGATCACCGAGGAGCAAGGCGCCCTCTACCATCGGGCCTTCCGCTCGTTTCAGGCTTGCAGGGAGTATGCGGAATGGCTTATCGGCCGGACGCCTTTTTACCTCCGGGAGACCCTTCTCCAGAGCGACATGGTGGACAAGGCCAAGCGCTACATCAACGCCCACGTAGGCGACGACCTCTCCCGGGACGTCATCGCCCAGGAGATCGGCGTCAACGCCGAGTACCTCTCCCGGATGTTCAAGAAGAAGGAGGAGCGCTCCCTGGTGGAGTACATCCAGGAAAAGAAAATGGCCCTGGCCGCCGACCTCCTCCAGACCAACAGATCCGTCAGCGAGGTGGCCGTCCAGCTGGGGTACCACAACTTCGCCTACTTCACCCAGCTTTTCAAGAAACACACCGGCCAGACCCCCAGCGCTTTCAAAAAACAAATTGGACTTCCCGCAGAGGAATAAGGATATCGGGCAAGAAATTGCCCGATATCCGCGCTTTTCCGGCAGAATCCTGACCAGAACACAGAGGTTCTACATAAAATTGATAAATCACGTCACAATTTTGTTAGTCCTGACAAGGAACCCCCAAAAAACAAGTCACAAATGAGACAGCCGCCTATGGTCATTTTTGATAGATTTTCCCCCTCGGATTCTCTATAATATAAGTGCATTCAGCAAATGCAAAAAAATAAGGAGTGTGGACCCAATGAAAAAAATGCGATTCGTATCCATCCTTGCATCGGTTCTCTGCGCGCTCTTTCTACTGAACGCCTGCTCCGGCGGCGGCACTGCCAGCCAGTCCGGAACGGAAAGCAAATCCTCCTCTGCCGCATCGCAGACCGGAGACCCCGCTGAACTCACCATCGGCTTTTACATCAACTCCTCCATGCCCACAGACATGGACGCCGTTCTTGACGAGATCAACAAGATCCTTCTGGAAAAGGCCAACGCCAAGATCACCGATAAGGTGGTTCTGAACTACGGCAACTATCTGGAGCAGATCACCCTGATGCTCTCCGGCAACGAAAAGCTGGACACCTTCCTCTGCCGGAACAGCACCAACTTCATCCAGTACGTCACCCGGGGCCAGCTCCTGGAAATGGACGACCTGCTGAAGGAATACGGCCAGGGCATCGTGGACGCCGTGGGCCAGGACTTCCTGGACGCCGGCGTGGTAGGCGGCCACCAGTACGGCCTGACCTCCATCCGGGACCTTGCCAAGGAATACGGCTTTACCATGCTCAAGAGCTACGCCGACAAGTATGACATCAAGATGGAAGACATCAAATCCATGGATGACATGGGCGCCGCCTTTGCCAAGATCAAAGCAGGCGAGCCCGACATGATCCCCGTGGTGGCCGCCACCGGCGCCAACGCCCTGATGGAGTACCTCATCGGCATAGACGCCCTCACCGATTACTGCGGCGTTCTGATGAACTACGGCAATGACGATCCCATGAAGGTGGTCAACTACTTTGCCACCGATGAATACGCCTACTGGTGCAATTACATGCACGACTGGTATCAGAAGGGCTACATCGCCGAGGACTTCCTCACCAACAACGACCAGCCCCACGACCTGATGCGGGCCCATCGCGGCTTCGCCATGCCCACCGGCCTGAAACCCGGCTTCGACACCCAGGAAAGCAACGTTGTCGGTGAGCCCATGGTCTCCGTGGCCCTCAGTGAACGTTACACCACCACCACCCTGGTGGAGACCGCCCAGTGGTGCATCCCCCACAACGCCACCGAGCCCGAAGCGGCTATGAAGTTCTTAAACCTCCTCTTCACCGATGAAAAGCTCATCAACCTCTTTGACTGGGGCATCGAAGGCAAGCACTATGTGAAGACCGCCGACGGCCACATCACCTACCCCGAAGGCATCACCTCCGAAAACACCGGCTACTCCCTGGGCTTGGGCTGGATCTTCGGCAACCAGTACCTGTCTTACGTCTGGGAAGGCGACGATATCGACGTTTACGACCAGCTGAAGGAGTTTAACCAGACCGCCATGAAGTCCGGCGCTTTCGGATTTGTCTATGACAACTCCAAGGTCAAAACCGAGGTGGCTGCGGTGAACAACGTCCTCAACGAGTACCGGGCCGGCCTGGAATTCGGCGTCCTGGATCCGGAAACCGCTCTTCCCGAGTTCCTGAGCAAGCTTGAAACCGCCGGCATTGATAAGATCATTGCGGAAAAGCAGAGCCAGCTGGACGCTTGGCTTGCTTCCAAATAAGATATGTTTGTTGAAGGACGCCGCGTAGTCTGCTGCGGGGCGTCCTTCCTGCGAAGGAGATGAGTACCACGGTGACCACGACAAAACGGGAGTCCAGATTCGTCCTAAACCTCCGGAAATACGGCCTGCTGTACCTGATGACCCTGCCGGGACTGGCCTACCTGCTGATTAATAACTACCTCCCCATGGCGGGGTTGGTGATCGCCTTTAAGGACGTAGACTTCCGGAAGGGCCTGTTCGGCAGCGACTGGATCGGCTTCAAGAACTTTGAGTACCTGTTCGCGTCCTCGGACGCCCTGCAGATCACCCGGAACACCCTGCTTTACAACGCCGTTTTCATCATCGTCAACACCGTGGTTGCGGTCATGGTGGCGGTGCTGCTGGCGGACATCAGCGGCAGCAAGATCGGAAAGTTCTATCAAAGCTCCATCCTCCTGCCCTACCTGATCTCCATGGTGATCATCAGCTACATCGCCCAGGCATTTCTGAACACCGAGCGGGGCTTCCTCAACAATTCTATTCTGGCCCTTTTCGGCGCAGACCCCATTAAGTGGTATACGGAGCCCAAGTACTGGCCCTTCATCCTAGTATTCATCAAATGCTGGCAGCAGGTGGGTTACCTCTGCGTCATCTACCTGTCCTCCATCCTGGGCATCGATAAGGAGTACTACGAGGTCTCCTACCTGGAGGGCGCCACCAAGCTGCAGCAGATTCGGGACATTACCCTCCCTCTGATTCAGCCCACCATCATCATGATGGTCCTCCTTTCCATCGGCCGCATTTTCTACTCGGATTTCGGCCTGTTTTATCACGTGCCTATGAACTCCGGCGCGCTGTATTCGACCACCAACGTCATTGACACCTACGTTTACCGGGGACTCATGCAGCTGGGCGATATCGCCATGTCCTCTGCGGCAGGCTGCTACCAGTCGCTGGTGGGCTTTGTCCTGGTCATGATCTCCAACCTGGTGGTGAAGAAGATCAGCCCGGAAAACGCACTGTTTTGATTGAAAGGAGGCGCATCGCTTATGAAGTCCAAAGAAAACCTCGGGGTCAATATCGTGACCCATGTGATCCTGGCGGTGATGTCCGCTGCGGCGATCCTTCCTTTCCTGCTGTTGATTGTTTCGTCCTTTACCGCCCAGGATGAGATTCTGCTCCACGGGTATTCCCTCTTTCCCCGGCAGTTCAGTCTGGAGGCCTACAACTACCTCTGGCGGCAGAGGAGCCAGATCTTCAACGCCTACGGCATCACCATCCTGGTGACGGCCTTCGGTACGGTTTTGAATGTGGTGATCACCACCCTGCTGGCCTACCCCCTTTCCCGCAGCGACCTTCCCGGCGGCCGGTTCTTGACCTTTCTGGTGTTCTTCACCATGCTGTTTAACGGCGGCCTTGTCCCCACCTACCTGATTTACACCACCTATTTCGGCATCAAGAACACCTTCGCGGCCCTGCTGGTCCCCTCTCTGCTGATGAGCCCCTGGTACGTGCTGCTGAGCAAGTCCTTCTTCGTCAACAACGTCCCCGGCGCCGTGCTGGAATCGGCCCGGATCGACGGCGCCCACGAGTTCCTCATCTACCGGAAGATCGTCATGCCGGTGAGCAAGCCCATCGTGGCCACCGTGGCCCTCTTTGCCGGCATCGCCTACTGGAACGACTGGTACAACGGTATGATCTACCTCACGGACCACAACCTCTATAGCATCCAGAACCTCCTCTACCGGATGCTGTCGGACATCCAGTACATGAGCAACATCGCCCAGATGGGCGGTCAGGTGGACGATCTGGCCACCAAGATTCCCAGCACCACCGTCCGGATGGCCATTGCGGTCATCGGATTCCTTCCCATTATCATCATCTATCCCTTTGTGCAGAAAAACTTCGTCAAGGGCATCGCCGTTGGCGCGGTGAAAGGATAAATTTGATTAAAACGGAGGTTTTAACGTCATGAAAGTCGGAATTCAGTTTTTCTCCGTGCGGAAAAGCATGGAAAAGGACCCCATGGGCACCATGGAGCGCATCGCCGAGATCGGTTACAAGAACTGGGAAATCTGCCAGCTCTTCGGTCACGACGATATGCCCTATAACTACGGCCTGCAGCTCCCTCCCGCTGAGGGCAAGGCCCTGGTGGAGCGTCTGGGCGTGAACATCATCGGCAGCCACCTTTCCAGCGAGAATCTCCTGGACGAAAAATACATGCACGACTTCTACGATTACATGGAAACCATCCACTGCTACAGCCCCGGCCTGGCCTCCGCCTTTTTCAAGTACGGCGACGAGGACGACGTGAAGCGCCGCGGCGAGCTTTTCAACCAGGTGGGCCGGGAGTGCCAAAAGCGGGGCATGGTCTTCCACTACCACAACCACTTCCATGAGTTCCAGCAGTTCAACGGCAAGTACGTCCTGGACCTGATCATGGAGTACACCGACCCGGAGCTGGTCAAGCTGGAGCTGGACACCTACTGGGCCATGCGTGGCGGAATGGACCCCGTCGCCCTGATCCACCACTACGGCGACCGGATCATCATGCTCCACCAGAAGGACTTCCCCAAGAACTGCGACATTCCCATCAATATGTTTGACCGCCAGTTCGACATCCACGGCCAGCTTTCCGCCCAGATGTGCGCGGGCAGCGCCGACCCCATCACCTTCGCCGAGGTGGGCACCGGCATCATGGACATCCAGTCCATCATCGACGCCGCCAACCTCTACGGCGTGAAGTACATCACCCTGGAGCAGGACCAGACCCAGCTGGGCGAGCTGAAGTCCATCGAGACCAGCATGAACGCCTTCCACAAGTACACCGGCCTGGAATGGGACTGATCCAGAACCGATCAACGGACCGGAGGCGGCGTTTTGCCCAACAAAAACGCCGCCTCTTTTGCGGCCCGGGAGAAAACGTGGTGAGAATATGAAAACAACCTCCCGCCCCAAGCCCCACTATGCGTGGCTCATCTTCGTCTCCTGCTGCATGATCCAGGGAGGCGTCGTGGGGCTGATCCAGAACAGCTGCGGCATCTTCTATCAGCCCATCTGCCGGGAGCTGGGGTTCAGGCTCTCCTCTGTGGCCCTTTATACCAGTCTCCGGGGCCTGGCCGGGTGCCTGCTGCTGCCGGTGTCCACCTATCTGATCCGGAAGCGGAACCTCCGGGTCCTGCTGTCCGGGGCGGTGCTCTGCTTTGCCCTGTCCAACTTCCTCATGGGCACCTTTACCCAGCTGTGGCAGTGGTACCTGGCCGCCGTCACCCAGGGTATCGCCTCGTCCTTCCTGGTGTTCGTCACCACGCCCATCCTCCTGGGCAACTGGTTCAGGAAGTACCTGGGGTTCTCCATCGGCCTGTCCTCGGCTTTCAGCGGCATCTTCGGGATGATGGCCAACCCCCTGGGCAGCTGGATCATCGAGAACTTCGGCTGGCGGGCGGCGTATTTCGCCCTCTCCGTCCTCTGCGCGGCCCTGGTCCTGCCCTTCATGCTCTTTGTCATCCGGAAGACCCCGGAGGAGCTGGGCCTCACCCGCCTGGGCGAGGGGGAGTCGGCCCCCCTCCCCGGCGCTTCCCCGGAGGCGGAGACCGAGGCCCAGGGCCTGCACCTTTCCCCGGTCCTCTGCCTGGCGGTGGTCCTGTTTTTGGTGCTGACCTCCATGATCACCATGGGCTTTACCCAGATTCTCCCCTCCTTTGGGGAGAGCCGGGGCCTGAGCCCTGCGGCGGCGGCCATGCTGGTGTCCTTGTCCATGCTGGGGAACACCGTGGGCAAATTTTCCATGGGCGCGGAGTCCGACCGGTTCGGGGTCCTGCGGGTGGCTGTGGTGGCCTTTCTCCTGCCGCTGCTGGGCTTTGTGCTCATGCTCTTTGGAAACCCGGCGGTGTACGCCGCGGCCTTCCTGAGCGGAATGTCCATGCCAGCGGCCATGGTGGTCATGCCCATTCTCATCCGGGATTTCTACGGGTCCCTGCGGTATGAGCGGGTCTACGCCTTTTCCTCCCTGGTGGGGAACGTGGCCTGGGCCATGTCCGGCACCCTGTTCGGCTTCGTGGCCGAGCGCAGCGGCAGCTACCGCCCGGACATCTGGTTCTGCATCGCAATCCTTTCCGGCGCGGTGGGGATTCTGTTCCTCCTCGTCCACGGGGCCCATAAAAGCCGCTCCCCCAGGGGCAAAAAAGGTGCGTGATGGGTGCGGTCAGGGTGCGGGAAGGGTAAGTTTTTCCCACCTTTTCGAAAGCGGAACCGCTGCTCCGGATTGGGCGGCGGTTCTGTTTTCGTTGCCGCCGGGCCCTTGCCGATTCATCGAAACCGACCGGAATTTTTTCCACATACCTCACGCAAAAATGTGAACGGTCAGAGCCAATGCAGCCTTTCCGTCCCCGGGAGCAGGTGGAACCCCAATGGCTTTGCGCCATGCTGACAGAAATGGACCATCCGTCTCTCGGGACGCGGTCCCCTCTATGGGTCGCATAAAAGCTGTTCCTCCAGGGGCAAAAAGGGTGCGTGATGGGTGCGGTCAGGGTGCGGGAAGGGTAGGTTTTTGCCCACCTTTCGAAAGCGGAACCGCTGCTCCGGATTGGGCGGCGGTTCTGTTTTCGTTGCCGCCGGGCCCTTGCCGGTTTATCGAAACCGACCGGAATTTTTTCCACATACCTCACGCAAAAATGTGAACGGCCAGAGCCCTTGCAATCTTTTCGTCCTTGGGAGCAGGTGGAACCCCAATGGCTTTGCGCCATGCTGACAGAAATGGACCATCCGTCTCTCGGGACGCGGTCCCCTCTATGGGTCGCATAAAAGCCGTTCCTCCAGGGGTAAAAAAGGTGCGTGATGGGTGCGGTCAGGGTGCGGGAAGGGGATGGATAAGGAGCTCGCCCGTCCTCTGGAAAAGGGAGAACCGCTGTATGGTTTTGGCAGCGGTTCTCTTTTGGCGTATGTGGGAATTTTTCACCGGGAAACGCGGTTCGGGTCCTTTTTAACTTCCGTGCGGAGGGCTGAGGGAACGGTCAGTCGGGTCTTGGGTTTCTGCATGGCGATTCTTTCCAGGGCGGTGGGGATTTTGTTCCTCCTCGTCCACGGGGCCCATAAAAGCCGCTCCCGTGGGGTCAAAAAAGGTACATAATGAGTGCGGTTTGGGTGCGGAAAGGGTATGAATGCCGTCCATTTTTGTAAAAGGGACCTGCTGCTTTGGATGGGGCGGCCGGTCCTTTTTCATGGCCGAGAAACGCTTGTGGTTCGTTGAAATTGGCCGGGAATTTTTCCACATGCCTCACGCGAAAATGTGAACGGTCAGAGCCCTTGCAATCTTTTCGTCCTTGGGAGCAGGTGGAACTCCTATGGGCCTTGCACTATACCGGACAGAAACGGGTCGCTTCATCTTCCGATCGGTTTCCCTCCACGGAGCGCATAAAAGCCGTTCCCATAGGGTCAAAAGGGTGCGTAATGGGTGCGATTTGGGTGCGGAAAGGGTTCGGATGTCGTCTGTTTTTTGCAAAAGGAACCGTTGTTCCGGGTTGAACAGCGGTTCCTTTTTGGGTGCGTTGGAAAATATTTTGGGATGGTCAAACCGGTTGGAAACTTTTCCACATATCCAACAGGAAAGTGTGAATTGTCAGAGTCTGCGCAAGCTGCTTATCCCCGGGAGCAGGTGGAAACCTGATGAACCTTGCAGCGGGCTGGATAAAAGCAGTCCGGTTCCTTCCTGGAGGGGGCCGCCGCGTCTGTTCCGGCGGTATGGATGGTTTTGCAGGGGGGCCGGAAGCACGTTCCGGTCTGGGGCCTGGCTTGGATTGCGCCACTTCCCGGGTTTGGCGGCTTCGGGCTGGCGGGGAAAGGGCGGCGGATGGGGGTAATCGGGGCGGCGGGCTTGGCGGTCGAATATGGGGAGGGGGCGGTATCAAGGAGCCGGTTCACTCCCCGGCCTGGGCGGCGGCTTCGGCCCAGATGGCGGGATAGTAGGCGCGGATGTAGTCGGCACGGGGGCCGCCTTTGGCCAGGAGGTCGTACTCCTTGATCTCGTTTAACTCGGCCTGGCGGATCCAGTTCAGGTGGCCCTGGGAGTGGTCCGCGTAGCGGTGGATGGCGATGGTCCCCAGGCGCTCCTGCTCCAGGAGGGCTTCGTAGAGGTCGGGGACCTGGATTTCCTCCAGGACCTTCACCGGCGTGAAGGACAGGGCCTCGAAGGGGATGCGGGTGCCCTGGGTCTCCCCGGGGGCGCAGAGGTAGACGCTGGCGCTTTTTCCGGCGTAGAGGGTTTTCAGGGCGTCGGGGAAGTATTCGCTGTAATAGAGGGCTTTCTCCTTGGTGAAGCCGTAGGCGTACTCGAAGTTGTGGATGCCGTAGAGCAGCGCCATGGGGAACAGCTCCGCCAGGTAGACGGCCTGGGGCTTGTTGTTGAACTCCGGGGTGCGGGGCTCCAGCAACGTGAGTCCGGGGGTGGGAGAGCAATGGTAGTAGTTCATCTGCAGGACCTCCTTCGTTTGGTTCCCCCATTGTACCATGTCCGCGGGGAAAGAACAAGTCTTGAAAAAAGCGGCGGTTTGTGGTATAATATTATCAGTGAAAAAGGCCCCGGAGCGTGTTTCCGGGGCCTTTTGGCGTTGGTTGGGGCGGCTTGTGGACCGGGAGAGGCGTTGCTGGGAAGGAAAGCCCGCAGAATAGAAAAGCGCCCCGCAGGATTCGTTCCTGCGGGGCGCTGCTGCTTTTGGGGGGGTCAGCCGATGTGCTCGAAGAGAGAAGTGACCATGGTGGTGGCGAAGTCGGTGGCGACTTTCACTTTGTCGTCGGTGAGTTTGCCGGTGCCGAAAAGGCCCTTCTTGATCTCTACGCCCTGAACGCCGGCCACGTTGACCTTGTTGGCTTTGAAGATGTCGGCCAGCTCGCCGATGTCGTTGCTGCCGTCGTTGGACAGGGGGATGATGGCGACGTTGGAGGCGCGCTCCAGGGACAGGTCCTTGCAGAAGTCAATGAGCTGTTTGGCTTTTTTGCCGTAGTTATCGAACACGATGATGACCAGCTTTTCGTTCTGGCAGGGATACGCGGGGGGAATCTGGTCACATTTACATTTGAAGGTGCGGCCTACGGCGGTGGCTACCGCTTCGGCGTTGCCTTTGCCGTTTTTGGAGAAATAGAGCACTTGCATTTTCATGATGAGATCGTCCTTTCGTCTGACTATGTTCCGGAAACCGATGGGAGAGCGCTGGGCTTCCGTGTATTTTTATACATTACTACTAGTCTAGCATGAAATATCGGGATTGTCAAAAAGAATCTGTAAACATTCAGTGAAATAAGTATTTGATGCAAAAAAATGCGGGGAAATCTTGGGTATTTTGATGAAACGGCGTTACTTCTTCCAGGCCAGGGGGGAGAACAGCATCAGCATGGGGAACAGCTCCAGGCGGCCGGCCAGCATGTCGAAAATCAGGGCCAGCTTGGAGAGGAGGCTGAGGCTCCCGAAGTTTCCGGCGGGGCCCACCAGGCCCAGGCCGGGGCCGATGTTGTTTAAGCACGCCGCCACCGCCGTAAAGGCGGAGGTGAAGTCCAGGACGGGGTCCAGGGACAGCACTAAGAAGGAGGCGGCGTAGAGGATGACGTAGACGATGAGGTAGGCGCTGACGCCGCTCAGGACCTCCTGCTCCACGTTTTTGCCCTCAAAGCGGATGGCGTTGACGGACCGGGGGGAGATCATGTGCTTGATCTCCTTCTTGGCCACCTTGCCCAGGATGAGGATGCGGGAAATCTTGATGCCGCCGCCGGTGGACCCGGCGCAGGCTCCGCAGAACATGAGGCAGACCAGGATCACCTGGGAGAACAGGGGCCACTGGTTGAAGTCCGCGGTGGCAAAGCCGGTGGTGGTGATGATGGTGGCCACCTGGAAGAAGGAAAACCGCAGGCTCCGGCCCACGGTGCCGTAGAGGTGGTAGATGTCGGCGGCGATGAGGGCCGTGGACACGCCGATGATGCCGAAGTACCACCGGGCCTCCTGGCAGCGGAAGGCCTGGCCAGCCGCTCCGGCCAGGATCATGTAAAAGACGTTGAAATTCACGCCGAACAGCACCATGAAGACGGCGATGACCATATCGAGGTAGGCGCTGTGGTAGTAGGCGATGCTGTCGGCCTTGATGCCGAAGCCGCCGGTGCCCGCCGTGGAGAAGGCGTTGAGGATGCTGTCAAAAACGGGCATTCCGCCCAGGGCCAGAAGGAGAAATTCCAGGACGGTGAGGCCCAGGTAGATGCCGTAGAGTATCCGGGCGGTGAGCTTCATCTTGGCCACCAGCTTGCCCACCTGGGGGCCTGGGGACTCCGCCCGGAGGATGTACATGGACTGGGACTCGCTGTCGGATTTGGGCAGCAGGGCCATGAGAAAGACCAGCACGCCCATGCCGCCTACCCAGTGGGTGAAGCTCCGCCAGAAAAGCATACCGTGGGAAAGGCGCTCCACGTCGGCAAGGATGCTGGAGCCGGTGGTGGTGAAGCCGGACACCGTCTCGAACAGGGCGTCCAGGTAGCTTGGAATCTCCCGGCTGAGCCAGAAGGGCAGTGCGCCGAACAGGGAGATCACCACCCAGCTCAGGGCCACGATGAAGAAGCCCTCCCGGGTGTAGATGCGGCGGTTCTGGGGCTTGCGACAGGACAGGGCCAGGCCCATCCCCGCTAGGAAAATGATGGGGAGCAGGAAGGCGAAAATGGTCCCCTCCCCGTAAAGGGCCGCCACCAGCAGCGGCAGAAGCATCAGCCCGCTGCAGATGAGCATTACCCGCCCCAGCACGTAAAAAATCATGCGTCCGTTCATAAGCTCCCCTTTTCTACGCCAGAATGTCGCTGAGGTCCCGGAGGTACTGGTTGGCTGTGACCACCACCACGGAATCCCGGGGCTCCAGGGCGTCGCCGCCACGGGGGATGATGATCCTGCTGTTGCGGATGATGCAGGCGATGAGGACGTTGGGCTTGGTCTTCAGGTCCTTCAGGGGGATGCCGGCGAACTTGGCGGAGTCGGCGACGATGAATTCCAGGGCCTCGGCCTGGCCGCCGACAATCTTATACAGGGTCTGGACGCTGCTGCCGGCGGAATTGTGCATGGCCCGGACGTAGCGGATGATCCGGTTGGCCGCCACGTTTTTCGGGGAGACGATGGTGTCTAAGCCCATGCCGCCCAGCATGTCCAGGAAGGAAAGGCGGTTGATCTTGGTGATGACCTTTCCGGCATGGAGGCTTTGGGCGTACATGGAGATGAGGATGTTCTCCTCGTCCATGCCGGTGAGGGAGACTACGGCGTCCACACCCTCAATGCCCTCCTGGAGGAGGAGCTCCTGGTCGGTGCCGTCGCCGTTGATCACCGTGGCCTTGGGGAGCCAGTCGCTGAGGGCGTGGCAGCGCTGGCGGTCCTGCTCGATGATCTTGACCTGCATCCCCACGTCCAGGAGCTGGGCCGCCAGGTAGTGGGCGATCTTCCCGCCGCCGACGATGAGGACGCTGCGGGCCTTCTGCTTGTAGACGCCGATGACCTTGAAAAAGGCCGCCAGCTCCGGGTGAGAGGCGGTGACGTGGATGCTGTCCCCCGCTTTCAGGACAAAGCTGCCGTCGGGGATGACGATCTCCCCGCCCCGCTGGACGGCGCAGACCAGAATCTTTACACGCAGCCGCTCCGGCAAGGAGGAAAGGGCCTGGCCGTCTAAAAGACTGCCGGGCTGAATCTTCACCTCGGCAAGCTCCACGCGGCCACGGGCGAAGGTCTCGATGTTCACGGCGGAGGGGAAACGGAGGGCCCGGCAGATTTCCGTGGCGGTCTCCATTTCCGGGTTGACGGCCATGCTGAGGCCCAGCTCCTCCCGGAGGAAGGAGAGCTGCTGGGAATATTCCGGGTTCCGGACCCGGGCGATGGTATGGCGGGTGCCCAGCTTCTTGCTGACCAGGCAGCTTAAAATGTTCAGCTCGTCGGAGGAGGTGGCGGCGATGAGAAGGTCGGCTTTGTTGGCTCCGGCTTCCATGAGGACGGTGCGGCTGGCGCCGTTGCCGCTGATGCCCATGACGTCGTACTGGTTGACCATTTCCTCCACGACCTGGGGGTCCTTGTCCACCACGACCACGTCGTGGCCCTCTTTGGAGAGGTGCTCGGTGAGGGCTGCGCCTACCTTGCCGTCTCCGAAAATAATGATTTTCATTTGATACGCTCCGAAGGAAAATTTGGGCGGGCCATGGCCTTCCAAAGTCCACCGGCCCGCGTTACCGTCATTATAGCATAGCCGGGGAAAAGCCGCAAGGCCGGGCGGGGGCTTTTTCCAAAGGAAAACCGTCAAAAAGGGGGGATTTCGGAGTTCCCGGCGGGAAATCGCCGGTTCTCGGGGGATTGGCGGGTTTTTCGGAAAAAATGAGGGCCTCCCCGGGGTGGGGAGGCCCTGAATGGAGAGGGAATCACTGATTGAAACGGTCGTAGGCGGCCTGGTAGGCGGCGAGGACATCGTCGATGCCCATGGCGCTGATCTGGGAGACGTAGGCGTCCCAATCGGTGTCCACGCTGCGGACACCGGCGATGAACTCGGCCATGGACTGGGTCACGTACTCGCTGATGGAGGTCCACTTGCTGTTCAGGACGTTCTGCTCCTCCTCGGTGAACTTCAGGTAGGAGCCGGGGAAGGCGACCTTTTCCTGGTAAGGAATCAGGTTCTTGACGAAGCCCTGCTGACGGGCCTTGTTGTTGCCTTCGGTGGCGGTGGTGGCGTCTTTGAAGGTGTCAAAGCGGCCGATGTTGTAGTAAATCAGGTCCTCGTACTGATAAGTGCCGAAGGCCTTGACGCCTTCCAGTTCTTTGGGAAGGATGAATTCGTACTGGGTATGGTCGTCGTTGGTCCATTTCCAGTGGATGTTCTCCATACCATAGACGAAGGAGATACCGTAGAGACCGGAGCCTTCCACAACCTCGGAGGTGGCGTAGGCAACATCCATCATCCGGCAGATTTCCGGGATGTGTTCGGACTTGGCGTTGATCATTACGCCGTAGGGACGGGCGTAGTTCCAGCCGACGACTTCCCGCTTGTCATCATATTCAGAGGTCAGAGGGGTCAGCTGGGTAATCTCCACCTTGCCGCTTTCAAAGTCCTGTTCGGAAAGGCTGGCAACGCCGCCGTTGCCGAAAACAAGGAGACCCTGCTGAGCCAGAGGAATCCGGACGGTGTTGTCCATGGTCAGGTATTCCTGGTGGAGGAGCCCCTCTTTGTACAGTCTGGCCATGTATTCCAGGTACAGCTTATACTGGTCGGAGTTGCGGTTGTAGATGACCTTGCCGGTGCCGTCGTCCTCAAAGTCGGGGCTTTTGCCGGGGCCGAAGGAGGACCAAATGAAGTTTATGCCGTCTTCGGAGAGGGGGGCCGCGCCATCGTTGTAGTCCTTGAGTTTCTTCAGGACCTCATAGAATTCCTCGGTGGTGGCGGGGACTTCACAGCCTGCCGCTTCCAGAGTATCGATGCGGTAATACATCCGGGCGGTAACGGCGGTGCAGTCGTTGCCGATGTAGGGCAGCTGATAGAAGCCGCCATTGGTCTCGGTGCAGACCTTCTTGGCGGTGGGGTAATCTTCCAGGGTCTGGACCAGGTTGGGCATGTAGTCCAGGTAGTCGTTGAAGTCCACGAAGCGGTGGCCGATGATGCCGTAGTCGGACATGATTTCATTGGGAAGACCGCCGTTATAAAGGATAAGATCGTCATAGTCGTTGGTGGCAAAATAGGTGGCGGCAGCATCCGTCTCAATGTAAGACCAGTCCACGTCGATGTTGGTGACTTCTGCCAATTTGAGCCAGGTCTGGCGAGGTTTTTCATCGGCAGTGACACCATCCGAGATAATAATGCCGGTGATGGTCAGCTTATCCTTGACGATGGGGTAAGTAGCTTCGACGACTTCGGGGGTGGAAGAAGAGGGCGCAGGCGTAGAAGACGAACTTCCGCCGTTGGAACAGCCGAACAGGGTGGCGGCCGCCGTTACCGCGCAGAGGGCGGTGAGAAGTTTGCGATTCATAGTGGGTCCTCCTTATTTTCATTTTATTAGCAGCCCCGCCGGAGCAGGGCCAGTAACCGATTAGCCTTTGACCGAGCCGATCATGACGCCCTGGTCGAAATACTTCTGCAGGAAGGGGTAGAGGATCAGGACGGGCAGGGACGAAACGATGATGACGGCGTATTTCACCAGCTCCTTCAGCTGGAGCTTGGCCAGGGCGGCTTCCTCCATGCCGATCATGTCGTCGCTGGCGGTTTCCAGGACCAGAATCTTGCGCAGGACCAGCTGGAGGGGGTGTTTGTCGGCGTCCCGGAGGTAGATGAGGGCGGAGAAGTAGGTGTTCCAGTGGGCTACGGCGAAATAGAGTACCATGACGCCCATGAGGGCCTTGGAAAGGGGCAGGACGATCTGCCAGAAGACCTGAAAGGAGGTGCAGCCGTCGATGATGGCGGCTTCCTCCACCTCTTTGGGGAGGCCGCCGAAGAAGGTGCGGCAGATGATGCAGTTGTACATGCTGAAGGCGTAAAGCAGGACCATGACGGCCCGGGTGTTGTACAGGTGGAGGGCGTTGACCACCAGGAAGGTGGGGATCAGGCCGCCGCCGAAGTACATGGGGATCATGAAGTAGGTCATGAAGAACTTTTTCCCGGGGAGGGTGCTCCGGGCCAGGGCGTAGCCGGCCGGAACGGTGACGGCCAGGTTGATGAGGGTGCCCACGGTGGTGTAGAAGATGGTGTTGGCGTAGCCGGTAAGGATGCTTTTATCCTGGAACACCCGGCGGTAGCCGTCCAGGGTGAAGCCTTTGGGGAGAAGGAGGACCTTACCCGAGGCCACCATGGAGGGGTCGCTGACCGAGGCCGAGCAGACGAAGATCAGAGGGCACAGGACCAGCAGGAGAAGCAGGGTCATGATGAAGTAGCAGAGGGCGCGGAAAATCCGGTCGCCGGGGGTTTCTTTGATTACAGCCATAGGGTCCTCCTTAAAAGAGACTGGTGTCCGAGGCGCGCTTGGAGAGGAAGTTGGCGGCCAGAAGGAACAGAATGTTGACGACGTTGTTCATCAGTCCGATGGCCGATGAGAAGCTGTAACTGTTGTTGACGATGCCTCGTTTGTAGACGTAGGTGGAAATGACCTCGGAGGTGGCGGCGTTGAGGTCGGTCTGGAGAAGGAGGACCTTCTCCTGGCCCACGCTGGCCAGGCTTCCTGCCGAGAGGATGAACATGATGACGATGGTGGGGAGAATGGTGGGGATGTTGATGTGCCAGATCCGCTGGAGGCGGGTGGCTCCGTCGATGATGGCGGCTTCGTGGAGCTGGGGGTCCACGGCGGCCAGGGCGGCGATGTAGATGACGGCGCTCCAGCCCATGCCCTGCCAGACGCCGGACCAGACGTAGATGTGGCGGAAGGCTCCGGGGCTGGCCATGAAGTAGTAGGGCTCTCCGCCCAGGGCTTCGATGATCTTATTGACGGGTCCCGTGGAGGGGGAAAGCATGGCGATGATGATGCCCGCCATGACCACCATGGAGATGAAGTGGGGGGCGTACAGCACCGTCTGGATGAAGCGTTTGTATCCGCCGGTGATCTCGTTGAGGAGGAGGGCTACCAGGATGGGGATGGGGAATCCCGCCAGGAAGGAATAGATGGAGATGGCGAAGGTGTTGCGGATCAGGGTCCAGCAGTTGTAGGCGGTGAAGAATTCCTTGAAGTTTTTGAGTCCCACCCAGGGGCTTCCGGAGAAGCCCAGGGCGCCTTTGTAGTTTTTGAAGGCGATCTGGATGCCGTACATGGGGAAGTAGCTGAAGATCAGCACGGCGAGAAAGGCGGGCAGGAGCATCAGATAGTATTGGCGGTGCTCCCAGATGGCCTTGCCCAGGCGGCGGAGCTTTGGGTGGGCAGTCGCTTTGGCCGGAGCGGCGGTTTGGGCGTTCATGAAGGGGTCCTCCTTTGGGGCCGCCGGGGCGGCGGGTTCGGTTTACACTTGTCATTTTACACAGAACTGCCAAAAATTGCAATTGCAAACTATTGCAGGTGCTAAATCCGGCGGAGGCCGGGAAATTGGGGGTTTTTGCGGGGGATTCACATTTTTTGCAGGGGGTCCGGGGCGAAAAATTCACAGATTTTGCGGGGGTGCAAAATGTGTGAAGGCCAAAATTCTTGTATTTTGCGGCAGAGTGTATTAAAATAAGGATGTCATCCCGGGAAGGAGTGTGGACTTTTGAATCTCAAAGCCGTTTTGCCGCCCCGTTTGAACATCAAGCGGCGGACCTATCTTTTGCAGCTCATTGTCACCAGTATTCTGTTGGTGCTGCTTCCCTTTGTGCTTTCGCTGTTTTTCCTGTGCAGGCAGTCCTACCGGCAGCTGATGAGCGCCTATCAGGAGCAGCAGCTGGAGGGGGCGAAAAAGTTCGCCAGCGCGGTCTCCCGGGAGCTCAACGACATCTACGCCGGCGCGTACCGGATCTCGGCGGAGAGCCGGGACGTGCAGAAGGACGCCTCCCAGCTGGATGAGGAAATCCTCAAAACCAATCCTTATTATATATACGCCGCCACCAAGACGGTCTCCAACTACTGTCAGCGGTACTCCAATCTGGCTGGGGTGTACTACTACGGCCTGGACCGGCTGGTGGGGAACAACTACGCCTTCTCCCCGGAGCAGTACTGGAACTCCAAGCTGGAATCGTCCATGGGAGCGCTGACGGAAAACGAGGCGTACCGGGCGTTCTTTTCCCAGGATACCGAGGAGCCGCTGCTTTTTGCCGCGCCCAACCGGAAATCCATGCTGGTGGGGGTCCGGGTGCGGATCGGGGCCCACCACGGCAACGCGCTGCTGGTTTACAAGCTGGATCAGGACGTGGTGGACGCCGGTCTGCTGCCCGGGGAGAACACGGAATTTTTGCAGCGGATGGTGTTTTCCGGCGATGGGGAACCCCTTCTCTCCTTCGGCGCGGACTATCTGCAGGAGGCGGGGCTGGAAGGCGTGGTGACGGAGCATCTTTCAGAGGAGCGGTTCTCCCTGACGGAAAAGGCCGGGGAGGAGCCGTACATCGTCAGCGGCTGCCGGTCCATGGCCGCCGGGTTCACCTATGTGGTGCTGTCGCCTCTGGATAAGGCCGCCACGGGGCTTTCTTCCTTTTACGCCGCGCTGCTGCGGATCCTGCCCGTTATGTGCGCGGTGCTGCTGGCGGCCATTGCGCTGCTGATCTACCTGAATTACCGGCCCATTACCCGGACCCTGCGGAAGCTGAACATCAGCGGCCGGAGCCTCAACGAGTTCAAGGGCATCTCCGACAGCTTCGACCAGATGGCCAGCGAGCTTTCCAGGCAGAATATGCTCATCGTGGACAGTCTGCTGGGGAACATCCTGTACGGGGTGCCCATTTCCGAGGAAATGCTGCGGCGGACCGGGCTCCCGGCGGATTCCGGGTGCTTTGTGGCCTACACCCTGTCCGGGGCCGCGGTGAACAGCGAGACCTTCGAGCGCATCGCCCGGGAAATGGCGGAGGGGTTCTCCGCCCGGGTCTTTCTCACGGATATTCTGTTCCAGGACCTGACGGTGCTCATCTGCATGTCGCCGGAGGACCGCAGCGGGGAGATTTTTGACTTTCTGAAAAAGGAGCTCTGCCCCGAGGCTCCGGCGTGTCTCCGTCGGGGAAAGACGGTGTACTCCATCAACGAGATCAAGGATTCCTTCGATTCCAGCTTCGGGCCCAGGGAAACGGCCGGGAAAGGCTCCGATGTTTTCGCCAGGGACCCTGCGGTGGAGCTGATGCAGCAGATCCTCCGGTACATCGACGGGAACTTCCGGGACCCGCTGCTGAGTCAGTCCTCGGTGGCGGACCACTTCCGCATCTCCGCCTACTCCCTGAGCCGGCTTTTTAAGAGCAAGACCGGCACCAGCTTTACCGAATACGTCACCGCCCGGCGGATGCAGCTGGCCCAGGAGCTTCTGTCCCAGAAGGACGTCTCCATCGCCCGGGTGGCCGAGGAGGTGGGAATTCCCAACGTCAACTACTTCTACAAGGTGTTCAAGACCTTCACCGGGACCTCCCCGGCGAAATTCCAAAAAACCGCAGGAGAGGCCCCGGCAAATGCGGGCAATTTTGACCTTGACAAACCATCGGGCCTGTAGTAAAATAGCTTTAATAAGGACATGCTGAAACGCCGCCATTGTCTCGACAAAGCGGTGTTTCGTGGTATTTGGAGCCTGGAAGTTTGTAAGAAAAAGGAGAGTAATTCAAGTGGCATTTTATTTTACGGAACCGTCCCACACCTTCAGCGAATACCTGCTGGTTCCGGGCTACTCCTCTGCGGAGTGCATCCCGGACAACGTCAGCCTGAAAACGCCTCTGGTCAAGTTCAAAAAGGGTGAGGAGCCCGCTATTTCCATGAACATCCCCATGACCTCTGCCATCATGCAGGCGGTATCCGACGACCACATGGCCGTGGCATTGGCCCGTGAGGGCGGCATCTCCTTCATCTACGGCTCCCAGTCCATTCAGAGCGAGGCGGAGATGGTGGCCCGGGCCAAGGCCTACAAGGCGGGCTTCGTGGTCAGCGATTCCAACATCACCCCCGACGGCACCATGGCCGACGTCATGGCGCTGAAGGAGCAGACCGGCCACTCCACCGTGGCCGTCACCGACGACGGCACCGCTCACGGCGTTCTGCTGGGCATCGTCACCAGCCGGGACTACCGGGTCAGCCGCATGGACCCCTCCACCAAGGTCCGGGACTTCATGACCCCTTTTGACAAGCTGATCTTCGCCCCCAAGGGCACCACTCTGAAGGAAGCCAACGACATCATCTGGGAGCACAAGCTCAATTCCCTCCCCCTGGTGGACGAAAACGGCCGGTTGGAGTACATGGTCTTCCGGAAGGACTACGCCTCCCATAAAGAGAACCCCAACGAGCTCCTGGACGCCGACAAGCGGTACGTGGTAGGCGCGGGCATCAACACCCGGGACTACGAGGAGCGGATTCCTGCCCTGCTGGCGGCCGGCGCGGACGTGCTGTGCATCGACTCCTCCGAAGGCTTCACCGAGTGGCAGAAGCGGGTGCTGACCTATGTCCGGGAGAAATACGGCGACAGCGTCAAGATCGGCGCGGGCAACGTGGTGGACAAGGAAGGCTTCCTGTTCCTGGCCGAGTGCGGCGCGGACTTTGTGAAGGTGGGCATCGGCGGCGGCTCCATCTGCATCACCCGGGAGCAGAAGGGCATCGGCCGGGGACAGGCTACGGCCCTCATCGAGGTGGCCGAAGCCCGGAACGAGTACTACGCCCGGACCGGCGTGTATATCCCCATCTGCTCCGACGGCGGCATGGTGTACGACCACCACATCACCCTGGCCCTGGCCATGGGCGCGGATTTCCTCATGCTGGGCCGGTACTTCGCCCGGTTCGACGAAAGCCCCACCCACAAGATCAACATCAACGGCAGCTATGTGAAGGAGTACTGGGGCGAAGGCTCCGCCCGGGCCCGGAACTGGCAGCGCTACGACATGGGCGGCGCAAAGAAGCTGTCCTTTGAGGAAGGCGTGGACTCCTACGTGCCTTACGCGGGCAGCCTCCACGACAACGTGACGCTGTCGCTGAGCAAGGTGAAATCCACCATGTGCAACTGCGGCGCTCTGACCATCCCCGAATTGCAGCAGAAGGCTAAGCTGACCCTGGTTTCGGCCACCAGCATCATCGAGGGCGGCGCTCACGACGTCATGCTCAAGGACAACGGGGCTTCCAAGGCGAAATAACCGGTTTTTTGGGGAAAAGTGAAGAATTGCAGAAAAGGACAGCGGAACCTGTCCTTTTTTGTTAGACAAATCCGGGAAAGTATGGTACAATAGAAACCATCGAAAAACAGAAAGGATGTCCACGCCATGAAACATCTTTGGAAAAAAGCTGCGGCTCTGGTTCTCTGCCTGGCCGTGGTGTTCAGCCTGTCCGGCTGCGGGCAGCTTTCCCAGCTGATCCGCTCCGGCTTCGACGCAACCGGGTACGTCCGGGGGATTCTGGACTGCACCTACAAGGCCCAGTTTGAGGAATACTGCAAGCTCACCGACGCCACGGCGGAGGAGGCCCAGGATTCCTACGACGGCGGCATCCAGGCCGAGGCCAATACCTTTATGAACATGTGCGGCTTCGACACCGACCTGGTCTCCGACCAGATGGCGGAACGGGTGGAGGATTTCTACCGCCGGGTGTACCAGAAGTCCAACTACGAGGTCAAGGAGGCCGTGAAGTCCGACAACGGCTTTTATGTGGAAGTGGTCATCTACCCCATCGACATCTTTCAGCTGGCCTGGGACGACATGAAGGCTTTCGCCGACGACTTCAACCAGCGGACGGAGGACGGCGAGTTCGAGGAGTACTCCCAGGAGGACTTCGAGGAAGCCTACGATCTGGGCATGATCGAGATCTGCGAGGGGTACGAGGACCAGATCGGGTACCTGGACCCGGTGAGCGTTGTGGTCACGGTGTCCGCCGACGAGGACGGGGTGTACAACATCTCCCAGGATGATTTCATCCGGCTGGACGAGAAGATCATCCAGTACAACTGAATCTGAAACGCAAAAGCGGCGCTCCGATTCCGGAAGTGGGATCGGGGCGCCGCTTTTTTGTCAAAAAAACGGAGCAGTTTTCATCAAACTTTCACATTCTTTTCAAATGGAAAACACTTGACGGCGGTATCCTATAAGCATAATAAAGGACGGCAGTCAAGAGACGTCCCGAAAAGGAGCGATCAATATGATGAACGATTATAACGATAGAAACTTTGAGAACTTCAACTCCGTCAACCCGGCTCCCCAGCAGAGCCCCAAGAAGGAGCGCTCCCCCTACCTGACCAAGAAGATGGGCGCGGTGCTGGCGGCACTGTGCATCCTGGCTTCCGGCAGCGTCGGATTCGCCGGGGGCGTGATGCTCAAGAGCGGCGGGACGTCCTCCCCCATTCAGACGGCGGAGAACAGCGCGTCCTCTGACAGCACCCAGGCCAGCACGGTGCAGCACTCGGCCCTGACCACGGCGTCCTCCAACAGCGGAGACACCCTGACCGTGGCCCAGATCGCCGCCCAGACCGCCAACTCCGTGGTGGAGATCACCACCGAAAGCACCACCTATGACATGTACATGCGCCAGACCGTCAGCGAGGGCGCCGGCAGCGGCGTGATCCTGACCAGCGATGGCTACATTGCCACCAACAACCACGTCATCGAGGGGGCGTCCAAGATCACCGTCACCCTGAAGGACGGCACCAGCTACTCCGCGGAGCTCATCGGCACCGACTCCCAGGGCGACGTGGCCGTGGTGAAGATCGATGCCACGGGCCTGCAGCCTGCGGTGATCGGCGACTCCTCCACCCTGCAGGTAGGCGATGTGGCGGTGGCCGTGGGCAATCCTCTGGGACAGCTGGGCGGCACCGTCACCGACGGCATCATCAGCGCCCTGGACCGGCAGATCGACCTGGACGGCAAGTCCATGACCCTGCTCCAGACCAACGCGGCCATTAACCCCGGCAACTCCGGCGGCGGCCTGTTTAACGACAAGGGCGAGCTTATCGGCATCGTGGTGGCCAAATCCTCCGGCAGCGGCATTGAGGGACTGGGCTTCGCCATCCCCATCAACACCGCCAAGGACCTGATCGACCAGATCATGGAGTACGGCTACGTCAAGGGCCGCATTGACCTTGGGTTCACCACGGTGGACGTTTCCAACGCACAGATCGCCATGATGTACCGTCTGTCCAGCACCGGCGTTTACATTGACGACGTCACCGAAGGCTCCAACGCTCAGTCCACCGGGTTCCGTTCCGGGGACCGCATCGTCTCCTTCAACGGGGCGGAGATCAGCAGCGGCGACGACCTGACCAAGGCCGTCCAGAACTGCAAGGTAGGCGACACGGTGGAGATCATCATCGTCCGCAACGGCCAGAAGTATTCCGGCAGCCTGACTTTGGAGGAATCCAAGCCCGCTGGAAAATAACTGACCTTCGCACATAACCGGTTCCGGCCGTCCCAGTAGGGATGGCCGGAGCAGCCGGACAAAAAGAAAGTTTTCGGTCCAGCCTTTTTCAAAAGGCTGGCAGGTGGAGGGCAGAGCCCTCCTCGCCCTCCGCAGAGGGCGAAATCCTATCCCGTTGCGCCTCGGGCGCAACCCAAAAGAAAGGGAAAGGCGGCCCGCAGGCCGCCCGCGGATGTCCCCGCGGCCGGAATTTCGGAGAAATTCCGGCATGACGCACTCCTAACCAATCCAAAGCGTAAAACCGCGCCAGCGAGTCGAAGCGTTTGTCGTTTCTTCTCGCTGGCGCGGTTTATTGTTTGTGCGTTGGGGGCAGGACTGCGTCCTGCGGGGAACCCCTTGATAGGGTTCCCCTCGGCCCGACAGCCCACCGGGCTGTCGGGCCTTCCCTTCCTGATCTTTTTGTATCATCAGGGGGTTTCGCCCTCTGGGTCGGGCGAGGAAGGGGCTTTGCCCCTTCCATCCCTACCAGCCTTTTGGGAAAAGGCTGGATCGAAAACTTTCTTTGCGCACGCTGCGGAAATTTTCCTACGGGCTGCTCAAATCGTCGCCGCGCAGCCTGTCGCGCGGCTATCGAAGCCTGTCGCGAGGTGACTAGGCCGCGGCGACTTGGGAGCGGCGACACGCCGCCCGCGCAGTCTGTCGCGCGGCTACCAAAGCTTAACGCGAGGTAACTGGCCGCGTCGACATGGGAGCGGCGACACGCCGCTTAACCGTGGAAGTATTTGCGGTCCATGCTGCGGTACTGCAAAGCTTCCAGGAGGTGGGGCGGCTGGATATCCCGGCTGCCTTCCAGGTCGGCAATGGTGCGGGCGACCTTGAGAATCCGGTGGTAGCCTCGGGCGCTCATGCCCATGCGCTCAAAGGCGGTGCGGAGGATTTTGCTCCCTTCGGCGGTGATGGGGCAGCAGTCGTTCATCATGTCCGCCGGGATATGGGCGTTGTCCCGGACGCCGGTGCCGGCGAACCGGGCCTGCTGGATTTTCCGGGCGGTGTCCACCCGCTGTTTGATGGCGGCGGAGGACTCGGCCTTCCGGCCGGAGGAGAGGTTGGAAAACTCCACCGGGGCCACATCGATGTGGAGGTCCAGGCGGTCCAGCAAGGGGCCGCTGACCCGGTTCAGGTACCGCGTCACCTGGGCGGGAGGACAGCTGCACGGATGGGTGGGGTGGCCGTAATAGCCGCAGGGACAGGGGTTCATGGCGGCGATGACGATCATGGAGCACGGATAGGTCAGGGACCCGCTGACCCGGGAGATGGTCACGGTGCCCTCCTCGATGGGCTGGCGGAGGATTTCCATGGCCGCCCGGGAAAACTCCGGCAGCTCGTCCAGAAACAGGACGCCGTTGTGGGCCAGGGAAATCTCCCCGGGCCGGGGGATGCTGCCGCCGCCGGACAGTCCCGCCGGGGACACGGTGTGGTGGGGCGCCCGGAAGGGCCGTTCGGTGAGGATGGGGTGGTCATTGGTCAGGTTCCCGGCGATGGAGTGGATGCGGGTGCTTTCGATGGCCTCCTCAAAGGTCAGGTCCGGGAGGATGGAGGGGAGGCGCTTGGCCAGCATGCTCTTTCCGGAGCCGGGAGGGCCGATAAGAAGGGCGTTGTGGAACCCCGCCGCGGAAATTTCCAGGGCGCGCTTGGCAAATTCCTGGCCCATGACGTCGGCCATGTCCGGCTGGTGGGGCGTGGAGCCGGGGATGAAGGCCAGGGGCTCCGCAGGTTCCATGGGGCGGACGCCCTCCAGGAAGTCCACTACCTGGGAGACGGTCTGGACGCCGTAAAGCTCGATGCCCTGGACGGCGCTGGCCTCCCGGAGGTTATCCGCCGGGACGAAAAGCCGGGTGAAGCCCTGCTCCCGGGCCATCAGGGCCATGGGGAGCACGCCCTGGACCCGGCGGACCCCGCCGTTCATGGTCAGCTCCCCCAGGAAAAGGCTGCCGGAAAAGTCGGCGTTGGTCTGCCCCGAGGCGGCCAGGAGTCCCAGAAACAGGGGCAGGTCGTAGATGGGGCCGGTCTTTTTTAAGTCCGCCGGGGCCAGGTTTACGGTGATCTTCTGGACGGGAAACTCAAAGCCGCAGTTCTGAAAGGCGGCCCGGACCCGGTCCCGGCTCTCCTTGACGGCGGCGTCGGGCAGGCCCACGATTTCAAAGGACGGCAGCCCCCGGAAGGTATCCACTTCCACCTCCACCGGATAGGCGTTCATGCCGAAAACTCCGGCGCTCATGACTTTGGTATACACGGCGCATCCTCCCCTTCCAACGAAAAAGGCGGGGCAAAGCGGTTGTGGCCGCTCTGTCCCGCCGGTGGAACGATTATTTCGCGTAGTCGATGGCGCGGCTCTCGCGGATCATATGCACTTTGATCTGACCGGGATATTCCAGCTCGTTTTCAATGCGCTTGGCGATCTCCCGGGCGGCGATGACCATCTCGTCGTCCTTGATGGCCTCGGGCTTGACGATGATGCGGATCTCGCGGCCGGCCTGGATGGCGTAGCATTTCTCCACGCCGTCGAAGGACTTGGCGATTTCCTCCAGCTTCTCCACACGCTTGATGTAGTTTTCCAGGTTTTCCCGCCGTGCGCCGGGACGGGCGGCGGAGATGGCGTCGGCAGCCTGGACCAGGGCGGCGATGACCGTCTTGGTTTCCACATCGCCGTGGTGGGCCTCGATGGCGTGGAGGACCTGGGGATTTTCCTTATATTTGCGGCAGATGTCCATGCCGATCTGGACGTGGGAGCCCTCGATCTCATGGCTCAGGGCCTTGCCGATGTCGTGGAGCAGACCGGCCCGCTTGGCCATGGTCACGTCCACGCCCAACTCGGCGGCCATGATGCCGGCCAGGTGGGAAACTTCAATGGAGTGGTCCAGAACGTTCTGGCCGTAGGAGGTGCGGTAGCGGAGACGCCCTAAGAGCTTCACCAGCTCGTGGTGCAGGCCGTGGACGTTGGTCTCCATCATGGCGCGCTCGCCTTCGGCCTTGATCCGGGCTTCCACCTCTTTGGTGGCTTTGTCCACGGTTTCCTCGATGCGGGCGGGGTGGATGCGGCCGTCGGTGATGAGCTTTTCCAGAGACAGCCGGGCGATTTCCCGCCGGACGGGGTCAAAGCTGGAAAGGGTGATGGCTTCGGGGGTGTCGTCGATGATCAGGTCCACGCCGGTGAGGGTTTCCAGGGCACGGATGTTCCGGCCCTCCCGGCCGATGATGCGGCCCTTCATCTCGTCGTTGGGCAGCGTGACCACGGAAACGGTGGCTTCGCTGACGTGGTCGGCGGCGCAGCGGGAAATGGCCATGGAGATGAGCTCTCTTGCCTTTTCCTCGGCCTCGTCCTTGAGCTGCTGCTCATAGCTGGAAATTTTCAGGGCTTTTTCATGGACCAGTTCGCCCTCCAGGCTTTCCAGGAGCTGGTCCTTGGCCTGGCTGGCAGTCAGGCCGGAGATACGCTCCAGCTGGCCGATCTGGCTCTTTTTGATCTGTTCGGCTTCCTCCCGCTGGGCTTCCGCCTGGCGGAGCTTTTCCTGAATGGCCTCCTCTTTCTTTTCCAGGTTGTCGATCTTGCGGTCCAGGGTTTCCTCTTTCTGCTGGATGCGGCGTTCCTGGCGGGAAACCTCGGTGCGGCGGTCCTTGATGTCCCGGTCCGCTTCGGAGCGGAGCTTGTGGACCTCTTCCTTGGCTTCGATGAGCAGCTCTTTTTTCTTGGCTTCGGCGGTGCGGTAGGCTTCGTTGATGATCTTCTTCGCCTGGTCCTCCGCGCTGCCGATTTCCGATTCCGCGACCCGTTTCCGGTAAGCGACGCCGATGAAGAAGGCGATGACGCCGCCTATGAGTAAAGCAGCCACAAATGCGATGGCGCAATAGAGAATGACTGTGCCGATGCTCATGGTTTGTAAAAACCTCCCTTTCTGTAAAATTTCAAAGTTCATAAGAAAATATCGGTGGAAATCGGGCGAAAAGCCGCAAATCTCCAGGCCTGCCCCTTTCCGGGAGGCAGACTTAGAGCACAATTCTTTCATAAGGCAGGCGCCGGCGGGCAGAATTCGCCCCCAGGCCGTTCCGAATATCCCTAGCTTCAGCGTAAATTACAGGCCGCCGTAGCGGACCTCATTTATGATGAAAATCGTTCTATAAGCAGCGGCAAGGCAGGCATGGCCTGACGATGCCAATATTTCAGAAAGATGCTCTGTTCCTTTTCTATTTTATAACCTGAAAGGCAGATTGTCAAGAATTTTATTCAGACTGTCGGAATTTGGCCCGGGATTCCCCGGGAGGATTTCCACATAATCCACAGAGTTTTCAACATTCCGTAGAAAATCGAAAAATATTTTCGGAAACAAACAGACTTTCCGCCCGGGATTTCTTGACGAGGGGCGGGAAAACTCGTATAATAGCGGTACAGAGACAAGCGGAGGTGTTGGCGATGAAGGTCAGCGAGGCCATGGTGCGGTGTTTGGAAAGCGAGGGCGTTCCGGTGCTGTTCGGGTATCCCGGGGCGGCCATCTGTCCCTTTTACGACGCTCTGGCCCGGTCGGACATCCGCCACATCCTGGTCCGGACGGAGCAGAACGCCGGTCACGCCGCCGGGGGCTACGCCCGGTTAAGCGGGCGGTGCGGGGTCTGCGTAGCCACCTCCGGGCCCGGGGCCACCAACCTCATCAGCGGCGTGGCGTCGGCGTACATGGACTCGGTGCCCCTGGTGGTCATCACCGGCCAGGTGGATTCCCACCTGCTGGGCCGGGATGTTTTCCAGGAGGTGGACACCACCGGCATGGTGGAGCCCTTCATCAAGCACAGCTACCTGTTAAAGAATCCCGCCGACACCTGCCGGGTCTTCAAGGAAGCCTTTTACATCGCCCGGACCGGACGTCCGGGGCCGGTGCTTATCGACGTTCCCGTGGACGTGCAGCAGATGGAGACGAAGTTTGCCTATCCTGAGGAAATCTCCATCCGCTCCTACCGGCCCAGCGCCTACGGCCACGCGGGACAGGTCCGCCGGGCGGCGGAGGCCATCCGTCACGCAGACCGTCCCCTGCTGGTGGCGGGAGGCGGCGTGTTCGCTTCCGGGGCGCGGCAGGCCCTGGAGGAATTCCTCCGGCTGGCCAGGACTCCGGCGGTCCACACCATGATGGGGGTGGGGGCCCTTCCCGACGGGTGGGCCCTGGATTTGGGCATGATCGGCGTCCACGGCGACGGGGCCGCCAACCTGGCCCTTTCCCGGGCGGACCTGCTGATCCTGGCCGGGACCCGGGTGGGCGACCGGTCCATCCCCGCCCCGGAGCTGCTGGCCCGGGACAAAAAGGTCCTCCACATGGACATCGATCCGGCGGAGATCGGCAAGAACATCCCGGCGGACATTCCGGTGGTGGGCGATCTGCGGCTGATCCTGACCCAGCTGGCCGGGGAGCTGGCCCAGGGAGGACTTACCTACCCCGACTGGGAACGGGAGGTCCTCCATTATAAGGAGGCCGGGAAGGCCCGGTTCCCCGCCGGGGACCGGCTGGACCCCCGGCAGGTTCTGGAGGCCCTTTCCGCCCGGATGGAGCCGGGCAGCGTCCTGGCCGCCGACGTGGGGCAGAACCAGATCTGGGCCGTGGGGGCCTTTCACGTTCCCGGCGGGCGGTTTCTCACCTCCGGGGGCATGGGGACCATGGGCTGCGCCATTCCCGCGGCCATGGGGGCCAAAATCGCCTGCCCGGAAAAGCAGGTGATCGCGGTCTGCGGCGACGGGTCCTTCCAGATGTCCATGATGGAGCTGGCGGCTCTGCGGCAGCACGGCGTAGGGGTGAAGATTCTGGTCTTTGCCAACAACCGGCTGGGTATGGTGGCAGAGTATCAGCGGGACCACGGCGGCGGGGAGACCGCCGTCTGTCTGGACGGCAGCCCGGATTTTGTCAGGCTGGCGGAGGCTTACGGCATCCCGGCCCGGCGGCTGTCCATGGCGTCGGAAATCCCGGCGGCCCTGGACGCGCTGCTTTCGGCGGAGGGGCCCTTCCTTCTGGAGGCGGCGGTGGACCCGGAGGAGCCCACGCTGCCGCCCCATCCCCTGGCCTAGGAAGGAGACGTTTGAGATGAAGCATACCCTATCCGTCCTGGTGGAGAACCACCCCGGCGTTCTGTCCCGGGTGGCGGGGCTGTTTGCCCGCCGGGGCTTCAATATCGAGAGCCTGGCCGTGGGCACCACCACGGACCCCTCGGTCTCCTGCATCACCATTGTGGCCGACGACCGGGAAAACGTCATGGAGCAGCTGGGCAAGCAGCTCAACAAGCTTATCGACGTCATCAAGGTCCGGGATTTCGCCCCGGAGGACATCATCAGCCGGGAGCTTGCTTTGGTCAAGGTCTTTGCCACCGCCAGGACCCGGGGGGAAATCTCCGAGCTGGCGGCTCTGGCCGGAGGGAAAATCTGCGATGTGACCCGGACCTCCGTTACCGTGGAATTCTGCGATACCACCGAACGGGTGGAGAATTTCCTCTCCCTTTGCCGGCCCTACGGCCTGAAAAGCGTGGTCCGCACCGGGAGCGTCGCCATGGAAAAGGGCGGCGGCAGCCTTTCGGCGGAGAATTCCGGGGCGAAAAGCTGAAAAAATCCCAAAAAACTGTTGACAAGCCCAAAAACCTGGGCTATAATAAATTTTGTGGCATTATGAGGTGTCGAGATGAAACTGAACCTGAGACAGCTGTTTGAAATCATTGGGGAACGGAAGGAATTCCGGTGCTCCTTCGATTTTTCAGGCGAAGAGCTGTATGGCGGCTTCCCTTTTCAGACCCCCGTGGACTGTTCCGGAGAAATTGAAAACCGCGCCGGTGTGGTACGGCTGGTTTTCTGTGTGAAGTTTGTCCTGAATCTGGTCTGCGACCGGTGCCTGAAGTCCTTCCAACGGGAAGAAACTCTGGAGTTTGAACACATTCTGGTGCAGAAGCTCAATTCCGCAAACGACGACTACCTGGTCTGCGCGGACAGCGTTCTGGACCTGGAGGACCTGGCACGGACCGATATCCTGCTGGAGCTTCCGACGAAGGTGCTCTGCTCGGAGGACTGCAAGGGGCTTTGCTCCCAGTGCGGGAAAAACCTGAACGAAGGCAGCTGCAACTGCGAGACAAAGCAGATTGACCCCAGACTTGCCGTTTTGAGCCAATTATTGGACTGAGGCGCCGCGCCTCGGCCCTTAATCAGACGAAGGAGGTGCAATCATGGCAGTACCGAAGAGAAAAGTTTCGAAGGCCCGGAGAGACAAACGCCGTTCCAACGTGTGGAAACTCCCCATGCCTGCCTTCTCCAAATGCACCCAGTGCGGCGAGCTGAAAGCTCCTCACAAGGTGTGCCCGCACTGCGGATATTACAAAGGCGTAGAGGTTATCAAGAAAGAGGCGTAAGCGCCGCTTTTTGACGAGATTTTGCGCGGCCCGATAAGGCGTAAGCTTTATCGGGCGCTTTTTTTCAAGGAAGGAGGGCGGATCATGCCCGTACACATCGCAGGCGTGGAGCCCGGCAGCCCGGCGTCCCGGCTGAAAATACGGTCCGGGGACCAGCTGACGGCCATCAACGGCCATGAAATCGACGACGTGCTGGACTACCGCTTTTACATGCTGGAGCCCCGGCTGACCCTGACCCTCCGGGGCGCCGACGGCCGGGAGCGGAAAGCCGTCCTCCACAAGGACGAGTACGAGGAGCCCGGCCTCCTCTTTGACACCTACCTCATGGACAAGCAGCGGACCTGCCGGAACAAGTGCGTCTTCTGCTTCATCGACCAGATGCCGCCGGGGATGCGGGAGACGCTGTACTTCAAGGACGACGACGCCCGGATGAGCTTCCTCTACGGCAACTATATCACCCTGACCAATTTAAGCGAGCACGACATCCAGCGGACCATCCGGATGAAAATCTCCCCCATCAACGTCTCCGTTCACACCACCAACCCGGAGCTGCGGTGCAGAATGATGAACAACCGCTTCGCCGGGGAGGCGCTGAAGATCATGGACCGCTTTGCGGAGGCGGGGATCGCCATGAACGCCCAGCTGGTCCTCTGCCCGGGATTGAACGACGGACCGGAGCTGGAACGGAGCCTCCGGGACCTGTCGAAGCTGGTCCCGGCGTTGAAAACCGTCTCCTGCGTGCCGGTGGGGCTGACCAAGTACCGGGACGGGCTCTATCCCCTGCTGCCCTATACGCCGGAGGAGGCCGGGGCGGTCATTGACACCATCGACCGCTTCGCCGGGGAGCAGTTGGAAAGGACCGGGGCGCGGATTTTTTACGCCTCCGACGAATTTTATCTGGAGGCGGGCCGGGAGCTGCCGGATAACGACTTCTACGGCGACTACGGCCAGCTGGAAAACGGCGTGGGGATGCTGACCCTCCAGCGGGAGCAGTTCCGGGGGGCCTTTGACTTCTTCGACATCGACGACCGGGTCCGGCGGTTCACCCTGGCAACAGGGACGGCGGCGGCGCCTTTTCTCCAGAAACTGGTTGACGAGGCCGCGGAAAGATGGCATAATTTAAAGGGGACCGTGGTCCCCATACAAAACGACTTTTTTGGACATAGTATTACCGTGGCCGGGCTGATCACCGGCCGGGACCTTGTGGCCCAGCTGAAGGGCCGTGACCTGGGAGACGCGGTGCTGATCCCCGATGTGATGCTCCGGTATCACGAGGACGTCTTTCTGGACGACGTGAGCCTGCCGGAGGTGGAGGAGGCGTTGGGCGTGCCGGTGACGGTGGTGCCCGCCTCCGACGGATATGACCTTCTGCGCTGTATTCTGGGCGAGGAAGCCTGAGCGCGGACAAAAGAAAGGATACGATCATGGCCAAACCTATCGTCGCAGTGGTCGGCCGCCCCAACGTGGGCAAATCGACCCTGTTCAACAAGCTGGTGGGCAAGCGCATCTCCATTGTGGAGGACACCCCCGGCGTGACCCGGGACCGGATCTACGCCTCCTGCGAGTGGCTGGACCGGAGCTTCATGCTGGTGGACACCGGCGGCATCGAGCCCCATTCCGACGACCCCATCCTGGCCCAGATGCGCCGCCAGGCGGAAGTCGCCATTCAGAGCGCCGACGTCATCATTCTGGTGACGGACCTGCTCTCCGGCGTGACGGCTACGGATCAGGACGTGGCGGCAATGCTCCAGAAAAGCGGCAAGCCCATCGTCCTCTGCGTCAACAAGGCCGACAGCATCGGCGAAGCGCCGCCGGAGTTCTATGAGTTCTACAATCTGGGCTTGGGGGACCCCATTGCGGTGTCTTCCGTCCACGGACACGGCACCGGCGACCTGCTGGACGAGGTCCTCCGGCACCTCCCCGCCGAGGAGGACGACGACGCTGACGACGACACCGTCAAGGTGGCGGTTATCGGCAAGCCCAACGTGGGAAAATCCTCCCTGATCAACCGCCTGGCCGGAGAGGACCGGATGATCGTCTCCGACATCGCCGGGACCACCCGGGACGCCGTGGATACCCGCATCGAGAACCAGTACGGCAAGTTCGTCTTTATCGATACCGCCGGAATCCGGCGGAAATCCAAGGTTCTGGAAAACGTGGAGCGGTACAGCGTCCTCCGGTCCTACATGGCCGTGGACCGGGCCGACGTCTGCGTCATTATGATCGATGCCACCGAGGGCTTCACCGAGCAGGACTCCAAGGTCGCCGGGTACGCCCATGAACAGGGCAAAGCCTGCATCGTCGCCGTGAACAAATGGGACGCCGTGGCGGATAAGACCGACAGGACCATGAAGGAGTTCACCGACAAGCTCCAGGTGGATTTCAGCTTCATGAGCTACGCGCCCTTCATCTTCATCTCCGCCCTGACCGGCCAGCGGATTCCCAAACTCTATGAGATGATCCACGACGTGGCGGCCAAAAACGCCATCCGGGTCCCCACCGGCGCCCTCAACGACCTGCTGGCGACGGCTACCGCCCGGGTCCAGCCCCCGTCGGACAAGGGCCGCCGCCTGAAAATCTACTATATCACCCAGGCCTCCACCAAGCCCCCGACATTTGTGGCCTTTGTCAACCGCCGGGAGCTGTTCCACTTCTCCTACCAGCGGTATCTGGAAAACCAGATCCGGGAGACTTTCGGCCTGGACGGGACGCCGGTCCGCTTCCTAGTGCGGGAGCGGGACCGCAATGATACCGATTGATCTGACTGCACGGAAAGGACGAGCACCATGGAAATCTTCCTTCAGATTCTGGCGCTGCTGCTGGCGGCAGTGGCAGCCTACCTTATCGGGAGCATCAACTTCGCCATCATCATCACCAGGCTCTTTGCCAAAAAGGACATCCGGGACTACGGCAGCGGCAACGCCGGAATGACCAACGTCCTCCGGACCCTGGGCAAGGGCCCGGCGGTCCTTGTCACCCTGGGCGACTTCTGCAAGGGCGTGGCGGCGGTGCTGGTGGGGCGGCTGATCCTCCATCTTCTAGGGGGAGGGATTCCCTTTTACGGAGACTATTTCCTGGGGCTGTTCGCCATGCTGGGCCACTGCTTCCCCATTTTCTACGGGTTCCGGGGCGGCAAGGGGATTCTGGTTTCCGCCGGAGTGATTCTGGTCCTCAACTGGCGGGTGCTGCTGATCATCCTGGCGGTGTTCCTTATTGTGGTGGCCTTTACCCGGACGGTCTCCCTGGGGTCCATCTCCGCCGCGGCGGCGTATCCGGTTTCCACCCTGATCGTGGACCTGCTGCGGAAAGCGCCCCACCCCTTCCTCAACGCCCTGTCGGCTCTGGTCATCGGCGGCATCGTCATTTTCATGCACCGTTCCAACATCCGGCGGCTGTTAAACGGCACAGAAAACAAGCTGGGCCAGAAGAAAAAGTCCTGACCCGTCCATAGAAAGGAACCCATCATGTCCAAAATTGCCATTCTGGGCACCGGCGGCTTCGGCGTCGCCCTGTCCGTCATGTGCCATCGATACGGCCACCAGGTCACCCTCTGGGGGAAATTTCCCCAGGAGATCGCCGAGATCCGCCAGTACGGCGAGCATAAGCGGCTCCTTCCCGGGGTCCCGGTGGATTCCGCCATCGAGCTGACGGCGGATATTTCCGCCATCCGGGATGCGGAGCTGGTGATCCTGGCGGTCCCCTCCTTCGCCGTCCGGGAAACCGCCCGGACCGCCGCCCCTTATCTTGCTCCCGGGGCCGTTGTGGCCAATGTGGGCAAGGGTCTGGAAAAGGGCAGCAAAAAGCGGCTCTCCCAGGTGATCACGGAGGAAATCCCCCACCGGCCCATGGTGGTCCTTTCCGGGCCCTCCCACGCGGAGGAGATCGCCCGGGGGGTGCCCACCACCATTGTCGCCGCCTCCCGGGACCGGGAAAGCGCCGAGTGGGTCCAGCGGACCCTTTCCAACCCCACCCTCCGGCTGTATGTCAACGACGATGTGACCGGCGTGGAGCTGGGCGGGGCCCTGAAGAATATCATCGCCGTCTGCGCAGGCATCTGCGACGGGCTCCAGCTGGGGGACAACACCAAGGCCGCCCTGATCACCCGGGGTCTGGCCGAGATTTCCCGGCTGGGCGTGGCCATGGGCGCGGACCCGGCCACCTTCTCTGGACTGGCAGGCGTGGGGGACCTTATCGTCACCTGCACCAGCATGCACTCCCGGAACCACCGGGCGGGTATCCTCATCGGCCAGGGCGTCCCCCCCGAGGAGGCCGTCCGCCGCATCGGCATGACCGTGGAGGGCTGCATCGCCGCCCGCACTGCCTGGGAGCTGGCCCAGGAGGCCGGGGTCCCCATGCCCATTACCGAGCAGCTCTGCCTGATCCTGGACGGAAAATCTCCCCGGGAGGCTGTGGCCGCCCTCATGGGCCGCCCCAACCGCCACGAGAACGAGCAGGTCTGGCTCCAGGGGCAGGAGTAAGCGTATGCGGAACTTCATACTGGGCACCGATTGGTGGACAGACTGCGACGACGCCGTTGCCATCAAGCTGCTGGCCAACGCCGTGCTGGCCCGGAGGGTCGGGCTGCTGGGCATCGGCATCAACGCCTGCATGGCCGATTCGACGGCGTCCCTGACCAACTTCCTGAAGGACTGCGGCCTGCCGGACGTCCCCATCGGCATCGACCGTGAGGCGACGGATTTCGGCGGGAATCCTCCCTACCAGAAACGGCTGGCGGCGATCAGCGGCGGGGTTCCCGGAAACGACAGCGTCCCGGATGCCGTCCAGCTGTACCTCCGCCTGCTGCGCGAAAGCAAGGAGCCGGTGGAGATCATCGAGATCGGCTATCCCCAGGTGCTGGCCCGCGTTCTGGAAAGCGCCCCGGAGCTGTTCCGGGAAAAGGTCGCGAAGCTGTGGGTGATGGCGGGTAAATGGGACGAAAATCCCGGACGGGAAAACAATTTTGCCCGGAACCTGCGCTCCGCAAGGGCGGGGCATTTCCTCTGCGAGCACGCGCCGGTCCCTGTGACCTTCCTGGGGTTCGAGGCCGGCGCTTCCGTGATTACGGGAGGCCGCCTTTCTCCGGACAGCCTGCTTCATCAGGCCCTGGCGGACCATGGCTCCCCGGAGGGCCGGAGCTCCTGGGACCCGATGCTGGTGCAGATGGCTGTCCTGGGGGACGAGGAACGGGCCGGGTACCGCCTGGTCCGCGGAACCGCCTCCGTGGACGCGGAAACCGGTTGGAACACCTTCCGCAGGTCGGAGACCGGCCTCCACGGGTACGTCCGGAAGCGCTTTCCCGACGAATACTACCGGGACCGGATCGACCGGGAGCTCTCCTGACAAAAGAAAAGGCCCCCTCCTTCCGGAGAGGGCCTGCGCCGTTTCAGTTGACTTTTTCTTCCCGGTCCAGCCAGACGGCCGCGATGTCCAGGGCCTGGTAAAGCCCCTGTTTGTCCGCCCGCTTGACGATCAGCTTCTGGGGCGGCAGCGAAAGGTCCGTGGCCATCATCTGCACCGAAATGGTGTCGGAAAGGGAAAGGTCCTTGAAGTCCTTGTGGGACTTCACCTGGAGCATCACCACATAGGGGTCCCCCATCCGGCCGTAATACATGGTGTCCTTGCAGCGGACGATGGGCCGCCCTTTATACATGATCTCATCTGCCATGAAAATTCCTCCTTCTATATTAAGCCTTGGCGACTATACGGTTCTAATAGTTTACCATAATTTATACATCATGTAAAGTCGAAAAATATGAATTTTCCCTTTTTCGAAAAAATTTAAGAAAACCCGTTGACAAAAACAGGCGGATTGTGTATAATAAATCATGTTGTTGCGCGGCAAGATTCGAAGCGCCAGCAAGCGGGGGTATAGCTCAGCTGGTTAGAGCACCTGCCTTACAAGCAGGGGGTCACAGGTTCGAGTCCTGTTGTCCCCACCATATAAGGCCTGCTAGCTCAGTTGGTTAGAGCGCTAGCCTGTCACGCTAGAGGTCGTGGGTTCGAGCCCCATGCAGGTCGCCACTTCCCCTTTTGCTCAGTTCTATGCTTCTGTAGCTCAGTCGGTAGAGCAGAGGACTGAAAATCCTCGTGTCGTTGGTTCGATTCCGACCGGAAGCACCATTTTATGCGGACTTAGCTCATCTGGTAGAGCGCCACCTTGCCATGGTGGAGGTAGCGAGTTCGAGCCTCGTAGTCCGCTCCATTATCCTATTCAAACGCCCAGAAATAGGTAATTTTCGCGGGGCGACGTCCTCACGGCCACAGGTTGATTCGCAGCCTGTGGTTCTTTTTTTATCTCCGGGCGGCTGTAAGCGGTTCGTAGCCGCCCTGACACCGAATTGTAACGAAAAAAACGAAAAAAACCCTTGCATTTTTCCCACGGGGATAGTATAATATTTCATGGACAGGGTTGAAGGACCTGGTCTCCGTGGCGGAAAAAGGGCCGTCTGTTGCAAGGAATTGTGAGGTTTATGCAACTTCACCACAAAATCCACCAAAATGCCCAAATCGGGCGTTTGACCGGAGATTTTTGAAAAAATCCCTTTACAACCGGCTTGAAATTTGCTATAATCGGAGCATAGCTTAGTATTCTGCGTGGACGCGACGGCTTTGGGCTACCCCAACGGTTCGAGGCGGGAACGGAAGCAAGGAAGAACGGCCTGTCACAAATTCTGTGGTGATCCTTCCGGACAATGTCAATTGGATGGATGGAAATTCCATAGGGCGTTTGACAAATTTATATTTTGGAGGATGAAAAGACATGAAAAAGAGAATTCTTGCTCTGGCGCTGGCTGCTGCCACAGCGTTCTCTATGTTCGGCGCTAGCCTGAGCGTGTCTGCGGCTGATGCCGAGAAGACTCTGGTTGACGGAATCGTCAAGTATGATTCCGAAAAAGGCTACGTGGATGAAAATGGCAACGCCGACTACGCCACCTACATTGACCAGATCAATGAGGTGAACGACCTGGTCGTTGAGGATTCCGATGAAGACGTGGAAGCCGGCAAGCTGTATGCTTACGATTACACCAGCGCTTCTTGGGAAGCCTTTGTTGCCGCTTTGGACAACGCTTTGAACGCGGATGACGGCACTGCTGCTTATCTCGGCAAAACCATGTACCCCATGTATGCCAATGCTCTGTCCGCTGCTGCGAAGGCTCTGACTGCTGAGCTCGGCGACAGCCGCTACATTTCTGATTTGAGAGCTACCGCTCTGGACGATCTGTATGCCGCTAAAAAAGATGTTAAGGATTTGGATCCCACCGACTATGTCGATGGCGTGAATGCCATTGCTGCTATCAAGGCTAACCTGGAGAAGGTCACCGCTGCTTCCAGCTACACCTCTGCGGTTCTGAAAGCTCTGGCTGACTATGAGAAGGCTGTTGACGCTCTGAAACCCGTTGACAGTGACGAAGATCCTTTCGACGCTTTGGCTGAGCAGATCGAAATCGCTGAAGGCATTCTGTCTTACCGCGATGAGTACAAGACCACTGCTTCTGCTAACAAGGCTTTCGACAACCTGGAAGCGAAGCTGGATGCTGCTAACGACATCATGGGCGACTACTCTGTGCTGACCAGCAAGATCACCAAGGCTACTAACGAGCTGAAGACCGCTATCGCGAAGGTCAACACTTATGCGATTAAGGCTTCTGCCGACACCCTGAAGGCTCTGAAGGCTGCGATTGCCAAAGCTGACGCTTGCAAGGCTGACCCTGGCTATGTGACCACCGGCGACAGCGATGCTGTCAAAGCTTTTGACAAGGCTTACGCTGCTGCTAAGAACGCTCTGACCGCTTCCGAGCATGTTGCTCTGGATGCCACCGATGCTTTGTACGAAGCCATCGAAGGCCTGAAAGTCAACGCGGCTAAGGGCTCCTACGCTCTGGCTGCTCAGGAAAGACTGGAAGCCCTCGGCGCTTTCAACAAGGTTGAGTCCGACTATACTCCTGCCACCTGGGCAAAACTTGAGTCTGCTCTGGAAGCTTTCGAAGCTGCTGTTACTGAAAAAGAGTATGACGATGCTGAAAAAGCTGTGACTGCTGCAGTGAAGGGCTTGGTCAAGGTCAGCACCCGTGCTGCCAAGGCTGAGTTCAAGAAAGTGATGGCCGAAGCGAAGTCCCTGTACAATGACACCAAGAGCCAGGCTACCAAGTCTGCCGCTGCTGTCAGCGCTTACAAGGCTGCTTACGAAAAAGCTGCTAAGGCTACTCCTTCCACCGTTTCTGAGTACGAAGACCTGACCGCTACCATGGAAGCCGCTATCAAGGCTTACAAGGAGAACAAGGTTGTCGCCGCTTACGAAGGCTGGGCTTACGACAAAGGCGTTTGGACCTTCTATGTCAAGGGCGAAGTCGTCACTGGCTGGAACAAGATCAACAACGTCTGGTACTACATGAACGACAAGGGCGTTATGCAGACCGGCTGGGTCAAAGTTGATGGCGCTTGGTACTACCTCAAGGATTGGGGCGGCATGGCCACCGGCTGGGCTCAGGTTAAGGGCACCTGGTACTTCCTGGATGCTTCCGGCAAGTGCGTGATGAACACCTGGAAACAGATCAACGGCAAGTGGTACTACTTCAACGCTTCCGGCGCGATGGCTGTTAACACCACCATCAACGGCTACAAAGTCGATGCCAACGGCGTTTGGGTTAAGTAATTAACCTTGCAATGATTCTCAAAAAGGACCTGCTGAAAAGCAGGTCCTTTTTTCTATATCCCGATAAGCAATGCGCCCGGAACCGCAAGGTTCCGGGCGCATTGCTGTTTGGGGATCAGTTCCGGTGTTTCAACCGGATGGTTTTGATTTCGAAGGGCTTGAAGGTGAGCTGGATGCGCCCCCCGGTCAGCGCCAGCGGGGAGACGGGCTGTTCCAGGAGATCGCACTCCCAGGCTTCCGCGGTGTCGGCCGGGAGCTGGATTGGGCAGCAGGTCCGTCCGCCAAGGGCTTCGAAAAGCCGCAGCACCAGACCGTCGACGTCCTCGGCGGGCTTCAGGACCTCGGAGAGGACTCCGGGGGCGTCGCATTGGGCGGCGCTCCACCGGCCCGGGAGGTCTTCGGCGGCTCCGGCCAGGAACCGGGCCTCCATGGGTGCGTTGAGATCGTATGCCTGGCGGGAGACCCCGGCCTCCCGCCAGCCGCCGACGTGGGGCATCAGGGAGTAGGTGAAAACGTGGGTCCCCTGGTCGGCTTCCTCGTTGGGGAAGGTGCCTGCCCGGATCAGGGAGAGCCGCAGCACGCCGTCATGGACGTCGTAGCCGTACTTGCAGTCGTTGAACAGCGCCGCACCGTAGCCGTTCTCGGAGAGGTCGGCCCATTTCTGGGCGCAGCTTTCGAAGCGGGCGGCGTCCCAGCTGGTGTTGAAGTGGGTGGGCCGCTCCACCGCGCCGAACTGAATCTCAAAGGAGGCGTTGGCCGCCAGCAGCTCCGTGGGGAAGGCCGCTTTCAGGAGGATGTGGCGCTGGTGCCAGTCCGCCGTGGTGACAAAATCGATGCGGCGGCTCCGGGCGTAGACGATCATGTCCTGCTGAATGGTGGAATCGAGATACCGGTAACAGCTGCGGTACACGGCCCGGTGGGGGCCGGACTCCAGGAGCCGGAAGCCGCTTCCAGGCCTGCGGAGGGTCCCGCCGTCCGTATAGAGGGCCTGGCTCCCCAGCGGGAATACGCGGTGCAGGTCCGGCGGACGGAGGCTCCCGAGGAGGCCAGCGACGTGCGGAGGTTCCGGACCGGGGCGGTCCCCGGGACGGTGATCAACTACCTCCACCCCAAGGACGACATTTACAGCTTCTCCGGCCACTGCCTGTGCAGCCCGGCCATTGTGGAGCTGCCCTCGGGACGGCTGCTGGTGTCCATGGACGTCTACGCCTCCCGTCACGCCCAGAACCTCACCTTACTGTACACCTCCGACGACAACGGCGCCACCTGGCAGTACTGCAACGACCTGTTCCCCTGTTTCTGGGGCAAGCCCTTTGTCCACCGGGGAGCCCTTTATATGCTGGCCGTGTCCAGCGAGTACGGATTTCTGATGATCGGCCGGTCCGACGACGAGGGCCGGACCTGGACCCCGCCGGTGGCCCTGTTTCCCGGCTGCGGCATCCGGGACGAGATGGGGATGCACCAGGCTCCCACCCCGGTAATCTCCCACAACGGCCGCCTTTGGAGCGCCGTGGACTACGGCACCTGGGAACGGGGCGGACACAGCTCCGGACTGGTCTCCATTGACGAGAACGCAGACCTGCTGGAGCCCTCCAACTGGAGTTGCCCCGAGTTCCTGCCCTTCTCCCATGAATGGCCCGGGGCGGTGCCGGAAAGCCGGTGGGGCCTTCTGGAGGGCAACGCCGTGGCGGCTCCCGACGGGACCATGTACAATATGCTCCGGTACCAGATCACCTACGTTTTCCGGGACGACGCCCCCCGGGGCGCTGTGACCCACGGCCTGGCCGCCTTGCTGAAGGCGGCCCCCTCCGACCCGGAAAAGCAGCTGACCTTTGACCGTTTCATCAGGTTCAACGGCGGGATGTCCAAGTTCCAGGTCCGGCGGGACGGGAAAACCGGCTGGTACGCGGCCCTGGTCAACCGGGTGGCGGACGATTCCACCCCGGCCCAGCGGAATATCCTCTCCCTGGCGGTGTCGGAGAACCTGTTCGACTGGAAAATCGCCGCGGACCTCATCGACGCCTCGGCAGAGGACCCGGAGCTGGTGGGATTCCAGTACCCGGACTTCCTGATGAAGGGCGACGACCTGCTTTACGTTTCCCGGACCGCCTGGAACGGCGCGGTGAACTTCCACGATTCCAACTACATCACCTTCCACCGGCTGCCGGACTTCCGGCAATGCTTTAAATAAGGAAAGGATGTCTTCTATGGCGTCTTCGGCAAGGACCTCCCCGTCCTTTTTCCGAAAACCCGGAGTGAAACGGGTGTTGTCCAGCTGGCAGCTGTACGTGCTGCTGCTTCCCACCTTCGTGTATGTGGCGATCTTCTGCTACCGGCCCATGTACGGGGTGCTCATCGCCTTTAAGGACTTCACCATCGGCGGCTCCATCTGGGACGCGCCCTGGGTGGGACTCAAGCATTTCCGGCGGCTTTTCAATATGCCCCAGTTCGGGAACATGATCCGGAACACCCTGTCCATCAGCGTGTATTCCCTTCTGGTAGGGTTCCCCATTCCCATTTTGCTGGCGCTGATCATGAACAGCATCACCAGCGTGCGGTACAAGCGGCTGATCCAGACCGTGACCTATGCGCCCCACTTCATTTCCACCGTGGTAGTCATCGGTATGCTCAACGTCTTCCTGGCCCCCAGCAACGGCGTGGTCAACTCGGTGATCCAGCTGCTGGGCGGAACGCCGAAGTTCTTCATGGGCGACCCGGAGCTTTTCGCGGACATGTACGTCTGGTCCGGCGTGTGGCAGAATATGGGCTATTCCAGCATCATCTACCTGGCGGCCCTGACCGGCGTGAATCCGGAACTCCACGAGGTGGCCATGGTGGAGGGCGCCAGCAAGATCAGGCGCATCTGGCACATCGACCTGCCGTGCATCCTGCCCACCATCGTCACGCTGCTGATCATGCAGTGCGGCCGCCTGATGAGCGTGGGCTTCGATAAGGCGTACCTGATGCAGAACGCCCTGAACCTTTCTGCTTCAGAGGTCCTGTCCACCTACGTCTACAAGATCGGTATGCTGAACAGCCAGTTCAGCTTCTCCACGGCGGTGGATTTGTTCAACTGCCTTATCAACATCATCCTGCTGGTCATTGTCAACGCCATCTGCAACAAGCTGGGCGACATCAGTCTTTGGTAAAGGAGGGATCGCTTTGTCGAAACGCAACCCCAATGCGATCCGCAGCTCCCGAGGCGACCAGGTGTTCACTGTGATCTGCTATGTGATCGCCACCCTGGTCCTGCTGATCGTCGCGTATCCGCTGTACTTTGTCATTATCGCGTCCTTCTCGGACCCGGCCCAGGTCACGCTGGGCAGAGTCCTCCTCCTGCCCAGGGGCTTCAACATCGAAGGCTACCAGTTCATCCTGGGCTATAAGGACATCTGGACCGGCTACCGGAACACCCTGTTCTATACCGTAGCAGGCACCCTGCTGAACCTGGCCCTGACCCTCAGCGCCGGTTACGCCCTTTCCCGGAAGGTCCTGCCCGGCCGGCGGGTCCTTATGGGGCTGCTGACCTTCACCATGTACTTCACCGGCGGCATGATCCCCACCTTCCAGGTGGTGGACTCCCTGCACCTGGTGAACAAGCCCATTACCATGGTCATCATGGGCGCGGTCAACGTCTATAACCTCATCATCGCCCGGACCTTTTTCCAGCGCAACATCCCCGACGAGCTCCGGGAATCCGCCCAGCTGGACGGCTGCAACGAGTTCAACTTCTTCTGGCGGGTGGTCATGCCCCTGTCCACGGCCATTATCGCCGTGCTGACCATCTACTACGCCGTGGCCCACTGGAACGACTACATGACGGCGCTGCTTTACCTCCGGGACCGGAAGCTCTACCCCTTGCAGACCTTCCTCCGGGAAGTTCTGATCCTGGACCAGTTCACCGAGACCCAGTCCCTGATGATGGAAAAGGACGCCATCCGCAAGCAGCAGATGCTCATGTCCATGAAGTACGGCGTCATTATCGTGTCCAGCCTGCCGGTGCTGGTGCTTTACCCCTTCCTGCAAAAGTATTTCGTCAAGGGCGTCATGATCGGCGCCATCAAAGGCTAAGTTCATTGAAACCGGAAACGGTACGATGATAGAAAACCCAACAACCAAAGGATAAGGAGAATTGGAAATGAAAAAATTCGTAGCCCTTCTTCTCGCGGGTCTCATGACCCTGTCCCTTACCGCCTGCGGCGGCGGCGGAGCCACCAGCTCGGAGCCCGAACCTTCTTCCAGCACCCCCGCGTCCTCTACCCCGGCCAGCGAGGCTGCCTCGGAGCCGGAACAGATCGACATCTCCACCCAGAGATTCGACGGCGTGACCCTGGACCTGTTTTTCCTCATCGGCACCGACCGCGGCCCCGTGGATGAGATGGAATGGTTCCAGAAGCTCAGCGAGCAGACCGGCATCACCCTGAACATGGAAACCGTCTCCCAGCGCAGCGACGCCGTGGAGCGCATCAACCTGATGCTTCAGTCCTCCGACACCCCCGACGTCATTATGAACGGCATGACCGACGCCCAGGTCAGCGCGGCGGCCTCCTCCGGCCGGATCGTGGAGCTGACTCCTCTCATTGAGAAGTACATGCCCACCTGGCGGGAATACTTTAAGACCGACGACTACGGCCGGAAAGTCGCCACCATGACCGACGGCAAAATCTGGTCTCTGCCCAAGGTCTGCGACTCCGGCATGGGCCTGCGGATGCGGGACGAGTGGATGATCAACACCAAGTGGCTGAACGAACTGGGCCTGGAAATCCCCACCAACACCGACGAGTTCTATGAAGTCCTGAAAGCCTTCAAGGACAACGCCGGCAAGGGCTCCATCCCCGAAAACGTGATCCCCTGGGCCGCCCGCTTCAATCCCGCCGGCCAGGATTACACCAACGGCGGCTTCTATGAGCTCTACAATGCCTTCGGCGCGTTCTCCGGCCAGGATTTCCTGTCGGTTAACGACGGCAAGATTTACTACTCCGCCACCGACGAGAAGATGATCGCCGCTCTGGAGTACCTCCACAAGCTCTACGCCGAGGGCCTGATCCAGCCGGAAATCTTCACCGACAAGCAGACCGACCTGGACGCCAAGAAATTCGCGGACCCGCCTGTGGTCGGCACCTTCCTCCACTTCGCCAACCTGGACTTTGAGCGGGTCAACTACTCTCCGCTGCCTCCGATGACCTCTCCCCAGAACGACACCCCCATCTACCGTTCTCAGGAAAACGCCAAGGTGGCCCGGAACTACTTCACCATCTTCTCCAACTGCGAAAACGTGGAAGCGGCCCTCTGCCTGGCGGAGACCATGGGCCAGCCCGATTGGGCCATGCAGGCTTCCTACGGCATGTTCGGCACCGCCATCATCAAGAACGACGACGGCACCTTCTATGCTCCCAGCGGCGTGGACGCCAAGGTGGTCAGCAATGCGGTTCCCGGCGTTGTGGTCCCGCTGCTCGTGACCTCGGAGCTGGCCAGCAAGCTGACCTATGAGCAGGACCTCCGGGGCGCCGACGTCCGCGAGTTCTATGACAAGTACGCCGTGGGCATCGACCGCCTGCTGCCTCCTGTCATGATGAGCGACAGCGACCTCCAGACCGTCTCCCAGATCAAGACCGACCTTCTGAACCACATCGCCCAGACCTTCGCCGACTGGATCGCCAACGGCGGCGCCACCGAGGGCTTCAGCACCTTCGTGGATCAGTGCAAGGGCCTCGGCCTGGACACCTACCTGGATACCTACCAGAAGGCTCTGGACGCCTTCAACGCCAACTGAAATCCTTCTTCCCAAAGGACGGAACTTGTTATGAATGACACCGGCAGCCTGCCGGTCGGAATGGAAGCGCGCGGCAATCGTATGATTGCCGCGCTGCGTCCCTCTGACTGCTTTTTGGAAATCGAGGTCTTTTCGGAATGGGACGGCGCGGTCTTACAATGCTCCATCCGGGAGCGGGACACCGGCGTTCCGGCCTTTTCCGGGACCGTGACGGTGAAGGACCGGGTCTTTTCGGTCCCCCGCCTGTATAATTATGTGGAGTACCTGCTGAAACTCTCCGCCCCCACCGGGGAGCAGGAGTCCCGGCCCTTCCGGTGCGGATACCTGCCGGGGCGGGTGGTGGCCTACAACCACCCCGACGACCGGACCCACTTCTCCTCCGCGAGCTTCCTGGGCTCGCCGTCTCTGGTCCGGCTCCCCGACGGGGGACTGCTGGCGGGGATGAACCACTTCTCCCCCGACGGCAGCCTGGATACCAGCGAGTTCTACCGCTCCGACGACGAGGGGAACACCTGGCGGTTCTGCTCCAGGGTCTCCCCGGCCTTCTGGGGGAAGCTCTTTCTGCACAAGGGGCGGCTTTTCTACCTCTGCGTTGCCGGGAGCTATGAGCCCCTGGTGATCTACGAGTCCAAGGACAGCGGAAGGACCTGGACCGGCCCTGTCCGCCTTTTGGATAAGATTCCCGGAAAGCCTGGCGGCCCCCACCGCGCCCCGGGACCCCTGGCGGTCTGCGCCGGACGGGTCTGGGCGGCAGTGGAGTACGGCTCCTGGGCCACCGGCGGCCATGAGGCCGGGGCAATGAGCTTCCCGGAGGACGGCGACCCCATAGACCCCGCCCAGTGGACCTGCACCGGATTCACTCCCTACGACCCCAATTGGCCGGGAACCAGCGTCGGCGACAACGAAAAGTACCTGGAGGGCAACATGGTGGCGGCCCCGGACGGGCGGCTCATCGACTTCCTCCGGTACCAGTGCCGGAAGGCCACGCCGTCCCACGGCCGGGCCATCCTCCTGGAGGCCGACCCCAGGGCCCCGGGAAATTCGCTGCGGTTTTACCAGGTGGTGGACTTCCCCGGCAACGCCTCCAAGTTCAGCATCCAGTGGGACCCGGTCTCCCGGCAGTACTGGGCCCTGTGCAGCCGCATCGTCACCGACGTGCTGGAGCAGCGGAACCTCCTGTCTTTGATTGCCTCCCCGGACCTGATCCATTGGACCCTCCGCCGGGATATCCTCAACTACAACGACAACGGCTGGTGGGAAGACGAGCATTTCGTCGGCTTCCAGTACCCCGACTGGATTTTCCAGGGGGAGGACATCCTCTTTCTCTCCCGCACAGCGGTAAATCGCGCGGTGCGGTACCACGACAGCAACTATATCACCTTCCACCGCATCCGGAATTTCCGCCGCTGAGCAGAAAGGACCTTGCCTATGACATCCCGACAGCGGGTGTGCGACACCCTGGAGCACCGCAGCGTAGACCGCCCTCCCCGGCAGCTCTGGACCCTGCCCTATATCCCCATGTTCCGGAAAGCGGAGCTGGACCGGATGCAGGAGGAATTCCCCTCCGATTTCGCCAGGGCTCCCTTCCGGAACGGGCCCTCCTTCGCCAGGGGGACCCCCAATCTCCGGGGCAGCTACACCGACGCCTTCGGCTGCCATTGGACCGTGGCCGAGGACGGCGTGGCAGGAGAGGTCAAGGACCCGGTCATCGCCGAGTACGAGGACGATCTGGACCGGTACCGGCTCCCCTGGGACATGCTGCGCCAGAGCGATCTGAGCGGCGTCAACGATTTCTGCCGCTCCACGGACAAATTCGTCCTTCAGGGCACCAGCATCCGCCCCTTTGAGCGGATGCAGTTCCTCCGGGGGACGGAAAACCTCCTTATCGACATCGCCCTGGAGGAACCGGGCTTTTTCACCCTCCGGGACCGGCTCCATGAGTTCTACCTGGCCGACCTGGACCGCTGGTGCGCCACGGATGTGGACGGCCTCTCCTTTATGGACGACTGGGGCAGCCAGCGCAGCACCCTGATCTCCCCCGCAGCCTGGCGGAAGCTCTTCAAGCCCCTGTACCGGGAGTACTGCGAGAAGATTCACGCCGCCGGAAAGTTCGCCTTCTTTCATTCCGACGGCAACATCCAGGCCCTGTACCCCGATCTGGTGGAGATCGGCATCGACGCGGTGAACTCCCAGCTGTTCTGCATGGATATGGAGACCCTGGGCCGGGATTTCGCCGGGAAGATCACCTTCTGGGGAGAGATCGACCGGCAGCACATCCTGCCCTTCGGAACCCCGGAGGACGTGGCCAGGGCGGTGGAGCGGGTGGCCCGGGCCGTCCGGGCTCCGGAGCTGCGCAGCGGGGTCATCGCCCAGTGCGAATGGGCCAAGGTGGACCCCTACGAGAACATCGCAGCGGTGTTCGACGCCTGGAACCGGGCCTTCGATCTGCCGCCGAGATAAACAGAATCGGCAGAACTTTCGTGTTTTCCTAGCAATTTTTGCGGACTTCTTCTGAACCCCTTTACATTTTTCGGCGGCTGTGTTATAACAGGCTTGTCCTCCGGCGGAACGGAACTCCGGAGACGGACAACCGCTCTGCCGCCCCGGGAGGAATGAACATGCCGGGATTTGATCTGCCCCTGGAACGGCTGTGGGAGTATCAGGGCTCCACGCCCTGCCCCGAGGATTTTGCGGACTACTGGGACCGCGCTCTGGCGGAGCTGGACCGGGTGGACCCCTGTCCGGAGCTGCTCCCCAGCAGCTTCCAGACCGGGTTTGCCCAGTGCTTTGATCTGTACTTCACCGGCGTCCGGGGAGCGCGGATTCACGCCCAGTACAGCCGCCCCGGAAACGGGGAAGGGCCCTATCCGGCCTTGCTGGTTTTCCACGGCTATATGGGCAGCAGCGGCGACTGGGCCGGCCGGCTCCACTTCAACGCCGCCGGAATGGCGGTGGCGGCCCTGGACTGCCGGGGACAGGGGGGCCTTTCCCAGGATGTCTGTCAGGGCAGCGTGTCCACCCTGTTCGGGGCCATCACCCGGGGGCTGGACCAGGGGCCGGACTTCCTCATGCTCCGGGACACCTTCCTGGATACGGTCCAGCTGGCCCGGGTGGTCATGGCCATGGAGGAGGTGGACCCCTCCCGGGTGGCGGTCAACGGCGTCTCCCAGGGAGGCGGCCTGTCTCTGGCCTGCGCCGCCCTGGTCCCGGAGATCCGCACCGCCCTGGTGCGGTATCCCTTCCTCTGCGATTATAAGCGGGTGTGGCAGATGGGCATGGACGTGGACGCCTACTCCGGCATCCGGTCCTATTTCCGCTTCTACGACCCCCGCCATGAGCGGGAGGACGAGATTTTCCGCACCCTGGGGTACGTGGATTGCAGCCACCTGGCCTCCCGGATCACCGCCGACGTCTACATGCAGACCGGCTTGAACGACCGGGCCTGCCCGCCCTCCACCCAGTTTGCGGCCTACAATCACCTGAAAGGCCCCAAACAGAGGGAGCTTTATCCCGACTACGGCCACGAATTCCTGCTGGGCGCCAACGACCGGTACTATCAGTACCTGCTGAAGCGCTTCGGCTTATAGGTTGAAAGGAGAAGTACAATGAACCGTGAACAAACGCCCCTGACCCAGGCGGACTTCCGGAATCCGCCCGCCCACTACCGCGCCGCGCCCTTCTGGGCCTGGAACTGCAAGCTGGATGGGGAGGAACTGGAGCGGCAGATCGATTGCTTCCGACAGATGGGCTTCGGCGGCTTCCATATGCACCCCCGTACCGGCCTGGATACGCCCTACCTCAGCGAGGAGTTCCTTTCCATGGTTCGCCGGTGCGTGGACAAGGCCGCCGGCCTGGGGATGGAAGCCTGCCTGTACGACGAGGACCGCTGGCCCTCCGGTTTTGCCGGAGGCTTTGTGACCCGGGAGGAGCAGTACCGGGAACGGCACCTCCTTTGGACCCCGACCCCTTACCGGAAGGATGGAGACTTTGCCCCGACGCAGTCCTGGCCCACCGATTCGGTGCGGACAGAAAACGGGCATCTTCTGGCCTGCTATGACGTAAAATTGGACGAAAACGGCTGTCTTGTCTCCTACCGGCGGGTTCGGAAAGAGGAAAAGCCGGAGGGCGCCCGATGGTACGCCTATTTGGAGACCCCTCCGTGCCGCCCCTGGTTCAACGGCCAGACCTATGTGGACACGCTGAACAAAGCGGCCATTGACCGATTCATCAACGTGACCTACGAGACCTACCGGCAGACGGTGGGGGATCAGTTCGGGAAAACCGTGCCGTCAATTTTCACCGACGAGCCTCAGTTTGCTCGAAAAGTGACGCTGCCCTTTGCCGACGCGGCGGCGGATGCCATCCTCCCCTGGACCGGGGACTTTGAGCAGACCTTCCAGGCAGCATACGGTCAGGACATCTTGGACTGGCTGCCGGAGCTTTTCTGGGAGCTGCCGGAGGGCAAGGTCTCTGTGGTTCGCTACCGGTATCACGACCACGTGGCGGAGCGGTTCACCGAGGCCTTTGCCGATAACTGTGGAGCCTGGTGCCGGGCCCACGGCCTGAACCTCACTGGCCACATGATGGAGGAACCCACCCTGCGGAGCCAGACGGCCGCCTTGGGCGAGGCCATGCGAGCCTACCGCTCCTTCGGTCTGCCGGGTGTGGACATGCTGGCCAACGGCTACGAGTACACCACCGTCAAGCAGGCGGCCTCCGCCTCCCACCAGTACGGCCGGGAGGGGGTTCTCTCCGAGCTTTACGGCGTCACCAGCTGGTCCTTCGATTTCCGGGGCCATAAGCTCCAGGGGGACTGGCAGGCGGCCCTGGGCGTGACCCGCCGGGTGCCTCACCTCTCCCTGATGTCCATGAAGGGGGAGGCCAAACGGGATTATCCGGCCAGCATCAATTACCAGGCCCCCTGGTGGACAGAGTACCACCGGGTGGAGGATCACTTCGCCCGGGTGAATCAGGTGCTGACCCGGGGTAAGCCCGTGGTTCGCATCGCCGTGATCCATCCTGTGGAGAGCTATTGGCTCCACTGGGGCCCCACGGCCCAGACCGCTCCCTGCCGCAACGAATTGGATCGGAAATTCCAGGACCTGACCAAATGGCTCCTGTTAAACGGCGTGGATTTTGACTTCATCAGCGAGTCCCTCCTCCCCAGCCAGTGCCAGAAACCCGGCGCGCCGCTGCAGGTGGGAGAAATGACCTACGACGCGGTGGTCATCCCCGGCTGCGAGACTCTGCGGAGCACCACAGTGAAGACCCTTTCCGCTTTCCGCGATCAGGGCGGGGCCCTAATCTTCCTGGGAGAGGCCCCAAGGCTTGTGGACGCACTTCCTGACACTGCCGCCCGGGAGCTGTGGGCTCGTTCCCGGCAGGTCCCATATGAACGGGGAGCCCTGTTGAATGCACTGGAGCCCTGGCGGGAGCTCTCTATCTGCAATGACAATGGCGAGCCCTGGGATTGTCTGCTGGCGCAGCTCCGGGAGGACGGGGACTGCCGGTGGCTGTTCCTGGCCCAAGGGGTGCCGATGCACCCTGACGAGGTGGACATTGCCCTCCCCCGGACGCTGCAGATCACCCTTCGCGGGGATTACGCCGTGGAGCAGTGGGACACCATGACCGGCGAAATCCGCCCCCTGGCAGCGGAACAGAAGAACGGCCGCACCCGGTTCTCCTATTCCTTCTGCCAGCAGGACAGCCTGCTGGTCCGGCTGACCGCTCCCGGGGAGGAGGCTCCGGCCCCGGAACCCCAGGTCCTTTCCGGCCCCGGAACGGTGCTGCCGGTGCCCTCGATGGTCCCGGTGGAGCTGGCGGAGCCCAACGTCCTGCTGCTGGATCGGGCGGAGTTTGCCCTGGACGGCGGGGATTTTGAACCGGCCCAGGAAATTCTCCGGGTGGACGGGCTGCTGCGGAAGCGGCTGGGGTATCCCCCAAAGACCGGAAAGATCGCCCAGCCCTGGACCTTGCCCCCGGAATCTCCGGAGCATTGGGTGAAGCTGCGATATTCCTTCCGGAGTGAGATCGCCGTTTCGGTGCGGATGGCCCTGGAGGACGCGGACAAGGCCCGGGTCTGGCTCAACGGAGAGGAGATTTCTATCCATCCCGACGGTTGGTATGTGGATAAGGCGATCACCGCCTTCCCCCTGGGAGATCTGAAGCCGGGAGATTACACCCTGACAGTAGAGCTTCCCTTCCTTCGGCAGGAGAGCCTGGAAAACTGTTTCCTCCTGGGGGACTTCGGCGTCCGGGTCCGGGGCGTTCACCTGACAGTGACAGAGCCTACCCGGGAACTGGGCTTTGGCGATATTTCCCGGCAGGAGCTGCCCTTCTACGGCGGCAACCTCACCTACCGGCTGACGGCAGAGGCCCCGGAGGACGGAACTCTGCGGCTCCACGTGCCCCATTGGCGGGGCGCTCTGGTGACGGCGGCACTGGACGGGAAGGAGATGGGCGCCATCTTCCTCTCTCCCTATAACCTGGACATCCCGGTGGAGTCGGGCCGCCACACCCTGGATGTGACCCTCTGGAACAGCCGCATCAACACCTTTGGGGCGCTGCATATGTACAAAGCCACCCGGCTGCTTGCCCCCGCCAGCTGGCGGCACACCGGAGACCGCTGGTCCGAGGAGTTCATCTTTGAGGAGGTCGGCATCCTGTCGTCTCCGGAACTGCGCTTTTCCCCGGAAACCTCCGGAAAAAAATAGAAGCTGCGGCCCAGTGGGCCCGGAAAGGGTTTGACACCATGAGTTTTACAGCAAAAAACGGAATGTGGCCGGTGATGCTCACCCCCTTCACCAAGGAGGGCACCATTGATTACCCGGCCCTGGAGGCCCTCATCGCCTGGTATGAGGAAAAGGGCGCAGACGGCCTGTTCGCCGTCTGCCAGTCCAGCGAGATGTTTTACCTGAGCCTCCGGGAGCGGGTGGAGCTGGCTTCTTTTGTGAAAAAGACCGCCCGGGTGCCGGTCATCGCCTCGGGGCATATCTCCTGCTCCGCGGAGGACCAGATCGAAGAACTCCGCCAGATGGCCGCCACCGGCGTGGACGCCCTGATCTTCATCACCAACCGCTTCGCCAGCCCCTCCCAGGGCCCGGAGGTCTGGCTGGAAAACCTCAAACGGGTCATGGACGCGCTGCCCCCGGAGCTGCCCCTGGGCCTTTACGAGTGCCCCTACCCCTATAAGCGCATCGTCACCGATGAGGAGCTGGAATTCTGCGCCGGGACCGGCCGGTTCTACTTCCTCAAGGACACCTGCTGCGACATTGAACGGATCCGCCGCCGCATCCGCCTGACGGAGGGCACGCCCCTGAAGCTTTTCAACGCCAACACCGCCACTCTGCTGGAGTCCCTGGAGGCCGGCGGCGCAGGCTTTTCCGGGGTCATGGCCAGCTTCCACGGGGACCTTTACGCCTGGCTCCTCCGGAACTGGAAGCAGTACCCGGAGGAAGCCCGGAGACTGCAGGCGGCCCTGACCGTCTGCTCCCGGATCGAGGGCCAGCTGTACCCGGTCAACGCCAAGTACTCCCTCCAGCTGGACGGCGTCCCCATGGAGCGGACCTGCCGGGTCCGGGACGCGGCGGACCTGTGCCCCCTTTACCGGGACGAGGTGGAGCAGCTCCGGCTGCTGTCCGACTGGCTCCGGCAGACCCTTCCAGGGCGGTCTTAACGGCAAACGGCCGGAGTTCCGTTGCGAACTCCGGCCGTTTTTGGACGGGAAACTTATGGCAACACCGCACAGAAAAAGGAGCGAGATAGTGCCAAATGTGATAGAATGAAATTATGGATAAACAGATGACACTTTCCGCATTCAGCGATGAACTGGCGCAGGTGCGGACAAAGAAAAAAGA
>CAKTCT010000003.1 GCA_934539585.1 uncultured Oscillospiraceae bacterium | reverse complement strand
ATGTTCTTGACGTAGTCAGCATGGCCGGGGCAGTCAACGTGAGCGTAGTGACGCTTGTCGGTCTCGTACTCAACGTGGGCGGTGTTGATTGTGATACCACGAGCTCTTTCCTCAGGAGCCTTATCGATCATGTCGTAGGCTTCGTATTTCGCCTTGCCCTGCATAGCCAGGGTCTTGGTGATGGCGGCGGTCAGAGTGGTTTTGCCGTGGTCAACGTGGCCGATGGTGCCAATGTTAACATGGGGCTTCGTACGTTCGAATTTCTGTTTTGCCATTGTTTTTTCCTCCTTTTATCTTTGAACGCCTGGTTCAAAATTGATTCTGTGATTCGAAAAGAGCGGCAGGTCAGTTCTGTTTCGCTCTCTTGGACATAATGTCGTCCGCAACGGACTTGGGAACCTCGCTGTAATGGCTGGGCTCCATGGTGTACTGTCCACGGCCCTGGGTCTTGGAACGCAGGTCGGTGGCGTAGCCGAACATCTCGGACAGGGGGACCATGGCCCGGATCTCCTCCACGCCATTCCGGGCTTCCATGCCCTGGATCTGGCCGCGGCGGGAGTTCAGGTCGCCGATAACGTCGCCCATGTAGGTTTCGGGGACGATGACAACAACCTTCATGATGGGCTCCAGGATGACGGGGCTCGCCTTGCGGAGAGCGTCCTTCAGCGCCATAGAACCGGCGATCTTAAAGGCCATTTCAGAGGAGTCAACCTCATGGTAAGAGCCGTCGTACAGCTCGACCTTGATGTCAACCACGGGGTAGCCCGCCAGCACACCGGACTGCATAGCGCCCTGGATACCGGCGTCGACCGCAGGGATATACTCCTTGGGGATCGCGCCGCCGACGACTTTGTTGACGAACTCGTAGCCCTTGCCGGCTTCGTTGGGGTACACACGGATCTTAACGTGACCGTACTGGCCCTTACCGCCGGACTGACGGGCGTATTTGTTCTCAACGTCGACGTTTTTGCGGATGGTCTCGCGGTAAGCAACCTGGGGCTTACCGACGTTGGCTTCCACCTTGAACTCACGGAGCAGACGGTCGACGATGATCTCCAGATGGAGCTCGCCCATACCGGCGATGATGGTCTGGCCGGTCTCCTCGTCGGTGTAGGTCTTGAAGGTGGGGTCTTCTTCTGCCAGCTTGGCCAGAGCGATGCCCATCTTTTCCTGGCTGGCCTTGGTCTTGGGCTCGATGGCAACGCGGATAACCGGTTCCGGGAACTCCATGGACTCAAGGATGACCTCGTGTTTGGGATCGCAGAGGGTGTCGCCGGTGGTGGTCTGTTTCAGACCCACGGCGGCGGCGATATCGCCTGCGTAGCAGGTTTCGATATCCTGGCGGTGGTTGGCGTGCATCATCAGGATGCGGCCCATACGCTCGGATTTGCCCTTGGTAGAGTTGTAAACCGTCGCGCCGGCGTCAACCGTGCCGGAGTAAACGCGGAAGAAGCAGAGTTTGCCGACAAAGGGGTCCGTAGCGATCTTGAACGCCAGAGCAGAGAAGGGCTCGGTGTCGGAAGAATGACGGACGGTTTCTTCGCCGGTCTCGGGATCGATACCGTCAATGGGGGGGATGTCGATAGGAGACGGCATGTAATCCACGATGGCGTCCAGGAGCTTCTGCACGCCTTTGTTGCGGTACGCGGTGCCGCAGCAGACGGGGACCAGATCGTTGGCGATGGTCGCAGCGCGGAGGGCCTTCTTCAGCTCGTCGATGGTCAGTTCTTCGTCCTCGAGGAACTTCTCCATAAGAGTGTCGTCGGTCTCGGCGATGGCTTCCACCATCTCCGCATGATACTGTTCCGCCTTTTCCTTCATGTCATCGGGGATGTCGATGATGGAGATGTCGTTGCCCAGCTCATCGTTATAGATGTAGGCTTTCATTTCCATCAGGTCGATGATGCCCTTGAAGCTGTCCTCAGAGCCGATAGGCAGCTGGATGGGCAGCGGGTGGCATTTCAGCCGGTCGTGCATCATGTGGATGACATTGTAGAAGTCCGCGCCCATGATGTCCATCTTGTTGACGAACGCCATGCGGGGGACCTTGTATTTGTTCGCCTGATGCCAAACGGTTTCAGACTGGGGTTCTACGCCGCCTTTGGCGCAGAAAACGGTAACGGAGCCATCCAGGACGCGGAGAGAACGTTCCACTTCGACTGTAAAGTCCACGTGACCGGGGGTATCGATAATATTGATCCGATGACCCTTCCAGAAAGCAGTCGTAGCAGCAGAAGTAATCGTAATACCCCGTTCCTGCTCTTGTGCCATCCAGTCCATCGTCGCGGTACCCTCATGGGTATCACCGATCTTGTGCGTTTTTCCCGTGTAGTACAGGATACGCTCGGTAGCGGTGGTTTTGCCGGCGTCGATGTGAGCCATTATACCAATATTACGAGTCATTTCGAGAGATACGGCTCTTGGCATAATTTCCTCCTGATTGAATAGAGAATGCCGCCTGTTCCCGGAAACGCAGGAACAGGGGCGGGAGCACACCTTAGTATGCCCCAAAAATGAAAGATAGCAGCCTTACCATCTGAAGTGCGCGAACGCCTTGTTGGCCTCTGCCATTTTGTGCGTGTCTTCACGCTTTTTGCAGGCGCCGCCGGTGTTGTTCAGCGCATCCATGATCTCTCCGGCAAGCCGTTCCTTCATGGTCTTCTCAGAACGGTTTCTGGAATAAAGGGTCAGCCACCGCAGGCCCAGGGTCTGCCGCCGCTCGGGACGGACTTCCATGGGGACCTGGTAGGTAGCGCCGCCGACGCGGCGGGACTTGACCTCAAGGACGGGCATAATGTTCTCGAGAGCTTCCTGGAAAGCCTCCAGAGCATCCTTGCCAGTCTTCTCACTGACGATTTCAAAGGCGCCATAAACGATTTTCTGTGCAACGCCTTTCTTTCCGTCGTACATGACGTTGTTGACCAGACGAGTGACCAACTTGGAGTTGTACATAGGATCCGGCAAAACATCGCGTTTTGCAATTTGACCTCTTCTTGGCACTTTACTTCCCTCCTTCATAGAATGAATTCATCGGTACTCGAAAGTAAATTCTCCCGTCAGCCTGGGAAGGGCCGTCCATAACGCGCGTGCCGCATTATTTCAAAGCCGCCATAGCCTACGGTACCAGGAAGTGATTGCTCACTTTCCGGAATGGATTACTTCTTCGCACCAGCTTTCGGACGCTTCGCGCCGTACTTGGAACGGGCCTGCATTCTTCCGTTGACGCCCTGGGTATCAAGAGTACCGCGGATGATGTGGTAACGCACACCAGGAAGGTCCTTGACACGGCCGCCGCGGATCAGCACCACGGAGTGCTCCTGCAGATTGTGCCCAACACCAGGAATATAAGCTGATACTTCCATTCCGTTGGTGAGCCGGACTCTTGCGATTTTCCGCAGAGCGGAGTTCGGCTTTTTCGGGGTCTGAGTTCTGACGGCCGTGCAGACGCCGCGTTTCTGGGGAGAGCTCTGATCGGTCGGCTCCTTGGTCATGGAGTTGTAACCGCGGTTCAGAGCAGGGGCGGTGGACTTGGTCACCAGAGTTTCTCTGCCTTTTCTGACGAGCTGGTTAAAGGTTGGCATATGGCACCTCCTTACTCAAATTGTTATACAAGGCAAGAGCGCATACTCTCACCCAGCATACTCATTTATTTTACCATCATTCAAAAGGCTTGTCAATACCTTTTGCGTAAAAATCCGAAAGAATCGGGAGCCGGAATGGCCCCCGATTCTGTCAAAACCGCTGGATTTTACTGTGCTTCCGAAGCGTCTGCGCCCTCGGCCTCGTTCTTCACGGGAACGACCTCGACCTCGTTGTAGCAGGACATTCCGGTGCCAGCCGGGATCAGCTTGCCGATGATGACGTTTTCCTTCAGGCCCATCAGGTGGTCCACCTTGCCCTTGATGGCGGCCTCGGTGAGGACCTTGGTGGTCTCCTGGAAGGAGGCGGCGGAGAGGAAGCTCTCCGTTGCCAGAGACGCCTTGGTGATACCCAAGAGCACCGGCTCGAAGGTGATGAGGGACACGCCCTCCTCCCCGGCGTCGATGCGCTCCTGGAGGAGCTTGTTCTCCTGGTACACATCGCCGCGGTCCATGATGGAGCCGGAGAGCAGCTCGGTGGAGCCGGGGCTGACGATCCGGACCTTCTTCATCATCTGGCGGACGATGACCTCGATATGCTTGTCGTTGATATCAACGCCCTGGAGACGGTAGGTCTTCTGCACCTCGGCGATGAGGTAGTTCTGGACCTCCTGCTCGCCCTTGACGGCCAGAATGTCGTGGGGGTTGATGGCGCCTTCGGTGAGGGAGTCGCCGATGGCGATCTGCTGGCCCTCCTGGACCTTGATCTTGAAGCCGTAAGGAATGGTGTAGCGCTTTTCCTCCTCGGCGTTGCTGACCACGATGACCCGCTGGCGCTTCTCCTCGTCGAACCGGATGGTGCCGGGGATTTCGGAGATGATGGCGCTGTTCTTGGGCTTGCGGCCTTCAAACAGCTCAACGATTCTGGGAAGACCCTGGGTAATATCCTCCGCGTTGGCGATACCGCCGGTGTGGAAGGTACGCATGGTCAGCTGGGTGCCGGGCTCGCCGATGGACTGGGCGGCGATAACGCCCACGGCTTCGCCCACCGCCACAGGCTTGCCGTTGGCCAGGTTCGCGCCGTAGCACTTGGCGCAGATGCCCTGGGTGGAGCGGCAGGACAGGATGGAGCGGATCTTCACCCGGGTGGCCCCGGCAGCGATGATCTTCTCTGCGTCCTTGTCGTCCATGATCTTATCCTTGGAGACCAAGACCTCGCCGGTGTTGGGATCGCAGAAGTCCTCCACCAGGTACCGGCCCTGGAGACGTTCGGCAAAGGGCTCGATCATCTCGTTGCCCTCTCGGATATCCTGAACCCAGATGCCCTCGTGGGTGCCGCAGTCCTGCTGCCGGATAATAACGTCCTGAGAAACGTCGACCAGACGCCGGGTCAGGTAACCCGAGTCAGCGGTACGCAGAGCGGTGTCAGCCAAGCCTTTCCGGGCGCCGCGGGAGGAGATGAAGTATTCCAGAATGTTCAGGCCTTCGCGGTAGTTGGCCTTAATGGGCAGCTCGATGGTGGTACCGGCGGTGTTGGCAATCAGACCGCGCATACCGGCCAGCTGCCGCAGGTTGTTGATAGAACCACGGGCGCCGGAGTCCGCCATCATATAAATGGGGTTGAATTTATCCAGGTTTTTCTGAAACGCCTCTGTAACCCTGTCGGTTGCCTCGTTCCAGATCTTAATAACATGGTTGGTGCGTTCCTCGGCGGTAATAAGACCGCGCTCGTACTGACGAACGACCTTCAGATTGGCCTTCTCCGCCTCGGCGACGATCTCCTTTTTCTCCGCAGGAATGGTGGCGTCGATAACGGCGACAGTGATGCCGCTTCGGGTAGAGAATTTGTAGCCCTGGGCCTTGATCCGGTCCAAAACCTCGGAGGTCTTGGCGGTGCCGTGAATGCGGATGCAGCGCTCAATGATCTTGCCCAAGGTTTTCTTGGTCACCAGGAAGTCAACCTCCAGGTTGAACTGGTTTTCCGGCTTGGAGCGATCCACAAAGCCCAGATTCTGGGGAATGGGATCGTTGAAGATCAAACGGCCCACGGTGGTATCAATCATCCGGCTGACGTTTCCTTTGGTCATCCGGACCTTGATCTTCGCATGAAGGGTGACGATGCCCTCCTGATAGGCCATCAGCGCCTCGTTGACATCCCGGAAGACCTTGCCCTCGCCGGGCTCGCCGTCCTTGATAAGGGTCAGGTAGTAAGAGCCCAGAACCATGTCCTGGGTGGGAACCGTTACCGGCCGTCCATCGGAGGGTTTCAGCAGGTTGTTGGCAGCCAGCATCAGGAACCGGGCCTCGGCCTGCGCCTCTGCGGACAGGGGCACGTGAACGGCCATCTGGTCGCCGTCGAAGTCGGCGTTATAAGCGGTACAGGCCAGGGGATGCAGCTTCAGAGCGCGGCCCTCGACCAGTACCGGCTCGAAGGCCTGGATGCCCAAACGGTGCAGAGTCGGTGCACGGTTTAAGAGAACGGGATGGTCCTTGATGACGATCTCAAGGGCGTCCCAAACTTCTGGACGGGCCCGATCCACCATTTTCCTGGCGGATTTGATGTTGTTGGCAGCGCCGGTCTCCACCAGTCGCTTCATGACGAAGGGCTTGAAGAGTTCCAGAGCCATTTCCTTAGGAAGACCGCACTGATACATTTTCAGCTCCGGCCCGACGACGATAACGGAACGTCCGGAATAGTCGACACGCTTGCCCAGCAGGTTCTGACGGAACCGTCCCTGTTTGCCCTTCAGCATATCGGAAAGGGACTTCAGAGGCCGGTTGTTGGGGCCGGTGACAGGGCGTCCCCGGCGGCCGTTGTCGATCAAGGCGTCAACGGCTTCCTGGAGCATCCGCTTTTCGTTGCGGACGATGATGTCAGGGGCGTTCAGCTCCAGCAGGTGCTGCAGACGGTTGTTGCGGTTGATGACCCGGCGGTAAAGATCGTTCAGGTCAGAGGTGGCAAAACGACCGCCGTCCAGCTGGACCATAGGCCGGATATCCGGCGGAATGACCGGGAGCACGTCCAGGATCATCCACTCGGGCTTGTTGCCGGAAAGCCGGAAGGCTTCCACGCACTCCAGGCGCTTCAGGATGCGGATTTTCTTCTGACCGCTGGCGTCATTGAGCTGCTGTTTCAGCTCGGTGGACAGGGTCTCCAGGTCCAGCTCCTTCAGAAGCTCCTTGATGGCCTCGGCGCCCATGGCCGCCTTGAAGTCGTCCTCATACTTTTCCCGCATGTCCGCGTATTCCTTCTCGGACAGCAGCTGGCCCTTTTCCAGAATGGTGGAGCCGGGGTCGATAACGATATATTTGGCGAAGTAGAGCACTTCCTCCAGACGCCGGGGGGAGATGTCCAGGATCAGCCCCATCCGGGAGGGGATGCCTTTGAAGTACCAGATGTGGGACACAGGAGCCGCCAGCTCGATGTGGCCCATCCGCTCCCGGCGGACCTTGGACCGGGTGACTTCAACGCCGCACTTATCGCAGATTTTGCCTTTGTAGCGCAGACGCTTGTACTTGCCGCAGTGGCACTCCCAGTCCTTGGTGGGCCCGAAAATGCGCTCGCAGAACAGGCCGTCGGTCTCCGGTTTCAGGGTCCGGTAGTTGATGGTTTCGGGCTTTTTGACCTCGCCGTGGGACCACTCGTGGATCTGCTCCGGCGAAGCCAGGCCGATTTTAATCGACTCGAATACGTTGAATTCCAATTGCGACCCCTCCATTAAAAATCATCGTCCATGCCGCTGTCGTCCAGGGCAAAGTCCATGCCGCCGCTTTCCTCGTCAAAGCCGGGGTCCTCGTCGAAGGAGTCGTCCTCGTCCTCGTCGTCGGCGGAGTAGCTGTCGTCCGAATCGCTGTCGTCCACATAGTTGTTGAGCTCGTCGTAGTCGGACTCCTCCGCGCTGCGGAAGCTGATGTCCTCGTCGTCCTCGAAGGTCTGCTTGAGGTCGATCTCCTCGTTGTTGCGGTCCAGGACCTTGACGTCCAGACCCAGGGACTGGAGCTCCTTGATGAGGACCTTGAAGGACTCCGGCGTGCCGGACTGGGGCACGTTGTGGCCCTTGACGATGGCCTCGTAGGTCTTCACACGGCCGACCACGTCGTCGGACTTGACGGTGAGGATTTCCTGGAGGGTGTAGGCCGCGCCGTAGGCTTCCAGGGCCCAGACCTCCATTTCGCCGAAGCGCTGGCCGCCGAACTGGGCCTTGCCGCCCAGAGGCTGCTGGGTGACCAGGCTGTACGGGCCGGTGGAACGGGCGTGAATCTTATCGTCAACCAGATGGTGGAGCTTTAAGAAGTACATGATACCCACGGTAACGGGGTTATCGAAGGGCTCGCCGGTACGGCCGTCGTAGAGCACGGTCTTGCCGTCCTCCCGGAGCCCGGCGTCCCGGAGACAAGCCCGGATGTCGTCCTCGTGAGCGCCGTCAAACACAGGGGTCATGACCTTCCAGCCAAGAGCCTTGGCGGCGTAGCCCAGATGGACCTCCAGGACCTGCCCGATGTTCATACGGGAAGGTACGCCCAGGGGGTTCAGAACGATGTCCAGAGGCGTGCCGTCGGGGAGGAACGGCATATCCTCCTGGGGCAGGATCCGGGAAACAACACCTTTGTTTCCGTGACGGCCTGCCATTTTATCACCCACGGAGATCTTCCGCTTCTGGGCGATGTAGCAACGGACCACCGTGTTGACGCCGGCGGCCAGCTCATCGCAGTTTTCCCGGGTAAAGACCTTGACGTCCACGATGATGCCGTACTCGCCGTGAGGCACCCGGAGAGAGGTATCCCGGACTTCCCGGGCCTTCTCGCCGAAGATGGCCCGCAGGAGCCGCTCTTCCGCAGTCAGCTCAGTCTCGCCCTTGGGAGAGACCTTGCCGACCAGGATGTCTCCCGACCGAACCTCGGCGCCGATACGGATGATGCCCCGCTCGTCCAGATCCTTCAGGGCGTCCTCGCCCACGTTGGGGATGTCACGGGTGATTTCTTCCGGCCCCAGCTTGGTGTCACGGGTCTCGGTCTCGTATTCTTCAATATGAATGGATGTGTATACGTCGTCCCGAACGATTTTTTCGTTAATCAGAACGGCGTCCTCGTAGTTGTAGCCTTCCCAGGTGGTGAAGCCGATCAGGGCGTTCTTACCCAGAGCGATTTCGCCCTGGCTGGTGGCGGGGCCGTCGGCGATGACCTGGCCCTTTTCCACCCGCTCGCCAACGGAGACGATGGGCCGCTGGTTGATGCAGGTGCCCTGGTTGGAGCGCATGAATTTCAGGATGGTGTACTTGTGGGACTCGCCCTCGTCGTCACGGATGACGATCTCCCGGGCGTCCACGGATTCCACCACGCCGCTTTCCCGGGCCAGAACGCAGACGCCGGAGTCCACCGCCGCCTTGTATTCCATGCCGGTTCCCACGATGGGAGAATCGGTGACCAGCAGCGGCACAGCCTGACGCTGCATGTTGGCGCCCATCAGCGCACGGTTGGCGTCGTCGTTTTCCAGGAAGGGGATCATGGCGGTTGCCACGGAAACCATCATCCGGGGAGAAACGTCCATGTAATCCACCCGCTTGGCGTCCACTTCCAGGATCTGATCCCGGTAACGGCCGGTAACACGGGGGTTGGCGAACTTGTTGTCCTCGGTCAGAGGCGCGTTGGCCTGGGCCACAACGACTTCGTCCTCCACGTCGGCGGTCATGTACTCGATCTCGTCGGAAATGACGCCGGTCTCCTTATCCACCTTGCGGTAGGGAGCCTCGATGAAGCCGTATTCGTTGATGCGGGCGAAGGTCGCCAGGTAGGAAATCAGACCGATGTTGGGTCCTTCCGGGGTCTCAATGGGGCACATCCGTCCGTAGTGAGAGTAGTGAACGTCGCGGACCTCGAAGGAGGCACGGTCACGGGACAGACCGCCGGGGCCCAGTGCGGACAGACGCCGCTTGTGGGTCAGCTCAGCCAGGGGGTTGGTCTGGTCCATGAACTGGGACAGAGGCGAGGAGCCGAAGAACTCCTTGATCGCCGCCACCACCGGCCGGATGTTGATCAGGGCCTGGGGGGTAACGGATTCCATTTCCTGGGCCTGGAGGGTCATGCGCTCGCGGATGACCCGCTCCATCCGGGAGAAGCCGATGCGGAACTGGTTCTGCAGCAGCTCGCCTACCGGCCGGATGCGCCGGTTGCCCAGGTGGTCGATGTCGTCCACGGTGCCAATGCCGTAGGCCAGGCAGTTCATATAGTTCAGGGTGGCGATGATGTCATCCTTGATAATATGCTTGGGAATCAGGCGGTGGAGGTTCTGCTGAACCAAAGCGATCCGCTCGTCGTTGTCCTCAGTCTGCTCCAGGATCTCTTTGAGGACCTTAAACCGGACCTTTTCAGAGATGCCCAGGGCGTCCTTGTCCAAATCGATGTAACCGGCGATGTCCACCATGCCGTTGGAGATGACCTTGATGTCCTTGCCCGCCTCGGTGTGGATCACAACGGTGTCCACGCCGGCCTGCTCAATCTCCCGGGCCTTTTCCCGGGTCAGCAGCTCGCCGGCCTCGGCGATGACCTCGCCGGTGAGCTCGTTGACCACCGGCTCCGCCAGGGTGTGGCCCGCGATCCGGACCGCCATGGCCAGCTTCTTGTTGTATTTGTACCGGCCGACCCGGGAAAGATCGTACCGGCGCTCGTCAAAGAGCAGGGGAACCAGGTGCTTAACGGCAGATTCCTGGGTGGGGGGCTCACCGGGACGGAGCTTGCGGTAGACTTCCAGCAGAGCCTCGTCGCCGGTTTTGGTGGTATCTTTTCCGCTAAGGGTGGATACAATGGTGTCATGGTCGCCGAAGATTTCCAGCACGTCGGCGTCGGTGCCCATGCAGTCGGTGAGGGCGCACTTGTAGTCGTCCTGGATCTGCTCGATGGTCACGTCGTCCCGGACCCGCAGCAGCGCCCGGATGAACACCGTCACCGGGATTTTGCGGTTCTTGTCGATGCGGACGTAGAAAATATCGCTGGAGTCGGTCTCATATTCCAGCCAGGCGCCCCGGTTGGGAATGACCGTGGATTTGAACAGCTTCTTGCCGGTCTTGTCGAAGGCTTCGTCGTAGTAAACGCCGGGAGAACGGACCAGCTGGGAAACAATGACCCGTTCCGCGCCGTTGATGATAAAGGTGCCGCTTTCGGTCATCAGCGGGAAGTTGCCCATGAAGATTTCCTGCTCGTTGACCTCGCCGGTCTCCTTATTCAGAAGCCGCGCCCGGACATGGAGGGGTGCGTCGTAGGTTACGTCCCGGATCTTGCACTCCGTCACGGAGTACTTGGGGGTCTCGTCCAGCCGGTAGTCCGTAAAGTCCAGAACCAGGTTCCCGGTGTAATCCGTGATGGCGGAAATATCGCTGAATACTTCCTTCAGCCCCTGTTTCAGGAACCACTTGTACGAATTCACCTGCACCTCGATCAAGTTCGGCATGCTCAGCACTTCTCTGATGCGCGCAAAGCTCATTCGAGTGTTTTTCCCGAGCTGCACAGGCTTGACATTCACCATAGGCTTAATCACTCCATTCATCTATTTCGAGAACACAAAACACAAGTTCCCCTTCTCTCCCCAAATCTTAAAAATTCCGGAAGAGCTGAAAAACCTGTTGTTGTTTAACCGTTCCCATTCCGCTCTTTGTGCAAGAAACACAAGATTTCGTTGGAAGTCAATTGATTTTTTGCACAAATCAACCCTATCAAATTGTATCAAGATTCACATTGACCCACCGGACAAGGCGGATTTATCCATTTTGATACAGTTTATCATTATACATCAATGTCAAGCGGTTGTCAACCGCTAAATGTAAACAAATTTCGCGGGATATTTTCAGGAAACCTTTTCCACCGTCTGCATTATGGCCGGTCCGCCGGAAAATATGCAGCGGACCCGAAAGTTCTACTCCTCCCCGGCCCCTCTGCGGGTGTACTCCCTGGGAGAAACGCCCTTGACCTTTTTGAACACCCGGGAAAAGTAAAGGGGGTCCCGGAACCCGGTGGACGCGGCGATCTCCCCGATGGCCAGCCCCGTGCTCCGGAGCATGGCCGCCGCCTCCCCGATGCGGTAGCGCATGAGGAACTGGGTGGGAGCCATGTCCAGCTCCTTGGAAAAGACCCGGTACAGATGGCTCTCGCTGATGCCCACGAAATCCGCCACATCGCAGATGGTGATGTCCCGGCTGTAATTGCGGCTGATGAACTGCACCGCCTTGTCCACATACTGCTTGGAGGTGGTGAGCTTCTGCCCCCCGGACAGGCTCATGAGGCTCCCCAGAAAGAGGTAGAGGTACCCCAGCATCTGGGCCTCGTGGGCGGGAGTGCTGCCCCGGGCGTCGGTGATCCGGGTCAGCTGCTCCCGGAGCTCCCCGCCGTTTTCCGGGTAGAGGAGCCGCTCCCCGTGGGCGAAGCCGGTGAGGTTGATGAGCCGGTGGGCCTCCGTCCCGTTGAACCCCACCCAGTAATAGACCCAGGGCTCCCGGGAATCGGCGGTATAGGTGACGACCTCCCCGGGCCGGATGAGAAAAAGCCCCCCGGGCCCCACGGAGACCGCCCCGGCGGCGGTGGTCAGGGTTCCCCGGCCCTCGGTGACGTAGTGGAACAGGTAGTGGTCCCGGGCCCCGGGCCCCCAGGCGTACCCCGCCTCGCAGCGCTGGTAGCCGGTGTTGTAGACGTTGAGGGACAAGTTCTCCTTGACGGAGATTTTGTAGGAACGCTTCACGAAATCCCCTTGCATTTTCCGCCGCCTTTCCTTATTAAAATCGATTCACTTCTATTTTACCGGATTTCCCCGATAAATGCAAGATAAATCCATAAAGATGATACCAAAAAAAATTGCAGCAGCCCCCGGAATGGTGTATCATGAAACTGTATCCAAAGTTTCTTTACCCGACAGCAAGGAGGATTTTATATGAACGCAGCCGCGCTGAAAGCCCACATTTCCGACGGCGGCCTGGATGAAAAGCTTGCCCTTCTCTACGGCAGGGACCAGCTTTCCGCCCAAAAAGCCCGCTATACCGAGGCCATCGATGCCTTCACCGCCCTTTACGGCGACCGGGAGGACCTTTCCCTGTTCTCCGCCCCCGGCCGCACCGAGATCGCCGGGAACCACACCGACCACAACCACGGCCGGGTGGTAGCCGCCAGCGTGGACATGGACGTTATCGCCGTGGTCTCCCCCACGGATAACGGCGTCATCCGCATCCAGTCCAAGGGCTACCCCCAGGACACCGTTTCCCTCTCCGACCTGGAGATCAAGCCGGAGGAGGAGAACAAAGCCATCGCCCTGATCCGGGGCACCGCCGCCCGGTTCGCCCAGAAGGGCCACAAGACCGGCGGCTTCGACGCCTACACCACCTCCAACGTCCTGAAGGGCTCCGGCCTGTCCTCCTCGGCGGCCTTTGAGGTCCTGGTGGGCACCATTTTGAGCCACCTCTACAACGACGCCGCCGTCAGCCCCGTGGAGATCGCCAAGTACGCCCAGTACGCCGAAAACGTCTACTTCGGCAAGCCCAGCGGCCTCATGGACCAGATGGCCAGCTCCGTGGGCAGCGTCATCACCATCGATTTCGCCGACACCGAAAACCCCGTCATCGAAAAGATCGACTTCGACATGGCCGCCATGGGCTGCGCCCTGTGCATCGTAGACGTAGGCGGCAACCACGCCGACCTGACCCACGAATACGCCGCCATCCCCGCCGAGATGAAGGCGGTGGCCGGCTTCTTCGGCCGGGACGTCCTCCGGGGCGTGTCCTACCGGGACCTGATGGCCAACGCCCCCCTGCTCCGGGCCCAGTTCGGGGACCGGGCCTTCCTCCGGGCCATCCACTTTGTCAAGGAAAACGAGCGCGTGGGAGCCATTGTCCACGCCCTGAAGGATAAGGACTACCCCCGCTTCCTCCAGCTGGTGACGGAGTCCGGCGACTCCTCCTACCGCTACCTCCAGAACGTCTACGCCGCCTCTGACCCCAAGGAGCAGAGCATGGCCGTGGCCCTGGAAATGGCCGAGGACCTGCTGAACGGCCGGGGAGCCTACCGGGTCCACGGCGGCGGCTTCGGCGGCACCACCCAGAACTTCGTCCCCCTGGACCTTCTGGACCAGTTCCGCACCGGCATCGAAAGCGTTTTCGGCGCAGGCAGCTGCCACGTCCTGTCCATCCGCCCCCTGGGCGGCACCAGGGTTTTCTAAAAGAAAAGGAGTCTTATAAAATGGCTGAACTTCGCTATAATCCCATCACCAAGGACTGGGTCATGGTGGCCTCCCACCGCCAGTCCCGGCCCCAGATGCCCAAGGATTGGTGCCCCTTCTGCCCCGGCTCCGGAAAAGTGCCGGACCAAGGCTTCGACGTCCTCCGCTACCCCAACGACTTCCCTGCCCTGATGCAGAATCCCCCCCAGCCCGACGACGTGGCCGGCGGCCTCTTTGAGGTGCGCCCCGCCTACGGCCGCTGCGAGGTGATCCTCTACTCCGACAAGCACAACGCCCTCCTGAAGGACCTCTCCGACGACCACGTCCACAAGCTGGCCCACCTCTGGCTGGAGTGCTTCAACGACATGCGCGCCGACGAGAAGATCAAGTACGTCTTCCTCTTTGAAAACCGCGGCGAGCCCGTAGGCGTCACCATGCCCCACCCCCACGGCCAGGCTTACGGCTACTCCTTCATCCCGAAAAAAATCCAGGAGGAGCTGGAGGGCGCCGGCGAATACTACCAGAAGACCGGCCGGAACCTCTTTACCGACCTCCTGGCCCAGGAAAAATCCGACGGCCGCCGGATCATCTTCGAAAACGACTGCTTCACCGTCTACGTCCCCTTCTTCTCCCCCATCACCTACGGCGTCCACGTGACCATCAACCGCCCCGTGGCCGACCTCTCCCAGATGACCGAGGAGGAGCTCTGCTCCCTGGGCGAGACCGTCCGGGACTGCGCCGGGATGTACGATTCCCTGTTCGACATGCCCTTCCCCTACATGATGTGCATGCACAACGCCCCGGTGAACAGCGGCGACCACCCCGAGTACCAGTTCCACATCGAGTTCTACCCCCCCATGCGGGCCGCCGACCGCCAGCAGTTCTTCGCTTCGTCGGAGACCGGCGTGGGAGCCTGGTGCAACCCCAACTGCCCCGAAGCCAAAGCCGAAGAGCTGCGGCAGGCGTACAAAAAGTTCAAAGGCTGCTGATCCCAGATCCGCCGCGTCTCCGGACCCGGCGGATTTTGTTTGCCTTTTGAGGGCCGCCGTGGTACAATAGGGAACAGGAGGGATTCCATGAGCAGTTTAAGCCCCATCACCGCCCGCTACGCCGAAACCGACCGTATGGGCGTCATCCACCACGCCGTCTACCCCGTCTGGTACGAGGTGGCCCGGACCGATTATGTCAGGACCCTGGGCCTCACCTACTCCCAGCTGGAGGAAATGGGGGTCATGACCCCTCTGGTCTCCCTGACCTCCCAGTACCGCCGCGCCGCCTATTATGAGGACCGCCTCCTGGTGGAATGTACCCTTTCCGCCCTGACCCCCGCCCGGGTGGAATTTTCCTACCGGGTCTTCCGGGAGGGCGAGGACGCGCCCCTGAACACCGGCTCCACCCTCCACGCCTGGGTGGACGCCCAAACCTTCCGCCCGGTGAACCTGAAAAAGCGCTTCCCCGCCCTTTATGCAAAAATGGAGGCGGAGCTGACGGCCTCCCGCAGATAGCGCCGCGTTTTCCCCGCGTTCCCCGAAACAATGTGAAAAGGAGCGAGCCTCATGGCCATCTTTTCCGCACCCCCGGCAAGCCAGCGCGTCCGAGGACTCCGGGCCCGGATCGTCCACCGGAGCGGCCCGGAGTTCCCCTTCCTCCACGACACCATGATCGCCCCCCTGGGCGGCCGCCTGCTCATGGCCTGGTACAACTGCTCGGAAAACGAGATCGTGGGCCGGACCATCATCCGCGGCCGCTGGTCGGCGGATTCCGGCCGGACCTGGTTCGCCCCAGAGATCATCTGCGAGGACCCCCGCCCCGACTGCCACATGGTCCCGGTGACGTTCACCGAGGATACCGGCAGAATCTGGGCCTACGTGACCCGGATGTCCTCCCACGACCGCCCTACCGGGTACGTCTGCGCGGAGTACTGCCAGGGCCAATGGACCGTCCGCCGGGAGTGCGGAACGCCGCTGCTCATCAACACCCTGCCCCAGGAGACCGGCGGCCAGTGGATCGCCGGGGGCCGGATGGCGGCAGCCCCCGGGGAGATGCCCCGGATTCCGGTGGTGGTCCGCTCCCCGAAGCAGTCCCCCGCCCTCTGGGAGCCCGCCCCCTTGCCGGGCCCGTGGCTCCACGGCTCCTACCCCCTGGGATTCCCGGAAACCGCCGTTCTGGCCGCCGGGGACCGCATCGACGCCATCGTCCGCAACGACGCAGGCCCCGCCCAGGCGTTCCACAGCACCGACGGCGGCCAAACCTGGACCAGCGCCGCCGACGCCCGGATGCCCATCGCCCCGGCGAAGATGTACGGCGGCTCCCTCCCCGACGGCCGCCAGTACCTGATCTACAACGAGCAGACGGCCAAAAAGGACCGCTCCCGGCTGGTCCTGGCCCTGAACCCCGGCGGCGACGCCCCCTTTGACCATGCCCTGATCCTGGCCGACGGCCCCGACCCGGAGCTGGACGCAGGCCCATGCTGGCACTACCCCTGCGCCTGCATCGACGGCGGGATGCTCCACATCTCCTGCACCGCCTCCGATGAAACCGTGGTCCGCCACGCCGCCCTGTTCAGCATCCCCCTGGAAAATCTTTGACCACCCAAAACCGAAAGGAGTTTTCCCCATGGATTTGAACGCAATGTTAAAAAAGTACGCCGACCTCATCGTCCGCTCCGGCATCAACCTCCAGAAGGACCAGATTCTCTGCATCGCCGCCTCCCTGGAAAGCGCGGAGCTGGTGCGCCTGGTCGCCGAAAGCGCCTATAAAGCCGGGGCCAAGGAGGTCTGCGTCCGCTGGAACGACGAGACCATCTCCCGCCTGCGCTACGACTACGCCCCCATGAGCCAGTTTGAGAACATCCCCGACTGGTTCGCCGCCTACAACAACGGCTACGCCAGAGAGGGCGCGGGCTTCCTCTCCATCGATTCCTCCAACCCCGGCGCTTTCACCGGCATCGACTCCAAAAAGCCCGCCGCCTGGGGAAAAGCCGCTTACGCCGCCTGCCGGGAGTACTATGACGGCATGGACCTGGGCCGCAACACCTGGTGCATCGTTGCCGCCTCCGCCCCGAAATGGGCGAAGAAGGTCTTCCCCGGCTGCCCGGAGGAGGAAACGGTGGAAAAGCTCTGGGAAGCCATTTTCAAGGCCGCCCGGGTGGACGTCCCCGACCCCGCCGCTGCCTGGGACGCCCATCACCACAGCTTCCAGCGCCGGATCGACTACCTGAACGGGATGCAGTTCGACCGCCTCCATTATAAAAACTCCATCGGCACCGACATCACCATCGGCATGCCCAAGGACCACTGCTGGGCCGGTGGCGGAGCCGAGACCCGGGACGGCGTCTACTACTTCCCCAACATGCCCACGGAGGAAATTTTCTGCTCCCCGGACAAAGACCGGGCCGACGGCACCGTCTGCAGCGCCCTTCCCCTGAACTGCAACGGCACCCTGATTGACCACTTCTCCCTGACCTTCAAGGACGGCCGCGTTACCGACTTTTCCGCCGAAACCGGCTATGAGACCCTGAAAACCCTGATCGAGACCGACGAAGGGAGCCGCCACCTGGGCGAGGTGGCCCTGATCCCCAAAAAGTCCCCCATTTCCGAGATGGGCATCCTTTTCTACAACACCCTTTTCGACGAAAACGCCGCCTGCCACTTCGCCATCGGCAACGGCTTTGCCGAGTGCCTGAAAGGCGGCCTTGACCAGTCCGAGGAGGAGCAGTCCGCCCGGGGGCTCAACAGCTCCGCCAACCACGTAGACTTCATGCTGGGCACCCCCGACCTTTCCATCACCGGCATCACTAAGGACGGCCAGGAGCACCCCATCTTCCGCGACGGCAACTGGGCGTTTTAAAAACGCCAAAATCCCGGGGCGCAGCCCCCATCGTGCCCAATCGGCACCAACGTCAGGCCGCCACCTACCCCCAAAGCCTATCGTGAGGAACGAAACGTTCGAAAGTGGCAGCTGGATGCCTACTGTCCCCCCACCAATTGCGGCGGCCGTGTCCACCGCGGGGTAGTATTGGGGTTCTCCGAAGCCCCAGGCGCGACTTTAGGGGGTCTCGGGGGGGCGGGAGCCACCCGAGCGTCCTTTTCTCCCCCTTCTTTTCCCACGCGGGAAAAGAAGGGGTGCAATGAACCACCTATCGATAATAAAAAACGTAAGTAGCCGCATAGGCCGATAGCACTGCCGAATCCGATTCGAATTTGGCAGTTCCTACCAGCCTATGCGGCTACTTACGTTTGTACAGAGTTGTTCTGTCCTACCAGGGCACCCAATCTTTTTTACGGAAAAAAGATTGGGGAGAAAAACCGTTTAGGGGCTCCCGCCCCTAAAAACCCCAATGGCGGCAGGCGCTGGAGAAACATAACCGCACGCGACACTTCCCGCCGACACAATTGGTGCTCTAACAGTAGGCAACCGTGCAGCACTTTTTGCCGCTTCGATTCCTGTATAAGACTTCGGAAATACGTGTCGGCTTGACGTGAGCGGTGCGGATGGGGCAGGCGGCCTGACCTGGTACTATTTTACCCCTTCACCGCCCCGATCGTGATCCCCTTCACAAAATACTTCTGCACAAAGGGATACAGCAGAATGATCGGTCCCGTGGCCACGCAGGTCAGCGCGAACTTCATGGTCTCGCTGGGAGGCGACTCCGTCCCCGTGTCCACGCCCAGGGAAATCAGCCGCCGGATCTCCTCCGCCTTGTTCAGAGTGTTGTAGAGGTAGTACTGCAGGGTGTACAGACGATAGTCGCTGATGTACAGCATGCAGCCATACCACGAGTTCCAGTAGCTCAGCGCCAGAAACAGCCCGATGGTGGCCAGCGCCGGCTTTAAAAGCGGCAGGATCAGCTTGACGAAGATCACAAAATCGTTGGCTCCGTCCACCTTGGCCGACTCGCTGATGGCGTCGGGGATCGTGTTCATAAAGTTTCGCATGATGAGGATGTTGAACACCGAAAGCAGCCCCGGCAGGACGATGGCCAACGGATTATTCTTCATGTGCAGCGCCATCATCAGAAGATAGCTGGGCACCAGTCCGCCGGAAAACAGCGTGGTGAAATAAAAGAAGAAGGAGAACCCGTTGCGCCACGCGAAATCCTTGCGGTTCAAGGCATAGCCCGTCATCGCCGTCAGAAACAGCCCCAGAGCCGTGCCCGCAATGGTGTACAAGATGGTGTTGCGGTAGGCCAGCAAAATCCGCTCCGGCACGGTGAACACCAGCTTATAGGCATCCAGGGAAAACTCCCGGGGAAACAGGCTGAACCCGTACTTCACAATGGACGCCTGAGAGCTGAACGACCCCGAGATCACCAGCACAAAGGGCAGCAGACACAGCAGCGCCACAATTCCCACGACAAGCCCGCCGATCACATTGAGGGTGCGGCGTTCGCGTATTTCCATTTTGGTTGCCATTGCTTTCCCTCCCCATCAGAACAGCGCGCTTTCGCTGTTGATTCTTTTGACGACGGCGTTGACCGCAAGGACCACCACCAGCCCAATGGCCGATTGCAGCAGCCCGGCCGCGCCGGTCATGCCGAAGTTTGTGCCGTCCATCAGGCAGCGGTAGACGTAGGTGTCGATAACGTCGGTGGTGTCGTAGAGCAGGCTGTTGCTGCCGATCAGATTCCAGAACATGTCAAAGTTGCCGTAGAAAATGCCGCCTACGCTGAGCAGCAGCAGCGTGACCATGGTGGGGATCAGGCTGGGGATGGTGATGCGGAAGATGCGCTGCATCACCGACGCGCCATCGATCTCGGCGGCCTCGTAGATTTCCGCATCGATGCCCGCAATGGCCGCCAGATACACCACGGTATTGTACCCCACGCCCTTCCAGGTGTTGAAGATAATGAGGATCGCCGGCCACTTTCCCGGGCTGGTGTAGAAGTCGATCTTCTGCCCGCCCAGAGCCGTGATGGTGCTGTTGATGAAGCCGTAGCGGGTGTTCAGCAGGTTGAAGGCGATGGCCCCCACGCAGACCCAGGAAATGAAGTACGGCAGGAACATAAAGGTCTGGCAGATCTTTTTATAAGTCTTCCCGGTCATCTCCGACAGGATGATGGAAAGGGCCACCGAGCTGACCATCCCCACCACGATGAAGGCGATGTTGTAGCCGATGGTATTGAACGCCAGCTTTAGGAGCTTCCCGGAGCGGAACAGAAACTGAAAGTTGGAGAGCCCCGCCCAGGGACTTTTCAAAATTCCCAGCGCATAATCGTATTTTTTGAAGGCGATCACCGCGCCGAACATGGGAATGTAACAGAAAACGATAAAGAACACAACGGCCGGAGCCAGCATCATCAGCAGATAGCGGTATTCCACCACGTGCCGGAGAAACGTGGATGTCCGGCTGCGCCTTTTTTGACCGGCGCCCACGGAAACGGCAGAAGATGCCAAGCGGATCGCCCCTTTCTTCCAAAGAGTGTCAAAAGAGACGGGCGGGAAGCAACGCCCAGGTTGTCCCCGCCCGGAGATTTTGCGGATTACTTCTTGTAGGTGGACATGAACTCCGCAATCTGGCGGTCATATTCCGCCTTCACGGTGTCGTAGCCCGCATCCTTCAGGTCGGCGCGGAACTTCTCCACAGCGCCTTCCACGTCCTCGACCATGCCGTAGTTCAGCGCGGTGTTGGCGCTTACCGCAGCGGAGATGGTTGCCAGCTCGGTGGTCACATTGCTGCTGTCGAAAACGAATGCCTGGAGGGGATTCTCCACAACGTGGGCTTCCATGTCGGCGTAGATCTCGTCGTAGCCCTTGTACTGCACCTGCTTCACGAAGGTCTTCTGGATGTACCAGTTGGGCATGTTCCAGTTGCATCCCAGGTTGTGCTGCTTGTCGGCGGAAACGCCGTCCAGGGGGACCACATAGCCGTCCTCCACCACATAGCTGTCGCCTTCGAAGCCGTAGATCATCAGCTTCTGGGCGTCCTCCGTGCTGTAAATGAAATCGATGACCTGCAGCACCTTATCGGCGTGCTTGGTGGTGCGGTTCAGGGTCCAGCCGTCGGTGTTAAAAGCGGCCCGGACCACGTCCGCGCCCTGATAGGGGTTGAACATCTTGAGGTCCCACTCCGGATGCTCCGCAGTGATCTCACGGCACTTGCTTTCCACGGTGCCGGCGTTGTGGATCAGCGTCGCCGTGGTGCCGTTGGAGAACAGGTCCCAGACAGCCGTGGTGTCGTTGATCATATCCGAGGTCCAGAAGCCCTTTTCGTAGAACTCCCGCATGGTCTTGGCGTAGTCCATGTATTCGTCCTTCATGACGGTGAAGAACATCTCAGGGTTCTCGGTTTCCGAGAGCTTATAGTTCCAGTCCGCCTCCAGGCCGGTGTTCCAGCCGTTTTTATAGTTCATATACAGGTTGACCATACCCTCCAGGGAAGCCGCCATCATGTCCGGCTCATTTTCAGCGACCTTGGTCATGTAGGCGGTCAGATCGTCCAGGGTCTGCAGGTCATCCATGCCGTATTTGGCCAGGAGGTCGCCCCGATAGCCCACCACGTTCTTGGCGATGCCGGCGAAAGCCAGGGGGATCATGTAAATCTTGCCGCCCACGCTGGACTGCTTCCAGGCAATGTCCGGGAGCTGATTGTAGGTGTAGGGCATGTTCTCCTTGATCAGGTCCTCGGTGATCTCCATAAAGGCGTTGCTCTGGGCGTTCTCGTAGAAGCCCCACCAGTTGGCGGTGTAGCAGAAATCGAAGTCCTCGTTGCCTGCGAATTTCAGCTTCATCTGGGCTTCGTCGCCGCTGCCCAGATATTCCACGTTGATGGTGCAGTTGAGGTTTTCCAGAAGCATCTCGTTGAGCTTCTCCCAAACCCGGTCGCAGTCGCCGGTCTCGGGCTTCGCGCCGTAGTTGATGTATTTCAGGGTGACAGGCTCCTCCGTGGTCTCACCGGCGGGAGCAGAGGATGAAGACTCCGGCTTGCTGGCCGTGCCGCTCCCCGAGGAAGTCCCCGTGGAAGAACACGCCGTCGCCGTGGACGCCGCCAGCATCAATGCGATGACAGATAACCACTTTTTCATGGGCTGCTTCATAAGTAAAATCCTTCCCTTCTGAGTGTTGTGCCGCTCCCGGCAGAAAATCAATGCAATCGGCCGTTTGCACAAAATCCCGTCGTAAAGCAGCATGGGTTCGGTCACTGTAGCCTTAGTATACCATCACTTTATCCAAGGGTAAAGGCCAAAATCTTTGAATTTGGTGCACTATTTTCCAGTCCCTCGGTTTCCGCTCTTTTCCATCTTGACGAAAAACAGCGGAATCACTATAATATTTATAAGGAAAACCTACAAAAGAACGCCCCTTCCCTCCCAAAGGAGACCCCGCCTATGACCCACCCGCCTCGCCAGCGGACCCTGCGTATGCGGCTGCATGCGCTGTCCCTCCGCTCCAAGCTCCTCATCAGCTATCTGGCCCTCAGCGCCCTCTGTCTGGTGCCCTTTGCCCTGATCAGTTCCATCCGGGCCTCGCTCCTTTCGGAGCGCAGCACCCTCTATTCCGCCCAACAGGCCATGGAGCAGGCCGCCGATTCCATCGAGTTCCGCATGAAAAGCCTCCGCCGGGCCAACTACACCTTCGCCTACGGCGAGGAAACGGTGAACATCTTCTCCAAAACCCCCGCCGACAACTCCCTGACGGAGCAGCTGGAGGACCGGGACACCCTGGAAAACATGCTCCGCCGCATCCGCTCAGCCTACCCTGACACGGTCACGGCGGTCCACCTGTACATGAACGATGAATTTCTCTACGTTTCCCCCCGGTCAGAAAGCTTCTGGTCCTACGACGGTCTCCGGGATACGGAATGGTTCCGGGCCATGCAGGCCGCCGGCACCTCCAGCTACTACATTCCCCCGGCGTGGAACCTGTCGGCGGATTCGGTGTCGGTGGCCCACCTGATCAGCAACCCCCGGAACTTCGCTGAAACCGTCGGCGCCGTGGTCACGGACACCCCGGTGTCCGCCCTGGTGGATATCCTCCGGAAATGCGCCGTCACCGAGGAAAGCTACTGCTACCTGGTCAACGAGGCGGGAATCATGGTGGCGGCCTCCGATGCGGATCGGGCCCAGCCCCTCCCCGAAGCCGCCGCAGCCGCCCTCCAAAATGGCGGCGCCGCCCGCAGCGATCACTGCTACATCTCGGCCCGGGCCATCCCGGAGTGCAGCTGGACCCTGGTCCAGGTCCTCCCCGAAACCGACCTCAGCGCCGTGCGCCGGGCCCAGGTGCAGATATTCGTCCTCTGCGCCCTGGCCGTCCTCACCGTGAGCTTCGGCCTGGCCGTCCTCATGGCCAATCTCATCACCCGGCGGATCAACGTTCTCAGCGGCCGGATGAAGGCCTTCCGCTACGAGCACAGCCGCCTGCTCCCAGTCCCCGCCGACGGCGGCGACGACATCGACCGCCTTATGGACAGCTACAACGGCCTGGTGGGCGCGGTGCGCTCCCTCAGCGCCGAGAACGTCCGCAAGGGCCGCCAGCTCAACGAAACCGAGCTGGCCATGCTCTACACCCAGATCAACCCCCACTTCCTGTTCAACACCCTGGACATGATCCGCTACCTGGCCGACCATAACGAAAACGAAAAAATTTCCGCCGCCATGACCGCCCTGGCCCAGTTTTACCGCAAAAGCCTCAACGGCGGCAAGCGGATGAGCACCGTCCGGGCCGAGCTGGACCACGTCCGGGCCTATATGCAGATTCAGCAGCTGCGCTTCGGCGACGGCATCGCCCTGGAGGTAAACGTCCCCGAAGCCCTGATGGATACCCCCCTCCCCGCCGTCACCCTCCAGCCCATTGTGGAAAATGCCCTCCTCCACGGCATCCTGGCCCGCCCCGATAAGCAGGGCGAAATCCGCATCACCGGCGAAGCCTGGGAGGATGAGGTCCGCCTCACCGTCCGGGACAACGGCTGCGGCATGACCGCCGCCCAGGTAGCCGCCCTCTTTGACGAGTCCCGGGAGGGCGGCGTGGGCCTCCGGAACACCGACGCCCGCCTGCGGATGCAGTGCGGCCCCTCCAGCGGCCTCCTGGTCCAGAGCGAGGAGGGCGAGTACACAGCCGTCACCATCCACGTCCCGAAAAAGCCCTCTTAGCGCCGCCATGCACCAGAATATCCCAACGGAGATTCTCCGCCGTCCGCCATACTCCCAAGTGACCTCTGAATGACCCTTTCGATACCCAAAAATCCCCGAAAAAAACCGCAAACATCCCGCCGGAAAAGGAGGAACCCTCGGATGAGAATCCTGATTGCCGATGATGAAGCCTTTGCCCGGGCAGAGCTCCTGGAGCTGCTGGACCGGATGGCGCTGCCCCCCGACGTCCGGGTCTCCGCCGCCAGCGATGGCATCGAGGCCCTGGAGCAGGCGCTGCAGGACCCTCCGGACCTGCTGATCACCGATGTGCGGATGCCCCGGATGGACGGCATCGAGCTGGCCCGGCAGGTGGCCCGTTCCTTCCCCGCCTGCCGCATGATCTTCCTGAGCAACTACTCCGACAAGCCCTACCTCCGGGCGGCCATCCAGCTCCATGCGGTGGAATACATCGATAAGCCCGTGGACCGGGAAAAGTTCCAGACGGCGGTGAGCCTGGCCCTGGCCCAGCTCCAGAGCGCCCGGGCCGCCGAGGAATCCCTGACCCAGACCCGCGCCGAGGCCCGTGCCTTGCTCTGCCAGCGCTGGACCCAGATTCTGTGCAGTCGCCAGGCCGACCCCGATGCCCTGCGTCCCCAGGCCCGGCAGTACGGCCTGGACCAGTGGTTTACCGCTGCCTACCGCTGCGTCCTCTACCGCGTCACCGGCGACGCGGCGATCCCGGCCCCAAAGCTCCCCGGCGTGGAGATGCTGCCGCTGCAATTTCAGGGCGACGGCATCGCGGTGCGCTTTCTCTATGCCGATCGCATGGAGGACCTGGGCGACGACGCCGTCCGGGCCCTCTGGGAGCAGACCCGGACCCCGGACGTCACCGGCGCGGCGGCGGGCAATCCCGCGGAGGACTATCGCACGGCCTCCCAGTCCTACCGCGAGGCCCAGCGGGCCCTGGACCGGCTGTTTTTCCGCCAGGAACCCCAGTTGGAGCTGGCCTCCGAAACGCCCCCCGGCGAGGCCCTGACCCTGGACGACCGCACCATTGCCGCCATCGAGGCCCCGCTCATCGAGCTCAACGCCAACGGCGTCCAGGCCGTCCTGGACCAGCTTTTCGCCCGGCTGCGCCGGAACCCCGGCACCCCGGTGGCCCACATCCGGAACTACTGCTGCAAGATTGCCGACCACATGCTGCGCATCTCCATGGCCAACCACCTGGATTTCCACGAGCGCCACACCGGCGCGGCCCTCTACCGCAGCATCTGGGAGGCCGCCAGCCTGGACCAGGCGGAGCAGACAGTCAACGCCTGGACCCGGGAGCTCCTGACCTGCGACTACGGCGACGAGCGCCTGGTGCGGCTCACCGTGGCCTACATCCGCCGCCACTACGCCGACCGGGACCTGGACCTGCCCGCCATCTGCGAGTTCGTGGGTTACTCCCCGTCCTCCCTCTGCCCCCTGTTCAAGAAGACCGTGGGCATGACCATCAACGCCTACATCACCGAGACCCGCATGGAGCAGGCCCGGGAGCTCCTCCTCAACACCGACGACAGCCTGGAGCAGATCGCTGCCGCCTGCGGCTACGCCAGCGCCAAGTACTTCGGCCGCAGCTTCAAGCTCCACGCCAAAATGTCCCCCGGCGAATTCCGCCAGCAAGGCAGGCTTTTTGAGGCGGCGGGGCCGGAAAATCCCTGAAACCGACGCAAAAATCTCCCTGCTGCGATCATCACCGCAGCAGGGAGATTTCCTTTTCCTCCACCGCAAACCCCCGGTCGCTGACCATGGCGTCCACCTGCCTTACAGAGCAGAGGTTGTAGCAGTACAGCTGCCCGAACTTGCTGCTGTCGCAGAGAAAAATCCGCCCCTTGCTCTGCTCGAACATGGCCCGGCGGAGCTGGGTCTCCTCCCCGGAGGTGTCCGTGATCCGCCCGTCGGCGGAAATTCCCCGGCTGGAAAAGAAAAACAGGTCCGCGTTGTACTCCCGCACCGCCCGCTCCGCGCCGTGGCCCACATAGGCGTGGGAGCTGTGGAGCAGCAGCCCCCCGGTGCAGTAAATGGTGTGGGGTAGCTGGCTCAGCTCCTGGGCGGTTTTCAGGCCGTTGGTGATGATGGTCAGGTCCCGGAAGGCCGCCAGCCGCCCCACCATCTTCTGCACCGTGGAGGAGGCGTCCAGAAACAGCACCTGGCCGTCCCGGATGTAGGACACCGCCTGCTCCGCAATGCGCTCCTTGGCGTCGGGATGGTCCCGCTCCCGCATGTACAGGGGCAGCTCCCGGCTGGCCCCGGTGATGAGGACCGCGCCGCCGTGGATGCGCTTGACCAGCCCCTGACGCTGCAATTCGCTCAGGTCCCGCCGGACCGTGGACTCGCTGACGAACAGCGCCCGGGCCAGCCGCTGCACCGACAGGGCCCCGTTCTCCGCCAGAATCTCCTGAATTTTCTCCAACCGTTCCGTTTCAAACATTCTGCTCATTCCCGCTTATTTTTGATTGATATTGACAATGTTTTCCCCGTATCGCCAACAATACCGCCGCTTCTTGCGGCGGATTCGGCAATATGTTATAGTAATTGTACCATATCGGGCAGAAAAGCGCAAGCAGAAAGGAACTTTCGATGTTACAGGCAAAACTCTCCCCCTCCATGATGTGCGTCAACGCCTGGCGGGACGCCCCGGAGATTCTGGCGGAGTTCATCCGCCAGAGAGTGGACTATTTCCACATGGACCTGATGGACGGCCACTTCGTCCCCAACCTGACCCTTGGAACCGACTGCATCAAGCAGCTCCGCAGGGAGACTCAGATTCCCCTGGACCTCCACCTCATGGCGGAGCAACCGGAAACCATGCTGGACTGGCTGGACCTCCAGCCCGGGGAGCTGGTCTCCGTCCACGTGGAAAGCACCCGCCACCTCCAGCGGGCCCTGGCGGAAATCCGGGCCCGGGGAGCCCGGCCCATGGCCGCCCTGAACCCGGCCACCCCCCTCTGCATGGCGGAGCCGGTCCTGGAGGACGTAGACGGCATCCTCATCATGACCGTGAACCCGGGCTTCGCTGGGCAGCGGCTGGTCCCCCAGACCCTGAAAAAAATCGAAGAACTCCGCCGCCTCCTGGACCTCCGGGGCCTCACCCGGACGGAGATCGAGGTGGACGGCAACGTCAGCTTCGAAAACGCCGAAAAAATGCGCCGGGCCGGGGCCAGCATCTTTGTAGGCGGAACCTCCAGCGTCTTCCACACCGGCGGCACCCTGGAGGAAAACATCCGCACCCTCCGCCAGCGGATCGCGAAAGGAGAGAGCGCCCAATGACCACCATGAAAGCGGCCCGGCTCCACAGAATCGGCGATTTCCGGGCGGAGGAAATCCCCGTCCCCGCCCTGAAAGGCCCGGAGCTTCTGCTGAAGGTCGGGGCCTGCGGCATCTGCGGCTCCGACATCCCGCGAATCTACCAGCTGGGCACCAGCAACCAGAAATACCCCATGACCATCGGCCACGAATTCAGCGGTACCATCACCGCCGCAGGCCCCGACGCCGACCCCGCCCTCATCGGCCAGAGAGGCGCCGTGTTCCCCCTGATCCCCTGCGGGACCTGCCCCATGTGCCGGATCGGGAAGTACGTCATGTGTACGGACTACGACTACATGGGCTCCCGGCGGGACGGCGGCTTCGCCGAGTACGTGGTCCTGCCCTCGGCGTGGCACTTTGTCCCCTCCTCCAACCCGGAGACCCCCATGGAGGCTCTGGCCATGACGGAGCCCGCCTGCGTGGCCCAGCACGCCATCCGGAAAAGCGCTCTGGCTCCCGGGGAGACCGCCGTCATCTTCGGCGCGGGCCCCATCGGCATCCTGGCGGCCCGGTGGGCCAGGCTTTTCGAGGCGTCCCAGGTCCTGCTGGTGGACATCGACGACGAGAAGGTCCGTTTTGCCCGGGACCGGGGATTTTCCGCCGTCAACAGCCGCCGCACCGACCCGGACAAGGCCCTCCGGGACCTGACCGGCGGCCTGGCCGACGTTGTCATCGAGGGGACCGGCTTTGGCAGCGCCCTGGAGCAAGGCATCGCCTGCGCCAGGCCCATGGGCCGCATCGTCCTCCTGGGGAACCCCATCCAGGAGACCAGCGCCATTTCCCGGAAAGCCCACAGCAGCATCCTCCGGAAGGAGCTGCAAATCTCCGGGGCCTGGAACTCCAACTATTCCCCCTTCCCCATCAACGAGTGGCGGTACACCGTGGAGCTCATGGACAGCGGCCGGCTGGAAACGTCGGACCTGATCACCCACCGGTGCCAGCTGGACGACCTCCCCGCCCTCTGCCAAAAAATCCGCACCCACGAGATCACCATCTGCAAAGCCATGTGTAATATTGCTGCGCAATAACACCACCGGTGAACGCACCAAAAGCACCACGTCAGGCCACCACCTACGTCAAGCCCGATCCCAACCGCCACGTCAAGCCGACACATATCTCCGAATCCTCATACAGGAATCGAAGCGATCAAAAGTGCTGCACGGTTGCCTACTGTCCGAGCACCGATAGTGTCGGCGGGAAGTGTCGCGTGCGGTCATCTTAATCCGGCGCCTGCCGCCATTGGGGTTTTTAGGGGTGGGAGCCCCTAAACGGTTTTTCTCCCCAATCTTTTTTCCGTAAAAAAGATTGGGTGCCCTGGTAGAACATAACAAATCTGTACAAACGTAAGTAGCCGCATAGGCTAGTAGGAACTGCCAAATCCGATTCGATTTCGGCAGCACTACCGGCCTATGCGGCTACGTTCGCTTTGGATTATCAATGGGTGGTTCATAGCCCCCATTCTTTTCCCGCGTGGGAAAAGAATGGGGAGAAAAGGACGCTCGGGTGGCTCCCGCCCCCCCGAGACCCCCTAAAGTCGCGCCTGGGGCTTTGGAGGACCCCAATACTACCCCGCGGTGGACACGGCCGCCGCAATTGGTGAGAGGACAGTAGGCATCCAGCTGCCACTTTCGGACGTTCAGGTCCTCACGATGGGCTTTGGGGGCAGGCGGCGGCCTGACCAAGTACGATCAGCGTACTCACCCAGGCGTTTTCCGGTTTCCGAAGGAAATCGCGGACAGAGTCCGCGAAGGAAAAGGCCAAGCAATTTCGCGGAGCGATATTGCGGGCTTTCTGTCGCGTAGCGATATTGCGGGCGGCCTGACGTGGTGCCAATTGGCGCACACGTCGATATCTTATTTCCGGATTTTCCCAATATCCTTCCGATAATGAACCCCTTCAAACACAATCTTCTCCGCTGCGGCATAACTCTTTGCCAGGGCCTCGCTGAGGTCCCCGCCCACGGCGGTGACGCCCAGCACCCGCCCGCCGGAGGTGCGGAACTTCCCGTCCTCCAGCCGGGTCCCGGCATGGTATACCGTCACCCCGGGAGCCTGCCCCATCTCATCCAGGCCGTGAATCTCAAACCCGGTCTGGTACTTCTGGGGATACCCCCCGGAGGCCAGGATCACACACGCCGCCGCCCCGTCGGAGAACTCCACCGGCACCTCCGCCAGCCGCCCGTCCCGGACCGCCTGGAAAATGGTCAGCAGATCGGTTTTCAGCAGGGGCAGCACCACCTGGGTCTCCGGGTCGCCGAACCGGCAGTTATATTCGATGACCTTGGGCCCGTTTTTGGTCAGCATCAGTCCGAAATACAGGCAGCCCTTGAAGGTCCGCCCCTCGGCGTTCATGGCCGCCATGGTGGGCAGAAAAATCTCCTTCATGCACCACTCCGCGATTTCCGGGGTGTAGAAGGGGTTGGGAGCAATGGTGCCCATCCCCCCGGTGTTCAGGCCCTTGTCGTCGTCCAGGGCCCGCTTGTGGTCCTTGGAGGACACCATGGGCACCAGAGTCTTGCCGTCGGTAAAGGACAGCACCGAGACCTCCGGCCCCTCCAGAAACTCCTCCACCACAATACGGCTGCCCGATGCGCCGAAAATCCGGTCCCCCATAATGGAGTGGATGGCCTCCAGGGCCGTTTTCTCGTCCTCGGCGATGATCACGCCCTTGCCCAGGGCCAGGCCGTCGGCCTTGATGACCGTGGGATAGCTGTTCTGCGCCCGGACGTATTCCGCCGCCGCTTCCTCGCTGTCAAAGACCTCGTACCGGGCGGTGGGGATGCCGTATTTCTTCATCAGGCCCTTGGAAAAGACCTTGCTGCCCTCAATGGCGGCAGCCGCCTTGCTGGGCCCGAAGGCGGGGATTCCCGCCGCCTCCATGGCGTCGGCCATGCCCAGGACCAGGGGATCGTCCGGAGCCACCACGGCAAAGTCGATGTTTTTCTCCTTGGCAAAGGCCACCATGCCCTCCACGTCCGGCGCCTTGATGGGCGCTAAGGTGCAGAAGGCCGCCATTCCCCCGTTGCCGGGAGCGGCGAAGATTTCCTCCACCTCCGGGTTCTCCCGGAGCTTCAGAGCGATGGCGTGTTCCCGTCCGCCGCCGCCTACGATCAGAATTTTCATGTGTATCCCTCCCGGAATCAGTGGTGGAACAGCCGCACGCCGGTGAAAGCCATGGCCATGCCGTACTTGTCGCAGGTCTCGATGACGTTGTCGTCCCGGATGGAGCCGCCGGGCTGGGCGATGTAGCAGACGCCGCTCTTTCTGGCCCGCTCGATGTTGTCGCCGAAGGGGAAGAAGGCGTCGGAGCCCAGGGCGACTCCGGTGAGGCCGTCCAGCCAGGCCCGGCGCTCCTCCCGGGTGAGGATTTCCGGCTTCTCGGTGAAGAACTGCTCCCACACGCCGTCGGCCAGCACGTCCATGTAGTCGTCGGAGATGTAGGAATCGATGGTGTTGTCCCGGTCGGGCCGGCGGATGCTCTCCTTGAAGGGCAGCGCCAGCACCTTGGGATGCTGCCGCAGGTACCAGGCGTCGGCCTTGTTTCCGGCCAGCCGGGTGCAGTAGATGCGGGACTGCTGCCCCGCGCCGATGCCGATGGCCTGGCCGTCCTTGACGTAGCACACCGAGTTGGACTGGGTGTATTTCAGGGCGATGAGGGCGATGATCAGGTCGCGTCTGGCCTTTTCAGGAAGGTCCTTGTTGGCCGTGGGGAGGTTCCGGAACAGCTCCCCGGTGATCTTCACCTCGTTGCGTCCCTGTTCGAAGGTGATGCCGAACACGTCCTTCTGCTCCACCGGAGCCGGAACGTAAGCGGGGTCGATCTTCACCACGTTGTAGGTGCCCTTCCTCTTGGTTTTTAAGATTTCCAACGCCTTTTCGGTGTAGTCCGGGGCAATGATGCCGTCGGAGACCTCCCGGGCCAGGAGCCGCGCCGTGGCCTCGTCGCAGGGATCGGACAGGGCCACCCAGTCGCCGTAGGAGGAACAGCGGTCCGCCCCTCTTGCCCGGGCGTAGGCCGTGGCAATGGGAGAAAGCTCCAGGTCCTCCACAAAGTAGATTTTCTTCAGGGTGTCGGAGAGAGGCTCCGCCACCGCCGCCCCCGCCGGGGAGACGTGCTTGAAGGACGCCGCCGCCGGAAGGCCGGTAGCCTCCTTCAGTTCCTTGACCAGCTGCCAGCTGTTGAAGGCGTCCAGGAAGTTGATGTAGCCGGGCTTGCCGTTCAGGACCTCTATGGGCAGCTCTCCCTCCTTCATGAAAATGCGGGAGGGCTTCTGATTGGGGTTGCAGCCGTATTTCAGTTCCAGTTCCGTCATGATACTCGTTCCTTTCCCGTTCTCACGCATGCTTGTTGACGATCTTGGTGACGGTCTCACCGGTTTTCAGGTTGATGAACCGGGTGAAAAGGGAGACCTTGTTGTCGGGGTCCAGGCTCTCCCACACCGCCTTGGTGAAGCAGTTGATGCAGGCGTAGGGCAGCTCCACAGTTCTCGGCTCCCCGGAAAAGCTGGGAATGGGGCTGCCGTCGTGCTCGTAGGTGTGGATCAGGTGGCCCGCCCCGGCCTTGGGGCTTTCATACTCATAGAAGAACCGCCGGACGGAGCTTTCGTCGCCGTCGGCGCTTTTCAGGATGGACAGCCGGTAGTCGCCGTTCTCCGAAAGGAGGCCGGAGATGCGGGGGGTCCAGTTGAGGCCGTCGGGCTCGAAGGTCCGGGTCCGGAGGGCCTCCTCAAAGGTCCGCCCCGCCTTGAGATAGCCGGCCACGGTATCGGTCTGGTCGCCGTTGGTGACAACGGTGAAGCTCCCCGCCTTCCGGACGGGGTGGTAGATGATAAGAGAGGGGTCGGTCATCCTGGACTCGTCAAAGGCCCGGGTGCGGATGCCGTCCTCCGTCTCCTCAAAGATGCGGTTGCGGCTGTTCTCACTGCGGCCCATGATGAAGTAGGCGATGACCGCATGGCGGTTATCGGCAGACCGGCCCAGGAGCACGCCCCGGCCGGGATAGGTATTTCCGCTAAGATAGGTTTCCAGATTCAGCATAGTGACCTCCTGTTATTCTTCCACGTACGCCCGGCCGTCCCGGACGGTGATCTTCCCCTGACAGAAAAGGCTGGCAGCCCGGGGCAGGATCTTCCACTCGGCCTGCTCCATGACCCGGCGCTGCAAGGTCTCGGGGGTGTCGTTGTTTTCCACAGGAACCGGCTCCTGCAGAATAATGGGCCCGCCGTCGCAGACCGCGCTGACAAAGTGGACCGTGGCCCCGGTGACTTTCACCCCGGCCTCCAGAGCGGCCTCGTGGACCTTCAGCCCGTAGTATCCCGGCCCGCAGAAGGAGGGGATCAGGGCCGGATGGACGTTCAGAATCTGATTGGGGAACGCTGCGGGCACCGATTCGTCCAGGATGATCATGAAGCCCGCCAGGATCACCAGGTCGGCCCGCTCCTCCCGCAGGGCGTCCAGGATGGCTTTGCTGTAAGCCTCCCGGCTCTCATACCCGCTCCGGGGGATCACCCGGGAGGGGATGCCGTTTTTCGCCGCCCGCTCCAGAGCGTAGGCCCCCTCCTTGGAGGAGATGACGCAGGAAATGCGGCCGTTTACGATCTCCCCCCGGTTCTGGGCATCGATCAGGGCCTGCAGGTTGGTGCCCCCGCCGGACACCAGCACGACAATGTTTTTCAAAAGGGCTCCGTCCTTTCCGTAACAACGGAAACAGGGGCCGCCGCGAAAGCCGTCCCTGTCTTCCAGACCGTTTTATTCGAGGATAACGCCCTCGCTGCTCTCTACCAGCTCGCCCAGGACATAAGCGTCCTCGCCGGCGGCCCGGAGGACCTCCAGAGCCTTCTCCGCGTCCTCCCTGGCGACGCAGACCGCCATGCCCACGCCCATGTTAAAGGTGTTATACATATCCCGCTCCGGGATTTTGCCCATCTGCTGGATCAGATCGAAAATGGGCAGGACCCTGACGTCCGCCTTGGCGATCCTGGCGGAAAGCCCGTCCTTCAGCGCCCGGGGGATGTTCTCAAAGAAGCCGCCGCCGGTGATGTGGGCCACGGCCTTGACCTTCACCTGGTCAAAGAGGGCCAGCATGGGCTTTACGTAGATTTTAGTGGGGGTCAGCAGCGTCTCGCCCAGGCTTGCGCCCAGAGACTCCACCTGGGTGTGGAGGTCGGCCTTCTCGATGTTGAAGACCTTCCGGACCAGGGAGAACCCGTTGGAGTGAACGCCGGAGGAGGGCAGCGCGATGAGCACGTCCCCGGCCTGCTCCGTTTCCTTGTCCAGAATCTTACATTTGTCCACCACGCCCACAGAGAACCCCGCCAGGTCGTATTCGTCGGCGGGATAGAACCCGGGCATCTCGGCGGTCTCGCCGCCCACCAGGGCGCACCCCGCCTGGACGCAGCCCTCGGCCACGCCGGAGACGATCTGGGCCACCTTTTCGGGGTAGTTCTTGCCAACGGCGATGTAGTCCAGGAAGAACTGGGGCTTCGCGCCGCAGCAGATGATGTCGTTGACGCACATGGCCACGCAGTCGATGCCCACGGTGTCGTGTTTGTCCATGAGGAAGGCGATTTTCAGTTTCGTCCCCACGCCGTCGGTGCCGGAGACCAGCACGGGCTTCTCGATGCCGGTCGTATCCAGCTCGTAAAGCCCGCCGAAGCCGCCCAGCCCCGTCAGGACCGAGGAGGTCATGGTCCGGGCCACGTGAGCCTTCATCAGCTCCACGGCCTTGTACCCGGCGGTGACGTCTACGCCGGCCTTCTTATAGCTGTCGCTGAAACTTTTCATGATGTTCCTGCCTTTCCGTTATTCTTTTCCCGTCCAGCAGTAGGTGCAGACCTGCTCTCCGGGGAGGCCGATGGCCTCCAGCATTCCCTCCAGGCTCTGGTAGCCCAGGGTGGTGAAATCCAGCTTCTTGGCGATCCGGGCGATCATCTCTTTGTACCGCTCGCTGGTGGAAACGGTGTATTCCTCCAGATGCTCCATGGCCTTTTCCCCCTCGATCTCCAGCATAATCCGCCGGGTGATCAGGTCCAGCTCGGAGCTGGACCGGGAGAAGTTCAGATACTTGCAGCCGTAGACGATGGGCGGACAGGCCGACCGGATGTGGACCTCCCTGGCCCCGCTTTCGTAGAGGAACTGCACCGTCTCCCGCATCTGGGTCCCCCGGACGATGGAATCGTCGATGAACAGCAGGCTCTTGTCCCGGATGAGCTCGTCCACGGGGATCAGCTTCATGTGGGCCACCAGGTTCCGCATCTCCTGGTTCACCGGCATAAAGCTCCGGGGCCAGGTGGGGGTGTACTTGATAAAGGGCCGTGCAAAGGGGATGCGGGACTGATTGGCGTAGCCGATGGCGTGGGCGATGCCGGAATCCGGGATGCCCGCCACGGATTCCGCCGTGGCGCTGTCGTCGTTTTTCGCCATGATCTCGCCGTTGCGGCAGCGCATGGCCTCCACGTTGACCCCCTCGTAGACCGAGGTGGGATAGCCGTAGTACATCCACAGGAAGGCGCAGATTTTCATCTGCTTCCGGGCGGGAGAAAGGGTCTCCACGCCGCCTTCGGTGATGCGGACGATCTCCCCGGGCCCCAGCTCCCGCAGGGTGTGGTACCCCAGGTTCAGGTAGGCGAAGGACTCAAAGGAGGCGCAGACTGCCCCCTCCTTCTGTCCCAGAACGATGGGCGTCCGCCCCAGCCGGTCCCGGGAGGCGTAAAGCCCCTCTGCGGTCAGCAGCAGGATGCTCATGGACCCTTCGATGACCTCCTGGGCGTGGAGCAGCCCGGAGACCAGGTCCTGTTCGGTGTTGATGAGGGTGGCCACCAGCTCGGTGGCGTTGATTTTCCCGCCGCTCATTTCTAAGAAGTGGGTGCCGCCGTTGTTCATGGCCTTCTGGGCCAGGGCCTCGGCGTTGTTGATGCAGCCCACGGTGGTGATGGCGTAGTTTCCCAGATGGGAACGGACGATCAGCGGCTGGGGATCGCTGTCGGAGATGCAGCCGATGCCCATGTTGCCGTGCATTTCGTCCACGTCCCGCTCGAATTTGGTGCGGAACGGGGCGTTTTCGATGTTGTGAATGGACCGCTCAAAGCTCTCGTTGGAGTAGACGGCCATTCCCCCCCGGCGGGTGCCCAGGTGGGAATGGTAGTCCACGCCGAAAAAGAGATCCGTGACGCAGTCCCGGTTGGAGACGACTCCAAAAAATCCTCCCAAGGGTGATCCTCCTTAAAACTGCCGCATTATTCGCCGAAAAGACGCTTCATCATTTCCTGGTAGGCTTCCTCTGCGCCGCCCAGGTCCCGGCGGAACAGGTCCTTGTCCAGATGGGCGTGGGTCTTCACGTCCCAGAAGCGGCAGGTGTCGGGACTGATCTCGTCGGCCAGCACGATGGTGCCGTCGGAGAGCTTGCCGAACTCCAGCTTGAAGTCCACCAGGATGACCCCGGCCTTCAGCAGGTACTCCTTCATGAAGTCGTTGACGGCGAAGGCGTACTTCTTGATAGTCTCCAGCTCCTCCTTGGTGCAGAGGTTGATGGCCAGGGCGTGGTAGTCGTTGATCAGGGGATCGCCCAGGTCGTCGTTTTTCAGGGAGAACTCAATGGTGGGGATGGACAGCTCGGTGCCCTCCTCCACGCCGTATCGCTTGGAGAAGGAACCGGCGGCGATGTTCCGGACAATGACCTCCAGGGGAACGATGGTGACTTTCTTCACCAGGGTCTCCCGGTCGGAGAGCTCCTCCACAAAGTGGGTGGGGACCCCTTCCTTTTCCAGCAGGCTCATCATATAGTTGCTCATGCGGTTGTTGACCACGCCCTTGCCCCGGATGGTGCCCTTTTTCAGGCCGTTGAGGGCCGTGGCATCGTCCTTGTACTCCACGATGTAAAGCTCGGGGTCGCTGGTCCTGAAGACCTTTTTCGCTTTTCCTTCATACAGCTGTTCCAGTTTTTCCACGTTTGCCATGGTGATCGCTCCTTTTCTTTATTGAAGGTTGGTGTGAATGAACAGATTACAGGGCGTTGACCTCGTCCTGGAGCTTCCGGTCCTTCCGGGCCACTTCCTCGGCCATTTCCTTCCGGGAAGCGTCCAGCCGGGCGGCCAGTTCATCGTCGGACAGGGCCAGAATCTCCACCGCCAGGTATCCGGCGTTGGCCGCGCCGTCGATGGCCACCGTGGCCACCGGGATGCCCTTGGGCATCATCACTGTGGCCAGCAGGGCGTCCATGCCCTCCAGGGCCGCGGATTTCACCGGGATGCCGATGACCGGCAGGGTGGTCTGCGCCGCCAGAACACCGGCCAAATGGGCCGCCATCCCCGCCGCAGCGATTATGACGCCGAAGCCCTTCTCCCGGGCGGAAGCCGCGAACTCCGCAGCGGCGGCCGGGGTGCGGTGGGCGCTCATGACGTGGGCCTCGGTCTCAACGCCGTACTCCCTGAGGACGGCCACGGCCTTTTTCACGGTCCCCCAGTCGCTGTCGCTGCCCATAATGACCGCAACTTTTTTTCTCATTCTGATTCCTCCGCTTTCAAACTTTTCTTTGTGAAATCGCGTGAGCGGGGTGCTTGAAGTCCCGCCCTCCGGCAAGCCGGAAAAGAAAAACGCTGCGACCAAACCCAATCGCAGCGACAGACCAAGTCAGCAAAAGGTTGCACGAATCCCACCGTGCCGGAATGTTCCGGCGGCCAGCATACCGAAAACGCTGCTGCGCAGCCCGGACCGAACGCTCATGGAAACACCTCGCGCAGGACGATACCCGCAAGCCGTTTGCAAAACTCTACTACTTCTATTTTACGGCAAAACCCGCCGTTTGACAAGGCCCAATTCTTCACAAATCGCCCCCTCCCAGGGGGACCCTTTTGTGCAGAAAGGCGGAGGATCACAGTAGCTCCTGGCCGTTGATCACCAGCTTGAACCGCAGCCCCAGCTTCTCCGCGGCCTTCCGGCAGAGGACCATCCGCCCCAGGAAAATCTCAAAATAGTCCATCACCGCCGAAATTTCCGTGTCAATGACGATCCGCAGGACAATGGCGGTGCGCTCCTCGTTGATGACGGTCTCGGCGGACTCCACGGCGTAGTTGACCCGGTCGTGGATGTCGAAGGTGGCGAAATCCTGGTTCCGCACCCGGCTCCGGCGGACGTCGGTCTTGTCCGCTAAAATCAGCGCGGCGGCCACGGGATTCACCGGCATGGCGGTGCCCTCGTCGTGGTTGCCGATGGCGGAAATGACGTCGGCGATCTCCGCCGGATCCATGCCCATCTTGTCCAGGATACGGAAAGCCATCACCGCGCCGCTCTGGGCGTGGTCCACCCGGTTGACGATGTTGCCGATGTCGTGGAGGTACCCGGCGATCCGGGCCAGTTCCGCCTCCCGGGGCGGGTAGCCCATGGTTTCCAGGATGTGCCCCGCCTCCATGGCAGCCTTGGTCACGTGGGCGAAACTGTGCTCGGTGAAGCCCAGGGCGGATAAGGAATCGTCGGCCTTCTGGATATACGTCGCCACCGCACCGCTGCGGCGGAGGTCTTCGAAAGTAATCAAAAAATCGTCCCCCTTAAATTTCTCCTCTTTATTATAACACAAACCCCCACGTTCGCAAAGAAAGTTTTCGATCCAGCCATGTCGACGCGGCTGTTTTCCTCGCGCCAAGTTTCATTGGCCGCGCGACAGGCTGCGCGGGCGGCGTGTCGCCGCTCCCATGTCGACGCGGCCTAACACCTCGCGTCATGCTTCGATGGCCGCGCGACAAGCTGCGCGGCGACGAATTGTGAGCACCCGTAAAATCCGTAGAACCTGTCAGCCAACACAAGTAAAGTTTTCGATCCAGCCTTTTCCCAAAAGGCTGGTGGGGATGGAAGGGGCAAAGCCCCTTCCTCGCCCTCCGCAGAGGGCGAAACACCCCAAATGATACCCAAAAGATCAGGAAGGGCAGCCCCAACGTCCCGGTGGGACGTTGGGGCGAGGGGAACCCTATCAAGGGGTTCCCCTCAGGACGCAGTCCTGCCCCTCCCGCCCACCAAACAAAACCCGCACCAGCGAGAAGAAACGCAGAAACGTTTCGACTCGCTGACGCGATTTTGCGCTCCGGATAAATCGGAGGTGCGTCATGCCGCAATTTCTCCGAAATTGCGGCCGCGGTTCCCGCGGGCGGCCTGCGGGCCGCCTTTGCCCATTTTTGGGTTGCGCCCGAGGCGCAACGGAGTTGGATTTCGCTTTCTGCGGAAAGCGAGGAGGGCTCTGCCCTCCACCTGCCAGCCTTTTGAAAAAGGCTGGACCCAAAACTTTCTTTGCCAACGTTTCTGAAATAATCTTACAGACTCTCCTCCATTTACGCCCGCCAGATTATAGATTCATCCTATATCTCGCTATACCTATTCCGTATTGGACAAAACCCTCTCTTTCCGGTATAATAAGCTCAGACAAAACAAAGGAGCTGATCAAGCGATGACGAAAAACAGAAAAGTCTTTGCCAGAACCCTCACCGGCCGAATGTGTCGGATGTGCCGAATGTGACGCTCCCATCCGCCTGTAACCCCACGACACAACAAGAAAGGTTGATTTATAATGAAAAAGAAAGTTCTCGCTCTCCTCTCCGGCGCGGTCCTGGCGCTGACCGCCTTCACCGGCTGCTCCAGCAAATCCAACATCCAGATCGCCGTCCCCAACGACACCACCAACGAAGCCCGGGCCCTCCTCCTCCTGGAAGATAACGGCTACATCAAGCTGAAAGACGGCGCCGGCATCACCGCCACCATCAACGACATCGTTGAGAATCCCCTGAACATCGAGTTCAAAGAGGTTGAGGCGGCCCAGCTCCCCAACGTTCTCAAGGACGTGGATTACGCCGTCATCAACTCCAACTACGCCATCCCCGCGGACCTGAACCCCGTTGAAGACTCACTCCTCATCGAAGGCTCCTCCTCCGCCTACGGCAACATTCTGGCCGTCAAGGAAGGCAACGAGGAAACCGACAAGACCAAAGCCCTGATCGCCGCAGTGGAAAGCCAGCAGGTCGTTGACTTCATCAAAGAGAAGTACGACGGCGCGGTGGTCCCCCTGGTGGATAACCCCACCGACGGCTTCGACTCTACGGTAGACTATGACGCCCTCGCCGGCGAGACCATCACCGTAGCGGCCACCCCCTCCCCCCACGCCGAAATCCTGGCCATCGCCAAGGACATCCTGGCCGAGAAAAACGTCACCCTGGACATCAAGGAGTTCACCGATTACGTCCAGCCCAACAACGTGGTGGACAGCGGCGAGGTTGACGCCAACTACTTCCAGCACCAGCCCTACCTGGACGACTTCAACGCCCAGAACGGCACCCACGTCGTCTCCGTGGCCGTCATCCACGTGGAGCCCATGGGCCTCTACGGCGGCAAGCAGACCACTCTGGACGCCCTGAAGAAGTAAAAACTGACCAATTCAGAAGTAACGTTGTCTGCATCTGCAGCCAGCGTTATTTCTGTCTATTAGGAGAATCGCTATGATTGAAATCCAGCACCTTTCCAAGACCTTCTCCACCGCCGACGGCACGGTGGAGGCTCTCAAGGACATCTCGCTGACCATCGGCGACGGCGAAATCTACGGCATCATCGGCATGAGCGGCGCGGGAAAAAGCACCCTGGTCCGCAGCATCAACATGCTGGAGCGCCCCACCGGCGGAAAAATCCTCATCGACGGCCTGGACATCGGCCAGCTCTCCCAGGCGGAGCTGCGGAAGGAGCGCCGGAACATCACCATGATCTTCCAGGGCTTCAACCTGCTGATGCAGAGAAACTGCCTGAAAAACGTCTGCTTCCCCCTGGAGCTGGCCGGCGTCAAGCGCTCCGAAGCCGAAAAGCGGGGCGCGGAGCTCCTGAAGCTGGTGGGCCTGGGCGATAAGCTGAAAGCCTACCCCGCCCAGCTCTCCGGCGGCCAGCAGCAGCGGGTGGCCATCGCCCGGGCCCTGGCCACCAAGCCGAAAATCCTTCTCTGCGACGAGGCCACTTCCGCCCTGGACCCCCAGACCACCCAGTCCATCCTCTCCCTGATCCGGGACCTCCACGACCGGCTGGGGCTGACGGTCATCGTCATCACCCACCAGATGAGCGTGGTGGAGCAGATCTGCACCCGGGTCGCCATCCTGGACAACGGCGCCGTAGCCGAGGAGGGCGCGGTCAGCGAGGTCTTCTCCGCCCCGAAATCCCAGGCGGCCAAGCGTCTGGTCTACCCCGAAGGCTACGAGCAGAGCGCCGTCGCCAGCGGCGACCGGAACATCATCCGGGTGGTCTTCAACGGAGCCGACGCCACCAACACCCCCCTGATCGCCCAGATGGCCATGGAGCAGAACATCGCCGCCAGCATCCTCTCCGCCTCCACCCGGAGCCTGGGGGACAAAGCCTACGGCAACATGCTCTTAGGCATCCCCGGCGGCCGGGACCAGATGGAAAAAGCCCTGGCCTACCTGCAGAACATCCCGGACATCTTCGTGGAGGAGGTAACGAACAATGGCTGAGTTTTTCGCATCCGAAACCTTTCAGAACGCTCTGGACGTCCTGATCCACCAGTTTCCCCTGGCCATCTGGGAGACCTTCTACGTCACGGTGCTGTCCACCCTGTTCGCCATCCTCATCGGACTGCCCCTGGGCGTCCTCCTTGTGGCCGGCGAGGACGGAAAAATCCTCCGGATTCCCAAATGGATTCTCAGCGTCCTCAACGTCATCATCAACCTGCTGCGGTCGGTGCCCTTCCTGATCCTGATGATCATGGTCTTCCCCCTGACCCGGCTCATCGTGGGCACGGTGGTCGGCACCCCGGCCTCCGTGGTCCCCCTGGTCATCGCAGCCTTCCCCTTCATCGCCCGGCTGGTGGAGAGCAGCCTCCGGGAGATCAACCCCAACATCATCGAGGCCGCCCAGAGCATGGGCGCGTCGCCCTTCCAGATCATCACCAAGGTCATGATCCCCGAAAGCGTGCCGTCCTTGATTTCCAACGGCACCATTGCCATCACTACGGTGTTGGGGTACTCCGCCATGAGCGGCATCATCGGCGGCGGCGGCCTGGGCAAGATCGCCATCAACTACGGCTACTACCGGTATCAGTACCTGATCATGGCCTTTGCCGTGGTGTTCCTCATCGTCATGGTCCAGGTGTTCCAGAGCCTTGGCACCTACCTGGCCGCTAAGTGCGATAAGCGCCTGAAAAATCGAAAGTAAGCTGCGCAACAACGATCGAAGCACCCGTAAAAATCGCACGACCTACCCGCCAACACAAGCAACGTTTTCGCCCGCCTTTTTCAAAAGGCGGTGGGGTCCTTAGGGGCAACGCCCCTAAGTCGCTTTCCGCAGAAAGCGAAATCTCCCTACTGATCCAAAAAGATCAGGAAGGGAAGGCCCGACAGCCCGGTGGGCTGTCGGGCCGAGGGGGAACCCTATCAAGGGGTTCCCCGCAGGACGCAGTCCTGCAAAAACGCACAAACAAAACCCGCGCTAGCGAGAAGAAACGACAAACGCTTCGACTCGCTGGCGCGGGTTACGCTTTGGATGAATTAGAAATGTGTCATGCCGCAATTTCTCCGAAATTGCGGCCGCGGAAAACGCGGGCCACCTTTTCCCATTTTTTGGTTGCGCCCGAGGCGCAACAGGATAGGAATTTCGCCCTCTGCGGAGGGCGACTTAGGGGCTTTGCCCCTAAGAACCCTACCAGCCTTTTGAAAAAGGCTGGACCCAAAACTTAGCTTTGCCAACGCTGCGGAAAATTTCCCACGGGCTACCCAAATCGTCGCCGCGCAGCCTGTCGCGCGGCTGACAAAACTCAACGCGAGGAAGACCGCCGCGGCGACATGGGAGCGGCGACACGCCGCCGCTGGCGCGGGTTACGCTTTGGATGAATTAGAAATGTGTCATGCCGCAATTTCTCCGAAATTGCGGCCGCGGGAACCGCGGGCGGCCTGCGGGCCGCCTTCCCTCATTTTTGGGTTGCGCCCGAGGCGCAACGAGTAGAATTTCGCTTTCTGCGGAAAGCGAGGAGGGCGCCGCCCTCCACCCGCCAGCCTTTTGAAAAAAGGCTGGACCCAAAACTTAATTTCTATCAATCGATAGGCTCTACTACTTTACGAAATCCGCGTAACCGTCCCCGCCGCCCGAGGCTTCGCCTCGGGCCGGGCCCCGGCGGACAGCCCAATGGCCACGGAACCCACCGGCCGGTATCCGGCAGGAACCCCCCACTCCGCCGCGGCGGATTCTTCCCTGAACAAATCGTTGACACAGTGAATCCAGCAGGTTCCCAGTCCCAGAGAGGCCGCCGCCAGCAGCATGTTCTCAATGGCCAGGCTGGCGTCGCACAGCGGCGCAATGGCGTCCTTTTTCCCGAAAACCAGGATCATGGCCGGCGCGCCGTAATACGGGTCCCGGCCCAGCTTTTCCTGGCAGTAGGCCCGGTAGCGCCTGGCCCCGTCGCCGGTGAGCACCACGAAATGCCAGGACTGCTGGTTCATGGCGCTGGGAGCCGCCAGCCCCGCCTGGATCACCGTCTCCAGGGCATCCTCCGGCACCGGCGCATCCTGATACGCCCGGATGCTCCGCCGGTCGAAAATGGTTTGCAGTACCTCGTTCATAAAACGTCCTCCTTTGCATTTTCGGGGGCCTTCCGGGCCTCCGCTTTTTCCTTGAGCTTCAGATACCCCCGCACCGTCAGCCCCAGCCGGACCAGCGGGATCGCCACGCCCAGCACCGCCGCCAGCCCGTTGAGGAACCGGATTCCCCGCCGGACCCTCCGGAGCTTTTCCTGCTTTTCCCGGACGCTGCGGCCCAATGCGGTCCGCGGCGCGGCCTTGGCCTGCTTCTTTTCGGGACGCTGCAAGGTCTTTTTCATGGCAATCTCCCTTCCCGGGGACTTCCCCGCAGTTCTGCTTTTATTGTAACACGGCTGTCAAGGGCTCTTTCCCGGAAAAACGGTTTACTTTTCGACAAAAATCGGGTACAATAGAAGTATCTGAACCTGAAAAGGAGGGTCTGCCATGGCGTCGCCTCTTGCCGACCGGCTGCGTCCCCGCACTCTGGACGAGGTAGTCGGCCAGCAGCACCTGCTGGCTCCTGGGAAAAGCCTGCGCCGCATCATCGAAAGCGGCAATATCCCCAACATGATCTTCTACGGCCCGTCCGGCGTGGGAAAAACCACCGTCGCCCGGATCATCGCCGCCCAGACCAAAAAGCGTCTCCATAAATTAAACGGCACCAACGCCTCCCTGGCCGACATCAAGGCCATCGTGGAGGAGCTGGACTCCATCATCGGCTGCAACGGCGTCCTGCTCTACCTGGACGAGATCCAGTATCTCAACAAAAAGCAGCAGCAGTCCCTGCTGGAATACATCGAGGACGGCCGCATCACCCTCATCGCCTCCACCACGGAGAACCCCTATTTCTACATCTACAACGCGGTCCTCAGCCGCTCCACCGTCTTTGAGTTCAAGTCCGTCCCCCCTGAGGAGGTGGAGCGCGCCGTACTCCGCGGCTTCCGCGCCCAGGAGGAGGAAATGGACGAGCCCCTTCTCATCGAGGACGGCGTCGCCGCCCACATCGCCCGGAGCTGCGGCGGCGACGTCCGCAAGGCCCTGAACACCGTGGAGCTCCTGGCCCTGGCGGCGGAGCACACCGACGACGGCCGCCGCATCCCCCTCTCCCTGGCGGAGGAGCTTTCCCAACGCAGCGCCATGCGCTACGACCGGGAGGGCGACGAGCACTACGACATCGTCTCCGCCTACCAGAAGTCCATGCGGGGCTCCGACCCCGACGCCGCCATCCACTACCTGGCCCGTCTCCTGGAGGCCGGGGACCTGCCCTCCGCCTGCCGCCGCCTCATGGTCTGCGCCTGCGAGGACGTGGGCCTTGCCTACCCCCAGATCATCCCCATCGTCAAAGCCGCCGTGGACGCCGCCCTCCAGGTGGGCCTCCCCGAAGCCCGGCTCTGCCTGGCCGACGCGGTGATTTTAGTCGCCACCTCCCCCAAGTCCAACACCGCCCACAACGCCATCAACGCCGCCATGGAGGACCTGAAGGCCGGCCGCTCCGGCCCCATCCCCCGGACGCTGCAAAACAAGCACTTCGACGGCGAGGACGCGGAGGTAAAGGGCCAGTTCTACCAGTACCCCCACGACTTCCCCAACCGCTGGGTGGACCAGCAGTACCTCCCCGACGCCCTGAAGGACCGGGTCTACTACGAATACGGGGAAAACAAGATGGAACAGGCCGCCAAGGCCTACTGGGACAAAATCAAAGGCAAAAAATAAGGTATTCCGGAGGTCATTATGCTCAAAGAACAACTGGAGCCCCTTCTGCTGAAGGTGCAGAAGCCCATCCGCTACGTGGGCGGGGAGTATAACAGCGTCGTCAAGGACAAGGCGGGCATCCGAACCCGCATGGCCCTGTGCTTCCCCGATAACTACGAAATCGGCATGTCCCACCTGGGGTTGAAAATCCTCTACTCCCTGATCAACGCCCGGGAGGACTGCTGGGCCGAACGGGTCTACGCCCCCTGGCCGGACATGGAAGCCCTGATGCGGGAAAACCACATCCCCCTCTACGGCCTGGAAAGCCTGGACCCTTTAAAAGAGTTCGACTTCCTGGGATTTTCGCTGCAATACGAGCTTTCCTATACCAACATCCTCAACATGCTGGACCTGGCGGGCATCGACCCCCTGGCGGAGAACCGCACCAACGACGACCCTGTCATCTTCGCCGGCGGCCCCTGCGCCATGAACGCCGAGCCCCTCTGCGACTTCTTCGACTGCTTCCAGCTGGGCGAGGGCGAGGAGATCATGCTGGAAATGATCGACCTCTACCAGAAGCACCGCGCCTCCGGCAAATGGGACAAAAAGGCTTTTCTGAAGGACGCCGCCCAGATTCCCGGAATGTACGTCCCCTCTCTCTACGACGTGACCTACCACGAGGACGGTACCATAGCCGCCATCACTCCCAAAGACGGCGCCCCCGCCAAAATCACCAAGCGCATCGTCAGGGACTTCGACAAGGTCTTTTATCCCGACACCTTCATCGTCCCCTACACTGAGGTGGTCCACGACCGGGCGGTGCTGGAGGTCATGCGGGGCTGCATCCGGGGCTGCCGCTTCTGTCAGGCGGGGTTCATCTACCGCCCCATCCGGGCCAAGAGCCCCGACACCCTCTGCGCCCAGGGCAAGTCCCTCTGCGACTCCACCGGCTATGAGGAAATGTCCCTGGCCTCCCTCTCCACCTCCGACCACCCCCAGGTGGAAGAAATGCTGGATAAGATCATCGACTACACCCAGGAGGAGCACATCAACCTCTCCCTCCCCTCCCTCCGGGTGGACAACTTCTCCAAGGAGCTGCTGGATAAGGTCAGCAAGGTCCGGAAAAGCGGCCTGACCTTCGCCCCGGAAGCCGGGACCCAGCGCCTCCGGGACGTCATCAACAAAGGTGTCACCGAGGAGGAGATCATGCGCACCTCCCGCATCGCCTTCCAGGGGGGCTATACCAGCGTCAAGCTCTACTTCATGCTAGGCCTGCCCTTTGAGACCATGGAGGACGTCCTGGGCATCACCGCCCTGGGCCAGCGGGTGGTGGACCTTTACTATTCCCTCCCCACCAAGCCCAAGGGCAAGGCGGTCAACGTCTCCATCTCTGTTTCCACCTTCGTTCCCAAGCCCTTCACCCCCTTCCAGTGGGCCGCCCAGAACACCTTCGACGAGATCGTGGAAAAGCAGCACGCCCTGACCCACTCCGTCACCACCCGGAAGATCAGCCTGGCCTGGCACGAGGTCCGCACCTCCGTTTTAGAGGGCGTCATCGCCCGGGGAGACCGCCGGCTAGGCAAGGCCATCTACAACGCCTGGAAAATGGGCTGCAAGTTCGACTCCTGGGAGGAATTCTTCGACTTTGACAAGTGGGTGAAAGCCATCGCCGACGCGGGCCTGACCATGGAGTTCTACGCCTCCCGCCAGCGCACCCCCGACGAAATTTTCCCCTGGGACCACATCGACGTGGGCGTTTCCAAAGCCTTCCTCCGCCGGGAATACGAAAAAGCCTCCCGTGCGGAGATCACCCCCAACTGCAAGGAACACTGTGCCGGCTGCGGCGCCAACAAACTCATCGGCGGCGGCCGCTGCATTTAACCCAAAGTCCCCAGAATCCCATCACCCAGGCATCCCCATTTCCCTACCGGAAATACGCCCCCTCCGGCCGGAAACCACCCCCGCAGACACCACCCCGCCCGAACTATCCCAATTTCCTCGTCGGGAAAACGAAAAACCTCCCGAACGGAAATCGCCCCAACCACAAAAAACACCGCCTAAACCGCACAGACAACAACCTCATTGACGGCGGGGGCCGCTGCATTTGACCCCAAAGCCCCAGAATCCCCCCGCAAGCGCCCCATCCACATCCATCCGCACCAAATCCCCTCGCCCAAACCACCCCAATTTCCCCCAGAACCCCCATCGCACCAGGCATCCCACTCCCTTCCCGGCCAGAACCCACCCCAAAACCACAAAGCGCACCGCCCAACCCAATCCCCCTGGAACCCCATCGCCCCGAACACTCCCCCTTCCCCCGCCGGGAATCCGGAACCCCCTCCCCAACAGGAGTCACCCCCATCTACAAAAAAGCAACGCCCAACCCACGAAACCAACAAACCCATCGGCGGCAGCCGCTGCATTTACCACCCAAAAACTCCCCCGCAGGCACCACCCCGCCCGAACCATCCCAATCTCCCCAGAACCCCATCGCCCCAGGCATCTCCCCCAACCACCAAAAACACCGCCCACCCCGCATAGCCAACAAACTCATCCTAGGAGGTCGCTGCATTGGCTGATTACACCCCCAAAATCATCGTCGTGGAGGGCAGACCCGTCTACGACATCCGGGCCTTTTACCGCAAGGAGGGCCGGGCCAAATACATCTCCCACCTGGACCTGTACCGCACGGTCCAACGGGCCTTCCAGCGGGCTAAACTGCCCATCTGGTTCACCCTGGGATACAACCCCCACATCTACCTGACCTACGCCCTCCCCCTGGCCCTGGGCTACGAGGGCGTCCGGGAGAGCTTCGACTTCCGCCTGACGGAAAACCTCCCCCTGGAGGAAACTGCGGCCCGGCTCAACGCCGCCATGCCCGAGGGCATCGTCATCACGGAGCTCCGCCCCCCGGTCCACAAGGCCGACGACATCGAGCGCGCGGAGTACACCCTGGAATTTTCGGCAAAATCCCTGTCCCCGGCAGAGCTGAAAGCCGCCTTCGATGACTACACCGCCCAGCCCGTTATCGAAACGGAAAAGCACACCAAAAAGGGCCCCAAGACCATCGACCTGAAGCCCGCCCTTCTCCGCTGTTCTTCCCGGGAGACAGACCGGGGCGTCCTCCTTTCCCTGACCCTCCCCGCCGGGAACCGGGAGAACATCAACCCCACCCTCCTGGTGGACGCCTTCGGCAAGGCCAAGGGAGTGGAACCGGACTACCGCCTCATCCGCCGGGACCGGATCCTCTGCGCCGGCGGCGGCGAGTTCTTTTAACGCACCCGATCGATCCCCCCAAAGCACCCTTGCAGCACCCTGCAAGGGTGCTTTTTTGCATAGAAAAACCGCCCGCCGGAGGATGCTCCGGCAGGCGGCTGCATAGGATTCTTTTACAGCAGGCTCTTCAGATGTTTGGGGCTGTGCTTCCGCAGAGACGCGGCGTTTTCTTCCAGGGTAACGGCGGCGGCCCATTCCGCGACCGTCTCGTTGAACTCGTCGCCCTTGAGGTTCTGCAGCACCGTGGAGCGGTAGTTCTCGAAGGTGTCCCCGGACAGCGGGTCCTGGACCAGGTACACATAGGCGTACTTGTCGTCCGTGACCATGCCGGATTCCCCGGCCTTGCCCTTGACAATGGCGGTGCCGCCGGCAGTCAGGTTTTCGTTGGAGCGCTGGATGACCACGGAGGAGTCATCGGACTTGTCCGTGCCGTTATATTCGGCCTTGACTTCCTCGATGTCTTCGCCGTCGGCGATGCGGTCGGCCAGCTTCTGGGCTTCTTCCTTCTTGTCGATGAGGTCCGCGCCGGTCAGGGCGTTGCCGTCCTTATCGGTGAGGGCAACAGTGAAGTAGGTGCCCTTGGCGTAGTCGTTGGCGAAGATGGTTTTCAGCTCCGACTCCGGCACTTCCTTCTCGCCGCCTTCGCCGTAGATGGTCTGGAACAGCCGGCCCCGCTTGGCGGAGTTGGTGTAGATTTTGGTAAAGGACTCCTTGCCGCAGCCCGCGTCGGTGTAGGAGGTGCCCATGCCCAGGGTGGTCCAGTAGAGCTCCACCGTAGCGCTGACGCCGTTTACCTCGTTTTCGGCAAGGGTCAGGCCCATTTCGTCGAATTTCTGCTCCACGGCCAGGTATTCCCGGGCCAGCTCCTCGGTCTTTTCCTTGAGCCACTGGACGGCGTCCTCGCCCTCCAGCTTCTGCTGGAAGGGGGTCTTGGTGTTGTCAAAGCCCTCCAGAGAGTAGGCGGTGTTCAGGGCGTTGATGGAAAGGCCGATGTACATGCCGGAGGTCACGGTGTCGTCGCCGGAGCGGTAAGCCCAGGAGGTATCCCCGCCGCAGGCGGTCAGGGACCCGGCCAGAAGCAGCGCCAGCGCGCCGGAGGCGATTTTCTTCATCCACTTCATATAGCTTCTCATTCCTTTTTTCATGGTTCCGCTTCCGCGGGGTAGGTCAATACAAATGCTATTATACATGATTTTTTCCGAAATGTCCAGCCCGCGGCCCAAAAAACTGCAATTTTGGCCAAAAATCTCCCGGAAATTTTTCCCGGAACCCCCGGACCGACCGCCGCATAGTGTGGAACAGCCGGTCTTCCACCCCGGAACCGGCAATTTCCGCAAAGGAGAAACGCCATGGAGCAGCATATCCTCCCCCTCAGCGCCCTGAAAGCGGGGGAGCGGGCCGCTGTCGTCCGCCTGGGCGCGTCGGGGTCCATCCGCCGCCGTCTGCTGGACATGGGCCTCACCGAGGGCGCCCGGGTGGAGTGTCTCCACCGCAGCCCCCTGGGGGACCCCGCCGCCTACGCCATCCGAGGCGCGGTGGTGGCCCTCCGGGACTGCGACAGCGCACGCATCGCCGTAGCTCCCGTCCTTTGACGGGGCTGCGGCCTCCTGAAGCGATTTCCGAGAAAGGTCGTGGAACTATGGAAAACCGCATCCCGGAGCCGGACCGCTCCCGGCCGGTAATCGCCCTGGCCGGAAACCCCAACGTGGGGAAAAGCACCGTGTTCAACGCCCTCACCGGCATGAAGCAGCACACCGGCAACTGGGCCGGAAAAACCGTGACCAACGCCAGCGGACGCTGTACATACGGCGGCTTCGACTGCACCCTGGTGGACCTCCCCGGGACCTACTCCCTCCTTGCCCAGTCGGCGGAGGAGGCGGCGGCCCGGAACTTCCTCTGCTTCGGGGAGTCCGACGCCGCCGTCATCGTCTGCGACGCCACCACCCTGGAGCGGAACCTGAACCTGGTCCTCCAGGTCCTGGAGCTCACCGGCCGGGCCGTGGTCTGCGTCAACCTCATGGACGAAGCGGAGAAAAAAGGCGTCCGGGTGGACCTAGCAAAGCTCTCGGCGGAGCTGGGGGTCCCGGCGGTGGGGACCAGCGCCCGCAGCGGCCGGGGCCTCCGCTCCCTGGTGGAAACGGTCCAGTCCGTCCTCCCCCGGGACCCGGAGCCCAAGCGCATCCGCTACCTCCCCGCCCTGGAAAACGCCCTGGAAATCCTGGAGCCGGTCCTCCGGACCAAGCTGGGCGGGAAGCTCCCGGCCCGGTGGACGGCCCTGCGGCTCCTGGACCCTGACGAGGCCCTTCTCGCCGCTGTGGAGGCGCACCTTTCCTTCCCCCTCCGCCAGGACCCGGAGGTGAAGCGGGCCCTGTTCAAGGCCGGCCGCTACCTGGAAGAACAGGGCCTCATCGATGAACGGCTCCGGGACGCCATGGTCTCCTGCATCGTCCTCCGGGCGGAGGAAGTCTGCTGCGAGGCCGTGTCCCGCCCGGCGGCCTGCTGCGCCCGGGACCGGCGGCTGGACCGGGTCTTCACCGGGAAATGGACGGGGTTCCCCGTGATGCTCCTCCTCCTGGCCCTGATCTTCTGGATCACCGTCGCCGGGGCCAACTACCCCTCCCAGCTGCTGTCCCGGGGGCTTTTCTGGGTGGAGGACCGGCTCCGGGCGGGGCTGACGGCCCTTTCCCCGCCGGAGTGGGCCGTGGGGCTGCTCATCGATGGGATGTTCCACGTCCTGGCCTGGGTGGTCAGCGTCATGCTGCCGCCCATGGCCATTTTCTTCCCCCTGTTCACTCTGCTGGAGGACTTTGGCTACCTGCCCCGGGTGGCATTCAACCTGGACAGATGCTTCCAGAAGGCCCGGGCCTGCGGCAAGCAGTGCCTGACCATGCTCATGGGCCTTGGCTGCAACGCCGTGGGCGTCTCCGGCGCGCGGATCATCGATTCCCCCCGGGAGCGGCTCATCGCCATCCTCACCAACTCCCTGATGCCCTGCAACGGCCGGTTCCCCACCCTGATCCTCCTCATCGGGATGTTTTTCGCCGGGACTCCGGCCTGGTCCTCGGCCCTGTCCTCCCTGGCCCTGGCGGGAGTTCTGGTCCTGGGGGTCCTCATGACCTTCCTCCTTTCCCGGCTGCTGTCCGGGACCATCCTGAAGGGGACCCCCTCCTCCTTCACCCTGGAGCTTCCCCCCTACCGCCGTCCCCAGGTGGGGAAGGTCCTGGTCCGTTCGGTCCTGGACCGGACCCTGTTCGTCCTGGGGAGGGCCGCCGCCGTGGCGGCTCCGGCGGGGCTGATCATCTGGCTCATGGCCAACGTCTCCGTGGGCGGACAGAGCCTTCTGGCCCTCTGCGCCGGATTTCTGGACCCCGCCGCCCGGATTTTCGGCATGGACGGCGTCATCCTCATGGCCTTCCTCCTGGGATTCCCGGCCAACGAGATCGTCCTGCCCATTATCCTCATGGCCTACGCCGCCTCCGGGACCCTGACGGACCTGGGCAGCGCCGGGGAGGTCCGGGCCCTCCTGACCCAGAACGGCTGGACCTGGGTCACGGCGGCCTGCACCCTAGTGTTCTCCCTGATGCACTGGCCTTGCTCCACCACGCTGCTCACCGTCCGGAAGGAGACCGGCAGCCTCAGATGGACCCTCCTGGCCGCGGCGCTGCCCACGGTGGCGGGGCTCTGCCTCTGCTTCCTCATCGCCCAGGCGGGGCGGCTCCTTTGACAGGCAGCAAAAGCACCAGCTTTTCCCGGCGGCCCAGGAGCGGTATCGTTGAAAATGCAAGTTGCTTTTTCCGAGAAAATGCTGTATAATAATCGAAAAGAAATGTCGTTTCGCGTACAAAATGCGCGGATTTTCAGAAAAGAGGCATATCCTTGGAAAAAGAATTCATCATCGACGCCCACGCCCACATCTTCCCGGAAAAAATCGCCGCCAAGGCCGTGGCCTCCATCGGCAGCTTCTACGACCTGTCCATGCACGACGGCAACGGCACCGCCGAAGCCCTCCTGGAAAGCGGCAGAGAGATCGGCGTGGACCGCTACCTGGTCTGCTCCACGGCCACCCGGTCGGGGCAGGTCAAGGCCATCAACGACTTTATCTGGGAGGAAAGCCGTCTCCACCCGGAGTTCATCCCCTTCGCCACCATGCACCCCGACCTGGAGGACCTGGAAGAAGAAATGGAGCGCATCCTTTCCCGGGGGTACTACGGCATCAAGCTCCACCCGGACTTCCAGAAGTTCAACATCGACGACGACCGGGCCATGCCCATCTACCGCATGGCCGAGGGGAAGCTGGCCATCCTCTTTCACACCGGCGACGACCGCTACGATTTCTCCGCCCCCCGGCGGATGGAACGGGTGGCGGAGCGGTTCCCCGGCCTGACCTGTATTGCCGCCCACTTCGGCGGCTACCGCAGCTGGAAGGAGGCCCTGGACTCCTACCGGGCCCCCAACATCTACATGGACACCTCCAGCTCCCTGTTCGCCATTTCCAAGGAGGAAGCCTGGGCTTTCTTCCACCGCTTCGGCCCCGACCGCTTCTTCTTCGGCACCGATTTTCCCATGTGGAACCACAAGGAGGAGTTCGCCCGGTTCAACGCCCTGGACCTCCCGCCGGACTTCCGGAAAAAAGTTCTGTCTGAGAATTTCACCCGGGCCGTCCTCCGGAAAAATCCCGCCCGCTAAGCGGCTTCCCACCCTTTGCTCCTTTGGATCAAAGGGTCTTTATTTGCCCGTTTCAGGACCGCATTTGCCAAAAACGCCCGGATTTTTCCCCTTTTCCGTGAAATTTTTCGCTTTGCTCCGGAAAGTGGGGATTTTCTCTTGACAGCGGATTTTTCCCCACCTATAATGGGGGTGAAATCGCTTTTCGGACCCTCCGAAGAAAGGAAATGCATATGCTGCAAAACGCCAAATGGATCGCCGCCGCCGATACCGACGCCGCCTCCCCCCTGTTTCGCAAGAGCTTTACTCTGGACAGCGTTCCTGCCTCCGCCGCTCTGTCCGCCTGCTGTCTGGGCTACGGCGTGATCACCGTCAACGGCCAGCCTGTCACCGACGACGTCCTGACCACCGGCCTGACCAAATTCGACGCCTCCGTCCTGTATAACATCTACGATGTGGCCGCCCTTCTCCGCCCCGGGGAAAACGTCATCGGCATCATGCTGGGCAACGGCTGGTACAACGACATCGCCGAGGTCTGGGACTACGAAAAAGCCCCCTGGCGCCACCATCCCAAGATGATCCTCTCCCTGGAAATGGAGTGGCCGGACCTGACCAAGCGGGAAATCCGCTCCGACCCCACCTGGACCACCTGCGACGGCCCCGCGGTCTACAACCACGTCCGCTGCGGCGAGCGCTTCGACGCCCGGCTGGTCCAGAAGGGCTTCGACTGCCCCGGCTTTGATGACAGCGCCTGGAAAAACGCCTTCATCTGCCGCTCCCCCGGCGGCGTCCTGAAGCCCACGGAAATGCCCCCCATCCGCGTCCTGGACACCCTCCCCATGAAGGAGATCGCCCCCGGCCTCTACGACTGCGGCCAGAACCTCAGCGGCTGGGCCAAAATCCGGGTCAAGGGCCAGCCCGGCCAGAAAATCTCCATCCGCTACGACGAGCTGGTGGACCCCGACGGCAAGCTCCACGGCCACGTCAACAGCCTGAACCGGAGCCATGAGCTCCTCCACTGCGACGAGTACATCTGCGCCGGCGGCGGCTGGGAGGAGTGGGAGCCCCACTTCTGCTACCACGGCTTCCGCTACGCCCTGGTGGAAGGAGCCCCGGCGGACTTTGAGATCGTCACCCGGCTGGTCCATACCGACCTGAAATCCCTGGGCAGCTTCTCCTGCAGTGACGAGACTTTAAACCGCATCCACGCGGCCAGCCGCTGGTCCACCCTGACCAACTACCACAGCGTCCCCACCGACTGCCCCCACCGGGAGCAGAACGGCTGGACCGGCGACGCCCTCCTCTCCTCGGAGCAGGCCCTGATGAACTTCGACATGGTGGAAGCCTACCGGAAATGGATGGCGGACTTCCGGGACGTCCAGCGGCCCAGCGGCCAGCTTCCTGGCGTGGTCCCCACCGGCGGCTGGGGCTTCAACTGGGGCAGCGGCCCCGCCTGGGACAGCGCTTTCATCCTGATCCCCCTCTACGTCTGGCGCTACCGCAAAGACGCCCGGCTCCTGGAGGAAAACTGGGACGCCATGGAGCGCTATATGCGCTACTTTGACTCCATGGCCATGGATTATATCGCCGACTTCGGCCTGGGCGACTGGTGCCCGCCGGAGACCACCGTGATGTGCCCCTCTGCCCTCACCGACACCGCCTATTATTACGTGGACGCCTGCGCCATGGCCGAGGCCGCCCGGGTCCTAGATAAGGACCCCGCCCACTACCGCGCCCTGGCCGGGAATATCCGCCGGGCCTTCCGGGAAAAATTCGTGAAAAACGGCCTGCCCCAGCCCGAGGGCCAGACTGCCATTGCCTGCGCCCTGTACCAGGGCCTCCTCAACGAGGACGAAAAGCCCGCGGCGGCGGCCCGGCTGGCCCAGCTGGTGGAGGAAAACGGCTTCCATATCGACTGCGGCATCCTGGGAAACAAATACATCTACCGCAGCCTGTCCGACGCGGGCTACGGCGAGGTGCTCTATAAGATGATCACCAACCCCACCTGCCCCAGCTACGCCTACTGGCTGGCCCAGGGCATGACCACCCTCTGCGAGAACTGGGAGATGACCAATTCCCTGAACCACCATATGTTCAGCGAGGTGGACCTCTGGTTCTACCGCTACCTGGCAGGCATCCAGACCGACGGCGAGGTGCTGACTATTGCGCCGCTGTTCCTGGAGGAGCTGGACTGGGTCAAGGCCGCCCACCGGAACATTTCCGTTTCCTGGAACCGGGAGACCGTCACCGTCACCGTTCCCGAGCCCGCCGTGCTGGTCCTGAACGGTGAGAAGCTCCTCCTGGAGCCCGGCACCTCCACCTTCTCCCGCAGCGGCGTGTCGCCGCTCCCAAGCCGACGCGGCCTGGCATCTCACGTCAAGCTTTGATAGCCGCGCGACAGGCTGCGCGGCGACGATTTGAGCAGCCTGTAAGGAATTTTCCGCAGCGTTGGCAGAAATAAGTTTTCGCCCGCCTTTTTCAAAAGGCGGTAGGGTCCTTAGGGGCAAAGCCCCTAAGTCGCCCTCCGCAGAGGGCGAAACACCCCTGATGATACCAAAAGATCAGGAAGGGAAGGTCCGACAGTCCGGTGGGCTGTCGGACCGAGGGGAACCCTATCAAGGGGTTCCCCGCAGGACGCAGTCCTGCCCCTCCCGCCACCAAACAAAAACCGCACCAGTGAGGGAAACGTAGAAACGCTTCGACTCGCTGGCGCGGTTTTGCGCTTTGGATGGAACAGAGGTGCGTCATGCCGCAATTTCTGCGAAATTGCGGCCGCGGGGACCGCGGGCGGCCTGCGGGCCGCCTTTCTTTCTTTTTGGGTTGCGCCCGAGGCGCAACGAGTAGGATTTCGCCCTCTGCGGAGGGCGACCAAAGGCGCTGCCTTTGGAAACTGCCAGCCTTTTGAAAAAGGCTGGACCGAAAACTTTACTTGTCTCCACCGAAAACTCAATTAACCTGAACAGTACCCAATGGAAACTAAACACAGCCCCCGCAAATTACGCTATAATAAGAATCAGACAGAACCGGCTACGGCCGGATTGGAGGTTTTACCATGATTCAGGTTTCCACCCCCAGCCGCATCTGCCTTTTCGGCGAACATCAGGATTACCTCGGCCTGGAAGTCATCGCTTCCGCCATTAACCTGCGGTTCTCCACCAAGGCGGAAAAACGCAGCGACAGCTTGCTCAGAATCCGCATCCGCGACAAGTCCATCTGCGAACTGGGCGCCAAAAACACCGACAACAAGTACGAAGAATACGCCATCGACCTCTCCAAAGAACTGGTCTATGAAAGCAAACGCGACTACTTCAAATCCATCGTCAACGTCCTCCGCAAGGCCGGCTTCACCATCCCCGGCGCAGACGTGACCATGGACTCCGAAATCCCCATCGGCAAGGGCATGTGCTCCTCCACCACCATGGTCCTGGTCCTCACCGCCACCCTGGCCGCCCTCTCCGACCAGCCGGAGCGCGCCAAGGACGCCAAGGAAATGGCCCTCCTGGCCTGGAAGGCTGAGGTGGAAGAATTCAACGAGCCCGGCGGCATGATGGACCACTACGCCTCCGCTCTGGGCGGCCTGGTCCACCTGGACTTCTCCGACGGCACCGCCAAGCCCACCCCCCTGGACCTGAAGCTGGATGGCGTGTTCATCCTCTTTGACTCCCTCCAGGATAAGGACACCATCAAGGTCCTGGGCGACTCCAAGTACCCCACCCTGGAAGCCATCAAGGAGCTGAACCCCTACGGCATCACCTCCATCCGGGACTTCTACAACGACCCCTCCCTGGAAAAATACGTGGACACCCTGGACGCCTTCCATCAGCAGAAGGTCCGGGCCAATATCAATAACTACCGCATCCAGCGGGAGGCCCTCTCCCTGATCCAGTCCGACAGAATGACCAACGAAAAGATGGGCGAGCTCCTGAATCTCCACCAGGCCAACCTCCGGGACGGCCTCCAGATTTCCACCCCCACCATTGACAAAATTCTCTCCGTGGCCCTGGAAAACGGTGCTTACGGCGGAAAATTCAACGGCTCCGGCGGCGGCGGATGCCTCTACTGCTACGCTCCCGCAAACAAAGCCGATCAGATCGTTGCGGCGGCCAACGCCCTGGGCTACCCCGCCATGGTCCTGACCATGGACAAGGGCCTTACCATCTGCGACTGACACAAGGAGGAATTTCTCATGAAAGCAATCATTCTGGCAGCAGGCAAAGGCAAACGCCTCCACTCCGAGCAGTTCAGCGCCCCCAAGGTGCTCCGGGAAGCCAACGGCAAGCCCCTGCTCCGCTATGTGGTCAACAACCTGAGCTTCATCCCCGACAAAAAGGACATCGTCATCGTTGCGGGCTACAAAAAAGAAATGGTCTTCGACGCCTTCCAGGACGGCTACACCTTCGCCGTGCAGGATGAGCAGCTGGGCACCGGCCACGCCGTTAACTGCGCCCGGGAGGCCCTGAAGGACTACGACGGACCCGTCCTGGTCTGCTACGGCGACATGCCCATGTTCAAGAAAGAGACCTACGAGAACCTGGTGAAGGTCCACAAGGAAGCGGGCAACGACTGCACCATCCTCACCGGCGTTTCCAACCGGGGCCTGGCCTACGGCCGCATCATCCGGGACGAGAACGGCGACTTCAAATGCGTGGTGGAGGACAAGGACTGCACCCCCGAGCAGAAGAAGATCAACGAGCTCAACGTGGGCATCTACGTTTTCGACTCCAAGAAGCTGTTCTCCTGCCTGGGTGAGCTGAAAAACTCCAACGCCCAGGGCGAGTACTACCTCACCGACGTCCCCGCCATCATGATGAGCAAGGGCTACAAAATCGGCACCTACACCACCCATGACGACACTGAGATCCTGGGCGTCAACACCCCCGAGGAACTGGCTCTCTGCGAATCTCTGCTGAAATAATCGCATTTTCCTTGGTTTTCCGGCGTTTTTCAAAACGCCTTGAGAAGTGTTGCCTTTTTTCGTTCCTCACCGTACATTGTTAAAGGAGTTGTTCAAAATGATTCAATTCGGAACCGGCGGATTCCGCGCCATCATCGGCGATGATTTCACCAAGGCCAATGTAGAGCTCCTGGCCCAGGGCCTGGTCAACAAAATGAAAGCGGAGAAGGTAGAGTCCTCCCCCCTGATCATCGGCTACGACCGGCGTTTCCTCTCTGACATTGCCGCCAAGTGGATCTCCGGCGTTTTCGCTGCCAACGGCATTCACGTTCAGTTTATCGACCGGGAGGCTCCCACCCCCCTGATCATGTACACCGTCAAGACCACCGGCGCCATGTACGGCATGGCGATCACCGCCTCCCACAACCCCGCCGAGTATAACGGCGTGAAGGTCTTTACCAAGGGTGGCCGGGACGCCAGCAAGGAAGTCACCAACGAGCTGGAAGGCTACATCAACTCCCTGGCCGCTGCCGACGTGACCACCATGGACTTTGAAGCCGCCAAAGCGGCCGGTCTGGTGGAGATCATCGACCCCATGAACGACTACATCGACAGCATCCTCAGCTTCATTGACATCGACGCCATCAAGGCCAAGAAGCTGAAAATCCTCCTGGACCCCATGTTCGGCGTGTCCAAGACCTCTCTCCAGACCATCCTCCTCACCTGCCGCTGCGATGTGGACGTCATCAACGACCGCCACGACGCCCTGTTCGGCGGACGCCTTCCCTCTCCCTCTGCCAAGACCCTGACCCGGCTGTCCAACATGGTGGTGGAAGGCGGCTACGACCTGGGCATCGCCACCGACGGCGACGCCGACCGCATCGGCCTCATCGACTCCAAGGGCAACTACATCCACCCCAACGACATCCTGGTCCTGCTCTACTACTACCTGGTGAAATACAAAGGCTGGAAGGGCGACTGCGTCCGCAACATCGCCACCACCCACCTGCTGGACCGCCTGGCCAGGTCTTTCGGCCAGACCTGCTATGAGGTCCCCGTGGGCTTCAAGTGGATTTCCTCCAAAATGGACGAGACCGGCGCCATCATCGGCGGTGAAAGCTCCGGCGGCCTCACCGTCAAGGGCCACATCTCCGGCAAGGACGGCATCTACGCCGCCGCCCTCCTGGTGGAGATGATCTCCGCCATCGGCAAGCCCCTGAACTCCATCCTCAAGGAGATCAAGGACGAATACGGCCACTGCGAGATGACCGAATACAACTGCCGCTTCTCCCAGGAGAAGAAGGACCAGCTGAACGAGCTGATCTTCGTGGAGAAGAAGCTCCCCGACTTCGGCGAGGAGATCGAAAAAGTCTCTTACGCTGACGGCTGCAAGGTTTACTTCAAGAACGACGGCTGGATCATCTGCCGTTTCTCCGGCACCGAGCCCCTGATCCGGATTTTCTGCGAAATGGAGACCTACAACCGCGCCATGGAAATCACCGGCATTGTCCGGGAGTTCCTGGGGCTGTAACCCCAATCCCCACAACCGCCCTCCGCACCAGCGGAGGGCGGTTTTTGTTTTCTGCCACCCATGGGGATACCACCTCAAGCCGACACGTATTTCCGAAGTCTTATACAGGAATCGAAGCGTTCAAAAGTGCTGCACGGTTGCCTACTGTCTGAGCACCGATAGTGTCGGCGGGAAGTGTCGCGTGCGGTCATCCATATCCAGCGCCTGCCGCCATTGGGGTCTTTAGGGGCGCAGCCCCTAAACGGTTTTTCTCCCCAATCTTTTTTCCGTAAAAAAGATTGGGTGCCCTGGTAGGACATAACAAATCTGTACAAACGTAAGTAGCCGCATAGGCTAGTAGGAACTGCCAAATCCGATTCGATTTCGGCAGCACTACCGGCCTATGCGGCTACGGACGTTTTTTATTATTGATAGGTCCGTCATAGCACCCATTCTTTTCCCACGTGGGAAAAGAATGGGGAGAAAAGGACGCTCGGGTGGCTCCCGCCCCCCGAGACCCCCTAAAGTCGCGGGGGTTGGCTTTGGAGAACCCCAATACTACCACGCGGTAGACACGGCCGCCGCAATTGGTGCGTGGACAGTAGCATCCAGCTACCACTTTCGGACGCTCATATCCTCACGATGGGCTTTGGGGCAGGCGGTGGCCTGACGCTGTACCACTTTTAACCGCGGCTTCGCCGCGGTTATTTCTTTTTCCAATTCAGCCGGACGCTTACCGGCACCCGGACGATCTTCTCCACCGGCTTCCAGATCAGCACCGACAGCGCGAAATCCACCGCGTGGTGGGCCAGCGTCCCCACGCCTACCAGCAGCACGATGGTGACGAAAAACCCCTTGCTCTGGTCAATGCTGCCGCCGAAGTAGAACCAGGTGGACACCAGCGCCTCGGCCACGCCGTGGAGCAGCCCCGTCACCAGCACGAACAGGCTCATGGACCCCCAGCGGTTCAGGGTCTCCGGCTTTTTCTGGAGCCAGATGGCCCCTACCACCACGAAAAATACCTGCACCAAGGCCCGCAGCACAATCACCGGCGGAAACCCCGCCAGCACAAAGCCCAACGTCGTCCCCAACTCCACGCAAAGGGCCACTACAGGCGAAACGAACATGGCAATGAAAACGGCAATGTGGCTCCCCAAGGTGAAGGACATGGGGTCCAGCCGGATCTTAATGGGCGAAATAATGGGCACGATGATGCCGATGGCGCAGAGAAGCGCCGCAATCACCAGAATGGTCAGCCGGTCTGCCGCCGAAGTGCGCGTCTGATTCATAAAAAATCCTCCCAATGTCATTACAGGTGTCAAGACACATTGTAATCCATTGGGAGGCATCTGTCAAGAGCCTTATTTCCGGAAAAGGATCCCTTTTTCGTCCAAAACGTCCAAAATCCGCCGATAAACCTCCTCCGAAGAGCAGATAATGGTGTGCAGATGGACATTGTTAGTGATGTCGCACAAAATCGACGCATTGTTGTCGGTCAACTTCTCCATGAAATTGTCCGCGTCGAACCGGGAGAAAATGTGGAGCTTCCCCGTGATCTGGCCGTAGACCGGGTGGTCTACAATGACGTCCACCAGCCCGCCGCCGTTGTCCACCACGGCGTAAAGCTCCTCGGCCAGATTGGCCCGGTTGTGCCGGCAGGCGATGGTGTAGACCGGCCCCGCCACGGCGGCGTCCTGGCTTTGCAGGACGTATCCCCTGGGCGTGGCCTGGATGTCCGCGCCCCCGGCCCGGAGAAGGGCGATATCCCCCACGATAATCTGACGGCTGACATGGACCCTGGCGGCGATAGAGGCCGCGCTCACCGGCTCCCGGCTCTCCCGGAGGAGCTTCTGAATGGTTTCCCGTCTCTGGGCCGCGTCCATGGGCAGCCCTCCTTTCTCCATGAAAAACGCCGGGAGCTCCCGGCGCTTATTTGAAAAACCTCCGGATGTACCGGGGCCGGAACCACTGGATGTACCCGCTGATCAACCGCGTCAGCGCCAGATCATACACCAGAAACACCACGTTGAGGAACCCCCACCCCAGGGCAATGACCCAGGGCGCGTCCCTGAGCAGGTCCTCGTACCCCGGAAAGGCAAACACCCACAGGGCCAGGGCCGCAATGGCCGCCGCCAGGACGTTGAACACCAAAAATTTCAGCGCCCACTCCACCCCGCGGCTCCTCCGCCGCTCCAGGAAGGACTTGATCAGGGGGTAGCACCCCAGAAACAGCACGTAGTAAAGGGCGCACTCCTTGCTGGGCGCCGCGATCAGGCTCAGCAGCGACACCGCCCCGTAGGTCAGCCAGGCCGCGCCGCAGCCGATCTCCGTGACGATGGGGATGAGGAACATCCCCGCAATGGCCGGAAGGGCGAACTCCCCCATGGGGATCAGTCCCGTCAGCATCATCACCACCATGCTGAGGGCGGCCATCATGCCCCCCAGGGCGATCTGTCCGGATTTCTTCATCGCGCCGCCTCCTTAGCAGCAAGGGATCAGGTCGCCGCCCATGCACTCGCAGCAGCAGTCGGCGCAAAGGAGACTGGAGCAGCAGTCGCAGGCCTGCATCCCCCCGGCGTTGCCGGTGGTGCGGTAGGCCCCGTTGGGGGAGCCCATGTTGCCCTGCTGCTGCCACATCATCCGGTTCATGGCGGCCCGGTATTCGGGGTTGTTGGGGCTCATCCGGCAGGCCGTGGAGAAGTGGTTCATGGCGTCGTCCAGCCAGCCTCGCTTGAAGAAGATGGTGCCTTTGAGGAAGTACCACTCCCCGTCCCGGCGGTTGGCCGGAATGCCGTCCAGGAGCTCCTCGGCCTCCACCAGCCGGTTCTGCTGGATCAGCCGCCGGATATCCCCCAGAGCGGAGGTCTGGCCGCCGTACCCGGCGTTCCCGGAATACCCGGAGTACCCCGGGTTCCCGGCGTACTGGGCGTTGGGGTCGTATCCGCCGGAGGTCCCGCCCCGGCGCTGCTTCATCACCATGTCGTAGGCTTCGTTGATCTCCTGCATTTTCTCGTTGGCAAGGTCGGCCAAAGGGCTGCCGGCATAGTTGTCCGGGTGATATTTTTTCACCAGCTGACGGTAGGCGGACTTGATCTCCTCCTCCGTGGCCCCGGGGTCTACGCCCAATATTTTGTAAGGATCGGTAACAGCCATTGCAGCCTCCATTCATTGACAGACCGCCTTCACGCGGAAGGCGCCTTCTTCCGGAAAACCTCCTCTGCGGAGTTCGGAAGGCCAAGGTAAAGAATATTATCCAGAATCGGTTTGTAGCGTTTCAGCTCTAAGAGCTCATAGGTCACGCCCAGCTCGGCCACGGTGACGTTGAGCATCCCCCGGCCGTAGGCGATGATCTCCGTCTTCTGCCTGTCGTCGGGCCCCTGAGGACCGACGTCCCAGCGCTCCAGGAAGGGGTTGTAGCACCGCCGTTTGGCGTCGTCCTCCAGGTCGTCCAGCGCGTCCATGAGGTACACCCACCGGCCCAGCAGGTAGCCGAAGCGCTCCAGCACCCGCTTTTCCTCAGGACTTTTCCCCAGGAGCACCGCCATCTGCCGGAGAGCGGCGGCGGTGGGCTCGGCGGCGGCGTCGATGCTCTTGGTGTGCTGCTGCTCCAGCTGGAACTGGCTGCTCATCAGGGAGGAAAACGCCGCGTCCACCTCCGGGAAGCGCTTTTTCGCCTTTCGCCTGGCCCCGGCGGCAAAGGGAAGCAGGGGCCAGAACCCCACCTTCCGAAGCCCTCGGGCGTCATGGATGTTGTCCCGGACCTTGTGGTAAAAAAGAACCATGGCGCTGGCCGCCACCAGGGAAAGCTCCGGGCTGGAAGCCGCGCAGTTCTTCTTTTTGAAGGGATTCGCCATGCACTGGCCCTTGCAGAACCCGGGGAACTCCTCCCGGAGCCCCATGGCCAGCAGCGCCACAAAGGTAAAATCGTAGCTGAGGGTGAGCTTGGCGAAGGGCCCGAAGGCGTCCCCCAGCTCCCGGCAGAGGCCGCAGTACACGGCCTGGTAAGTATCGAACTCCCGGACCTTCATCTCGGGCTTCAGGGGTTTGATGTATCCGAACATATCCTGCCCTTTCCGTGATTCTGTTCACGAATACTATTGTATCCTATTTGGCCCCGGAATTCGTGTATAAAATGTAAAAAAACCTCGCTATGGCCTGTAAACTCTTGTGTCTTGACAGAAAAATGCCGCCGGATCCAACGATCCGACGGCATTTTTTATTCAGAGAAATCAGCCAAGCCGGGCTTTCAGAGCATCCAGCTGATGCTTCATCTCCGCAGGCAGCTTGGAGCCGAATTTGGCGTAGAACTCCTCGATGCCGGCAGCATCAGCCTTCCACAGGTCCACGTCCACGTCCAGCAGGCCCTTGATGGTGTCCAGGGTGATGTCCTTCAGGCCCTCGATGTTGATGTCCTCAGGCTTGGGCTCGTAGCCGATGGGGGTCTCCACAGCCTCAGCCTTGCCTTCGCAGCGAGCCAGGATCCACATCAGGACGCGCATGTTGTCGCCGAAGCCGGGCCAGATGAAGTGGCCTTCGTCGTCGGTGCGGAACCAGTTGACGTTGAAGATTTTCGGAGCCTTGTCGCCCAGCTCTTTGCCCATATCCAGCCAGTGCTGCCAGTAGTCGCCCATGTTGTAGCCGCAGAAGGGCAGCATGGCCATGGGGTCGCGGCGGACAACACCGACGGCGCCGGCCGCGGCAGCGGTGGTCTCAGAAGCCATGATGGAGCCCACGAAGGTGCCGTGGTTCCAGTCAAAGGATTGATACACCAGGGGAGCGGTCTTGGCGCGGCGTCCGCCGAAGATGATAGCGGAGATCGGCACGCCCTGAGGATTGTTGAATTCGGGGCTCACGCAGGGGCAGTTCCGGGCGGGAGCGGTGAACCGGGAGTTGGGATGGGCCAGCTTGTTGCCCTCGGCGGTGTATTCCACGCCGTTGACCTTGGCGCCCTTCCACTCGGTGGCGTTGACAGGGGGATTCTTGTCGAGACCTTCCCACCAAACGGTGTTGGTATCATTGTTGATGGCAACGTTGGTGAAGATGGTGTCCCGCATGGTGGTATGCAGCGCGTTGGGGTTGGACTTCTCGTTGGTTCCGGGAGCCACGCCGAAGAAGCCGTTCTCGGGGTTGATGGCCCACAGGCGGCCGTCGGGGCCTTTCCGCAGCCAGGCGATGTCGTCGCCGACAGTCCAGACCTTATAGCCCTGTTTCTTGTAAATTTCCGGAGGAATGAGCATAGCCAGGTTGGTCTTGCCGCAGGCAGAGGGGAAGGCGGCGCAGACGTACTTGGTCTCGCCCTGGGGATTCTCGATGCCCAGGATCAGCATATGCTCGGCCATCCAGCCCTCGTTCTTGCCCTGGTAGGAAGCGATGCGCAGCGCGAAGCACTTCTTGCCCAGCAGCACGTTGCCGCCGTAAGCGGAGTTGATGGAGCAGATGGAGTTCTCCTCGGGGAAGTGAACGATGTAGCGCTTCTCGGGGTCCACGTCGGCCTTGGAGTGCAGGCCGCGGACGAAGTCGTTGGACTCATCGCCCAGCTGGACGAAAGCCTGGTCGCCCATACGGGTCATGATGTCCATGTTCAGGACAACGTACAGGGAGTCGGTGACTTCCACGCCCACCTTGGACATCTTGGAGCCGATGGGGCCCATGGAATAAGGGATCACATACATGGTGCGGCCCTTCATGACGCCGTCATAGAGACCGTCCAGCAGAGCGTGCATCTCTGCGGGGTCTTTCCAGTTGTTGGTGGGGCCGGCGTCCTCCTGCTTCTTGGAGCAGATGAAGGTGCGGTCCTCCACACGGGCCACGTCGTTGGGAGCAGTGCGGTGATACAGGCAGCCGGGCAGCTTCTCCTGGTTGAGTTCGATCATTTCGCCGGTGGCGATGGCTTCGTCGCGGAGCGCTTTCAGCTGTTCCTCGCTGCCGTCGATCCAGACGACCTTGTCCGGTTTGCAAAGGGCGATCATTTCATCGACCCACTTCAAGACGTTTTTGTTGTTGGTCATTGCAAGTTTCCCCTTTCGTATTTTGAAAGTCCGACAAATGCCGCAACTTTCTACATTTACCATAATACGGCTTTTCACGCAAAAAATCAATGACTTATTTGTGAACAATTTATCAGATTTTCCACGTTTTGCAGGAATCGCCAAAAATTCCTGCAAAAATCCGGGAGATATTCCAAATATCGCCGACTTTTCCGCTTTAATTTGACAGAGAACTACCTTTCCGGTTCAACCCTTACCGTTCAATGGTAATGGAGCTGATGACCACCGCCTCGTTGGGCGCGCTGTTGTCGTCCACGCTGACGGCGGCGATGGTATCCACCACGTCCATGCCCTCAATGACCTGGCCGAAGACGGTGTGCTTGCCGTCCAGCCAGGGAGTGCCGCCCACCTGGCGGTAGTAGTTCCGGACGTCGTCGGTGAACTGGGTCTGGCCCGCGTTCTGCCGCTGGAAGTTGGCCTTCAGGGTCGCCTCGGTGATGCCGTAGTTGGCCAGGTCTTCCGCGGCGTAGCCCAGATTCAGGTACTGCTGGAACTGCTGCTTGGCCTTTTTGGAGGGCGAGAGCTTGTTCTGCTCCTCGATGCTGTCAAAATAGCTGTCGGTGTAGGAGCTGCCGTCGGACTCCTGGACGATGAAGAACTGGCTGCCGTTGGTGTTCTTCCCGGAGTTGGCCATGGAGAGGGCCCCCCGGAAGTTGTAGAGGTTGTCGGTGAACTCGTCCTCAAAATCCTTGCCCCAGATGCTTTCGCCGCCGGTGCCGTCGCCCTGGGGGTCGCCGCCCTGGATCATGAACTCGTCAATGACCCGGTGGAAGGTGAGCCCGTCGTAGTAGCCCTCCTCGGCGTGGGTGATGAAGTTCTCCACAGTCTTAGGGGCCTCATCCTCAAAGAGCACCGCCCGGATGGTGCCGAAGCCCTCCACCTCGATGACCGCCACCGGGAGAGAGTCGTCGTAGGCGGCCGCCGAGTAGCTGCCGTCCTCGTTTTTCACAAACTGCCGGGGCTCCACCGTCTTTTTCCCGCAGCCGCCCAGACAGGCCGCCGCCAGGACCAGAGCCAGAATCCCGCTGAGAATCCCTTTTTTCGCCATAATCGTCTTCCTTTCTTTTGAAACAAAGCCCCGGGAGGCCGGAATACCCGACCTGCCGGGGCCTTTTCGTCATTCTGCGGTCTCCACCGTAATGCCGATGATGGAAACCTCGTCGTAGGGCCGGGACTGCCGGTCCACCTTCACCGCCGCGATCTTATCCACCACGTCCATGCCGTCGATGACCTGGCCGAAGACGGTGTGAGCGCCGTCCAGCCACGGGGTGCCGCCTACCTCCACGTATTTGTCCACCACATCCTGGGCAAACTCCTTACCCTGACGCTTGAGCATGGGGAACATCCGGGGGTCCACGGTCTCGGGACCCGCCTGGACGATGAAGAACTGGCTGCCGTTGGTGCCGGGCCCCGCGTTGGCCATGGACAGCGCGCCCCGGAAATTCCGGGCCTCCGGGGAGAATTCGTCCTCAAAGGTGCCGCCCCAGGCGCTTTCGCCGCCCATGCCGGTGCCGGTGGGGTCGCCGCCCTGGATCATGAAATCGTTGATAACCCGGTGAAAGATCACCCCGTTGTAGTAGCCGTTCCGGGCGTGGGTGAGAAAACTCTCCACCGCCTTGGGCGCGGCCTCCGGGAGCATATGGATGCGGATGCTGCCGAAGTTGGTCCTGATGGTGGCGATGGTGTCGCCCTTCCTGACTTCCTGGAAATTCAAAAGTGCCATAGAAATCCCTCCGTTGTTAGTTCCCCGCCTGACTGGTGGTCTGGCCGGTAAGCGCCGCGTCCATCTCCGCCTGTTCCTGGGCGCTGCGGTCCTCCAGCTCCTCCAGTTCCTCGGCAGTGGGCGTGTTGTCCAGATGGTCGAAATTGGCCGGATCATAGGTGGACAGGGTGATCTTCCTGATGACCACGTCCTCCACTGGCCGGTTGTTGGACAGCTGCTCCTGGGTGGCCGAGGAGTCCGACGCCGTGGCGTCCGCAGGCTCGTAGGTCAGGGGCAGCGCCAGGATGGCGTCCACCACGTCCATGCCGCTGATGATCTTGCCGAAAACCGTGTGGTACTGCCCGAACTGAGGCACGCCGCCGTACTGGATAAAGGTGTTCTTCATCATGGCCGGAAAATTGTACTGCTCCATCTCGCTGACCACATCGTCGGAAACGTCCACGTCGCCGATGAAGAAGAACCGGGAATCGTAGTAGTTGGACTTGTTCCAGAAGGCCCCGGCCTCGTAGCACAGCGCCGCCACCGACCCGGAGAAGGGCCACAGGTTGGAAGAATACTGGGCCTTCTTGGGCTTTCCGGTATTGGAATCGCCGCCGTTGCCGTCGGGGGTGCTGGAGCCGGTGGCCACCGCTCCGGCGGCACGCTCCACGTGGAAAACGATCTGGTTGTCGTAGAAGCCCTGGTTCACCAGGTCCTTGAAGTTCTGCACCACCTCCGGGACCTCCTCGGTGTACAGCAGAACGGTGATGTCGCCCATGGAGGTCTCCACGATGGCGATGTCCTCGCCCTCCTTGGGCTGTTCCAGCTGGATGTATTCGATGGTGCTGGGGTCGATGCTGTTGCCGCAGCCGGTAAACAGCGGGATGCACAGGGCGCAGGCGGCCAGGAGCGCCGCTGCCTTTTTCAACGCCTTCATTATGAGAATCAACCTTTCCGAATCAAACATAAGCGGCCGCCCGAAGCGGTCCAACCTTCTCCATTATATCCAATGCCGCCGGAATTTTCAAGGGAAAAACAGAAAGTTCACAATCTGCAAAAACAAAACCGGCAGCCGCCGAAGCGACCGCCGGAACGTATCCCTGGGATTATCCACAATTCAAGGGGTTCCTCGCATCTTTTTATAGAAGCGTTCTGAAACCGCAGCAGCTTACACCCACCGGCAGCTGTCAGAAGAGAGACCTTCGCCCCCGAAAGCTCCTTCCCGCCCCCGCGCCGCGCTGCTTCCGCTCCCCAACTTTAAGCGGCAGCCCCGCTGCGCCGGACCGTTCCGGACCTCCCGGCTTTGAACGCTTCCCTTTCGACAGCCGCCGCAGGCCAGCTGTCAGAGCGCCGAAGTCCGATGCTCGCGCACCGGCAGGAGACTCCCGCCTCCCCCGGAAAGACCAAAGCCCCTCCGGAAAGCGGCGGAAACCACGCTTCAAAAACGCTCCTCTAATTGCGTATACGTTTACTATATCATGAAAATCGGGATTTGTAAAGAATTTTTCTGTAATTTTTCGGAAAAGAAAATATCCGTCAGAAAAACCGGAAAAATTCGGCATTTTCCCGAAAAAATTCCCCCGGAAATGTACCGGCGCGGCCCATTCCGGGCCGCGCCCGGCCTTACATCATGGCGGAAAGGTTCTCAAAGACCGCCCCCACGGTTTTCATGGCCTTGGAGGCTTTCTTCTTCATCTGTCTGGCCTTGCTTTTGCTGGTGCCCATGGCCATATAGGCGGCGGTGCCCACCACCGCTCCGGCGGCGGCTCCCTTGAGTACGCTGCTTACGGTTCGGTTCATGTTCATCCCTCCGGTCCGCTTGCGCGGAAATTTGTTCCCAAACCGGGAACAAATTTAGTCTACCCAAACTTTCTACCTTCTGCACAGTGGATGGCTGGCAGCGCTTCCATTTGTTGGAGAAATCGACAGAACGCAAAAAATCCCGCCTTTTTCCTGCCCTTTTTCCCCGGAACAATTGCCAAACCCCGCCCATTGGGCTATAATATTCTTTAGGAAAGTCTCCAAAAATCCCGGAGCCGCCCCTCTCCCGCCCCCGGCTTGCAGAGCCGCCCCATCCGGACTACAATAAAAGCAGATACGGCAAAGCCGCATTTGCATTTTACGAAAATTCCACGAAAAAGGAATGTGAGTATCATGCTGCAAAGACCCCCCCGCGTCGCCGCCATCCACGACCTTTCCGGCTTCGGCCGGTGCTCGCTGGCGGTGATCCTCCCCACGCTTTCGGCCATGAAGGTCCAGGTGTGCCCCGTTGTCACCGCCGTCCTGTCCACCCATACAGGCGGCCTGGGAGACGTGGTGTTCCGGGACCTCACCGACTACCTCTCCCCGGCTCTGGCCCACTACCGGCAGCTGGGGCTGGAGTTTGAGTGCGTGTACAGCGGCTTTTTAGGGTCCTTGGAGCAGATCGATCATTGCCTGGAGTACTACGCCGCCTACCCCGACGCCCTGGCGGTGGTGGACCCGGTCATGGGGGACCACGGCCGCCCCTACCGGACCTACACCCCGGAGATGTGCCGCCGCATGAAGGAACTGGCCGCCGTTGCGGACCTGATCACCCCCAACCTCACCGAAGCCAGTATCCTCCTGGGCGACGAGTACCCCACGGCTCCCCTCCGGCAATTCGAGGCCAAGCGCCTGGCAGCCCGGCTCAGCGAGCTGGGCCCCCGGCTGGTGACGGTAACGGGAGTGGAGCTGGCCGACGGTGCCATTTCCAACCTGGGCTACGACCGGGACCGGGGCCAGTACTGGCGGGTGGACTGCAATTACGTCCCCGCCTCCTACCCCGGCACCGGGGACATCTTCGCCAGCGTCATGGTAGGCGCCCTCCTGAACGGAGACAGCCTCCCCATGGCCATGGAACGGGCCACCCGGTTCCTGGAGATCGCCATCCGCACCACCTTCAGCTACGGCAGCGACACCCGCTACGGCGTCATGCTGGAGTCCTGCCTGGGATGGCTCTCCACGACCCAGACCCTGGACCGGTACCGGCTCCTCTGATTTTCGCAAAATGCCAACCACCCCCAGAAAGGAGACGGACGCAAAGGCGTCCGGGTAAAATGGTATGGCACAGCAAGTAACCGAACAGCGGAGGAAACTCCTGGTCATGGTCTCCGTAGGCATGATGGCGGCCCTGGTCTTCGTGGGAAATTACCTCCAATTCAAAATTCCCGTCAGCATCGGCGATGTGACCCGGGTCCACCTGGGCAACTCCATGTGCCTCCTGGCCGGACTCCTTTTCGGGCCCGGCGTCGGCGGCCTGGCCTCCGGCATCGGCGCGGGGCTTTTCGACCTCTTTGATCCCGTCTACATCGTCTCCGCCCCTTACACCTTCTGCTCCAAGTTCGCCATGGGCTTCTTAGCCGGCCTCCTGGGCCGCAGCGCCCTCCGGAAGGAAGGCAAAAGCCGGGTCCTCCGGGTCATCCTGGCCGGAGTCGTGGGCCAGCTGGCGTACATCTTCCTCTATCTTCTGAAATCCTATGTCACCCTTCGGCTGGTGGGCACCGCGCCCCAGGCGGCCCTGGTGGCCGTGATCCCCAAGATCGCCGCCTCCACCGTCAACGCCGTGGCCGCCGTGGTGATCTCCGTCCCCCTGAGCCTGGCCCTCCGGAAGGCCCTGAGCCGCACCGACTTCTACGCCGTCATCAACGCCCAGAAGGAAAAGAAGGGCTACTTCAACCCCGTCACCGTGGCGCTGACCGTCTTCTGCTGCGCCGTGACCCTGACCTTTGCCATGTACCTTTCCGCCACCAATAAGATCAAGGCCGAGGACCAGAAAAAAATCGACGCCCTCCAGTCCCAGATCGACGCCCAGCAGTCCCAGCTGGACTTCCTGGCCCAGGAATTGGGCGTGGAGCTCCCCCAGCCCGAGGAACCGGAAAGCAAATAACACCCAACGCCGCCTGGCCGATACCAGGCGGCGTTTTTCATTCCAGAATCCGCTCCATCTCCCCGCCCCTGGGAAGAAATCCCCGGGAAGCGTAAAGAGCCCGCCCCTGGTCGCTGCTGCTGAGCCACACCCGCCGGAGCCCCCGCTCCCGGCTGAACGCAAGCACCCGGTCCAGAATCTCCCCGACAAACCCCCGCCGCCGGTACTCCGGAGCCGTATAGACGCTGAGCAAATACCCCTCCGCACCGGCAAAATTTCCCGCATATGGGAGCCGCGAAAACAAGCAGAGCGCCGCCGCAGCCCGCAGCTTCCCCCCCGGAAAAAATCCCCCAGGCGAACAAATCCTTCCCGATATGCTCCAGATAGTACCGCTCCGTGGCCCGTTCCAGGCCCGGGACGTCCGTTCCCGGACAAAGCTCCCCCAATTTCCCGGAACAGGTCCATCCGCAGACGGCAGAATTCCTCCGCCGCCTCCCGATCCAGCTGCAAAACCTCCATCTTCACCCCTCCAACGTCTCGTTCAGCACAAACCGATTCTTCCGATAGGTCAGCAGCCCGTCCTCCCGCATCCGGCTCAGCTCGTGGGACATGGCGCTGCGGTCCACCCCCAGATAGTCCGCCAGCTGCTGCCGGTCAAAGGGGATGACCACCTCCCGGCCGCCCTGGGCCACGGCCTGGTCCGAAAGATAGGAGAGCAGCCGCCCCCGGATGGTCTTGGCCGCCGTGTGGAAGCTCCGCCGGGACAGCCGCAGGTTCTTCCGTGCGGAAATGACCAGCAGGTTCCGCAAAAGCCTTTCGTGGCCGGGACACCCCCGGGCCTCCAGCAGCCCCTCTCCCCGGAGAAGCAGCACCTCCGACTCCTCCGCCGCCGTGACGCTGACCCCCATGGGCTCCCCGGCGCAGGCAAAAGCCTCCCCAAAGACCTGCCCCGGCGCGATGTGGTCCAGAATGGTCTTGTTCCCCCAGACGTCCACGTTTTCCACGGTGAGCCCCCCGGACAGTACCACCCCCAGAACCGCCGGGTCCCCGTTGCGGCAGACCGCCCCGGCCTTGGGAAACCGCCGGACCTCCGCCCCCAGCCGTTCCAGGAGCCCGACCCGCTCCCCCTCCGGGATTCCCTGGAAAAGCGGGGCCTTTGCCAGAATTTTCTCCATAAAATTTCTCCTTTTGTTGGAATAACCACCGATTTTTCGTTTCCATTCTACTATACTGGACAAGAAAGGTCAAGAACCCATCCCCAAAACGGAGGTATTTTTATGATTCGCAAAATCATCCGCATCGATTCGGAAAAATGCAATGGCTGCGGCCTCTGCGCCAAAGCCTGCCACGAAGGCGCCATCGGCATGGTAAACGGCAAAGCCAGACTGCTCCGGGAGGACTACTGCGACGGCCTGGGCGACTGCCTCCCGGCATGTCCCACCGGAGCCATCACCTTTGACCTCCGGGAGGCCCCGGCCTACAACGCCGAAGCCGTCAAGGCCGCCCAGGAGCAGAAAAAATCCCCCCTCCCCTGCGGCTGCCCCGGCTCCCAGTTCCGGAACCTCCCCGCCCAGGAGGACCCCGCCGATGTCCCCGGAGCCGTCCCCTCCCAGCTCCGCACCTGGCCGGTGCAGATCAAGCTGGCGCCGGTCAACGCCCCCTATTTTGAAAACGCCCACCTTCTCATCGCCGCCGACTGCACTGCCTACGCCTACGGCGACTTCCACCGGAAATTCCTCCGGGGAAAAACCGTCCTCATCGGCTGCCCCAAGCTGGACGCCGTGGACTACACCGAAAAGCTCACCGCCATCCTCCGGAACAACTCCATCCAAAGCCTGACCGTGGTCCGGATGGAGGTCCCCTGCTGCGGCGGCCTGGAGCAAGCCGCTGTCGCCGCCCTGAAAAACAGCGGCAAGTTCCTCCCCTGGCAGGTCCATACCGTCTCCCTGGACGGCAGACTCCTGGACGCATAAGTTTTCCACACTCTCCCGGGAATCCGGTGAAATTCCAGAAGCGTCAAGACCCCGGCGCGGCCGCGAAGCCGTACCGGGGTCTTTTTTCAGCCGCGCTGATCGTAAAGGTCCTGGCAGCAGAGCCACCGGGGATGGGAAAACTCCGGCCAGAACGAATTCCGCCAGTTGGCGGGATACCGGCAGCACCGCCCGTTTTCGTCGCAGCACAGCCGGTAGGGGACCTCCTCCTGACAGGTGCAGTCATAAACGGGAATATCCGGGTCCTGCCCGCAGCCGCCGGTGCAGCCCTCTGCCGCTCCAGCGCCGCAGCCGCAGCCGGACTGTCCCTGGCTCCGGCGGTAGCTGTAACTGGCGTCGGGAAAAGAAACGCCTGAATTCCTGGGCATGAAACACGCCTCCTTCCGCAGATTGCGAAGCCCGCGGCTCCGCTTTTCCATTCTATGACGGAAGGGCCCGGCTGGTGCGCCGGCTATTTTTTGCCCTGGATTTTCACCGGAACGCCGTTGACCTCCACGCCCTCCTCCACCCGGATGAGGATGTACTTGGCCCCGTCGATGATCCGGGTCTCCACCAGCCCGCTGCACTCGGGCTTCACCTGGACGTTGACCCCGGCGGTGCTGATGGCGATGCGGGTGGGCTCCAGCAGGTTCCTGGGGGATAAGACCCCGTCGTCGCCGAAAGCCTCCCGGTACCTGCCGTCGAAGGCCTCCACCCGTTCCTCGGAGACCCCGCAGTCCTCCAGGATTCCCTTCACCGTCTCCCGGGAGACCTGGAGGGGCTCCTCCGCGTGGTTGGCCTTGTGCTCCTCCACCATCCCCCGGAGCTGGCTGTCCACCCCCTGGAGAACGTCGTAGCTGCACTCCTCGGCCAGGGACTCCGCCAGCACCGACTGGAAGGTCTCCTTCTGCACCGCCGCAGGCATAGGCGGCTCCGCCCGGAACAGGCCCTCTACCAGCTCCGGATGGTTCTCCGCCGTGTTCCGGGAGTAATAAAGCACATCGTAGATGTTGGCACTGCGGTCGTCAAAGGCCGGGAACAGGAACCCCGCCTCCGGCGGCGCCACCAGCCAGTCGATGCCGCAGGTCCGGAACTCGTTGTCGGAAAGATAGTATCCCAGCGCCGGCTTGGTGGTCTTCACCGGGCAGATGGCGCAGAGAATGTAGGTGAACACCTCCGAGGAAGCGTCCTCCTGCTTCTCCCCGTCCTTGGAGCGGTAAGGCACGTCGTAAACGTCCCGGGCCAGGAGGATCAGGTAGTTCCCCTCCAGCGTCAGGGACCCCGCCACTTTCTCGTAAAACGCCTCCACCAGCTGGTCGTCGTCCATGGCGGACTCCCGCAGGGCCATGAGGAGCCGGTGCTCGTCACTGTCCGCCACCTGCTGGGTGGTGAAGGAGATGTCCGTCAGATTCTTCCCCAGCCCCCCGGACAGGGCCTTCCGCAGGATGCCCAGGAGCTTTTTCGCCTCCTCCTCGGGCATAATGGCCAGGGATTGGCGGAACTGGGAGACGATCTCCCCCTTTTCGTTGACGCAGCAGCCCCGCACACAGGGGATGTTGTTTTTGTCCGGCCGGAAACGCCGCCGGAGCTCGGCGATCTCTTTTTCATTCATGGAAATTCTGCCGTCCTTTCAGGTTCTTTTCTTATTATAGCGCAGACGGCGGCAGATTTCCACCCCCAAATTCAAGCCCATCCCCGCAGCGCCCCTTTCCCAGAAACCCGCCCCGGGACCTTTTCAGAACTGCCGCTCCATCTCCGCCCGGAGCCGCTTGATGATCCGCTTTTCCAGCCGGGAGATGTAGGACTGGGAGATACCGATGCGGTCGGCCACCTCCTTCTGGGTCTGCTCCGGGTGCCCGCCCAGCCCAAAGCGCAGCTCCATGATCAGCCGCTCCCGGTCGTCCAGGGCCTGGATGCACCGGTTGAGCACCGACCGTTCCGCCTCGTTTTCCATTTCCCGGTGGACGCTGTCGGCCTCGGTGCCCAGAATGTCGGACAGCAGCAGCTCGTTGCCGTCCCAGTCCACGTTGAGGGGTTCGTCCAGGGAGATTTCCTCCTTCTGACGGCTGCTTTTCCGCAGGTACATGAGGATTTCGTTTTCGATGCACCGGGAGGCGTAGGTGGCCAGCTTGATTTTCTTCTCCGGGGAGAAGGTGTTCACCGCCTTGATGAGCCCGATGGTCCCGATGGAGATCAGGTCTTCGATGTTGATGCCGGTGCTTTCAAACTTCCGCGCGATGTAGACCACCAGCCTCAGATTGTGGGTGATCAGGGTGTTCCGGGCCCCCTCCGGGTTCACGGAGAGCAGCTCCAGAGTCGCCTGCTCCTCCTCCCGGCTCAGCGGCGGCGGGAGGGTCTGGGGTCCGTTTATGTAATCGCAGCGAGGCAGCCACCCCAGCCTTTCCAGCACCCACCTCCAGAACCGCCGGAGGGCGTTTTTCCCAACTTCACCCATGCTCATGCCCATTCCTCTCCCATCAGATTCACCCCGGCGTCCAGCCCCGTGCCCGGAGCCAACCGCCCGGCATTCCCCATCAAAAACAAAAACCATCCGAATTCCATCAGCCGCGCCCCATTTCCAGGACCAGCACCGCCGCCTGACAGCCGCCTCACCCCAAGCACCTGGAAGCATCGGCCCATTCACATCCAGCAAACAACCCTTCCCGGCAGCCGACATCAAATATTCAATCCACGCCCATTCCCCTCTCGTCGTGCCCACAAATTCCACCGGCGGCCCAACCCCGTTCCCAAAACCAGCACCGCCCTGATATCCACCGAAAGCCGCCACAACCGTAGCAATTCCATCAACCGCGCCCCATTTCCAGGACCAGCACCGCCGTCTGACAGCCGCCTCACCCCAGCACCGAAAAACATCGGCCCATTCACATCCAGCAAACATCCCTTCCCGGCAGCCAACATCAAATTTTCAATCCATACCAATTCCTCTCTCATCGTGCCCGCAAATTCCACCGGCGGCCCAACTCCGTTCCCGAAGCCACCTCCGCCGCCCGACAACCGCAACCTGCATCAACGTGCGCCCATCAGCCCTATTTGCCCTGGTATGCGCCGAGACCCGTCCTAAGCTCCATTTCCAAGCGATCCGCTGCCGGATACTCCCATCGTAGAACCGGCCCCAAACCGCTCACCATTAACCGCGCCGAAAACACCGATGCAGCCCCATGCTCCACTCAACAGCGGAACCGCCTTTATGTAAGTCACCAAACCGCATCCAGCTTCATCCACGCCCGTGTCCATTCCTTTCCCACAGCGGCCGTGAGCCCCATCCTGGAGCCCCCGCCCCCATTTCCGGAGCCAGCTCCGGCCCCGTCACCGCCTGATACTCCCCGTCGGACAGCCGCTCCACCGGAACCACCACGCAAGGGACCGCCTCCCGTCCCTCGGGCCGGAACCCGTCGATCCGCAGCCCGCAGAGCAATCGGCTGCCGCCCACCGACTGGCTGGGCAGGAGCCGCAGACGGCTGCGCCAGCCCTCGTCCAGAGCCGCCGCCTTTTCCGGGGACCCCAGCGCGTCCAGCACCCCCGCCGGGAGCATCCCCTCCAAAACCTCCCGCTGACACAGAACCACCGGCAGCCCCCCAGGGTCCCGGAGCCGGTTGCCGGTGTCCAGAAACGCATTGCACACCGTCCGCCTGCCGCAAAGCCGGATCTCCGCCCGGTACACCAGCTCCCCCGGCACCCGCCGGTCCCGGAAAAACGCCAGCAGCCGCACGGCCCCGTATGCCAGAATGGTGGACACCCCCAGGGTCAGCGCCGGGATGTGGTAGTACACCATCCCGTTGCGGATGGTGAGCCTCGGCGGCGCCGCCAGAAGCCACAGGGCGATCATGCACCCCGCAAAAAGGAAGTTGGCCCCGAAAAAGAACCCCATCCGCTTGCAGAACCGCCGCCACCCCCCGAACCCCCCGGCAATCCAGGTGATCCCCGCCGCCAAAAGCAGCTTTCCCCCAAACAGCACCGGAAACGGCAGCTCCGGCAGCAGGATCGCCAGGGAGGCCACCCCTCCGGCCAGAGCCGCCAGCCCCCGCCGCCAGCCGGGACAGGCGCTCCCGGCCAGCCGTTCCGCCGCCAGGAGCAGAAACCAGGTGACATAGAGGTTCAGCGCGATCAGAACGTCCACATAGATCGTTACCGTGCCGCATCCCCCCTGTCCCATTCGATAGTTCCATTATAGGCCCGCCCCCGGGAAAAATCTGTCGGTTCCGGGCCCCCGCGGAAGTTTTTCCACACGCACAAAAAAGCGGCACAGCCGAAACTGTACCGCTTTTGATTACGTATTTGGAACCGGAGCTTAGTTGAGGATAACTTTCTCGGTCTCTTTGTCGAAGACGTGGATGTTGTTGACGTCGATGGCCATCTTGATGGTGTCGCCGGCTCTCACAGTGGAGCGAGGAGACACGCGGGCGGTCAGGTTGACGCCGGCGCAGGTCAGGTAGAGGTAGGTCTCAGCGCCCATCAGCTCGGTAACTTCGACGTTGCAGTCGATGATGCCGGTAGAAGCGGCGGAGATGAACATTTCCTCGTCTTTCAGGCTTTCGGGACGAACGCCCAGGACCACGTCCTTGCCAACGTACTCAGACAGCTCGTCGACTTTCTTGCTCTCGGGGATCGCCACCTCATAGGTGTGCTCCTCGTCGCCGAAGGTAACGACGTAGTGGCCGTCTTTCTCGACCAGCTTGGCGTCGATGAAGTTCATCTGGGGAGAGCCCATGAATCCGGCAACGAACATGTTGGTGGGCTTGGAGTACAGGTTCTGAGGAGTGTCGACCTGCTGGATGAAGCCGTCTTTCATAACAACGATCCGGGTGCCCATGGTCATAGCCTCGACCTGGTCGTGGGTAACGTAGATGAAGGTGGTGCCCAGACGGAGGTGCAGCTTGGACAGCTCGGTCCGCATCTGCGCACGGAGCTTGGCGTCCAGGTTGGACAGCGGCTCGTCAAGGAGGAAGACCTGGGGCTCACGGACGATAGCACGGCCCAGAGCAACACGCTGACGCTGACCACCGGACAGAGCCTTGGGTTTGCGGTCCAGCAGATGGGTGATGTCCAGGATGCGGGCAGCTTCCTCAACGCGGCGTTTGATCTCCGCCTTGGGGGTTTTCCGGAGCTTCAGGCCGAAAGCCATGTTCTCGAAAACAGTCATGTGGGGGTACAGAGCGTAGTTCTGGAACACCATGGCGATGTCGCGGTCCTTAGGAGCCACGTCGTTGACCAGACGGTCGCCGATGTACAGCTCGCCTTCGGAAATTTCTTCCAGACCGGCGATCATACGCAGAGTGGTGGATTTGCCGCATCCGGAAGGACCGACGAGGATGATGAACTCTTTGTCCTGGATGTCGAGGTTGAAGTCGGAAACAGCGGTAACGCCACCGGCGTATTTTTTATAGATACCTTTTAATGTTACGCTTGCCATAAATGGACCTCCTAATTTTTCTCATGGTTTTGACCTCGATATAATCATAGCAAATTTTTCAGGTTCTGCATAGTTCTTTATTGCCCAAACTTCAAAAAAACGATTTGTGTATATTGACCATTCGCTTAAAATCAGACAAATCCGCTTGATTTTCGAGACTTTTTCAAAATACTTCCGGAACTTCTCCAATTTTCACCTGTTTTCTCCGGATTCCATCGAAAATCCGTGCATAAAACCGCCGAAAGACACGGAACAGACGTCTCCGCCGATGATTTTTCCGTTGAAAATCAGCAAATTCGCACGAATTTCATTTGAATAGTTTGGATGGTTCGTTACCGCGTATTGGGCCCGTTCCACCTCTTTTCCCGCGTATTTCCGCAGATCGAAGCCCTGTTCCAGCTGGAGCGCGTTGTATTCTTCATACACCGCGTCAAAAACCGCCGGGATCCGCACCGGCTCCCGGGGATACGCCTCCCCCACCTCCCAGCCGTAGCTTTCCAGAAACTTCCGCCGCTCCCCGTCGGTGGCCCCGGGCGCTCCCTCCGGCCTTCCGCCGATGAGCAGCAGCGCCGCCGCCAGAACCGGGACCAGAAGCAGCAGCCAGCCCCGCTTTTTCTTGAAACAGCCCATTTCCCCACCTCCGTCGTCAAAGTGGTCACATTGATTCTTATGCGATGGAAAAGGGCCGTATTCTTATGCAAAAGGCGGGACGGCCGCCGCCGTCCCGCCCGGGATGGGTGTCAGATCACGCCTCGTTGGAAAGCTGCTTGGAGTTTGCGATGACCGCGGCTTCCAGGTTGGAAGGCAGCGGGTCGTACCGGAGGAATTCCAGGGTAAAGCTGCCGCTGCCCTGGGTCATCTGCCGGACCAGAGTGGCGAAGTCCTGCATCTCGCTCATGGGGGCCTCGGCCTCGATCTCGGTCATGTTGTCGCCGATGGAGTTCATGCCCAGCACCCGGCCCCGCCGTTTGTTGAGCTCGCCCATCATGTCGCCGGTGGTGTCATCGGGGACCTGGACCTTCAGGCTGCCGATGGGCTCCAGAATAATGGGAGACGCCTGGGCCAGACCGGCCTTGTACGCCAGGCTGGCGGCGGTCTTAAAGGCCATTTCCGAGGAATCCACCGGGTGGTAGGAGCCGTCCACCAAGGTTGCCTTCAGGCCGACCACCGGATATCCGGCCAGAACGCCCTTCTTGACGCAGTCCTGGAGCCCCTTTTCTACCGCCGGGAAGAAGTTCCGGGGCACAGAGCCGCCGAAGACGTTCTCAGCAAAGACCAGTCCCTCGCTGTCGCAGGGCTCGAACTCGATCCACACGTCGCCGTACTGGCCGTGGCCGCCGGACTGCTTCTTGTGCTTGCCCTGGACCTTGACCTTTTTCCGGATGGTCTCCCGGTAGGCGATGGTGGGAGCCTCCAGCTTCACGTCCACGCCGAACTTGTTTTTCAGCTTGGCGATGGTGACGTCCAGGTGCTGCTCGCCCAGACCGCTGATGATCTGCTCCTTGGTCTCGGTGTTCAGCGTATAGGAGAGAGTGGGGTCTTCCTCCAGAAGACGGGCCACGCCCTGGGAAATCTTGCTTTCATCGCCCTTGCCCACGGGCACGATGGTTCTGGAGTAGCAGGGCGCCGGGAACTCGGCCTTGGACAGGACCACCTTCCGTTTCGGCGAGCACAGGGTGTCGCCGGTGTTGGCCAAGAGCTTGCTGACGGCGCAGATGTCGCCCGCCGGGACCTCCTTGGTCTCCTCCTGCTTCTTGCCCCGGACATAGAGGAGCTTGCCCAGCTTCTCCGGCTGACCGGTGGTCATGTTGATGAGCTCGGCGTCGGGAGTCAGCCTGCCGGCCACTACCTTCACATAGGACAGCTTGCCCACGAAGGGGTCGGCGATGGTCTTGAAGACGTAAGCCACCGTCGGCGCGGAAGCGTCGCACTCCACCTCGACGATGTCGTCGCCGGAGACGCCCTCCTCCTTGGCCACCTCGGCCGCGGAGGGCAGCATGGAGACCATGGCCCCCATCAGCAGGCTCAGGCCCTCCAGATTGGTGGCGGAGCCGCAGAACACCGGCGTAATGGTTCCTTCAAAAATCCCCTTGTGGATGCCCCGGATCAGCTCCAACATGGTGAACTGCTCGCCGGAGAAGTATTTGTCCATGAGCTCCTCGTCGGTCTCGGCCACAGCCTCGGAGATGGCGTTGACCAGCCCCTCGACCCGGTGGCCCATGTCGGGCATGACCACCTCGGCCCGGTGGCCGCCTTCATAGGAATACGCCTTCATGCCGATGAGGTCGATGTAGCATTTGACCTTGTGGTTCTCCACATAGGGCACCACCAGAGGGCAGATGGACGGCCCGAACTCGGCCTTCAGCTGCTCCAGGACCTTATAGAAATCCGCATGGTCGCTGTCCATCTTGGAGACGAAGAACGCCCGGGGCTTCTTCATTTTCAGCGCCATTTTATAGGCTTTCCGCGCGCCCACGGTAAGGCCGGACTTGCCGGAAAGAACGATGAGGGCGCTTCCCGCCGCCCGCATGGCCTCGCACTGGCCCAGGGCGAAGTCGAACAGCCCGGGGGCGTCCAGAAGATTGATCTTCACGTCGCTGTATTCAATGGGAACGATGGAGAGGTTCAGGGAAGCCTTGCGCTTCACTTCCTCGGGATCATAGTCCGAAACCGTGGTGCCCTCGGTGGATTTTCCCAGCCGGTCAATGGCGCCGGTCCGGTAGAGCAGCGCTTCCACCAGACTCGTTTTTCCGCACCCGCCGTGACCGACGACCGCTATGTTCCGGATATTGCTCGCCTCATACTGTCTCATACCATACCGCTCCTTCTTTTTGATAAAATGATGATTGCAGAATCGAAAGCTGAATCTCTGTCTGCATTGTCCGCCAGCGGCTATTATACAATGTCAATAAAAACATCCGACTGACTAGAAATATTATAGCACATATTGCTCCGGAGTACAAGGACGAAAAAGGCATTATCCTGGCTTTTTTCGGATTTCCGCGTAAAAGTTTCCCGACAGCTATCGTGCAATTTGCATAAATTTCCTATAATTGTATCAAGAAACTGTGAACTTTTCTATAAATCGACCCAATTTCCCAAAAAGCAGAAGACCGCCCCCGCAGCATCGCTGCAGGAGCGGCCCTCCCGAAAGGTCCGTCAGGAACCAGACCGCAGAACCTCCGCCGCCTCGTCGGCCCGGATGGCTGCCTCGTTGGCCCGGAGGATGTCCTCATGGCCCACCCTGCCGGGCTTCCCGGCGATCCGCCCCAGGAAATCCTCGGTCAGAGAAGCCCCAACCGGCGGCTCCGGCAGAATCTCCGGCCCGGACCCCTCCGTGGTCAGCACGGCGAAGCTCCCCTTCCCCGGCCGGAACATCGGGTCCCCGGTGGTGTGGACCACACAGCGCCCCCGGGTGCCGGTGCAGATCACCATCCCCTGACCGTAGGCGGGATACCCCTCCGGGGTCCACCAGTCGGTCTGCAAGGAGGCGGTGACGCCGTTTTCCATCCGGACCAGAACCCTGGCGTCATCGGGGAAGTCCGGGTACCCCTCCCGATTCCCCACCTGGACCCACCCCTCGGCCTGGGCCATCTCGGAGCCGGTGAACCACCGGAGCAGGTCGAAATCGTGGATCATCAGGTCCACAATGGGCCCGCCGTTCTCCTCCCGGCGGAAGTGCCAGGGCTCCCGGGACTCCGGGACCAGCTTGTGGGGCTTCACCATGGTAAAGCCGATGAGCCGCCCCAGCCGCCCCTGGTCGATGGCCTGTTTGAGAGCCGCCAGACCGGGGTTCCACCGCTCGGTCAGCAGCATCCCCAACTGAATGGAGCCGCCCCGGAGGACCGCTTCCGCCCGTTCCAGGTCCTGCCGCCGGACCGCCAGGGGCTTATCCGCCAGGAAATGGACGCCCCGTCGGGCGCACTCCTCCAGAATCTCCACCTTCCGGCAGTTGACAGCGGAGCTGCCCACCACCTCCGGCTCCTGCTCCCAGATGTCCCGGGGATCGGCGGTCAGGGGGACCCGGTACGTCTCCGCCATGGCCCTTGCCAACGGCCCCTCCCCTTCGCAGATGCCCACGCAGGTGTGGCCCAGAGCCGTCATCTCCCGGAGAAACTCCCCGATGTGCCCGTGGCGGCAGCCGATAATTGCGAATTTCATAGTGCGACCTCCCATCATTTCCGGACCGGCAATGCGTCGTGGGGAATCCACCGGTCAAACCCGGCAGGGTCCCACTCCACCCCGTGGATTCTGGCGGACCGGACCAGCTTCTTTCCTTTTATATAGACCGGCGTTCCCGGACAGAGGGGGTACAGCCCCAGGCAGCTGAACAGGTACCACGCCGCCATGGAGCCGTTGTCCTCGTCCCCCGGGAACCCGTCGTCGGCGGAGGAAAACAGCTCCCGGCAGATTTTCTCCACCCAGAAGTCCGTCTCCCCCTGGCTCCCCAGAGCGGCGAACAGGTAGGGCACATGGAAGCTGGGCTGATTGGAAATGGCGCACTGGCCGAAGTCCACCGCCGCCATCTCGGTCATCTCGTGGATTTCCGTGCCGTACTCCCCTACCTCATAGACCGGCGGCGTGTCAAACATCTGCCGGAGCTTCCGGAGCAGCGCCTCCCGCCCCCCGTGAAGGGCCGCCAGCCCCTCCAGGTCGTGGGGGACAAAGAAGGAGCTCTGCCACGCCCCGCCCTCGGTGTACTCCCCGCCCCAGCGGAGGGGGCTGAACCCCGGCCGGAACCCGCCCCCGGTGTCTCTGGCCCGCATGAAGCCGGTCTCCGGGTCGAAAAGCAGCCGGTAGTTCCCGGCCCGCCGCCGGTACTCGGCCTCCTCCGGCCGCCCCAGAACATGGGCAACCTGGGCGATGCAGAAATCCCCGTAGGCCGCGTCCAGGGTCAGGTTGACGCTCTGGGGCTCCTTGTCGCAGGGGACATAGCCGTACTGTAAGTACTCCCGCACCCCGTTCCGGCCAAAGCGCCGCTCCGGAAAGGCGGTGTTGGCGTGGTAGAGCATCCCCTGAAAGGCCGTTTCCAGGGATTCCCGGGGCAGCAGCCCCTTCACCGCCGCGTCGGCGATGACCGCGTCGATGAGGGAACTGGGCATGCACCCGGCCTCCCCCATGGAGGACCACCGGGGCAGCGGCGACCCGTCCCGGTAGTCCTGGAGAAAGCCCTCTAAAATTTCCGGCAGCTCCTTTGGCGCCAGAATGGTCAGCAGCGGGAAGGAGGTCCGGAAGGTGTCCCAGAACCCGTTGTCGGTATACCGGACCCCTTTCCGCACCGAGCCGTCCCGGGGGCAGAAGTGAAGGGCCTCCCCGTCGGCGGTCCGCTCGTAGCACTTGTGGGGGTAGAGGAACAGCCGGTACATGCAGGAGTAGAAGGTCCGCAGCTCCTCCTGGGTCCCAGTCTCCACCTCCACCCGGGAGAGGACCTCCTCCCACCGGTCAGCGGCCTGCTCCCGGAGGGCGTCAAAGGACCTTCCGGCCAGCTCCTGCCGGAGGTTTTCGGCGGCCTGCTCCGGGCTGATGTAGGAGATGGCCAGCCGCCCTTCCAGCTCCCGCCCGGCCAGGGCCAGATGGTACCCGCCCGTGCCGGAAAGACTCTCACCGGGAAGGACTTCCCCGGAAACCTCCAGGACAAAGTACATCCGGAAGCCCTCCGCCCGGCGGGAGGGCAATGGCTGGTGCTTCCCCGCAGGACCCGCCGGTCCGGGTCCCAGGCGCAGACAAAGTCCCCGCCCACCGGCATCACGGAAAGGTAAGCCCGCCGCCCGTCCTCCGGGAACCGGACCCGGAAGGCCGCCCCCCGCTGGACAGGGGTCAGCTCAAAGACCGCCCCGGACCTTAAAAACCCCGCCCGGAGATAGTCCGGCCGGAGAACCTGCTCCTCCGGCCGGGAGCCGGACCAGCGCCGGGCCGGTTCGGTTTCCGGGACCCCGGATTGGGGCATCAGGATCAATCCGCCGTAGTCCCCGATCCAGGGACTGGGCTGATGGGTCAGCCGGATTCCTTCCAGACAGCGGTCGTCGGGGTGGTAGAACCAGTTCCCCCGGTTGCTGGCCGTCTGGGGCGCAAAGGACGCCATCCCAAAGGGCAGTTGGGTCAGAGGGAGGGTGTTCCCACTGGAAAACCGCCGGGTGGACGCCGTCCCCTGTTTCACGCGGACAAGTTCCATTTTTTTCATACCAGACTCCTACCTTTCCATGACCCTTTGATGACCCTCCGCACACCTTTTTTGCCCCTGAAATCCGTCCCCTTAGCCAACTCCGATACCGCCCAAACACCCCTCCAGAGGACCCGCCCCTTCCCCCAAAAATACCAGGCGAAAGAGCTGGTCCCCTGGGGAAGTCGGGGTAAATACTTTCCTGTGGAAGACCGTGGATAGAAATTTTCCTGGGGAAAGCCGTGGGCAAAATTTTCCAGGGAGTGACCGGGACAAAACTTTCCTGGGGAAAGCCGTGGGCAAGATTTTCCAGGAAGAGACCGGGCCGAAACTTTTCGGCGAAAAGCCAAGGTGAATTTTCTTCGGGGCCTCCCGGATTCAGCGCAAGGCGGCCCGATGTCCAGACAGCCCTGGCTCGTCATCAACCAGCACTCGACCCAGGCCGCTCCCCGCTGGACGAAGGTCGGCTTAAGCACCGCCCCTACCTTTCCATGACCTTTTCATGACCCTCCAAGCACCTTTTTTGCCCCTAAAATCTGTCCCCTTGGCCAACTCCGATACCGCCTAACCGCCCCTCCAAAGAACCCGCTCCTCCCCCCAAAAATACCAGGCGAAAGAGCCGGTCCCCTGGGGGAAGTCGGGGTAAATACTTTCCTGTGGAAGGCCGTGGGCAGAAATTTTCCGGGGAGAGACCGGGCAAAATTTTCCATGGGAAAGCCGTGGACAAAAATTTCCCAGAGAGACTGGGAATAGAATTCCGGGGAAAAGCCGGGACCGAAATTTTCCGGCAAAAAGCCAAAGTTAACTTCCTTCGGGGCTCCCGGATTAAGCGCAAGGCGGCGGCTAAATGCCCCAGTTGGCCCCAACCGCGCCGTCGTCCAGCATCCAGCATGGGCCGAAGCCGGGCGAAAAACCGCCCCTTCCTTTTCCTTCCGGGGGCCCTCCGTGTACCTTTTTGGCCCCTAATCCGCGGCCTCCCGGCAGGCGCTGATCAGCTCCATGACCCGGATGGTTTCCTCCAGGGGAACCGGGGCTGGACCCACGCCGGTAAAGTACCGGGCGCAGAGGGCGTAGTAGTCCCTCTCGTCCCCGGGGAGGATGGGGTGGAATTCTTCCTTCCACGGGAAGGTTTCCTGGGGAAGGCGGCGGTCCGGGCCGGTGAGGCTGTCCAGCAGCTAGGCGGAGGGCAGCTCCTTGGGGTCGTACCAGCGGACGTGAAGGACCTCTTTCCCTTCGGAATCCTTTTCCAGCCGGGCCGCGCCGTACTTGCCGTGGATCAGCAAGGGCTCCGGATAAATGGCCGCCGCCTGGTTGATGTCCACATCCAGGACGGCGCCCTTTTCCGTCTCCATGACGATCCGCACCACGTCCTCGGCGTCCCCCAGGGTGGCCACGCATTGGAGCCGGCAGAAGACCTTTTTCACCGTTTCCCCGGAAAAATACAGCAGCTGGTCGATATAGTGGGAGCCGAAATTGTTGAGCATCCCGCCGCCGTACTTTTTCAGGGCCTGCCAGTCGCTGCGGCGGACGTAGTTGCTGGTGCAGCGGCGCATCTGGAAGACCTCCCCCAGAACCCCGGAGTCCAGCACCCGCCGGACCACCGTGGACAGGGCGAAAAACCGGTGGGGCTGGTAGACGGTGATCCTCCGGCCATAGGTCTCCGCCGCAGCGGCGATCTCCCGGGTGGAGGAAAGGTCCGCCGCCATGGGTTTGTCCAGGATCACGCCGCAGCCTGCGGCCATGGCCGCCACGGCCTGCTCCTTATGAAACAGGGTGGGGGACGCGATGACCACCAGGTCCAGCTCCTCCTTCCGGAGCATCTCCCGGTAATCGACGTAGCCCCGGGCCCCGCTGAGGGCCGACGCCTCCTCCAGCCGGGAGGGGTCCACGTCGGCCACGGCGATGAGCCGGTACTCCGGGTGCTTCAGAATCTCCGGCAGGTGGTAGGCCATGCCGATCCGGCCAAGGCCGATCAAAGCAGTTTTCAACATGCTTTCACCTCATTTTACAAAATTGCGGAACCGCTGTCAACCCTTCAGGGAGCCTACCATGACCCCCTGGACGAAATACTTCTGGATAAAGGGGTAGATCAGCATAATGGGCAGGGTGGCCACCACGATCAGGGAGTACTTCAAAAGGTCCGCCATGCCCTGCATGATGGCCTGGGTTTCCAGGTCCACGATGTCGGAGGATTCGATCTGGTTCATGACCAGAATCTCCCGGAGAAAGACCTGCAAAGGGAACAGGTTCTTGTTGCTCAGGTAGATGTAGGCCCGGAAGTAGGAGTTCCAGTGGCCCACGGCGTACTGGAGGGTCATGACGGTGATGATGGCCTTGGACAGGGGCACCACGAAGGTCTGGAAGTAGCGGAAATCGCTGCATCCGTCGATGGTGGCGGCCTCGAAAAGCTCCTCGGGGATGGTGCTGTTGATGAAGGTCCGGGCCACGATCATCTGGTAGACGCTGAAGGAGCCCGGGACGATGATGGCCCACACCGTATTGATGTACCCCAGGCTGCGCATCAGCAGGTAGGACGGGATCATGCCGCCGGAGAAGTACATGGTGAAGACGAAGAACAGCATCAGTCCCTTCCGGCCGGGAAGGCCCCGGCGGGACAGGGGGTAGGCGCAGATCATGGTCATGAACAGGTTGTTCAGGGTGCCCACCACGGTGTAGAAAATGGTGTTGCGGTAGCCGATCCACACCCGGGAGTTCTCAAAGACCCGTCGGTAGCCCGCCAGGGAAAAGTCCACCGGGAAAAGGAGGACCTTCCCCGAGGACACCGCCTCGCCGGAGGAGAAGGACGAGGAAAGAATGTAAATGATGGGGTACAGCACGGAAAGGGTCAGCAGGACGATGACGGTGTAGACGATGGCGTAGAAAATCTTATCCTGCCGCAGCATCCGCATTCTGGTCGATTGTTTCATGGCGTCCTCCTTACCAGAGACTGGTCTCGCTGACCCTGGCGGCGATCCGGTTCACCGTCACCAGAAGGATCAGGTTGATGACGTTGTTGAAAAGCCCCACCGCCGTGGAGAAGGCGTAGTCGGAATTTCCGCCGCTGCCCAGGCCCCGCTTGTAGACAAAGGTGGAGATGACCTCCGACACCCGGAGGTTCATGTCCGTCTGCATCAGGTAGATCTTTTCAAAGCCCACGTTGAGCATGGAGCCGGCGTTCATGATCAGCATGATGATAATGGTGGGGAGAATGGCCGGGATGTCCACGTGGAGCACCCGCTGGAACCGGGTGGCCCCGTCGATGGTGGCCGCCTCGTAAAGCTCCGGGGAGACGCCGGACAGCGCCGCCAGGTACAGAATGGACCCCCAGCCGAAGCTCTGCCACACCCCGGAGATGATGTACAGCGGGTCGAAGGCCGAGGCCGACGCAAACAGGTCCGACGCCGTGTTTCCGGTGAAAAAGGTGTAGACGATGCCGTAAATGCCCAAGTGGGGGTTGAAAAACTGCTTGAGCATCCCCACCAGCACCACCGTGGAGATAAAGTGGGGCAGATAGGTGATGGTCTGGGCCACCCGCTTGAACCGGGGGTGATACACGCAGTTCAGGCAGAGGGCAAAGAGGATGGGCAGCAGGAATCCCGCCAGCAGCCCCAGAAAGGAGATGCGCAGGGTATTGGTCATGACCCGCTGAAACATATAGCTGGAAAAGAATTTCCGGAACTGCCTGAGCCCCACCCAGGGGCTGCCCCAGATGCCCAGGGCGTAGTCGAAATCCTTGAAGGCCAGCTGGACGCCGGTCATCGGATAGTAGAGAAAAATCAGGGTGTAGACCGCTGGGGGCAGCAGGAAAAGGTACAGCTGCCAGTACCGCGCCATGATGCGCTTGAATTTGGCTCCCATGTAAACGCCTCCGTCGTCGTCTTGGCTTTTTTCGTTCAGAGGACCGCCGCCTGGCCGGGGAGAAGCTCCGCAGGCTCCCGGCCCTCCGGCGCAAAGGAGACCGGCTGGGCGGTCAGGTTCAGGACCACAAGATAGTCCTTGCCGTCCCGGCCCGGCACGGACACGGCCCGGAGGTCCGGGGAGGTCTCCAGCCGGCGGCAGCGCTTCTGGAGGGCTTCCGTCTCCGCCGGGTCCGCGCCGGAGCGGAGAACAGCGGCAAAGTCCAGGATGCAGGAGCCGTCCTCGTACCAGCGGGGCTCTTCCGACAGGGTGGTGCAAACCTCATCCACCTGGAGCATCCCCCGGTCGTAGGTGTAGACGTTCCGCAGGCCGATGGTCCGGTGATCGCCGGGGCGGAGGGTCAGGGGATCGCCGTAAACCGAAGCCACGCCGAGGCGGCCGTCCACGCAGAGCCACCGGCCGCCGTCTCCGGCGTAATCCCGGCGATAGCCGTTGAACAGGTCGTTGGGGATGTTCAGGTGGAGGCCCTTCACCCGGAGCAGGTGGCAGTGCCGCACCGCCCGGGCGTACTGGATGGTCACGGTGGTGGCGCCGTCGGGAAGGGCGGCGTAAGCCAAGGTCAGCTCCACGTTTTTCTCCTCCCGCTTGCTTTCGTCCAGCATTTCCCAGGTCCGGGAAAGGGTCCGGCCGGAGGTGACAAAGCCGGGGGAGAGCATGGTTTCCTGGTGCTCCAGGACGATGTGCTCGTTATAAAGGCCGTCGCCGTCAAAGCAGCTGACCAGGTTCCGGTCCCACTCGGCCAGGGAGCTGTCGGAAAGGGGCAGCGCCAGGCCCTGGGGCTTCTGGGCGGCGATCCAGACGAAGGAGGAGATGTTCTCCCGGTTCCGGACAAAGCAGCCGCCGTGGTAGGGGTCGTGCCACTGATAGGGCTCCTCCAGGGCCGAAGGGGTCCCGGCGGTTTCCAGGGAGGGCCAGGTCCGGTGGAGGAAGGCGCCCTGGGCGGCAGATGCAGCCCGGTCGGCCTCCAGCCGGGCGAAATAGAGGGGTGCCCGCTCCCGGAACAGCTCCAGCCGGGCGGAAAGGAAGGTGCCGTCGGCGTTTTCGGCCTGTTCCCGGTTGACGGTGCGCTGCCAGGATTCTTCCAGCCGGGCGGTGTTTTCGCCGAAGCGGTCCGCGGCCAGGGCGAGGACCATGTTCAGGTAATCCTGGCAGTAGCAGTAGCGGATGCGGCTGTCGCCGCCGATGCGCAGCAGCCGTCCGTCGGGGAAGATGCACTCCCGGACCAGGTCCCACAGCCGCCGGGCGTTTTTATAAAGGTAGTCCGGGGCGGGCTTTCCATGGAGCTTATAGGTAAAATGCAGATAGGCCATCTGGGACAGGGTGATGACCATATATCCGACATTCATGTATTCGTGGTGATTGGTGGCCATGGATTCGAAGAAGTTGGCCCCCACAAACCAGGGCTCCTTCTCCTCCGAGGGGACGGAAATGGAGTTCAGGATGAACAGCCTCCCCCGCTCCTCATAAAGGGCCGCGTTGGGGGCGTCGGGGTATTCCAGGGCGCAGCGGAGGAGCAGCGCGCCGTTCCACATGTTGCTTTCCGGACGGTTGTTCTCCACCAGGCCCGCCCGGACAGGGTAGCTGGTCAGGAGGAAATCCGCCTCCGAAAGGGACATCCGGCGGAGGGCGGCCCGGTCCTCCCCGGTGTAATAGGGCTCCAGGGCGTGGAGGGCGAAGGCCATCCGCTCCACTCCCAGGACGCTGATCCAGGTGTGGCCCCAGCGCTCCGCCGGGCCGTTGGTCAGGTGGTAATCCCCGGAAAGGTGGGTAGCCAGAGAGTACCGCAGGCAGGCCAGGGCCTTCCGGAGCAAGGCTTCCCGGGAAATTCCCGCGGCGGCTTCCTCGAAAAGAGGGTCGGTGGCGGCAATGGCAAAGGCGGACAGGGCCTTCTGGTTGGTCTGGACGCCCCAGCTGTTGGTGCCGTCGCCGTAATAGGAAAGCTCCGGCCGGTCCGGACAGGTGAAGACCTTTCCGGCGGCTTTGGAGAGCCAGGGGGTCAGGGTGTTCAGGTAGGTTTCGTGCAAAGACATGGAATTCATCTCCTGATTGAAAGGTGGCGCAGAGGGAGCGGACGGACCGCTCCCCATACGCGCGGAGGGGGTCAGCCCATCATGCGGTCGTAGCAGTTCTGCATGGACTCCCGGACCTTGTCCAGGCCCATCTGGTCCAGCTCGGCGCAGTATTTGTCCCAATCGCCGTCAATGGAGAGGTCGCCCAGGCAGAACCGGGAGAAGCACTCGTTGACGTAGGTCTGGATGGGGGCAAAGACGTCCTCCTGGATCTCCATTTCCTCCTCGTTGTATACCATGCCGTAGAGGACCCGGGAGGGATCGGTGTAATTCAGGGCGTCCAGGGAGCTTTCGGCCACGTTTTTGGTGTAGACGGTGGCGGCGGCTTCGGGGTTGTTCTCAATGGCGGAGGCGTGGAGGAGCTTGGTGGGCAGGATGCTGACGCCCAGGTTGCCCCACCAGGTGTTCTGGAGCTTGCCCCACTTGGCGTTGGCTTCGTTATAGCGTACCAGCTCGTTGCCGTAGAGGTTCACGTACTTGCCCTCGGCGGGGTCCACCTCGAACCAGTCCCGGTCCTTGAAGCCGTAGCGGTTGATGTAGGAGCAGTCCTCGGAGCCCATGTAGTCCCCCAGGAGGAACGCGGCTTCGGGGTACCGGCAGTTGCTGGTGATGATGTAGGAAAGCCGGGGCACCGCGGCGTTATAGGCGTTGTAGCGCTGTCCGCTGGGGCCTGCCAGGGCGTAGACGTAGCAGGAATAGTCCACCCAGCGGGGATCGTCCTTGGGAACGTTGGACTGGCTGCCCCGGATAAAGGAGGCCACCTGATGGGTCTCGCCGGTAATGAGGGCGGTCATCTGGGCCTGGTCCTGGGTGAAGGTCATGGGGTCCAGAAGGCCGTCTTCCAGGAGGCCGCGGATGTAGCGCAGGCCCTGGGCGTATTCTTCCCGGTTATAGTTGAATTTGATCTCGCCGTTGTCCACGTACCAGAGGTCGGTGCCGTTGGACAGCAGGAAGGGAGACAGGAACAGGTTCTTCAGGTTGCCCAGGGTGTTTTTGCAGCCGATGAGGGGAATCTCGTCGGACTTGTCGCCGTTGCCGTTCAGGTCGTTGTCCCGGACCTTTTCCAGGTATTCCCGGTAGGCGTCCAGGGTGGTGGGGTGCTCCAGGTTCAGAGCCTCCAGCCAGGGCTTATACACAATGGCCCGGCCCTGGGAGACGCACTGGTTGGCCGCCTCAGAGTAGCTGGGCAGGCCGTAGATTTTCCCGTCGTAGGAGGTGATCAGCTGGAGAAGGGTGTCGTAATCCGTCCGCTCGCAGTCGGCGATGGACGCCGGCAGGTAGTGGGCCAGGGTGTCGTAGTAGTCGTTGACGGCGATGATCCGTCCGGCGTTGGCCCAGCTCACCAGGGAGGTCATGGAGAAGGTGGTGCCGGTGATGACGTCGGGGAGGTCCTTTCCGCCGGCGGCCATCATCAGGTCGATCTTGGAAAGGAATTCGTCCGAGGGGTAGGTCTCGAATTTCAGGTCGATGCCGGTGTTGTCCTCCAGGTACTTGGTATATTCGTTGGTCTCCCAGTCCTCGATGGCGGCGTCCTGGGGGACGCCGAAGGTCAGGGTGGTGGCTTCCTTTACAATGGGAAGGGTGCCGGGGTCGTTATAGTAGTGCTCCTCCGCCGGGGCAGAGGACGCGGCAGAGGACGCGGGGGCGGACGAGGCGGGCTCTGAGGAAGTGGAAGGCTTGTTTCCGCATCCGGCGGAAGCCAGGGCCATCAGGGCGCAAAGGGCAAGGGCGAGTACTTTCCGTGTCATAACGTGAAAAACCTCCTTCGGGCTTTTGACTGATATTTGGGATGAAGCGCCTGAGATATCTCACCACCACTATACCATGGCCGCCCGGGCTGCGCAAGGACACAGATTCCGGAACGGGGTAACACTTTCCCCATTCCGGCGGGAAATCCGGGAATTTTGGGTGTAGCAATTTCCTTTTGGACGTAACAAATCGCCGGATTGACGGGTTTTCCCTTTACAATCCCGCACTTTTTCGGTATAATTTACAGAGAGACCCGAAAGGAGGGCCGTCATGAAGAAGCCGAACCAAAACCGCCGCCCGTCCTCCGGGCTCCGGGACCTTTCCACCTTCAGCAGCTTTCTGCTGTTTTACTGCGTGTTTTTTCTGGTGCTGGCCTGCTTTTTCTTCGTCTTTCTCCGGGTGTCGGTCAACGCTTTGACCAAGCGCTCCATGAAGGTCACGGAGGAGATGCTCCACACCGGGCTCCTCCAGCTGGAGTCCACCCTGGACACCTACCAGTCCGCGGCCGTGTCCATGAACCGGCTCTCCTCCATCTCCAAGGTCTCTGCCCTGAATCCGGAGGACCTGAGCCGCTCCTTTTCCGCCGGGAAAAAGACGGAGAATTTCTACCACATCAAAAAGGCCCAGGAGGATTTCACCGCCTCGGCCATGTATCTTCCCAATAAAACGGACATCGGGTTCATCCTGCAAAACGGCGTGGTCCTGACCCGGCAGCGGTTCCATCTGAACGCCGGGGAGCTTTACGGCGGCTTTCTCGCCTGCGACGGCTGCGGCAGCGCGGAGGAATGGACCGCCTTCCTCTCGGAGGGGCAGAACGCCGGGCTCCTCCCCCTGCGGTCCTACACCACCTACGACAACGGGACCTACTCCGGGCTGACCTACTGCCTGCGGTTCCCCATCAGCTCCTCCCGGCACACGGCGTGGTTCTACGTCATCATCGGGGAGGAGCAGCTGCTGTCCATCCTGCTCCACAACAGCACCTTTTTCTCCGGCTCCCTGACCCTGACGGACCCCCGGGGGACGGTGCTCTACGCCAAGGGCGGCGACCGGGAGGGGTCCTGTTCCGACGCCATCTGCATCACGGGGGACTCCGGCCTTTCCGTGGAGTTCCGGATGCCCCGGGTCCTCTCCCGGGCGGAGCTCCGGGACTTCTACCTGTCGGCTCTCTTGTTTTCCGTGGGGTACATCCTGCTGGGGATCGTCCTCATGGTCATGTTCTCCTACCAGAGCACCCGGCCCACCCGGCTCATCTTCGACGCCGCCAACGCCCTGGACGAGACCGGGGCGTTGGACCCTGCGGCCTCCCACCGGTTCGCCACCCGGGAGTCCCGGCGGATTCTGGACGTCCTGAACCAAAGCGGCCTGGCCCTCCAGGCTTACAGCAACGAGCTGACCCGCCAGGCGGAGAATCTGCAGTACTACACCTTCGTGACCCTGTTGGAAAACGGGCCGGTGTTCCTCTCCGAGGATTCCGCCCGGTTTGTCCGGAAAAAGCTCCCGGCCCGGGTGCTGCTGGTGAAGCCCGGCGGGGAACCGGAGAGCGGCGGGCTCCTTCTCCGGATGCGGGAGGTCCTTCCCGTCGGGAGCCTGTGCTATCCCTTACAGGGAAACCTGGCCGCGCTGATTTTTGACCGGGACTTCCCCGGCGACGGGGGGCTTTCGGGGCTGCAAAGCGCCCTGGGGCCGGAGGGCTCCCTGGTCCTGTCGCCGGTGTGCGCCGACCCCCGGGCGGTCTATGAGGAGTACACCCGGGCCTATTACCAGCTGCGGTTCTCCGGCAGGCGGTCTCCCGGGCCCCAGGCCCCGGAGGAAACCGGGACCGCCGCCCTGTACACGCCCCAGCCCACCATCAGCCGGGCCATTGTGGTGAAGATGCTCCTGGCCGGGCAGATCGACGGGCTCCTGGGGCTTCTGGACGAGTACGAGGCCTCCGCCAGCCCCAGCGAGGACGCTTTGAAGTGCGTCTTTTACGCCTGCACCAGCGCCCTGTCCCAGTTCCGCGGCATCCCGGGGATTGCCCTGCCCCCGCTGCCGGAGTACCCCTCCCGGGGGACCAGCCTTTTCAACGATCTGCGGAAGCTCCTCCAGGACGCCGGAGCCGCCGTCAGCCGGTACTACGACCAGGCGTCCTCCCTCCGGGCCGACGAGGTCATGGGGTTCATCCGGGAGAACCTGGGGAACCCCGGGCTTTACGTCCAGATGGTCACGGAGGCGTTCGGCATCTCGGAGGGCGAGCTGCAGAGCATGGTCAAAGCCGCCAGCGGCCTGACCTTTTTCGCCTATGTGGAAAGCCTGCGGATGACCGAGGCCCGCCGCCTTCTGGAGGAAACGGACCTGCCCATCAACGCCGTGGGAGAGCGCTGCGGCTATGCCTCCAGGGTGACGTTTTCCCGGGCCTACAAGCGGTTCTACCACACCAATCCCAGCGGGCATCGGAAGGGGTAGACGCAAAAATCCCCCGGCATCCTTGATGCCGGGGGATTTTTCAACCGATCCGCTTGGTCTCGCCGGGATCAATGGTCAGGATGGCGCCGTCCGCGTACATCCAGAGCCTGACCAGGGTGGGATTGTACACTGTCAGGCCGTCGGCGCTGAAGATCAGGGAGTTGTAGGCCGCGACGTAGTCGTAGATTTCCGTATTGGCGGCGTACCAGACGTCCTCATGGCCGGAAAGCCGGGCGCAGATGGTCTCCAGCAGCTCCCAGCCGGTATTCTCGAACTCAAAGGAGTGGCCCCACAGATAGAACAGCCGGGGCGTGTTCCGGGCCGGGTAGTCAAAATCCCGGATGTCATGGAACTTCTCGATGAAGTCCAGCACCTTCGGGTTGGCGTGGTGGGCCGTGGGAACCCAGTCGTACCAATCCGTGGGCAGATCGAAGCGGTCGTTGTCCCCGCCCAGGCTTCTGGCATAGGCGATGCCCAGGCCCTGCAGAATCCGCCGGACCTCCTCATAACTGGCGCCGTTTTCGAAATGCCGGATCCCGGAATCCGGATATGCCATGCCCCGGATGATCCCGCCGAAGCGGCTTTCCAGCGCAAGCCGGCAGTTCAGCACATCCCGGACGCAGTCGGCGGGACGGACAAGGCCGCAGGCTCTGTGGTACTCGCCGTGAACGGCGATCTCGTGGCCCTTATCCAGAATATGCTCCCGGATTTCTTCCGCCGTCAGAAACGGCTCGCCTTTTCCAATCAATCCGCTGCACAGATTGAAGGTGCATTCCAGCCCGTAACGGGTAATGGTCTCCGAAAGCCGGATGTCGCTTCGATGGCCGTCATCGTAGCTCAGGGTGACGGCCTTTAATCTGCCGCCGGGGAACCGCAGGAAACAATAGGTCATAGGGACGCTCCTTCCATTCTCTCCAAAGTGCTTCTGTGCTTATTTTAGCAGGATTCCCACGGAAAAGCAAGAACGAAAAGAGCGGAGCCGCATTGGCCCCGCTCCGAAGGATTCAATCAGTACAGCGTCTCCTCATTCTCCGCAAACAGCTTGTCGTTTACCGCAAACAGGTCCATCCCGTTGACGATACCGTAGAGGAGGATGGCGTCCCGTTTGTTCTTGGGGTAAAGCTGGGCCAGGCCGCACTGCTTTAAGAGCTCCTGGGTCTCCTCCAGGGTGGCGGTCAGGCCGAAGCACAGGCACAGCAGGCGGTTCCGGGAGGGGTTCCGCCGCCCGGCAAAGACCTGGTGGAGATAGACCTCGCTCATCCCCGACTGCTTGGCCAGGGTCGCCTTGGAAATTTTCCGCTTCCGGAACAGCTGCCGCAGCAGGTCGCAGACGCTGCCGTTTTCGAAGTTCTCCTGGTTTTCCGCCAGGAACTGGTCCAGATCTGCCGCCTCCATCAGCTCCTGCCGGAGGTCGTTGGTATCTTTCATCTGCTTTCCGCCTTTACAATCCAATCGTTTCCATGTATAATAATACCGGGTTTCATTGGCAAAATCAATATGCGCTTTGCATAGCGTCAAGGAGTGAGGGCGATTTATTCCTATCTGCTGTCCAGCGTGGAACGGGATTATGAGACGGTTTCCATCATTAAAAACGGCGAACGGGGCCGCATTTCGCTTCTGCGGCACCGGCAGAGCGGGGCGCGCTTTATTTTTCGCCAGTATCAGGGGAGCGGCCAGGTCTACCGGAAGCTCCTGACCGTCTCCTGCCCCAATCTGCCGAAAATCTGGGAGGCGGCGGAGCAGGGCGGCCATACGGCGGTGCTGGAGGAGTACATCCAGGGGGATTCCCTCTCCGAGCTTCTGGCCGGAGGGCGGTTCACCCCCGGCAAGGCCCGGGAGATCGCTTTGCAGCTTTGCAGCGCCCTGTGGGTGCTCCACTCCATGGGCATCGTCCACCGGGACGTCAAGGCGGAAAACGTCATCCTCCGGGGAGACCAGGCGGTCCTCATCGACTTCGACGCCTCCCGGGTCTTCAAGGACGAAATCAGCCGGGACACCCAGGTCCTGGGCACCACCGGCTATGCCGCTCCGGAGCAGTACGGCATCGCCCAGACCGACCAGCGGGCGGACATCTACGCCCTGGGGGTGCTGCTGAACATCCTGCTCACGGGCCGGCACCCCTCCAAGGAGCTGGCCGGCGGACGGCTGGGCCGCGTTGTTCAGAAATGCACCCGGGTGAATCCCCAGAAACGATACAAAAACGTGCTTCATTTAATGGAAGACCTGTAAGGAGAGGACCTCATGAGCAAACCATGCAGAAACTGCGGCGCGGAGCTGCCGGAGAACGCTTCCTTCTGCCCCCACTGCGCCCAGAGCCAGATCGACCGGACGAAAGTAAAACCGCCCCGTCTCTGGCGGAAAAAGACGCTGTACGCCCTTCTCTCCGTCCTCCTGCTGACCGGGATCGTGCTTGCGATCCTTTTCCTCCCTCACCGCCCCAAAACCTTCGAGGGCGGCGCTTCCCTTACCTATACCGATAAGGACGGCACCTACGACCTCTGCCTCAGCACCTTCCCCGACGACATCCGGGACGGTCGCCCGGAGGAACAGCGCTCCCTCACCCTCTCCGCCGACGGTGAGACCTGCCTCCCCTCCCTGATGGGCATTTATCAGAACGGTGCCTTAGTCGACCCCGACGCCTTCCTCTCCAAGGTGGAAAACTTCACCGTGACCGCCTCCCCCGACGAGGCCCATACCATCACCTTCGGCAGGATCGGCCACATGGACGTCTTCGCCCCCTCCACCCTCAGCGCCGAAGTCATCCTCACCGGCCAAAGCGGGACAAACGACATTATCTGGACGCTTTTCATGAAAAACGGCGATACCATCCGCTTGAAGCACACCTATGAAATCATCCCCCTGTCCCGGATGGCCTACACCGCCGACGATGTCCCCTTAACCACCATGGAAGACCTTCGTGCCCTTTTAAAGCGCATCGACGAGGAAGTCCCGGCGGAAACGGTGGTGGACATTTACCTTTCCCCGGAAACCTATACCGGCGACCTTGGCATCACCACCCGGGCGGTGAACCTCTACGGCTGCTCCGACGGAAGCGGCCGCACCGTGATCGAAGGCTCCCTGACCGTCAGCACCCACTTTCCTGATAACGTCATGCTTCACGATCTGGACTTTGTGGGCAGCGGCGGGACCGGCCTGACCGCCAGCGCCTCCGCCGTCATCAACCACTGCTCCTTCACAGGCTACGACATCGGCGCCGACGTGGAAGACGGCGGCATGATCGGCGTGGAATCCTGCACCTTCCGGCAAAACGGCATCGGCTTCCGCTACAACACCAACAGCTACTACTCCTTCAAGACCGCCTTCCCGGACTCCGTAGTCGAGGGAAACGGCATCGGCGTGCAGTTTCTGAACATTCCCGGCAGCACGCTGCTGGATTTTGTGGGCACGGTTTTTGAAAACAACACCACCGACATTGACAACCCCATCTCCTACCCCATCAAAACCGACGGCGCGATCTTCAGATAAGCCGGTACTATGCACCCAGGTAATTGTTTTTCCCTCGAAAAAGCGGTAAGCTGTTCTTATATACCGAACAGAAAGAGGGAAAACCATGAAAACAACCATTGGCAAGAAAGCCGGAGCCTTCCTGCTTTCTCTGGCGCTCCTCATCGGCCTGCTGCCGGGCGGAAGCGTCACAGCTGCCGCAGCCTGCGCTGCGGACTCCCACACCCCCGGCACCGAGCTCCATGCAGCCGACTGGAACAGTCAGACCGGCGGCTATGCCTACGACTACTATATCTGCACCGTCTGCGGCTATGCCTGCGACGAAGACGGCTACAACGCAGTGCTCGTCGGCCCCGATAACGGCTGCAGCGGCGGCAGTGCCGTCGGCGGGAAGCGCCATGTCATCGGCGACCCCTATGGAACGACCTGCGCCGGCACCGACACCGCGCAGTATTACTACTGCAAAGCCTGCGGTCATGTGGTGGATAAAGACGGAACCATTGTCGATCTCACCACCCTAAACGGCCACACCCCCGGCAGCACCCAGTATCCTGCCGATTACGCTCCCTGCACCGGCGGCTGCAAGAACGACTACTACCGCTGCACCGTCTGCGACCTGCCTTGCGATGCAAACGGAGACGGCTCCGTCTACACCCCCGCCGGCCCCCAGCCTCACCCCCATACCCCCGGTTCTGTCCTCCAACCAGCCAACTGGGACAGTAAGAACGGCGGCTACATCCGCAGCTACTATACCTGCACCGTCTGCGGCACGCCTTGCGACGCCAATGGTCACGCCGCACTGTATGTCGGCCCCGGCAACAACTGCCCCATGGGCCACACCCCCGGCTCCCAAAAGAGCGCACCCAACTACACCCCTTGCTGTGGCGGCATCCAAGAAGAATGGTACGAATGCGACGTCTGCGGTGCGCCTTGCGATGCCGATGGCAATACCCTGAAAGTCTTCCCGCCTGTCAGCTCCCACAACCCCGGCTCCGAAAAGCACGAATCGAATTACACCGCTTGCGGCGGCGGCTTCAAGGACGACTGGTACGAGTGCGAGACCTGCGGCCAGCCTTGCGATGCTGACGGAAACTCCATCAACGGCTCCCCCCCCACCGGCTCCCACAACCCCGGCTCCGAAAAGCACGAATCGAATTACACCCCTTGCAACGGCGGATTCCAGTCTGATTGGTACGAGTGCGAAATCTGCGGCCAGCCCGTAGACGAAAACGGCGAAACCATGGAATGGTCCGAACCTACTTCCGGCCACGTTCTGGGCGAGAAACGCGAAGCGGATTACACCCCTTGCAACGGCGGATTCCAGTCTGATTGGTACGAGTGCGAAATCTGCCACCAGCCCCTAGACGAGAACGGCGAAACCATGGAATGGTTCGAGCCCACATCCGACCACATTCTGAGCGAGAAGCGCAAATCAAATTACACGTCCTGCGGCGGCGGATTCCAGTCCGACTGGTATGAGTGTGAAGTCTGCCACCAGGCGTTTGACGAAAACGGCGAATTCATGGAGTGGTCCGAACCTACTTCCGGCCATGTTCCGGGCGAGAAGCACGAACCGAATTACACCGCTTGCGGCGGCGGATTCCAGTCCGATTGGTACGAGTGTGAACTCTGCCACCAGCCCGTAGACGAGAACGGCGACCCCATGGTAGAATCCGCACCCACCTCCGACCACATTCTGGGCGAGAAGCATGAAGCGGACTACACGCCTTGCAACGGCGGATTCCGGTCCGATTGGTATGAGTGCGAGGTCTGCCATCAGCCCATCGACGAAAACGGCGAATTTATGGAGTGGTCCGAACCCACCGCCGACCACGTTCTGGGCGAGAAGCACGAAACGGACTACACGCCTTGCAACGGCGGATTCCAGTCCGATTGGTACGAGTGTGAAGTCTGCCACCAGACATTTGACGAAAACGGCGAATTTGCCGAGTACACGGAAGGGACCGGCGTCCACCAGCTCGTTGAAGTCCCCGAAAAAGCCCCGACCTACACGGAGGACGGCCACACCGCGTACTGGGAGTGCGAAATCTGCCATGCCGCCTTCAAGGACCAGGCGGGGACCCAGCCCATTGAGGATGAGGCGGAAATCCGGATTCCCAAGCTGGACGTGCCTGCTTCCGACAACGAGCCGGCGGCTCCCTCCAAGACCCTGGAAACGGTGGTTTCCGCCGGTCTGGACAAGGTGCCGGAAAGCGTTTCCGGCCAGTACCCCACCACGGACGCCGTTTATCAGGCGCTGGCAGCGGCCTCCCTGGCCGCCGACCCCAGCCTTGACAAGGACGCCGCCCGCACCGTGCTCCTGGACGTGACCCTTCAGATCAAGAACGCCAACGGCGCCGTGACCAAGGTCACGGAGAGAAACTTCCCGGCGGAAGGCGTGGAGGTCCTCCTGCCCTACCCCGAAGGAACCGATGAAACCTTTACCTTTGTGGTGGCCCACATGATCACCACCGGCAGCCGCGCCGGGGAGATCGAGATTCTGCCCAACTCCCCGGAGAAGGACGGAATCCGCGTCCGCTTTTACAGTCTGTCCCCTGTGACCATCACCTATGCCGCCCCCAGCGCCACTCCCGCGGCGGATGGCACTGAGGAGTCCCCGGAGGAAGACGTCACCATCCCCACGGCCCCCAAAACCGGCGGCCCGCTCCTGGGATGGACCGTTGTTCTCTCCGCAGGCGGGATCGCTTTGCTCTGCCTGGCGGAAAAGAAGCGGAAAAACCGGTAATTGCTCTATACAGAACGCCCGGAGAAGGGGAACTTCTCCGGGCGGTTTCTTTTGCACGCCGTCAGAAATGGGCGTTCGTTGAAACGCCAAGGGAGCAGATTCTGATGATTTTCCCTTTTGTCCATGTACAAGACCCGTGTTGAATTTCATGAGGGCGTATGCTATACTATTCTTACAATGCAATTCAATCATGGAGCGGGTGTCCAATAACACATGAAACGGGGAACGAGAACATGAAAAAACTGATCGCACTGCTTCTGGCGGCGGTACTGTGCCTAAGCCTTGCGGCTTGCGGTGAAAAAAACAACACACCGGCTGATTCTGCCGTGGATGGTGGAAAAAGCAGCACACCTGCGAATCTTGTCGTGGATGGGAAAGAAATCTCCGTCACCGATTTTCTGATCGAGCACTTGAATGAATACATTCAAAGCGAGGGCTATCTGGAGAGAAAAGCAGATTTCGAAGCGATCTTCGGCGAAGAAGAAAACAACTTTTCTGTCACGCGGGTCATTGAAGTTTCGGCAGATAACATTGGTCCGGACAAGCTGTCCTTTCATTTCTTAGAGATCAAAGCAGATTGCCTGTATATGTCCGATAGCAGTACCGTCATGAAGACTATTCTTCTCGTAGTGGATTATAACAGCGGAAAACTTTATGATGAATTTACGGTGGATAATAACTGGCAGAACAAAGGCGGCGTGGAGCAGCAAACTTTTGAGTTGCTGCATGGCGGTCTGGCCCTTGATGATTATGACGGCGGCCCCCTCATAAACGATTCCGAAACGCGCACGGAGCTTGCCGAGAGCGAAATTGCGAAGATCAACGAAGCAATTCAGGAATAAATAAGCATTATCGGAGCGGGGCGCGTGTCCCGCTCCTTTTTGTATCCCCGAAAACCGCCAGATTGCGGACATATTTTCGTAAGACACATTTCTTCCCTTTTGGGCAGCTGAAAAAAGCGGTGGGACACACAAAGGACACAGACAAAAAAAGAGGAAGCAGGTTTGTTCCTGCTTCCTCTCCAAAAGGCTTATTTTAGGCTGAATTACTTCCCAAAGTACCGCTTCAGCAGACCCTCGAAGCCGCAGCCGTGACGGGCTTCGTCCTTGGCCATCTCATGGACGGTGTCGTGGATGGCGTCCAGGTTCAGGGCCTTGGCCTTCTTGGCCAGGTCCAGCTTGCCGGAGGTGGCGCCGTTTTCCGCGGCCACCCGGAGCTCCAGGTTCTTCTTGGTGGAGTCGGTGACGACCTCGCCCAGCAGCTCGGCGAACTTGGCGGCGTGCTCGGCTTCCTCAAAGGCGGCCTGCTGGTAGAACGCGCCGATCTCGGGGTAGCCCTCCCGGATGGCCTGGCGGGACATGGCCAGGTACATGCCGACCTCGGTGCACTCGCCGGTGAAGTTCATCCGCAGACCCTCGACGATCTCGGGGTCCACGTCCTTGGCGATGCCGACCCGATGCTCGTCGGCCCAGACCATCTTGCCCTCGTCCTGGACTTCAAACTTCGCGCCGGGGCAGCCGCACTGGGGGCATTTTTCGGGAGCAGAGTCGCCTTCGTGAACATAACCGCAGATGGGACATACGAACTTTTTCATAATTCATTCCTCCTGATTTTTCTGGTGGATTTTCGTTTTTTCCTGCCGCCCGGGAGTTTCCTGGGCTGTGATTATATTATACTCAATTGCTCCACGTTTGTCAATAGCTTTTTAGAAAAATTCTAAAATATTTTTTCAGAGCAATTCCGCCCCGGCAGCAGTTGCGGTCCGCCGGATTTCGTGGTACAATAAATAGACACGGAAGGAGGGCTTGCCATGAACATTCTGCTGGCCGGGATCAGCGCGAAATTCATCCACCAGAATCTGGCCGTGGACACCCTCCGGCTCTACGCGGAGGAGCAGTACGGCATTTCCTGCGCCGCCGCCGAGTACACCATCAACCAGCCCTTCGACTTCATCCTGGGGGAGCTGTACCGCCGGAAGCCGGACCTCCTGGGATTTTCCTGCTACCTCTGGAACTGGGAGCGGGTCCGCCGCCTGTCCCGGGCCCTGAAAACCGTCCTGCCGGGCACCCGCATCGTTCTGGGCGGCCCGGAGGTCAGCGCCGACCCGGCGGAGGCCCTGGAAGCCTCCGGTGCGGACTTCGTCCTCTCCGGCGAGGGGGAGGAGCCCTTCTCCCGGCTCTGCCTGGCCCTGGGGGACGGCCTTTCCCTGGAAACGGTGCCCTCCCTGACCTGGAAGCGGGACGGGGAACTGGTCCGGACCCCCCTGGCCTCGCCTCTGGACCTTGCCCGCCTGCCCTTCCCCATCCGGGACTTCGGGCAGTACGCCAACCGGATCCTTTACTACGAGGCCCAACGGGGCTGCCCCTTCAACTGCCAGTACTGCCTGTCCTCCCGGGACAAAGGCGTGCGGTTCCAGCCCCTGCCCAAGGTCTTTTCCGAGCTCCAGCGGTACCTGGACGCCGGGGTGCGTCAGGTGAAGTTCGTGGACCGGACCTTCAACGCCAATCCCTCCTTCGCCATGGCCATCTGGAAATACCTGGCGGACCACGACAACGGCGTCACCAACTTCCACTTTGAAATGGAGGGCGGCCTGATCACCCGGGAGCAGATCGACTTTCTCTCCACCGTCCGCCCCGGACTCTTTCAGTTTGAGATCGGCGTCCAGTCCACCAACCCGGCCACCCTGGCCGCCGTGGACCGCCGGGAGGACTTCCCCCAGGTGGCGGAGGCTGTCCGGGCCATCCGGGCCGCCAAAAACCTCCACGTCCACCTGGACCTCATCGCCGGGCTGCCCTTTGAGGGCCTTTCGCAGTTCGGGGAGTCCTTCAACGACGTCTACGCCCTGGAGCCGGAGCAGTTCCAGCTGGGCTTTCTGAAGCTTTTGAAAGGCTCCGGCCTGCGCCGGGACGCCGGGAAATATGGCATCCGTTGGCAGGAGGAGGCCCCCTACGAGGTGCTGGAGACCCCCGCCCTCCCCTACTCCGACCTGCTGCGGCTGAAGGAGGCCGAGGAGCTTCTGGACCTCTACTACAACTCCGGCCGGTTCCGGACGAGCCTCCGGGCGCTGGTCCCCCTGGCCCCGTCGCCCTTTGCGTTCTATCTGGGCTTCGGGGAGTTTTACCGCCAGAAAGGGTACCACCTCCGGCCCCACACCCTCATCGACCAGTACGGCATCCTCCGGGAGTACGGCCAGACGCTGCCGGGCTGCGACCCGAACCGGCTGGGGTGGCTCCTGGAATACGACCTCTGCTCCCACGAAAAGCTCCGGAAACGCCCGGCCTGGGCCCCGGTCTCCGATCCCCCGGAGCGCCGGGAGAAGGCGCTGGACCTGCTCCGCCGCCCGGAGGTCCGGCAGCTTCTGTCCTATCCCCTGGAGACGGACCCCAAGCAGCTTCTCCGGCTGGTCCACGTGGGATTCTTTCCCTTCTTCCCGGAAACCGGGGAGGACGGGGCCTGCGTTCTGCTTTTTGACTACGAGAAAACCGACCATCTGGGCAACGCCCGGATGGTCCGGATCGGATAAATTTTGAAACGGGTGCAACACCCGGCCCCTCCGGCGACACTATTAAGATGAAGCCTGGGCCGGACCCGCGCTCCCGACTCTGCGAGGTGAGGAAATGGCGGAGCTCCGCGAATTGGTTTCTGCGGCGAAAAAAGGCGATCGCGACGCCTTTTCCCAGCTGTATCAGGAGGTCTACAAGGACCTCTACAAGTTTGCCCTGTATTGCCTGAAAGATTCCTCCGACGCCGAGGACGCCGTCAGCGAAACGGTCCTGGACGCCTGGCAGGGGGTGGGCCGGCTCCGGGAGGACAGCGCCTTCCGGCCCTGGATTTTCCGGATCCTTTCCGCCAAGTGCAAGCGCCGGATGCGTTCCTACGTCCGCCGCCGGTCGGAAACGGACCTGGAATCCGCCGACGTCCCCGTCTCCCCGGGATTTGAAAGCGGCGAATCCCTGGAGCTCCGCCGGGCCATGGCCCAGCTAAGCGACGAGGAGCGGCTGATCCTCTCCCTGGTGGTGGTCAGCGGCTACGACAGCGGCGAGGCGGCGGCCATCCTGGGGATGAACCGCAACACCCTCCGCTCCAGGCAGAGCCGGGCCTTAGCCAAGCTGAAAGCCCTCCTCACCGAGGAATAGGGCGCAAAATCTGAAAGAAAGGACGGACGGCTATGCAGCACATCCCCACGCCGGAGGAAGAAAACGACTTTCTCCAATCCCTCCGGGCCCGGACAAGCCGGGTGGAACCCCCGGAATCCCTGTCTCCGGAGCATATCCGGGAAAACCTCCCCCAGCGGCGCGCCATTTCCATGACCCGGCGGATCGCCCCCTACGCGGCCATGGCCGCCTGTCTGGCCGTGATTCTCACCGGAACCGCCATCTTCCGAAAAGGCGGCCTCAGCGGCTCTCCGGAGCTGTATACGGGAAACGCCGCCACGTCCCAGGCGGCAGTAGCGGAAGCCCCGGACAGCGTTCCGAAGGAAGCCGATCCCTACATGGGCTTTGCCGCCACGGCGCTGCCGGAGGACTATTCCGCCCTCTACGCCGCCGTGGAAAAATCCCGCTCCCTGGAGATGGGCTCCGCGGACCGCACAGGCTCCATGGAAAACGCCAAACGCAGCGCCGGAGCCCTGAAAAAGGACGAAACCTCCTACTCCCTGACCCAAAACGGCCAGCTTTTCCTCTCCACCGAAGGCGGGGCGGAAAATGAACTGACCCCGGAGTTCCCCCCGGAGGGGACCTGGACGGCCACAGAGCTGCTCCTCTCCGGCGACCGGCTGGTGATCCTTGGGGAAGGCGTGTTCGCCTCGGGAGAACCCGGCTCGGCGGCGGTGGTCTATGACCTTTCCCAGCCGGAGATGCCCTCCTGCCTGACCTCCTTCGCCCAAAGCGGCGGGGACCTCCGGGCGGAGCTGGCCAACGGCCTTCTCATCCTGGAATCTGCCTGGACCCCCGCGGACCCCGACGACGGCAGTCAGCCGGAGCGGTACGTCCCCTCCACCTGGGAGGACGGCTGGACCCAGCTGTTCACCTCAGCGGAGATTCCCGTGGTGGAATCCGGCTCCGGCTACGCCGTCCTCACCTGCACGGACCTGGAAACCGGCGTCACCCTCAGCCGCCTGGCGGGATACGGCCTGACCCCCGGCCTCCTGTCCGAAACCGGCGTCGCCTGGGGCGAATACGCCGTCACCTGGGAGGATGGAAATTTCCATCTGAACGAAAGGAAGTAATCCTTATGAAGCGTTTTCTCGCGATTCTTCTTTGCTGCGGAGCGCTCCTTACCAGCTGCGGAGCCGCCCCGGCCCCTCTGAACGCCAGTGAACCCGAACCTAAGCTCACCGCCGTCCCCGCTCCGTCGGAGCCCTCGATCCTGGTCAGCCGGACGGCCCGTCTGGTGGCCGCGGAGGACGACCGCCTGCTTCTGGCCTACGCCGACGGCGAGACCGCCTGGCTCCCCGTCCCGGAAAACTTCACCGCAGACGGCGAAAGCGCCGCCGTTTCCTGGACGCCGGGGATGCTCCTGGACGTCTACACCGACGGCAGCCTCAACGTAAAGACCGACGGCTTCAACGACCTCTGCGCTCTGTATCTTCAGGTGCTGGAGGACCTCTGGAGCCGGGACCCGGCCCTGGGCAGCGGCATCCGCTATATCGGCTTTGACCTGACCCAGACCAGCCTGACCCCCTCGGAACGCACCGCCGTAGCGGCGCGCTTCAGCGCCCTCCACAACGGCGAGCCCCTGGAAGCCACCTGGGAGGAGCTGGCGGACCAGGGCTATATCGACCAGGAAAACCTCTGCTGGGAGGACGGCTGCCTTCTCACCATCCAGGAGACTTCCGCCGATGATTCCGCCCTGGTCTTTGACGCCAGGAACTGGCGCAGCGGCCTGGGAGCCTACTTCTTCGTTGACTGCACCACCTACCGCTCCCCCAACGGCCAATGGGAGCCCTATGAGATCAACGCCGAAGCCATTTCCTGAACATAAGCCACGCCCCCGGAAACGGTTTTTCCGTCTCCGTCGGTGGGGCGTTTTTTTATGCTGAGGATGCGCACCTGGAATTTCTCCAAGGGAAGCTCCGACAGGACCTCCCCGGTCTCCAGGTCCCGGTAGGGACGGTTCAGGGGGACCTGGCAGTCCCGGGCGCTGAAGTTCTGGACAAAGACGAACTTCTCCTCCCCGTCGTACCGGGCGCCTGCCGTGACGCCGTAGGGAAGGCTGCCATCCAGAGCCGGCTCCAGACCGGCTTCCTCCGCCAGACGGGCCGTGAGATCGTCCAGAAGGTCCGCCTCGCCCCGGGCCGCCAGATAGTAGGCCTTGCCCTTGCCGAAATCGTTGACGGTCAGGGCGGGGTGGCCCCGGTAAAAGTCGTCGCCGTACTCCGCCAGGACCCGGGCCGTACTGCACCGGTCCAGCTCGCAGAGCTCCTTGAGCCGGTATTCCGCTTTGGGAAGGGCCCCGTCCAGGGGGACCAGCCGGTTATACCGCCCGTCGGGAAGGCCGTCGATCTCCTCCCGGCGCAGGCCGAAAAGCTCCGTCAGCCCTTCGCCCGGGGCAGGCCCCAGGAAGCAGAGGTCGTTTTCGTCCACCACGCCGGTCCAGTAGGTCCCCAGCACCGTGCCGCCATCGGCGCAGAAGCGCCGGAGCTTCTCCCCGAAGCCCTCCCGGAGAAGATAGGCCATGGGAGCCACCACCAGCCGGTAGCCGGTCAGGTCCCCTTCCATATCCACGATGTCCGTGGGGATGCCCCGCCGCCAGAAGGCCCCGTGGTGGGCCATCACCGTTTCCAGATACCCCATGCCCTGATTCCGGGGGCCCTGGGCGTCGTTCATGGCCCAGCCGTTTTCCCAGTCGTAGAGGATGGCGGCCTGGGGCCTGGGGCAGCTGGAGGTCAAGGCGTCCAGACGGCTCAGCCGTTCTCCCAGGGCCCTGACCTCGCCGAAGACCCGGGTGTCGCTGCCGCCGTAGTGATCAATGACCGCGCCGTGGAACTTCTCCGAGGACCCCCGGCCCTGCCGCCACTGGAAGTACTGGACCGAGGCCGCCCCGTGGGCCAGGGCCTGCATGGAGGCCAGCATGTGAATCCCTGGCTGCCGCAGACGGCTGATCTCCTGCCAGTTGGTGGCGCTGGGGGCGGATTCCATCAGCAGGAAGGGCGCTCTTTTCATGGAGCGGATGACGTCGTGGGCGAAGGCCGTCTCCTGGCCGGTCCGGACCTCGTCCTCCTGCCAGCCCCAGATGGGATAGCTGTCCCAGGAGGCGATGTCCACCACGTCCCGGAACTTGAAGTAGTTGATGCCCTCGTAGCTTTCCCCGTGATTGGTCGTCACCGGGAGGTCGGGGTTGACGGCCTTCACCGTCTCCGCCTCAAAGCGGGCGAAATCCACGGTCTGGTGGGTGACGAACCGGTTCCAGTCCAGGTTCAGGCCGTGGACGTTCATCTCGCCGGTGGGCACCGGGGCCTCGATCTGGCTCCAATCGGTGTAGCGGTGGCTCCAGAAATCCGTCCACCAGGCGGCGTTCAAGGCGTCCAGGGTCTGGTACTTGTCCCTGAGCCACTGGCGGAAGGCTTCCTGGCACAGTGGGCAGAAGCACTGGCCCCCCAGCTCGTTGGACAGGTGCCAGAGCAGCACCCCGGGATGATGCCCCAGCCGCTGAGCCAGAAGGGTGTCGATCTGCCGGACCTTTTCCCGGTAAAGGGGCGAGGTGTAGCAGTGATTGTGCCGGGCTCCCGGACGGTTCCGGGTCAGGTTCCGGTTGACCCGGAGCACCTCGGGGTACTTCTGGGCCATCCACAAGGGCCGGGCCCCGCTGGGAGTAGCCAGGACGGTGAAAATGCCGTTGTGGTACAGCCGGTCCATCAGTTCTTCCAGCCAGTCCAGCTCATAAACGCCCTCGGAAGGCTCCAGCCGGGCCCAGGAGAAAATTCCCAGGGACACGCAGTTGACCTTGGCCTCCTTCATCAGTTCGATGTCCCGTTCCAGAATGTCCGGGCGGTCCAGCCACTGGTCGGGATTGTAATCGCCTCCGTGGAGGAAGTGGGGAAAGTGCAGTTTCATGAAAAATCTCCCTTCGTTTTTATCGCATCCGGTACTGGCCCGGGGTGACGCCTTCTTCCTTTTTGAAAATGCGGATAAAGGTGTTGACGTTGGAATATCCCACCTGCTGGGCGATGTCCGTCACCGAATCCTCGGTCTGGAGCAGCAGGGGCTTGGCCCTGGCCACCCGGTAGCGGCTCAGATACTCCAGGAAGGTGGCGTGGTTATACTCCTTAAAAACGCTGCTGAGGTAGGAGGGGGACAGCTCCAGCTGATAGGACAGCTCGTTTAAGGAAAGGTCCTCCCGGTAATGCTCCTCGATGTAATCCAGCATCCGCTGATAGATTTCAGCGCTTTTGCTGGTGCGGCTGCACCGGATGTGCTCCGACAGCTTCCGGAAGGTCTCCAGAACGTACCGCTGCTTCTCCTCCGGGGAGGAAAGGCCCTCCAGGGTCCGGTAGGGGCTGCTGTCCTTGCCGAAGATGGCCCCGCCGTCCAGCTGCATTTCCGCAATGACCCGGTTCACCGTCATCAGAAGCTGAACGAACAGGCTTTCCAGCCGCAAGGCGTTCTCCCCGTCCTGGCTGTTCTTCCGGAACAGCTCCAGAAGCAGCGACCGGGGCCCGTCGTCGAAATCCCGGGACTTGATCTGCCGGATCAGCTTCCATTCGGTGTCCTGGGGATAAAAGCTGGTGATGTAGCTGGCGCTGAGGGCCTCCTCGTAGGCTTTCTTATCCGACCCCCGGACCTCCGGCTTGACGATGAGGAGGTTCAGCGCCTGGTGGAAGGAATCGTAAATGCCGGACAGGGCCGGATAGGTCTTGCCGTAGGCGTACAGCGGCTTTTCCGCCCCGGACCCCTTGGTCAGAAGCTCCAGGAAGTCGTGGACGGCGTCCTCCGCCCCGGCCCGGAGGTTGAACACCAGAATCAGCCGCTCGCTCTGACCGATCTTCCACACCGCCAGCCGGGAGCAGAAGGGCTCCTCCCTGGCCAGAGCCGCCGCCTGCTCCCCCAGCTCCCCGGCGTCCTCCGCCGGGACCACGGCTACGGTAAAACGGTCGTAGGGGAAGTCGGGCAGCAGGTTGGCCTTCCGGTACAGCTCCATCATGGGCTGCTCCCGGGAGTAGAGGAGCTCCGTCAGGGCGGCCTCCTCCATCAGAAGGGCGTAGCTGTCGATGCTCTGCTGAAGCTGCTGGTTCTGGCTTTTCATGTAGTCTAAGAAGGACTGGATCAGGGCCACGTCCTGGTAGCCGGAGTCCCCGCCTTGCTCCGCCTGGATGTAGCGGATGATCTTCCGGATGGGCGCGAACATCTGGGAGGTGAAGCACACCGCCAGAATGGCGCTGGCCAGGATGCACAGGGCGGCCAGGCCCATAGTCACCAGCCGGATGTGCTCCACGTTCTGCAAAAGCAGCTCCTGATCGATGAGGGCCATGTACTGCAGGCCGCTTTCCGACGACCGGGTGATCCACCCGGTGTAGGTGCCGCCGCCCAGCGTCACCTCGGCGGCCTCCCCGGGAGCGTCCCCGGCGGAGAGCTGGGTCCAGGCTTCCCCGGCCCATAAGGAAATGGCGTCGGCGTTCCGGGAGCCGCAGATCAGCTCCCCGTCGCCGTCCAGCAGGAGCACCGTCAGCTCCTTCCGCAGCCCCGCCTTGTCCAGAATTTCAGTAAAGGTGCTGCGGCTGACGTTCAGGATCATCTGCCCGGTGACGCGGTTCTGGTAATCGGTGATGGAGCGGAAAAAGGTCAGGATGCAGTCGGAGCCGTAGTAGCTGCTGACGTTGGCGGTGCAGACGTAGCGGAAGGGCCCCGGCTCGTCCAGCGCCTCGGACAGGGAGCCCCCGGCCAGGCGCTCCACCTGCATCTGCCTGCCCAGGAACTCCTCCCGGAGAAAGCCGCCGTGGCGGGTGATGAACAGGTCCCCGGCGCTGCTGTAAAGCCACAGGCTCTCCAGGGGGAGAAAGCTGTTTTCCAGGTAGGAAATCTCCTCCATCATGTCTTTCAGGCGGAACTGGGCGTCCGGAGAGGTGTCCTTCCGGTAGGTATCGAAATTTTTCAGGGTGGTGTTGTTCATCACGCTGAGGGCGGCGTAGTGGAGGGTCTTGATCTCGCTGTCCAGCCCTTCCATAATAAAGCTGACGCTGGTCCGGCTGCTGCCGATGGCGTCCTCCAGCAGCGACGACCGGTAGGAGGAGTAGGAAAAGGCCCCCAGGGCCACCAGGGACGCCGTTAAAATGGAGAGAAACGCCAGGATCAGTTTTAAAAAGGTATGGGTCCGGATGTAGGAGATCAGCTTTCGCATACCGCTTCCGTCCTTTCTGCAATGACACCCCGGCCCCTCCGCCGGGTGTCTTTATGGAAAACGCCCCTTCCGGGGCAGAGATGTCCGAATCTCCTTCGATTATACCACATTTTTCGGAAAAAGGCGCGGTTTTCCCATCTCTATTTTTTCGGTCCTCCCAATTTTTAAACCAAAAAAACGGAGAATAAGATTTTCACGGTACTGTATTTTGTGCCGATATTAAAATAAATACACAATATCTGGTGTACTCTAGTTTGTGTCCACGACACGCGCACAAAACTGGCAGAGTTGCACAAAAAAATTAAGGATTTCCCAAATCCCCCCCGCCTGCTATAATAAGGGCATCCAATCAATCAGGGAGGCGCTGAACATGCAACGGACCGCTTCGGTCAAACGCCCCGGCAAAGGAGCTGCACGGTTCCGGCGGTATCTGCCGTTATATCTGATGCTGCTGCCGGTGATCATCTACTATCTGGTTTTCGTCTATGCGCCCATGGGGGGCCTGGTCATTGCATTCAAGGACTACAACATCTACGACGGCATCTTCGGGAGCCCCTGGGTAGGCTTCCGGTACTTCAAGCAGTTTTTCTCCTCCATGTTTGCGCCGCGGCTGATCCGGAACACCCTGGCCATCAGCCTTTACAACCTGGTTTTCGGCTTTACGGCCCCTATCATCCTGGCGCTGATGTTCAACGAAGTGGGGAACATGGTCTTCAAGAAGGTCTCCCAGACCATTTCCTACCTGCCCTACTTCATTTCCACCGTGGTCATCGTCAGCATGTTCGTCCAGTTCCTGTCCCTGGACAACGGCCTGATCAACCGCATTCTCAACTTCTTCGGCCACGAAAGCATCTACTTCCTCAACGAACCGAAATACTTCTGGGGCGTCTATACCGCCATGAATCTCTGGAAGGGTCTGGGCTGGGGCACCATCATTTACCTCTCGGCTCTCACCGGCATCAACACCGAGCTGTATGAAGCCTGCTACATCGACGGCGGCGGCCGTTGGCGGCAGACCTGGCACGTGACCCTTCCCGGCATCTCCAACACCATCGGCATCCTGCTGATCCTCCAGCTGGGCAGCGTCCTGAGCGTGGGCTACGAAAGCATCATCCTGATGTACAACCCCACCATCTATGAAACCGCCGACGTCATCTCCACCTACGTTTACCGCCGGGGCCTCCAGGACGCGGATTACAGCTTCGCCACCGCCGTGGGCCTGTTCCAGTCGGTGATTGGCCTGATCCTGGTGACCATCTCCAACAAGCTGTCGGCCAAGTTCACCGAAATCAGCATCTGGTAAGAAAGGAGGAGCACCATGTATTACGGCAAAAAAACCTCAGGCCGCATCGCCTTTGAGATCATCAACTACGCCCTGATCATCCTGGTCTGCATCATCACGCTGTACCCCTTCATTTACGTGCTGGCCTGCTCCTTCAGCAGCGACCCGGCCATTCTGGGCGGAAAAGTCACCTTCCTGCCCGTAGGCTTCCAGACCCGCACCTACAAGCTGGTCTTCGACTACCCCAATATCGGCCTTTCCTACGTGAACACCATCCTCTATACCGTTGTGGGCACCGCGGTGAACCTGGTGCTGACCATCCTGGGCGCGTACCCCCTCTCCCGGAAGGACCTGCCCGGACGGAAGCCCATCACCTTCTTCTTCACCTTCACCATGCTGTTCGGCGGCGGCCTGATCCCCACCTACCTGGTCATCAAGTCCCTCCACCTGCTGGACAGCTTCTGGGTCATGATTCTGCCCACCGCCGTCAGCACCTGGAACCTGATCATGATGAAGACCTTCTTCCAGGCCACCCCGGTCAGCCTCCTGGAGGCCGCCCGCATCGACGGCAGCTCGGAGTTGGGCACGCTGCTGCGGATCGTCCTTCCCCTGTCCATCCCCTCCATCATGACCATCGGCCTTTTCTACGCCGTGGGCCACTGGAACGACTACTTCCAGGCCATGATCTACCTGAACACCCCGGAAAAGTACCCCCTTCAGATTCTCCTCCGGGACATCGTCCTGCAAAACTCCATGGACAAGCAGTTTGCCTCCATGCAGATGGGCCAGCGCCAGGGCAGCGAGGGCGTCAAGTACGCCACCATCATGTTCGCCACGGTTCCCATCCTCTGCGTTTACCCCTTCATCCAGAAATACTTCGTCAAGGGCGTCATGTTAGGCTCCATCAAGGAATAAGTCGTATCCGGCCGGTCCTTCCGGCCGTAGCGGATATTAACCAATCTTAAAGGAGGAATTCCCATGAAAACCAAACGGATTCTCTGCGCGCTTCTGGGCGCCGTAATGGCGGTTTCCGTCCTGGGCGGCTGCAGCTCCAAGGAGCCCGCGTCTTCCACGCCGGACAGCCAGGGCAGCTCCACCGCCGCTTCCTCGCCGGATAACTCCGGCACGGAAGAAAACACCCCTGTCACCGTATTCTGCCCCAACACGGCCAGCATGCCCATGACCAACGACATCCTGGTGGTCCAGCAGCTCAGCGAGATCACCCACACCGACTTCGATTTCACCGTCTCCCCCTCCACGGGCACCGGCGAGAAGTTCAACCTGATGATGTCTTCCGGCGAGGTCCCGGATATGGTCATCTACGTCTCGGACCCCATCCTGAAATACTATAAAGCCTTCGCCCCCCTCAACGACCTGATCCATGACTACTGCCCCAACTACGAAAAGCTCATGGAGGAGAACTCCTTCCTGCGGAAGGACCTGACCTCCGCCGACGGCAACATCTACACCATCCAGTCCAAGGCGGCCTTCCGCTTTGCCAACGCCGTCATCGTCCGGCAGGACTGGCTGGACAAGCTTGGCCTGTCCGTCCCCACCACCACCGAGGAATACTACCAGGTCCTGAAAGCCTTTAAGGAGCAGGACCCCAACGGCAACGGCGAAGCCGACGAAATCCCCCTGATCGCTTCCGATGCCCGCCGGGGCGACGCCGAGTCTCCCGGACTGAGCATGTTTGACGCCTCCTTCGGCATCGACGAGGACTTCTACGTCAGCGACGACGGCAGTGAGATTCTTTTCGGCGCCACCGATCCCCGGATGAAGGATGCCCTGGCCTACCTGAACCGCCTGTACAGCGAGGGCCTCATTGACCAGGAGTACCTGACCCGCGACTACTCCACCATCGACGGCCTCATCTCCGAAAGCCGGGCCGGCATGTGGATCGCCTGGGGCATCGGCGTGGAAGAAGCCGCTTCCATCCAGGACGAAAACGCCGATCTGGCCGTGATCCTGCCTCCCATTGACGAGTCCATCGGCAAAGCCCGCGTCTACTCCCAGATGCCCCAGACCCGCACCAACGCCGTGGCGGTCAGCAAGGACTCCAAGGTGAAGGAGCACATCATGTCCATCTGGAACTACGTTTTCAGCGAAGAAGGCACCCAGCTGATGAACTTCGGCGTGGAGGGCACCACCTACACCATGGAAGACGGCAAGCCCATTTACACCGATGAAATCCTCAAAAGCGAAGACGGCCCTCTGGGCGCTGCCAGAAAGTACGGCATCAACACCTGGCTGCCCCACAACCAGCTGGCTTCCGCCGAGTTCGGCCGCACCGCCGGCGAAGGCAAGTTTGAAGCCGCTGTGAGCTTCTATGATCCCTACATCGTTGAGCCCGTCCCCGCCCTGAAGTTCACCGACGAGGAAAAGAGCACCATCACCAGCGTCTACGACGGCGAGATCAAGACCTACCTGGACGAATCCCTGGACGGCTTCATCACCGGCAAAAAGCCCCTGTCCGAGTTTGAGGACTTCGTGGCCCAGCTGGAGAAGATGGGCATTGAAGACATCCTGAAAATCTACAACGACGCCTTCCAGCGCTACAAAGCCCTGTAAGACATCCGCACAAGCGCTTTAGGGGAGCCCTTTTACAGGGTTCCCCTTGCCCTTTTGCTATCGCAATCGCTCAAAAGCCCGGCCTCAGGCGGATTTGCGCCAGGATACAGAGCCGGTTATTTCCGTACAAAACCGGCGTGTTCCATGCTGAGCCCCGGTTTTTCCGGTGTTTCCGACTTCCGCCACGGCAAAGCGCGCCATTTCCGCACAGGGCCAATTTCCTGCGTCAGAATCGATTTTTCCATGCCAAAACCGCCCTCGGGCCCTCCGATTCCTCAGCTGCAACCGATCGTGCGGCTATTGGAGTCCGACGCAAAACGCCACGATGCGGAATCTATCCCACGGGCCGCCCGAATCCGTCGCCGTGCAGCCTGTCGCGCGGCTACCGAAACCCAACGCGAGGAAATCAGCCGCGGCGACATGGGAGTGGCGTACCGCTGCTGGGGAGCCCCTTGATAGGGTTCCCCTCGGCCGGACAGCCCACCGGGCTGTCCAGCCTCCCCTTCCTGATCTTTTGGTAGCATCAGGGAATTTCGCCCTCTGCGGAGGGCGACTCAGGGGCTTTGCCCCTGAGAACCCTACCAGCCTTTTGAAAAAGGCTGGACCCAAAACTTATTTCTGCCAACGCTTCGGCCCCTTACGGGCCGCCCGAATCCGTCGCCGTGCAGCTTGTCGCACGGCCACTAAAACCCAACGCGAGGAAACCAGCCGCGGCGACATGGGAGTGGTGTACCGCTGCTGGGGAACCCCTTGATAGGGTTCCCCTCGGCCGGACAGCCCACCGGGCTGTCCAGCCTCCCCTTCCTGATCTTTTGGTAGCATC
>CAKTCT010000002.1 GCA_934539585.1 uncultured Oscillospiraceae bacterium | reverse complement strand
TCCGCCGGGAATACGCCGAGCGCCACCCCGTCAAGGGCCTTGGGGTCCGCATCCGGGAGTTCATCGAGGAAAACTACGCCGACATCAACCTGGGCGTCAATGAGATCGGCGCCCACTTCCAGCTGTTCCCCTCCTACTGCTCCAAAATTTTCCGTCAGGAGACCAACCAGAGCATCCCGGAAGCCATCTGCGCCGTCCGCATCGACCACGCCTGCCGCCAGCTCACCGAGTCCCAGGACTCCCTGGAACAGATTGCGGAAAACTGCGGCTTTAACTCCAGTGCCGTTTTCATCCGCAACTTTAAAAAAATCTGCGGCGTAACCCCGGGCAACTACCGGAAGCTCATGCGGGACGCCAAGCGCAAATAGCCTCCGACACAAAAACGCTGTGGAATCCCCATTCCACAGCGTTTTGCTATTTTTCCCCGCCAAAAGGCGTTCTCCACACCCCCGCAGCCCAGAACCCGGCGTTCACCAGTAAAACCGTGACGATCCAGGAAAGGGGAAAGGCGTGGTAGCGCATGGTCCCCTTGCTGAAACCTCGTCCTTTAGCCGAACCGTTTTACCGCTCGGTGGGCCTCGTGATGAAAAGCCAGGCCCACCTGCCCCCCACCACCCGGAAGTTCATCGACTGCCTCCCCTTCCGCGAACCGTCGGAGTAAGCGCCCTGACCCTCCCGGCAGGCACTTCCACACCCACCGAACCTCCCCGGCACAATCCCCCATTCCGTCCACTCCCCCTGGACGCCCGGCGGAAACCCGCCCCCCGCTCACTCCCCAGCGCCGCCGAAAACTCACCCCTACCCGCTCCCAAACGCCGCCAATCACTGATCCCCGCCACCCGGAAGTTCATCGACTGCCTCCCCTTCTGCGAACCGTCGGAGTAAGCGCCCTGACCCTCCCGGCAGGCACTTTCACACCCGCCAAATCTCCCCGGCACAATCCCACTTCCCGTCCACTCCCCCTGGACGCCCGGCGGAAACCCGCCCCCGCTCACTCCCCAGCGCCGCCGAAAACTCACCCCTACCCGCTCCCAAGCGCCGCCAATCACTGATCCCCGCCATCCGGAAGTTCATCGACTGCCTCCCCTTCCGCGAACCGTCGGAGTAAGCGCTCCCGTCCCTCCCGACAGGAACTTCCGCGCCCGCCGAATCTCCCCGGAACAATCCCCCGTCCACCCCCTCCGGAGGCCCGGCGAAAATTCGACCCCGCTCATCCCCCCAGCGCCGCCGGCCCCGGACGCAAATTCTCGAGTTTTGCAAGTTCACTTCAATCGACTTGCAAAAATGAAATTCTCATCCCGCAAAATTCCGTACCCTGCATCCCCCTTCCAATGCCCCTCTCTGCACCCTGCCCGCACCCATTTTGTCTCCAAAATGTTTCCATTTCTGCCGGAATTGTAACCATTGTTAACCGGATTTTTCTTGATTTCCCCCGAACGCTTTGCTATAATAAAGCCAGAAAATCCCACTTCGACTACCAGGAGGTCCCTTATGAAACCCTTCCGAATCCTTTTCGGGGCCATGGCCCTGTCCTTCATTTTCTCCTCCTGCGGAACCGCCGCAGACCAGGAAGTTTCCTCCCAACCGTCGGTTTCGGCCCCGGAGAGCGTATCCTCCGTGCCGTCTCCGGCCCCGGAATCCTCTGAAAATTCGGCCCCGGAGCCCGCTTCCGAGCCTGCGGGGGACCTGTCCCAGGCAGGGAGCTGCGGCCCCATGCGGATGTGTAATGCCCACGACCCGTGGTTCCACTCCATCCCCGCCGGGCTGCTGGCCTATGTGGGCGACGAAGAAGCCAACCAATGGGAGCGAGAGCTGCAATGGAATGATACAAATCCGGACTTCTATCCCTTCAACGAAGGAATGAACATTGAAAATTTCATCATCGACTTCCAAATTTCCAAGGAAGTTTTCCTGGAATGTGTCCGCAAGCCCTTGTCCGATGGGGATTTATCGCAAATTTCCGCCAATGAAGGTCTGGACCATGTCATGACTGAAAATGAATATTATAATAAGTATTCCTTCACAGACGAGCAGATTGACGCTCTGTTCTCCGGAGACCAAGGGCGGGTCAACCGGGCGTTCTGCGGTCCCCTGGCCTTCATCAATGAGGCCGACGGGGAGCTGTACTCCATCTACTGGCTGGCCGAGCACAGCGCCGAGGACTACACCGCCGCCGGGCTCCCCCTGGAGCAGGTCTGGAAAGTGGCGGCCCTGGCTCAGACGGAGGAATTCTCCAGCTGCACCGTCCTTGGCAGCAAGGTCGCGGACGTCCTGTACCGGGCGGCGGGGGGCGCCGACGTCGAGGACATCTGCCCCGTCCACAAGTTCCTGTACCATTCTTACGAGGCTTCGCTGCTTCGGTTTGTCGGGGAGGAGGCCGTGGACCAGTGGGCCGCGTCCTTGCCCTACATCGGCTGGGAGACCATGAGCATCGTGGACTTTGTGGACTATTTCCAGATTCCCAAGGAGACCTTCATCGAGCTGACCCGGAGCGATCTGGATGGGGATTTTCTCGCCGAATACGACGGGATCACCGTGTACAGCCTGGAAATGATCGACGCCATTTACTCCGGCGACCGGCGGCAGATCAACGAAGCCTTCTGCGGCGACCTGGCCCTGGTGAACCTCGGTGACGGAGCGCTGTACACCATCTACTGGCTGGCCGGCCACGACGCCGAGGACTACATCGCCGCCGGGCTTCCCCTGGACCAGGTGGAACAGGTGGTTCAGCGGGCGCTTTCGGAGGATTACGCCGCCTGGAACGCTTTTGGCCGGATCGCGGAGAAGAACCTGGAACAGGCCCGGTAGTTGCGGCTTGTGGAAAACAGGCATGACAAAAATAGCACCGCCATCGACATTCCCGCCAATTATATGACCATCAAACCCAAAAGGAGATTCCTATGAAAACGCTGCGAAATCTTTGCCTCGGGCTCGCCGCTTCCCTGATTTTCTCCTCCTGCGGAGCCGCCGCGCTGCCGGAAAGCTCCCAGGAAATCCCGGTGGTCTCCGCTGTGGAAAGCCGGGAGCCGGACAGTGAGGACACTCTCCGGGACAAATACTCCCCCAACTTTTATATTGTAGACGGCGCCCTGATCGACTACGTCGGCGCCAATAACTTCGACGACTGGTGGAAGCAGCATGAGGGGGAAACCCTGTCGGTTCTGGACGTGATAAAGGCGTTCCACATCGGCAAGGAGGAGTTCCAGGCCGTTGCCCAGCCGGGGTCCGGCCAGGACGCGCTCTACACCTGGAACGAGATCGACGCCCTTTACTCCGGCGACATGTTCTTTGTCAACCGGGCGTTTTGCAGTCCGGCGGCCGTCTTTAACGAGTCGGACGGGGAAATTTACTCCCTGAACTGGCTGGCCAGCCACGAATCGGACGACTATTTCCTTGCCAGGCTGTCCCTGGACAAGATCCGGGAGGTCCTGGACCGGGTGGAGAACAACGACGAGTACAGCAGCTGGCTCCCTCTGGCGGAGCAGGTGGAGCCCATTCTGGCAAAAGCCGAAGCGGAACGGGATGCCGCGGGCAGCGGCAGTTGTATCACCGTTTGTTATACGCATAATTTTACCTACCACTCCATTGACGCGCCTCTGATAAATTATATTGGATTTGACGCTTTCAATGAATGGATTGATTCTTTGGGGCACAATTTCAATGAGTGGAATTTTCGTGACAACTGCAACATTGTTGCCTTTGTCGAACACTTCCAGATTCCAAAAGAGACGTTCATCTCCCTGACCCGGGACGGCGTGAGCGAAGAATTCATCGCGGAGCACGACGGCATCACCATGTACAGCATGGAGCAGATCGACGCCATCTACTCCGGCGACCCCTGGGAGGTCAACCGGGTCTTCTGCGGCCCGATGGCGGTGTACAACCAAAACAACGGCCAGCTCTACTCCCTCCACTGGATCGTGGACCACTCGGCGGAGGAGTGCGTTGCCATGGGCCTGCCCCTGGACCGGGTCCGGCAGATCGTCGAGGACGCCCAGACGGAAGATTATTGGGACTGCAACGACTTGGGCAAGGAGGCTGTGCCGATTCTGGAGGAGATGGAGGCCATCGAAGCCTCCGGCGGGCTCTCCGACGAGGAGCCGATGCCCTACATTCTTCAATGCCAGGAGCACACCTTCTCCTACCACGCGGTCGACGGCTGCCTGACGAGCTTTGTCGGGGATGACAAGGTCATGGAGTGGTACAACACCTTTACCGGCCAGATCGACTCCTACTGCCGCTCCGGCGAGGGATTCACCATCGTTGCTTTTGTGGAGCATTTCCAGATCAGCAAGGAGGATTTCATCCGCGTCTCGCGGAAGAACATCACCCAGGAATTCGTCGAAAGCATCGGAATGACCATGGACGAGTACCTGGAGGAGTTCGGCTACACCGACGAGCAGATCGATGCCATCTACTCCGGCGACCAGAAGAAGATCAACCGGGCCTTCTGCGGGTCCCTGGCGGTGTACAATGAAAACGACGGGGAGCTTTACTCCATCTATTGGATGGCCGAGCACACCGCCGAGGACTACATCGCTGCCGGGCTCTCCCTGGACCAGGTCCGGGAGGTCGTGGAGCTGTCCCTGTCCACCGAACCCACGGCGGACTACTCCCCGTGGCACCACTACGGCAGCGCTGTGAGGCCGATTCTGGAGGAGGCGGAAGCCATCGAAGCGTCGGACACAAGCTCATAAAAGGTGTGAATACTATGAATAAAGCCTTGATTTCTATGCTGGTCATTTCAATTGGATGCCTTTATTGCCTGTCTGCTTGCGGACAGGTGGATAAACCTTCAAGCACATCTATCCCCGAATCTCCCTCCTCCATTGCGGAAAACAGCCAAGAACCAGACGGTACAGGCGGAGCAAGCACCATCAAAGCGAAATATTCCTTCCACTACTATTCCGTAGACGGTTCACTCATCGATTACGTCGGCGCGGACAACTTTGATTCCTGGTGGAAGCAAAATGATGGGAAAGAATTATCCACTTTAGATTTTGTTCGGGATTTCCAAATTTCCAAGGATGTATTCCTGGCCGTTACCCGGCCTGGGCTGGATGCAGACAGTCTGGCCCAGGTAGAGTCGATGGGGTTTACCGAAGAAAGCTGGTATGACGACATCTATACTCTTGATGAAGTAGATGCCATTTATTCCAATGATTCGTTCACTGTTAACCGGGCATTTTGCAGTCCGGTGGCGGTCTTTAATGAATCCGATGGAGAAATTTACACCTTGGAATGGCTGGCCGAACACAATCCCAACGACTATCTGGCGGTTGGGTTATCCCTGCACGCAATTCAAGAGGTCCTGGACCGGGTGCAAACGACTGATGAATACCAATATTTGGCTCCCTTAGAAGAGGAGATCACACCGATTCTGGAGGAGGCGGAAGCCCTGGCGGCAAACAGGTAATGGGGAATTGTGTGCCATATATGGATGTGATGAATAAATTTTTACATGCTTGTTGACAAATTTTGCCAATTATGTTAAGCTAGAATCTAGGAAAGGCCCTTCCTAGAAAACAATCATCCCAAAAAGAAAGGAAGGTTGATGGATTTGCCAAGAATCTGGAAAACGCTCGTGTGTATTGCCGCGTCGATTTCCATGGTGCTCTGCACGGTTTCGATGCAAGTCGCTGCGTCTCCCGCCGGGGACGGCCGAGGGCCGATAACGGTGGTGGACCAGGGCCCGCCCATTCCCACGGACCCCGACGCGGAACCCGACGCGCCTTACTCTCCGGGAGAGATGATGGAGCTGGGTATTACCGACGTTACGGCCCTGGAGCCCATGGTGCTGGCGACTTACCCATCCTACACCAGCAGTCAGATCGCCAAAAACAGCAGTGGTCTGTGGTATGTCATTGCCACTGGAACGTACCTCAATAAGTGGGTCACTGTTGACGGCAATTATCGCTATTATCAGAATGGCGTTCTGCAAACCGGCTGGAAGCAGCTGCCTGCTACCAATGAAGCAGATGCAGGAGTTTTCTGGTTCTACCTGGGTGCGGACGGAAACATGCGCACCGGATGGATTTATGTTAGTGAGGACGATGTCTATTACTATCTGAAACCCTCCACTGGCATCATGGCCGCATCGGAATGGGTAAAGGTGAATGGATATTGGTACTACTTCCAGGCAGATGGAGGAATGGAGCATAGCGGCTGGTTCTTTATGAAAGCCGTTCTCTACTATTTGTATCCCGTTCAAACCACTACCAACGGAATAACCTACCCGGAAGGCAGTATGGCGGTTGGCGGGCATTACCTGCCGCGTTCCGATGAACCTACAATTAAGCGGAATTTCTACTTTGCGGAAAGCGGAGCAAAACAGGTGTGGCCATATCCTTTGGATACATCTGTTACGCAGAATACTCGCTTATCCAGAAATATCCGGTATACCAGTTCACATGCATACAATGACCATCAAGGCGTTGATATCATTAGTACTGCCGGTGCTGCTATTAAAAATGTTGCCGCCGGAAAAGCTGAATGTGTAGGATACTTTAACACTACAGGACATACGATAATCATCAGTACATCGGCTACCAACCTGTCACCAACCTTGTATATCCGCTATTTCCACATGCAGTCACGTTCTTCAGCGATTTCCAAGAATCAAGAAGTGGCTAGAGAAGCGTTAATCGGTTATGTCGGAAACACCGGCACAGCAAGTACGGGGACACACTTGCACCTCGACATTAGTCCGGTACAAGCCTTCAATGTCAATGGGCCTTTAGACCTATCACCATGGGATGCACTAAATCCTTTAGCTTTCTTTGCACTAAATGAAAATGCTTACGAAATTCAGAACGGCATCTTATTTGGTCCGGACATGAACTAAGGAGGTGTCCATTTTGAAAAAGTTTCTAGTTGTTTTTTGCACTTTACTTATGTTGACAGGCTGTTCACAAACTGCACACGAAGACCTTTATTCCTCTGGTCTCAGTCAAAGCGAAGTGAGTACATCAAGCCAAACTGTGTCTCAGGACAGTCATGATGCCGCTGATGCATCATCTGCTGAGGAAAATTCCAACACAGGCGGTATGAATATTTGTGGCACTCACAAAATGATGTATCATTTCATTGATGGTCCCTTGATTGACTATGTTGGCATGGACGTGTTCAATGCATGGATTGATTCTTTGGAATATGATTTCAATGAATGGAATTCTGACGAAAACTGCAATATCATTGCCTTTGTCGAACACTTTCAGATTTCAAAAGAGACCTTCATTTCCTTGACCCGAGACGGTGTAGATGAAGAATTCATCGAAGAACACGATGGCATCACTATGTACAGCATGGAGCAGATTGATGCCATTTACTCCGGAGACCCCAAAGAGGTCAACCGAGTCTTCTGCGGCGGGCTGGCTGTATACAATGAAAACGACGGCCAGCTTTACTCTCTCCACTGGATTGCAAATCACACAGCGGAGGAGTGCGTTGCCATCGGTCTGCCCTTGGACCAAGTTCAACAAATCGTAGAGGATGCTCAAACGAAGGATTATTGGCGTTGGAACGAGTTAGGCAAAGAGGCTGAGACCACTTTGGAACAGATGGAAGCCATCGAAGCCTCCGCAGACGCGAAAGAATAAAGGAGTATGAGGTATATGCGGCGTTTTTACAGTTTCATTGTTGTGGTTGCGTTGGTTCTCACTTCCTGTGGAAACACCGCATTGCCAGAAGTCTCGGAAGAACCTTCTGCGCCGACATCTTCGGTTTCGGAAATGCCCTCGGAAGATACTTCCAAATCCACGGAGGTTTCTGAACCTGTTTCTTCGTCTCAAGAGCCTACAGAATCTTCTGATGAAGAGGAAATCGGTGGTCCTAATCTTCAATGCCAGGAACACACTTTCTCTTATCATGCAGTCACATATGAGTTGGAACAATTAGTGGGGCGAGATAAATTTACAGAATGGTATAACTCTTTTCGCGATTACTACGACCCTTATCACCGCCCCGGCGAAGGCTTTACCATCGTTGCTTTTGTGGAACACTTCCAGGTGAGCCGAGAAGATTTCACCCGGTGCATTTATGAGAACCTGACCCAGGAATTCGTCGAAAGCATCGGAATGACCATGGACGAGTACCTGGAAGAGTTCGGCTACACCGACGAGCAGATCGACGCCATCTACTCCGGCGACCAGAAGGAGATCAACCGTGCCTTCTGCGGACCCCTGGCAGTGTATAATGAAAACGACGGGGAGCTTTACTCCATCTACTGGATGGCTGAGCACACCGCCGAAGACTACATCGCCGCCGGGCTCTCCCTGGACCAGGTTCAGAAGGTCGTGGAGCTATCCCAGTCCACTGAGCCCAAGGCGGACTACTCCCTGTGGAGCCACTACGGCAAGGCTGTGGAGCCGATTCTGGAACAGGCGGAAGCCATCGAAGCCTCCGCAGACGCGAAAGAATAACCCATTCACCACAAAACCCCGGCGGACAGAAGGGCCTGTCCGCCGGGGTCTTTTACTGGGGTGGTCCGTTCAGCATCTTCCCCATTTCGATGCGCACCTCGTGGCGCTGGGGGTCGGTGTTGGAATAGGCGTAGAGGTCGAAGCCGATGATGTCGAAGCCGTTCTTCCTATAAAAAGCGATGGCGTTTTCGTTGCAGGACTGGGTCTCCAGGACCATCATCCGGGGGCCGAAGGCGGCGGCCGCCCGGGTGATGGCCGCCATGAGCCGGGTACCCACGCCTTTGCTGCGGCGGGAGTCGTCAAAAACGCAGATATTGCTGATGCGGAAGCGGTTGTTCCAGCTTTCCGGCGAGCCCTCCACGTAGCCCAGCAACTCCTCCCCCTCAAAAGCGCCGAAGGCCACCGGGTCCTCCAGCCAGCCGCCGAAGAAGGCATCGTCAAAGGACTTTTCCACAGCCGCCTCCAAGGGGACGTAGCGGATCTGAAAGCCGGTCTCCGACGGGCAGATGTCGTAATACCCGGCGGTCCGGTAGCGGGCGGTGAATTTCCGGCCGGCGTAGGTTTCTTTGTCCAGGGGTCTGATTTCCATAGGGGCTCCTTTCAAAATGTAAAAATCGGACGGGTCCGCGGTTAGGATCATCGAGCGGCTGACGCTTCCTCCCAGCGCATCCGGGCGCCCTGGATGTGCTCCTGCAGAAGGCGGTCGGCGAAATCCACCAGCTCCTCCGGGGTCCGGTCGATCTCGCCCAGGAGCCAGCTTTCCAGCATGCCGCTGAGGGCGATGACGTAAAAGTGGGTGGTCATGTCCAGGTCCTCCTGAGTGACGCCGGCCTGGATGGCGCCCACCTCCTGGCCCACCTCCTCCACGGTGCGGTGGATGATGGCGTGAATGTCCGACTGGAAAAAGCGTTTGAGGTGCTCCCGGCCCACGGAACGCAGGGCGCAGAGGCAGACGGCCCGGTTGGCCTCGATGTACCGGAACAGCTGCAGCAGCCCCTCCTGCCAGAGCAGGGTCCCCTGGTGCTGCTGGAGGGGGGAGACCGCTTCCTCCTGGAGCATCCAGCGGAGGAGGTCGTAGACGTCCTCGAAATGGTAGTAGAAGTTCTGCCGCCGGATGCCGCAGCGCTCCGTCAGGTCGTGGATGGCGATCTTATCGATGGGGTTCTGAACCATGAGCTCCTTCAGCGCTGCGGCCAGGGCGCGTTTGGTCTGGTCGGAGACCGCGTAGGTCTTTTTTTCCATAAAACTCCTCCCTTCCCTATCAGAAGTATACCATAAATCCACGGGGTTTTCCAGTAGGACAACCGCGGTTTTCTGTCGGATTTTTGCCAAAACCGGCGGCGTTGACCTTTGTCTCTCCGCCCAAAACGCGGTACACTGGAAAAGCACTGGAAAGGGGGCTGCGAAATGACGCAGATCTATCAAATCGTGCTGGACGGACAGCTGGGCCAACGCGCCGGAACACTGTCATGGACCGAGGAAAACGGCGACGTAAACGGGACCTTTTCCCTTCTGGGCTTTGACAATCCTGTCCGGGGGAAGCGCCTGGGGCAGCGGCTGGAGCTTTTCCACAATCTTCGCACGGCAGTCAGCGTTCTTAGCTGCCGCACTCAGGCGGAGCTTCGGGGGGACGAGCTTTTCGGGGTTGTTTTCTATCGGAACAGCCAGATGAAGCTCCGGGGAAAGCGGTCCACCGAAGCCGCAAAGTAATTTTTCACTGCAAAAGGAGGATGCCCGGACATGTCGCAGACACCCAAGGCAGAGAACGGATTCATGGTGAAGCTTGCCACCTTCATCGTAGACAAGCGCAACCTGTTTTTCCTGATCACCGTGATCCTGCTGGTTTTTTCCGCATTTTCCCGGAACTGGGTCCAGGTGGAAAACGACCTGACCTTTTACCTGCCGGAAAACGCCGAGACCAAGCAGGTCCTGAACATCATGGAGGAGCAATTCACCACCTACGGCACGGCGGAGGTCATGGTGGCCAACATCACCTACGACGACGCGGAGGCCCTGCGGGACCAGCTGGCAGACATCAAAGGCGTGCAGAGCGCGGCCTTTGACCAGACCGAGGAGCACTACGCCAGGTCCTCGGCGCTGTTTACCGTGACCTTCGATTACGACGAGACCGACGATCAGTGCCTGGAAGCCCTGGACGCGGTGAAGGAAGCCCTGGCGGACTACGACCTCTACGTTTCCACCGATCTGGGAAACACCTTGCAGGAGACCATTGCGTCGGAGGTCAACGTCATCATGGTCTACGTGGCGGTGATCGTGGTCACGGTGCTGCTGATCACCTGCCGGACCTTCGGGGAGGTCCCGGTGCTGCTGCTGACCTTTGTGACGGCCATGATTCTCAACCAAGGGAGCAACTTTCTGTTAGGGAAGATTTCCTTCGTGTCCAACTCCGTCACCAGCATCTTACAGCTGGCATTGAGTCTGGACTACGCCGTCATCCTCTGCAACCGGTTCAAGGAGGAACGGAAGACCCTCCCCACCCGGGAGGCCGCCATCGCCGCTTTGAGCAAGGCCATTGTGGAAATCGGCTCCAGCTCCCTGACCACGATCGGCGGCCTTTGCGCCATGCTGTTCATGCAGTTCAAGATCGGGCCGGACATGGGCATCTGCCTGATCAAAGCCATTTTCTACGCGCTGCTGTCCGTCTTTATCGTCATGCCGGGGTTGCTGGTGCTGTTCGGGCCCCTTATCGACAAGACGGAGCACCGGAATCTGGTGCCAAAAATCACCTTCGCCGGGAAATACGCCTGGGCCACCCGGAAGGTCGTGCCCTTCGTCTTTCTGGGGGTCATTGCGGCGGGATTCTGGTTTTCCAACCAGTGCCCCTACGCCTACGGATACAGCGCCCTGACCACGCCCAAGCTGAACGAGAGCCAGATTGCCGAGAACCTCATCGACGACACCTTCTCCTCCCAGAACATGCTGGCCCTGGTGGTGCCCTCCGGGGACTATGACAAGGAAGCGGCGCTGCTCAAGGAGCTGGAGGGCCGGGAGGAGATCGACTCTGCCATGGGCATCGCCAACGTGGAGGCCATGGACGGCTACTGCCTGGCGGATAAGCTGACGCCCCGGCAGTTCTCCGAGCTGGCGGGCCTGGACTACGAAATGGCCCAGGTGGTCTACGCCGCCTACGCCACGGAGCAGGGGGACTACGGCAAACTCATGGGGAACATCGGGTCCTACAAAGTCCCCCTCATCGACATGTTCCTCTTTGTCTGCGACCAGGCGGACGCGGGGATCATTTCCCTGGACGCGGAGCAGATGGAGATGCTCTCCGACGCCAAGACCCAGATGGAAAGCGCCAAGGCCCAGCTTCAGGGGGAGGATTACAGCCGGATGCTCCTCTACCTGAACCTGCCGGTCAGCGGCGACGAGACCTACGCCTTCCTGGACGACGTCCGGGAGACGGCCCAGGAGTACTATCCCGACGGAAACGTCTATGTGGCCGGGGATTCCACCAACGAGTACGACTTCAAGAAGTCCTTCTCCCGGGACAACGCCGTGGTCAGCATCGTTTCGCTGCTCATCGTGCTGGTGGTGCTGCTGTTCACCTTCAAATCCGCCGGGATGCCGGTGCTGCTGCTTCTGGTCATCCAGGGGAGCATCTGGATCAACTTCTCCATCCCCACCTTCACCCAGACGCCGCTGTTCTTTATGAGCTACCTGGTGGTCAGTTCCATTCAGATGGGCGCCAACATCGACTACGCCATCGTCATTGCCAGCCGCTACCAGGAGATCAAGGGGTCCATGAGCCACAAGGACGCCATGATCGAGGCGCTGAACTTCGCCTTCCCCACGGTGATCACCTCGGGGAGCATCCTCACCGTGGCCGGCACCCTCATCGGGCAGATGACCTCCGAGGCCGCCATTGCAGGCATCGGCCAGAGCCTGGGGCGGGGCACCATCCTATCCATGTTCCTGGTCCTCTTTGTCCTGCCCCAGATTCTGCTGCTGGGCGGCGGCATTGCGGATAAAACCAGCTTCTCCATGCCCAGCGCCGTGCGGCAGAAAGCCGTTTCCGGCTGGGTGTACGTGGACGGCCTTGTGACCGGCGAGATCAACGGCACGGTCAGCGGCCGGATGCGGGCCAATGTGGACGGCGAGGTCCGGCTGAACCTGCTGTCGGGCACCGCCACGGAAGAAAATCCCCGAAAGGAGGCAGACGGAAATGAAACGGAATAAATGGCTTTCCCGGGTCGTATCCGGGCTGCTGGCGGCGGTGCTGGTCCTCTCCCTCTGCCCGGCGGTGTCCGCCGCGGAGGGGCGGGTCTCCATCGGGACCTTGGAGGAACTGACCGCCTTTGCCCAGCGCTGCGCCTCCGACCGGTATTCGGAGGGGCTGGAAGCGGTCCTCACCGCCGACATCGACGCAGGCGGGACGGCGGTCTCCATCCCCATTTTCCTGGGGAGCTTCGACGGCCAGGGCCACAAGATCACCGGGCTGCGGCTGGAGGAGAGCAACTCCGTCTACGGCCTGTTCAGCCGCATTGAAGCCGGCGGAACGGTGCAGAACCTCACCATTGAGGGGGAGGTCTCCCCCTCCGGGACCCAGAACAAGGTCGGCGGCCTGGCCGGGGAAAACTACGGCAGCATCGAAGGCTGCCGCTTCTCCGGCCTGGTCTCCGGCGGAGAGGCTGTAGGCGGCATCGCCGGGTACAACGAAGGGACCGTCACAGACTGCACCGTCTCCGGCGTGATCCGGGGGACCCGCTACACCGGCGGCATCGCCGGGCAGAACGCCGGGACCCTTCTGCGCTGCGAAAACGGGGCGGCGGTGAACACCACCGTCACCGAAGAAACCTGGAGCGCCGACGATCTGGAAGACCTGGAAAGCAACCTGTACAGCATCCTCAAAAAGGAGGACGTGGAGGAGACTGCCGTGACTACCGACACTGGCGGCGTGGCCGGGTACTCCACCGGAGCCATTCAGAGCTGCGTCAACACCGGCAGCGTGGGGTATCCCCATGTGGGCTACAACGTCGGCGGCATCGCCGGGCGGCAGAACGGGTATCTGGCCAGCTGCATCAACCGGGGCGAAATCCAGGGCCGCAAGGACGTGGGCGGCATCGTGGGGCAGATGGTGCCGGATATCACCCTGGACACCTCCCCCGGGGCTTTGGAGGAGCTGCAGAATGAACTGAACGCCCTCCAGAACCTCATCGACCGCACCCTGGACGACGCCCAGTCGGCTTCGGACACGGTGACGGGCCGGGTCTCCCGGATTTCCAACTACGCGGACAGCGCCCAGGACAGCGCCCACACCCTGACGGGGCAGGTGGGGGATTTCGTGGACGACAACGTCTCCACGGCTAACAATCTGCTCCTGCTGGCGGAGCGGTACATCGGCAAGGCGGCCCCCATTCTCAGCGAGCTCAGCGCGGCTGCCAGAAGCGTGGCGGACACCATTTCCGAGGCCCGGGAGCTGTTGGAGATGCTGGACGACGGATTGGCGTACAACGACCAGTTCCTGGCCCAGCTCCAGAGCTTCTACACCGAGACCAAGGCGGCCTGCGACGATCTGGCCGCGGCTCTGAATGAGCTGGAGCGGGCTCTGGAGCTCATCGACGACGGCCCGGCCCTGCCGGACACCTCCCAGCTCCGGGCGGACATCGACGCCCTCCGGGAGGCCGCCGGGAACCTGGAAGCCACCATCGGCCGGGCCATGGAGGAGATCGGCATCAGCGGTGTGGTAACGCCGGACACGGCGGCCCAGCTTCTCCGGGAGCTCAAGGCGGTGCTGGACGGCTATGCGGCGGTGAACCGGGACGCGGCGGACATTCTGCTCCACACGGACTTCGGGGCGCTGCGGGACATGAACGAGGAGACCCTCCGGCAGTTCGCCCAGGCCATAGAAAACGCCGTCAGCGGCTTTTCTTCGGCGGCTTCCCACTTCGGCAGCGCCATGGAGCACCTCCGGCAGGCCCTGGGGACCCTCCGGATCATCAACGCCAGGGCCGACAAGGTCCTGGGCCAGGCGGACGACACCCTGGCGTCTGCCCAGGACGCCGCCAACTCCTTCTCCCGGGCCATGTCCAAGGCGGCCCGGTGGTCCCGGGACCTGTCCCGGGAAGACCCGGGGACCTTCTCCCCGCTGGGGCAGTCCTTTGACGACAGCAGCGACGCCCTGAACGCCTCCCTCAGTGGCATCAGCACCGAGCTTTCAGCGCTGAACAGCGAGATCAACAGCTCCAGCACTGTGCTGCTCTCCGATCTCCGGGCGGTCAACGACCAGTTCATGAAGGTCATGAACCAATTCCTGAACATTCTCAACAACACCCAGAACCTGGACTACACCGACATTTTCGAGGACGTCTCCGAGGAAAGCCTGGAAAGCGCCTCCCGGGGGAAGGTGCTGGAGTGCGAAAACCGCGGCGCTGTCACCGGCGACCGCAACGCAGGCGGCATCGCCGGGTCCATGGCCATTGAGTACGACCTGGACCCCGAGGACGATCTGCTCTCCTCCGACGACCGGTCCTCCCACTTCACCTACCAGACCAAGGCCATCCTGCTGGATTGCAGCAACTACGGCCCGGTCCAGGCAAAAAAGAGCTGCGCAGGCGGCGTCACCGGCCGGATGGACCTGGGCACTGTCTCCCGGTGCAGCGGCTGGGGGGACGTTTCCAGCGAAAGCGGCGACTATGTCGGCGGCGTGGCGGGGCTGTCCCTGTCCTCCGTCCGGGAAAGCAGCGCGAAATGCACCCTTTCCGGCGGGAAGTACGTGGGCGGCATCGTGGGCTCCGGCAGCCGGGTCTCGGACTGCGTTTCCATGGTGGAAATCGCGGACTGCACCCAGCTGGGCGGGGCCATTGCCGGGGAGATCACCGGGGAGTACAGCGGCAACCGCTTCGTCTCCGACACCCTGGCCGGGGTGGACCGGGTGAGCCTTTCCGGCAAGGCTGAGCCGGTGGACTACGACGCCCTCTGCCAGAGCGAGGACCTGCCGGAGAACTTCCGGAAGCTGACCCTGACTTTCACGGCGGACGGCGAGACCCTGAAGGAGGTGCCCTTCGACTACGGCGCGTCCTTCTCCGCGGAGGTCTACCCGGAAGCGCCGGAAAAGGAGGGGTACTACGTTGAGTGGAACACGGATTCTCTGGACGCGCTCTGCTTCGACACGGTGGTCACGGCGGAATATGAGCCCTATGTCACCACCCTGGCGGCGGAGCCCGGAGAGGACGGCCGGCCCGGGATTCTGGCAGAGGGAAACTTCCGGCAAGGGGACCAGCTCCAGGTGGAAAAGAGCACGGTGCCGGTGCCCGGCTCCGACGATCTGGTGGAGACCTGGACCCTGGAGCTCCCGGAGGACGGTCAGGAGGAGCACACCGTCCGGTGGCGGATCCCGGATGGGAAGAAGCGCTATGTGGTCTACACCGACTCCGGCAGCGGCTGGGAGGAGGCGGAAAGCGAGGTCATCGGCAGCTACCTCTGCTTCTCCATGACCGGCAGCGGGCGGTTCTCCGTCACGCCCGCCGACCGGGTCTCCTGGGAAATCTGGGCCGGTCTGGCAGGCGGATGCGGGGCGGTTCTGCTCATCGTAATCCTCTGCCTGATCGGAAAGAAAAAGAAGAAGAAAGCAGAATGACAAAACCCGCAGGAGCGTCGCCGGGAAGGCGGTCTCCTGCGGGTCTTTTCACGGATTTACGGGAGCATATCCGGCGTGACGCCGCGATAGTACTGGGAGTTTTCCTTGGTGGTGTCTGCGTTTTCCACGATGAGGAGGGTCATTTCCGGCGTTCCCAGGAGGTTGTGCCAGACGCCCTTTTTCACGTTGTAGAGCTTCCTGGGCTCCATTTCCACCGCCGAAATGGTTCCCGGCGCGGAGCCTGTCCCGTCGCCGATGAGCAAGGTGCATCGGCCGCTGAGGAGGACGAAGACCTCGTCCGTCTCCATGTGGCGCTCCAGGTAGGTCAGGGTCTCCCGCCGGTACCCCTCCGGGCGGTCGTTGAGCAGCGCCACCCGCCAGCCGGGCGTATTGACCAGGGGCCAGTAGCCCTGGCCGTCGTAGGTGCGGATTTCCAGGAAGGATTCGTTCATAGGGGGCTCCTTTCTTTTTACGGGGCAAGTTGGCGGCGGTCGTCTCACGAAAGCTTGCAGATCATCTCTGCAAACAGTTCCGGTTTGAGCAATGCCAGTCCCCCATGGCCCAATTCCGGCAGGATTTCAAAGACGGTCTGAGGAAATTTGCGTTTTATGTAGCGGATATCCAGTTTTCTTTCCGTTTCCTCGCCCTTTGCGTACCAATAGTGCATCTGTGTTTTCAGTTCCGGGACAGGATCAGGGACTTTATAATTGTTGCATGAGTCAAAAGTCCGCCACAGCGTCTTCCGGCTGCAATGTTTCAGGACGTCTGCCACGTATTGCAGGTCTTCCTTTGAATAGTTGTCTGTCGCAAATGCCTTTTCCAGCAGCGCCACGCCGCCGGCCCTTCCCAGCATCATCATGAGATAATCTTTCAGAGCGATCAGCCGCGTCACGATCCACGGCAGCTGATATGGCGTAATGCCGCCGTCCATGATGCAGTGCCGGATTGGAATCCTTTGCCCAAGCGCCACCATCAGTGCAATCGAACCGCCCATGGAGCAGCCATATACCGCAAACAGTTCCGTGCAGCATTTTGCTTTCAGCCAATCGTTCAAATCCATGGCGATCTGTTCCACGCTTGTGAAATCGCTGTCATCTTCAGAATCATAGCCGGGAAGCGCCGGGATGAGCAGGTGGTATTTCTTTTCCAGGAGGGGGACCACATAGTCAAAATAGTCCCATTTCACAATCGACGGGTGGATCAGCAAAAGCGTTTCTTTGTTTTCTTTTCCGAATTCATGGATATTCACCGCGGTACACCTCCATCAAGAAACGTCCTCAAAACAGCGTACAAATCCACCCGGCCGCGGCGCTGAGGGGGAGGTACAGAATGAAATGCCGGATATGCGACTTCATGTTATACCCGAACATGTGGGGACCCACCACACCTTTCAGCTCCGGGTAAAAATGCGGGAAAAAGTTGGAGTGGCAGAGAAGCACCCAGTCGAAAAAGAAAATGTCATAGAGCTCCATGGCATACAGCATCCCCAGGAACCGGGCGAAGAACTTCCAGAAGCCGAACCCGTTCCGGACCCCGTCCCACGCAGCGAGGACGACGGCTCCCAGGAACAGCAGGAGGGCGACAATCTCGATCCCCCACCCGATTGCGTGAGCGCCGCGGAATCGCTCTTTCCGATCGGGGATCGCGGCCAGGTTCTCTTTGGGCGCGGAAGAAAAGAACCGCTTATCCTGTATAAACCCAACCGCGCCATAGAGAATGAGGAAATACGCCGCCATGATCATCAGCGCGGCAAGGATCGTGACCGCCATTTTGTTCCGACCTCCTGGTGTTGATCAGATTTATTATAGCACATTGCGGCTTGCCGGGCAAGGAGGAAGGATAGAAAAAGTCCACTGTAATCGGAATTACAGTGGACTTTCTTTGGTGGAGACACAGGGACTCGAACCCGGGACCTCTCGCATGTGAAGCGAACGCTCTAACCAGCTGAGCTATGCCTCCGAAAAAGAAAAGGCGGCGGTTTCAACGTCAGCCTTTTCGTGTGGTGAAGATGAATGGACTTGAACCATCGACCCCCTGCATGTCAAGCAGGTACTCTAACCAACTGAGCTACACCTTCATAATTGTGGTGGAGACGAAGGGATTCGAACCCTCGACTTCTTGCATGCGAAGCAAGCACTCTCCCAACTGAGCTACGCCCCCGTGTGCTCGCATTGCACCGTTTCGACGTTCAACGCGGTCAACGTTGATTATTATAGCACATCAAAACGGGTTTGTCCAGTGTTTTTTGAAAAAAAGTTGTAATTTTTTCAAAAAAGTTTTCGGAGGGGGAAAATCCCCCTCCGAAGGCAGGTTTACCGGGCCGATTTGCCGCGGCTCCGGCGGACCCACTTGGCCAGCTCCACAATGGGGATGACCAGCACCGCCAGGCCCAGGGCCACGGCGTACTCCGCCAGGGAAATCTGAGCAAAGCCGAAGGCGGCGGACAGGAACGGCACGTAGATCACCGCCGTGGTGGCCGCCAGGGACAGGAGCATGGCCCCCCACAGGAACCAGTTCTGGCTCTTGAGAGTGAACACGGACCCCCGCTGGGAGCGCATGTTGAAGGAATGGAAAATCTCCGCCATGGACATGGTCAGGAAGGCCATAGTGGTGCCGTCGGCGCTGTTGGCGATCTCCCAGACGCCGTTTTCCATGTAGTGGCCGATGAAGTAGGCCGCCAGGACGATGGCCGTCACCAAAAGCCCCTGGAAGGCGCAGTCGGAGCCCATTCCCCCGGCGAAGATGCCCTCCCGGGAGTCCCGGGGCTTCCGCTTCATCAGGTCCGGCTCCCCCTTCTCCATGCCCAGGGCCAGAGCCGGGAAGCAGTCGGTGATGAGGTTGATCCACAGCAGGTGGACTGGCTTCAAAATGGTGAAGCCCAGCAGGGTGGCGAAGAAAATGCTCAGCACCTCGCTCAGATTGGAGGCCAGAAGGAACTGGATGGCCTTGCGGATGTTGTCGTAGATCCGCCGGCCCTCCTCCACCGCCGAGACGATGGTGGCGAAGTTGTCGTCGGCCAGAACCATATCCGCCACGTTTTTGGTCACGTCGGTGCCGGTGATGCCCATGCCCACGCCGATGTCCGCGGATTTGATGGAGGGGGCGTCGTTGACGCCGTCGCCGGTCATGGCAGTGACGAAGCCCCGGGCCTTCCAGGCGTTGACGATGCGGACCTTATGCTCCGGCTGGACCCGGGCGTAGACGCCGTAGTTCTCGATCTGCTGCCGGAACTGCTCCTCGGGGATGGCGTCCAGCTCCGCGCCGGTCAGGGCCTGGGAGGCGTCGGAGATGATGCCCAGCTCCCTGGCGATGGCCACGGCGGTGTCCTTGTGGTCGCCGGTGATCATTACCGGGCGGATCCCTGCCTCCCGGCACTCGGCCACGGCGGCGGCCACCTCGGGACGGACAGGATCAATCATGCCGGTCATGCCCAAAAAGGTCAGGTCCTGTTCCAGATCGGCAGGTTCCATGCTGGCGGGCAGGGCGGGGTATTCCCGGCAGGCGGCGGCCAGGACCCGGAGGGCCTTATCCGCCATGGCTTTGTTCCCGGCCAGCAGCTCCTCCCGGAGGGCGGCGGTCATGGGGACCACTTTTCCGTCCACCAGGGCGGCGGTGCAGCGGCTGAGGACGATGTCCGGAGCGCCCTTGGTGTACTGGATGAACCCGCTCCCCTTCCGGTGGACCGTAGACATCATCTTCCGCATGGAGTCAAAAGGGGCCTCTCCCACCCGGGGCTGCTCCTCTTTCAGCCGGTCCTTGGGCAGGTCCAGCTTGGCGGCGTAGTTGACCAGGGCGCACTCCGTGGGCTCGCCGACGGCCTGGCCGTTGTCCAGCTCCGCGTCGCTGCACAGGGCCATGGCCGTGGCCAGGAGGGCCTCGTCGGAGCCCAGGTGCTCCACCACGGTCATTTTGTTCTGGGTCAGGGTGCCGGTCTTATCGGAGCAGATGACCTGGGCGCAGCCCAGGGTCTCCACCGCCGTCAGCTTGCGGATCACGGCGTTCCGCTTGGACATATTGGTCACGCCGATGGACAGCACGATGGTCACGACGGTGGCCAGGCCCTCGGGAATGGCGGCCACCGCCAGGCTCACCGCCACCAGGAAGGTGTCCAGGACCACCTGGCCGTTCAGGCTCCCGGCCTTCAGCAGGCTGAAGGCGAAGATGAACACGCAGATGCCCAGGACCAGCCAGGTGAGGATTTTGCTCAGCTGGGCCAGCTTCTTCTGGAGGGGCGTTTTTTCCTCCTTTGCGCTGGCCAGGGCCCCGGCGATCTTGCCCATTTCGGTATCCATGCCGGTGGAGGTGATCACCGCCCGGCCCCGGCCGTAGACCACGGTGGAGCCCATGTAGACCATGTTCTTCCGGTCCCCAAGAGGGACGTCCTTCTGCCCGGCGGCGGGACAGATGGGCCCCGCTTCCTTATTCACCGGGACAGATTCGCCGGTGAGGGCCGCCTCCTCCACCTTCATGCTGGCGGATTCCAGCACCCGGGCATCGGCGGGGACCGCGTCGCCGGCCTCCAGGAGGATCACGTCGCCGGGGACCAGGTCCTGGCTGTGGACGACCTCCATTTTCCCGTCCCGGAGGACCTTGGAGGTGGCGGCGGCCATTTCCTGCAAGGCTTCGATGGCCTTTTCCGCCTTGCTCTCCTGAAACACGCCCAGGACGGCGTTGACGATGACCACGGCCAGGATGATGAACACGTCGGCAAAGGACTCGCCCTGCATCCCGGCGGTAATGCCGGACACCGCCGCAGCCACCAGGAGGATGATGGTCATGGGGTCCGCCATCTGGGCGAAGAACCGCCGGACCAAGGAGACCTTCTCCCCCTCGGCCAGCTTGTTGGGGCCGTGCTGCTGGAGCCGGGCGGCGGCCTCCGCTCCGGAAAGGCCGTCCGGGGTGGTGTTCTGCTCTTCCAGAACCTGTTCAAAGGGCTTTTGATACGCTTGCATGGGATTTCTCCATTCCTTTCCGTAAAGGCTTACACAAAAACAAAAAGACTCATGCACAGTATGGACACTGTACATGAGTCTCATTCTTTCCGGCAAACCAGACTGCCAAAGCAGTCATGTATGTTGATGTTGCCACGCACCGAAGCGCGCGAATTACTCCCTCATTACGGGACCATTATACCAAGAGGTTCCGGGGCCCGTCAAGGGATTCCGACCAGATTTTACAAATTGTTCACTCCGGTGAACCCACTGTCACCCGGTCCCGGAGACCGGCAAAGGTCTTTTCGCCGATGCCCTCCACCAGAAGAAGGTCCTCCGGCGCGGAAAAGGGGCCGTGCTCCTCCCGGTAGGCCGCGATGCGCCCGGCCAGGGTCTCCCCGATGCCGGGAAGGAGGGCCAGTTCCTCCTCGTCGGCGGCGTTTAAGTCCAGGGGATGCTCCGCGTCGGGGACCACCGGCGCATCCAGCTCCGCGAACCAGCTGCTTTCCCCGGCGGGTTCCTCCAGGCGGACCGCCTCCAGGCCCTGGGCCGGCGGCGCGATCCAGAGGTTGTAGCCGGTGACGGCCAGAAGCCCCGCCGCAGCGATCCCCAGGAGCACGACGGTGACGGTTTTCTCAGACGGCATGGAACTCCCCCTTACACCGGCTGCCAGAGCTCCGAGAGGGCCGCCAGCAGGTCCTCATCGACGCCGTAGTAAATCAGCAGGCAGGTGTCCTCCGTGAACAGATGGGGGAGGCCGTCCTCCGCAAACAAGGCGAGCGCGGCATATCCTTCCCAGTCGGCCACGCCCTGGTCCCGCTCCTCAGCAGTGGAGAAGACGTAAACGGCCATCCGGGGCTCCCCGTCCAGCTTCAGCAGGTCGATGCGGCTGTCGCCCAGAGCCGGGCCCATCTCCGCAGGCGAAACGTCCCGGGTCACGGAAACGCGGAACCCCCGGTCCTCAAGGTCCCGGGCCAGTTGCTCCGCCGGACCGCTTTTTCCGCCGCATCCGGCGAAAAGGACCAGGCAGAGCAATACGGACAGCAGCGGCTTAAAGGCTCGCATGGCGATTCTCCTTTCGGTTGTGGGGCCCGCCTTACTCAATAGAAAGGCTGGCCACGGCGTTTAAGTCCAGACCGGCGACATTCCCGGCCAGAAACTCGTAATAGCCCTGGGCCCCTACCATGGCGGCATTGTCCCCGCAAAGGTCCAGGGGCGGGACGTAGAAGGAATACCCCCGCTTCCGGCACTCCGCCGTCAGCCGGGCCCGGAGGCCGGAGTTGGCGGAAACGCCTCCGGCGAAGACGATCTTTTTGTGGCCGGTCTCCTCCGCCGCCAGCATGAGCTTCCCGGCGATGAGGTCGCAGACCGTCTGCTGGAAGGAGGCGCAGAGGTCGTCCCGGTTGACCTCCTCCCCCTTCTGGGCGGCGTGGTTCAGGGTGTTGAGCACGGCGGTTTTCAGGCCGGAAAAGCTGAAATCGTAGGGGCTGCCGTCCACCCGGGGGTGGGGCAGCGGATACGCCTTGGGGTTCCCCCGCTGGGCGGCTCTGTCGATGGACACGCCGCCGGGATAGGGATAGCCCATGGCCCGGGCGGCCTTGTCGAAGGCTTCTCCCGCCGCATCGTCCCGGGTGCGGCCGATGACCCGGAAATGGGTGTAGTCCAGCACCTCGATGATGTGGCTGTGTCCTCCGGAGGCCACCATGCAGAGGAAGGGCGGCTCCAGGTCCGGGTGGGCGATGTAGTTGGCGGCGATGTGGGAGCGGATGTGGTGAGTGGGCACCAGTGGCTTTTTCGTGGCCATAGACAGCCCCTTGGCATAGTTGACCCCTACCAGCAGCGCCCCAATAAGCCCCGGCGCATAGGTGACGGCAATGGCATCCAAATCGGCAAAGGTCAGCCCCGCCTCCTGCATGGCGCCCTCCACCACCCAGCAGATGTTTTCGCAGTGACGACGGGAGGCAATCTCCGGCACCACGCCGCCGTATTTCCGGTGCTCCTCCACCTGGGAGGCCACGATGGAGGACCGCACCTCCCGGCCGTTGACCACCACGGCGGCGGCGGTCTCATCGCAGGAGCTTTCAATTGCCAGTATCGTTACGTCTCGTTCCAATGGGAAGTCTCCTTTATTCCTGTTCCGGAAGGATGCGGGCCATGAGCACCGCTCCTTCGGCGGGATTTTCGTAAAAATTCGGGCGGCGGCCCGTTTCGGTGAAGCCAAGGCTCCGGTACAGGGCCTGGGCGGCGGCGTTGCTTTCCCGGACCTCCAGGAAAAACCGGGTGATGCCCCGTCTCCGGCAGAAATCGTCCAGCGCGGCGAAAAGCGCCCGTGCCGCCCCCTGCCGCCGGAAGGCCGGGTGAGTGCAGATGCGGTTGATATTCATCTCGTCCAGGACCCAGGTAGCGTTGACATAGCCGCAGAGGGTCCCCCCGCTCCAGGCCCCGAAAAAGCAGGCGCAGTCCTCCCGGAGGGTGTCCCGGAGGCCCTTTTGGCTCCAGGGGTCGGGGAAGCAGAGGGCTTCCAGGGCCCCGATGGCGGGAACGGATTCCTCCGTCAGAGGTTCAATGTCCAGCATGGGGAGCATCTCCTTCCAGAATCATCGGCGTGGACCGCAGGCCGCCGGCCCGGCGCTCCTCCGAAAGGCGGCGGAAGCCCTGGGCCTCGTAAAACCCCGCTCCCGCCGGGGAGGCGTTGACGGTAAGCCCCGGCCGGGCCATGGCCCGGAGCAGTCCGGAGCCGATCCCCCGGCCCCGGCAGTCCCGGTCCACGAAAAGGAGGGCGATATGGCTCCCCTCCCGCAGGGCGGCCACGCCGTCCAGAACGCCCCGGGTCCAGTGGCCGTAGAATTCCAGCAGCCCGGAGCGGACCGCCCGGTCCATTTGCTCAAAATCCAGAAACGCCCGGAAGGCCGCCTCCCCCTCCGGACCGTCAGCCGCGCCGGAGTCCGGGAAGCTCCGCCGGCAGAGGTCCAGGGCCGCGGCCAGCTCCCTCCGGGGGAGCCGGGCGGTTTTCTCCGGGGTCATCCCTTGGCGGCGTACCAGGTCCTGCCCTGGTGGACGTCGGCCTTCATCTCCACAGCCAGGCTGACGGCGTGCTCCATTTCCTCCCGGACGATCTCCGCCGCCCGGTCCGCCTCGGCCAGAGGCGCCTCCACAATGAGCTCATCGTGGACCTGCAAAATCAGCCGGGAATCCATTCCCTCGGCCTTCAGCCGCCGGGCCACCCGGATCATAGCCAGCTTGATGATATCGGCGGCGGTGCCCTGAATGGGCATGTTCATGGCCACCCGTTCAGAGAAGCCCCGCAGAGCCGGTTTTTGGGAATGGATATCCGGAAGGAACCGGGGCCGATGGAAGATGGTCTCCACATAGCCGTCCGCCCTTGCCTTTTCCACGGAGTTTTTCATGTAGTCCGCCACGCCGGAGTAGGTTTTCAGGTAGTCGTTGATGTACTGCTGAGCCTCCCGGACGGTGACATGGATGTCCTGGGACAGGGAGTAGGCGGAAATGCCGTAAACGATGCCGAAATTGATGGCCTTGGACCGGCTCCGCAGTTCCGGCGGCACCTCCTCAAAGGGGACGTGGAACACCTGGGAGGCGGTCATCCGGTGGATGTCCGCGCCCTGGCGGAAGGCTTCGATCATGTGGGCGTCCCCGGACACGGCGGCCAGGACCCGCAGCTCGATCTGGGAGTAGTCGGCGTCCACCAGGGTGCAGCCCTCCTTCGCCACGAAGAACTTCCGCATCTCCGCCCCCAAAGCGGTGCGGACGGGGATGTTCTGGACGTTGGGGTCCGAGGAGCTGATGCGGCCGGTGCGGGTCTCGGTCTGGTTGAAGGTGGAGTGGATACGCCCGTCGGCCCGGACGCACTTCTGCAGCCCGATCACATAGGTGTTGTAGAGTTTGGAAAGCTGCCGGTACTCCAGAATTTTCCCGGCGATGGGGTGGTAGGGGATGAGCTTTTCCAGGACGTCCACGTCGGTGGAGTAGCCGGTCTTGGTCTTTTTCCCCTTGGGGAGCCCCAGCTTGTTAAAGAGAATTTCCGACAGGTGGGCCGGGGAGTTGGGGTTGAATGGCTGTCCCGCCAGCTCTACCAGCTGGGTTTTCAGGTCCTCGATGCTGGCGCTTAACAGGTCGCCGAAGTCGCTGACGCCCTGACGGTCGATGAGAACGCCCTCCCGCTCCATGGAGGCCAGCACCGGGCAGAGGGGCCGTTCGATTTCCTCGTAAACGAAGGTCATGTCCCGCTCCTTCAGGATGGCGGTCATGGCGTCGAAAAGCAGGGGCACCGCCGCCGTCTCCTGGAACTCCGAAGGAAAGTCCGGGGCCGCCGGGAGGTAGGCGTGGATCAGCTCCGGGATGGAGTAGGTTTTGTCGGAGTTGCTCAGCAGGTACGCCTGGAGCTTCACGTCCTCCAGAATTCCCGGGTCGATGCCCCGCTCCATGGCGGCGTGGTAGACGGGCTTGGCGTCAAAGGTGATCCTAGGCAGGTCCAGGGCCAGGAGTCCGGCGAAAAGCGCCTCCAGATTTTCGGTACACACCGCCCCGGAGTCCTTGCCGGTGCAGACGCGGAGGGCTTTCAGCGCCCCGCCCTCCGTTTCCAGGAGGAAGGGAACCCGGCCGTACTCCCGCAGAGCGGCAAACAGCTCTTCCGCGCCGGGATTCTCCGCCACCGCAGCCGACGGAGCCGGAGACGCCTCCAGGGTCAGCTGCTCCTCTTTTGGGAAGCCAAAGGAGCCAAGGACGGAGGTCAACTCGTATTTCCGAAGCAGAGCCTCCAATTCCGGCTCCCGGGGCTTTTTTTGGGCCAGCTGCTCCGGGTCGAAATCCATGGGGACGTTTCGGTCGATTTCCCCCAGCTTCCGGCTCAAAAGGGCGTCCTCCCGGTGCTCGGCGATGAGCTTTTTGATCCGGGGAGTGGCCGGGATGTCCTCCAGGTGGTCCAGGATGTTCTGCAAGTCGTGGTTTTGCTGGATCAGGGACAGGGCGGTCTTTTCCCCGATGCCCTTGACCCCGGGGATGTTGTCGGAGGTGTCCCCCATGAGGGATTTGACCTCGATGAGCTGCCGGGGCTCCAGGCCGTACTGCTCCCGGACGGTCTCCGGGGTGTACAGCACGTCGCCCTTGTTGGTGGCCAGGCTGACGGTGACGGCCCCGGACACCAGCTGCAGAGAGTCCCGGTCGCCGGTGGCAATCACGCAGGCGGTCCCGGGGTGCTCGTCGGCGTAGCGGGCCACGGTGCCCAGGATGTCGTCGGCCTCGTAGCCCTCGACGCCGATGACGGTGCCTCCGGCCAGGTCCACGAACTCCCGGCCCACGGGCATCTGGGGCCGGAGCTCCTCGGGCATGGGGGAACGGGTGCCCTTATAGGTGTCGTAGAGCTTGTGGCGGAAGGTAGGGGCCCGCAGGTCGTAGGCCGCCACCACCACGTCAGGGGAATGGGCGGCAAGGAGCTTCAGGTAGGTCTTGGTGAAGCCGAACAGGGCGTTGGTCTCGAAGCCCTCCCGGTTGGAGAGGTGGCGGATGGCGTAAAACGACCGGTTCATCAGGGAGTTGAAGTCGATGGCAAGAATTTTCATGGCAAGGGTCCTTTTCATTGAACTCCGGCACTTGACGGGCCGGGAGGATACCGGTATAATAAAACGGAACGGCTTGCTGCGGACAGCCGCAGATTTGCCTGGAACCATTTTAATTATACCATAGCTTTGCCCGTTGTTCAACGATAATTCTCTAGGAGGCGGCTTTTTGAACACCCTGACCATCGGAAACGTCACCATCCCCAAGACGGCGGCCCTGGCGCCTATGGCGTCGGTGGCGGACCGGGCTTACCGGGAAATCTGCAAGGAATTCGGCGCGGCCTATGCGGTAGGCGAGCTGGCCTCCGCCAAGGCCCTGACCTACTCCGACCGGAAAACCGAGGAGCTCCTCCGCCTGTCGGACAAGGAGCGCCCCGCCGCCGTCCAGCTTTTCGGCAGCGAGCCGGAGACCATGGCCCGGGCCGCGGAGATCGCCCTCCGCTATTCCCCGGACATCCTGGACCTGAACATGGGCTGCCCCGTGCCCAAGGTGGTGAGCACCGGCGCAGGCTCCGCCCTGATGAAGACCCCGGAGCTGGCCTACGAAATCGTCCGGGCGGTGGTCGCCGTCAGCACCGTTCCGGTGACGGTGAAGTTCCGCCGGGGCTGGGACGAAAGCTCCGTCAACGCCGTGCCCTTCGCCCGGCTCATGGAAAAGGCCGGGGCCGCCGCCGTCACCGTCCACGGCCGGACCCGGAGCCAGATGTACCGCCCCTCCGCCGACTGGAACTGCATCCGCCAGGTGAAGGAGGCCGTCTCCATCCCCGTCATCGGCAACGGCGACATCCTCACCGCAGAGGACGCCGCCCGGATGTACAAGGAAACCGGCTGCGACCTGGTCATGGTGGGCCGGGGGACCTACGGGAACCCCTTCCTGTTCCGGGAGATCGCCGCTTACCTGGAAACCGGTGCCGTCCCTCCTCCCCCCTCCCTGGAGGAAAAGCTGGAGGTCATGCGCCGCCACATCCGCCTGACGGTGGAATACAAGGGCGAGTACATCGGCATGCGGGAAAGCCGGAAAATCGCCGCCTACTATATCAAAGGCATCCCCGGGGCCGCCAAATTCCGGGGGGCCTGCGGCTCCCTCCGGACCATGGAGGACCTGGAGACCCTCATCGACTCCCTGGGAACGCGATAAGAAAAGCCGTGCCTTTCAAAGAGGGCACGGCTTTCGCTTATTTCCCGATTTTCTTAATCCAGGCGTCGATCTCCCGCTCCGGGGTGGTCATGGTGCGGCCGTCGAACCGCAGGTTGAGGCCGGGCTTCACCTCCGCGCCGGGACAGGCGGCTTCCACATCCCGGAAGGTGTGGCCGATCCAGCCGCCGTTGGTGGCGAAGGGCCACACGACCTTTCCGGCCAAGGACGTTTCGTGGAGGAAGGTCTTTACCGCCGGGGCGAAGGTGTACCACCACACCGGCGTTCCCAGGATGATCCGGTCGTAGCCGGAAACGTCCAGGTCCAGGGGCTTCAGCTCCGGCATGTACCCCTCCTGGATTTCCTTTTCCCCCTGGGCCACCACGGCGTTGTAGTCCCCGGTGTAGGGCACGGCGGTTTCGATCTCCGCCAGGTCGCCGCCTATCCGGTCCTGGAGCATCCGGGCGATTTTCCGGGTGTTTCCGCCGAAGGAGTAGTAGACGATGAGGGTCTTCATTTGGCCGCATCCTCCCCGTAGACCTCCAGGGCCATGCGGAACGCGGCCCAGGCTTTGGGCCAGCCCGCGTAGAAGGCCAGATGGGTCAGAGCTTCGGCCATTTCCTCCCGGGTGACGCCGTTTTCCTTGGCGTGGGAAATGTGGTATTTCAGGGAGCTGTCCAGAATCCCACCGGACATCAGCGCCGCCACCGTCAGCAGGCTCCGGTCCCGGGGAGAAAGCTGGTCCTGCCGGGACCAGACCTCTCCGAACAACACGTCGTCGTTGAGCTCCGCAAATTTCGGGGCGAAATCCCCCAGAGCGGCCCGGCCCGCCGTCTGCTTCTCGATGACCTTGCCCCCGGGGAGACGACCGTACTCCTCGTCGGACACCGGCTCGCACCACTCGGTGCCGGCGTCCGCGCCGGGAATTTCCATGGCGATGTGGGAGAACCACCCGTCCTTTTTGGCGCCGTGCCAGTGGCGGACATTGGCCGGGATCACCACCACGCTGCCGGGGGTCATGGAGACGGGCTCCTTCCCCTCCTCCACGTACCAGCCCTCCCCGGCGGTGCAGATGAGCAGCTGTCCGCCGCCGGAGGACGCATGGTGGATGTGCCAGTTGTTCCGGCACCCGGGCTCAAAGGTGACGTTGGACAGGTGTACCCCATCCTCGGCTCTGGTCAGGGGATTCAGGTAGGAATTGCCCGTAAAATACCGGGCATAGGCCGTGTTGGGCTGTCCCAGACCGAACACATTCTGCTTTTCAAATACTGCCGACATGACGAATTCCTCACTTTCCGCTGAATACCGGGAAGAAGCTGAACTCCCCGTAGTCCTTGATCTTTTCCAGATGCTTCAAAACCTCCATGTCCGCCCCGGAAATCCGGAAGTCCACCCGGGCGTTGTCCGCCATATGGGCGGGATTGGCCGTCTTGGGCAGAGCCACCATCCCCAGCTGCAGAACGTACCGGATGCAGAGCTGGGCCGGAGTCACGGCGTACTTTTCCGCCATGGCGGCCACAGCCGGATTCTTCAGGGCCTCCCCGTGGGCAATGGGCGAGTAGGCTTCGCAGAGGATACCCTGCTCCTTGCAGAACGCCAGAAGCTCCAGGGGAGTGTTGGAAATATGGCAGAGGACCTGGTTCACCGCAGGCTTCACCGTGCAGTCCGCCAGAAGGCTTTGCAGGTTGTCCTCCAGGAAGTTGGAAACGCCGATGGCCCGGACCTTTCCCGCCCGGAGAGCGTCCTCCATGGCCCGCCAGACCTCCCGGTTCTCGGCGAAGTACCGCCGCTCTCCCCGGAACTCCGCCCAGGGCTGGGGGCTGTGGATCAGCATCATGTCCAGATAGTCAAGGCCCGTCTTTTTCAAGCTCTCGTCAATGGAACGGGCCGCGGATTCGTAGGTCTTATTCTCCGCCGCCACCTTGCTGGTGACGAAAAGCTCCGCCCGGGGGACGCCGCAGGTCCGGACGCCTTCGCCCACGCCGGATTCGTTGCCGTAAGCCTGGGCCGTGTCGATGTGCCGGTAGCCCAGGTCCACGGCGGCCTTCACCGCTCCGGAGGCCTCCCCGTCGGGGATCATCCAGACGCCCAGGCCCACCTTTGGCAGCTCCGCGCCGCCGGGGAGCCGGTACGTTTCGTTCAAAATCATCAAAGATTCCTCCTAACCTTTTCGCGGAGGGTTTTCCCTCTTTTCTTCATTCTACAACTTAAAGTATGCTTTCAGTCAAGAGGGCATTTTGAAAATCTTTTGTGAACAAATCCTCCCCGCATAGCCGCCCCGGCTCCGGGCAAGCTATTCCCGAGGTGATTCCAATGCAGGACGTCGAACTGCTCCAATTTGTCTACAAAACCGCCGAAATGGGCGCCAAAAGCCTGGACGATTTAAAGCCCAGCGTCCGGGACCCCAGACTCCGGGAGGCCGTTGGCCGCCAGACCAGGGAGTACCGGGAAATCTCCGCCGCCGCGGCCTCCATGCTGAAATCCCACGGGGAAAAGCCCAAGGAACCCGGCCTGGCCGCCCAGCTCTCCGCGGAGTTCATGACTGCGGCCAGGACCCTGGCGGACTCCTCCGCCTCCAACATCGCCCAGATGGTCATCCAGGGCAACACCATGGGTGTCACCAAGGGCACCCGGCATCTCAACGACTACGCCGGAAACGACCCTAAGGTCCGGAGCCTTGCCGAAAAGCTCATCCAGACCGAGGAACGGAACCTGAACCAGATGAAGAAGTACCTCTGACCTCACCGGCCGGCGATGCCCAGATAGGCGCTGATCTTCTCGATGTACAGCCGCCCCACCTTGCTGAGGACCATGTTTTTCCGGGTGATGTAGCCGATCTCCATGACGCCGTTCTGCCCCGAGGCGGCGGCGTCAAAGGGGACGGCGATGTAGTCCTCGCCGTTTAACTCCTCGCAGATAATGCCGGAGCAGAGGGTGTAGCCGTTGAGGCCCACCATCAGGTTCAGCATGGTGGCCCGGTCGTTGGCCTTGATGATCTGGGGGTACACGTTTTCCGCCAGAATCTCCTCGGAGTCGTACAGAGAGCTGTTGTCCCCCTGTTCAAAGGAAAGGCAGGGGTACTCCGACAGCTGGGAGAAGGTGATGGACTTCTCCCCGGCCAGAGGGTGGCCCTTCCAGAGGTATACATAGGCCCGGCACTCGATGAGCCGGTGGAACACCAGGTCGTTGGCCGCAAAGAGCTTCTCCATGGCCTTCCGGTTGAAATCGCTGAGGTAGAGGATGCCAATCTCGCTGCGGAGGGTGGCCACGTCGCTGACCACCTCCCGGGTCTTCGTCTCCCGGACGGCGAACTCGTACTCGGAGGAGTCCAGGCTCTTGACCATCTCCACAAAGGCTTTGACGGCGAAGGAGTAGTGCTGGGAGGAGACGCCGAACTTCTTCTTCCGGGTTCCGGCGGCGCCGTATTTTTCCGTGAGCATGTCGTACTGGGCGTAAAGCTGCTTGGCATAGAGCAGAAACTCCGCGCCATCGTTGGTCAGGGTGACGCCCCGGCCGCTGCGGTTGAAGATGATCACGCCCAGCTCCTTTTCCAGCTCCTTGACGGCGCTGGTCAGGGAGGGCTGGGAAACGTACAGAAGCTCCGAAGCCTTGTTGAGGGACCCCGCCTGGGCGATGGTAATGACGTAATGCAGCTGCTGAAGGGTCATGCCGGTTCCTCCTTAACAGATCGGTTTGCGCGTAGTATAGCACATCCCCCGGCTCCTGTCAAGGGCGGTTTTCCGGAAAAATCCTCTCCGGCCTTGAAAACCCACAAAATCTATGGTATTATAGGAGTATCGGATCGCGGAAGGAGCGGGAACATGAAAATTTCCACCAAGGGCCGCTACGCCCTCCGGATGCTGCTGGACCTGGCCGAGCATCAGGAGGAAGGGTACGTCGCCCTGAAGGACATCGCCAAGCGGCAGAACATCTCCAAAAAATACCTGGAGCAGATCGTGCCCATCTTCAACAAATCGGACATCCTCAAGGCCAACCGGGGCTACCAGGGCGGCTATATGCTGGCCAGAAGCCCGGACAAGTACACCGTAGGCCAGATTCTCCGGCTGACCGAGGGGAGCCTCTCCCCGGTGCCCTGCGTGGACCAGGACCCCATCGAGTGCGAGCGCAGCGCCTTCTGCGCCACCCTCCCCATGTGGCGGGGCCTGAGCAAGGTCATCAACGAGTACCTGGACGGCGTCACCCTCCAGGACCTGCTGGACCAGCAGCGGGAGCGGTACGCCAACGATTACATGATTTAAAAGCCTCATCGGCTCCCAAAGACCGCGGCAGTGAAGCGCTGCCGCGGTCTTTTTGCAAGCCTTTTCCCCGCCGGGATCCAGGTGAATTTTTCGTACAATCGGTGAACATACTGGCGAGCCGCTTGACAAGATTTTTCACAAAGAATAAAATTATTTCATGAAAATGTACGGATTCCAGGGGAATTTATAAGGAAAGATTTCGAATTCAAACGGGTGGGTGTTCATGAATTTTTTCAAAAACCGGTTCATTCTGCGCACACTTTTCGGTGCGTACATTCTGTTTCTCATCGTCATCATGCTGGCCAACGGGCTCCTGGTGGGCAACGCCTGCCGCCAGATGAACCGCGAGCTCCAGCGGACCAACGACTACTACCTGCGGATGCTCAAGCTCAACATCGACTCCCTCTTTTCCGACGCCGACGCGGCGGAGCGGGAGATCGCCGGCGACAATGAGGTCAACGCCTTCTCCGGCTACACTCACCTGGACTCCCGGGCCCGGTTCGACGCCGCGATGCTGGTGGAGACCCTGGGCCTCCTGGGCACAGACAACCGGACGGCGGCCAACTGCCTCCTCTACTTCCCCAACAGCGACACCGTGGTGACGCCCAAAGCCTTCTATAACAGCGAAGCCTACTATAACCTCCACCTTTCCGACTACGGCTCCACCTACGCAGACTGGCTGGCGGACCTCCGCACCCCCGGGGCCCGGCGGCTGACCCACACCCTGGACGGAAGGGTGGCCTTTCATTACAGCGTCTCCCAGGGAGGGGAAATCCTCTACCACATCCAGCTGACCGTCTCCGAAGCGGAGATGTTTTCCCCCATCTACTCCGAACGCTACGCCGACGATGGCAGCGCCGTTGTCATCCTGAGCAAACGTGGCAACCTGCTCCTGTCCAGTGACAAAAAAGAGTACAACTTCCAGAACGCCATGTTCGAAAAAGAGTACGAAATCCGCCGCTACCGTCCCATCGACCACAAGCTCTTTGTCTACTTTGTAAATTCCGACTGGTTCGACTGCCGGTACGTCCTGGTGTCGGAGGACGACTACCGCACCGACCAGATCCAGGGCATCTTCCTCATCGGCATTGGCGTCAGCGTGATGTGCCTGCTCTGCATCGGCGTCATCCTGCTGGCGGTCAGCAAGAAAAACTCCGGCAGGCTGGAGGGCATCCTGGAGGAGCTGGGCGACGACGACGGAAGCCTGGACGGCGACGAATTCAGCGTCATCCGCCAGAAGATCGTCCTTTCCCGGATGAAAAAGGAAGCCATCGAGGAAAAGCTGGAACAGCAGACCGACCTGCTCCGGAACAGCGTCGTCGTCAACTTCCTCTTAGGCTACACCGACAGCCGGAACATCGGGGAAAAGCTGGCGGCCTATCACATCTGCCCCCGCTATGAATCCTGGTTCGCCCTGGCCGTCTGCGTCTTTGATTACGGCATCCTCAGCGACCTGCAAAACGCCGACACCATCTTCGTCCTCAACAATATGATGGAGGACCTGACCCCCGGCGGCAGCCTCCTCCGGGTGGACATCGACGGAATGCTGGTCTACCTGGTCAACACCCCGGACCCCAGCCGGGAGGAACGGGAAAAATACGCCGCCATCCTGGACCGGCTGGCCCGATTGGCCAAGGAAAACTTCCAGATCGCCTTTTACAGCGCCGTCAGCACCGTGAAAGAGGGCCTTCCCAGCCTCCCCGGCGTCTACCGGGAGGCGGCCTCGGCCATTGAAAGCGCCCGGTTCTACGACGTGGAAACCACGGTGCTCTACGACGAAATCTGCGAAGTGCCGGAGCTTTTCGACGAGTCGGCGGACCGCCACGAGCGGAACATCATCAATGCCGTCCGCCTGGGCGACACGGAAACCGCCGCCCAGGAGATCGACGCCCTGTTCCGCTGCCGCCCGGGAGCCGTCTCCATGGCCAAATGGCGGTACGAAGCCGCGGTCTACAACATCCTCAGCGCCATTTCCTCCCAGAACCCCGACGAAGCCTTGCAGCAGAAGCTCCAGGAGGCCGCCGCATCCCTCCCCAGCTCCGGGATGCCGGGGATGAAGCAGCAGCTCCTTTCCGTAGTCGCCACCGCCTGCGAAAGCACCCGGAACGCCGAGTCCTCCAACAACGATGTCTACCGCCGCATCCGCCAGTACGTGGAGGAAAACTACACCCGCGCCGACCTGGACGTGACCCGCATCGGCGAGGAGCTGGGCATGGCCCCCTTCTACCTCTCCCGGGTGTTCAAGAACTGCTGCGGGGAAAAGCTGGTGGGCTTCATCAACTCCCTGCGCGTCCAGCGCGCCAAGGAGCTGCTCACCGACATCCGGGTCATCCGGATCAACGACGTCGCCGCCCAGTGCGGCTACGAAAATGTCCGCACCTTCCTCAAGGTATTCAAGGAAAAAGAGGGCATGACCCCCACACAGTATCGGAAAATATTCGTCAAATAGCGCCCTTTTTGGTTTTTTTCACCATTTGGCGAAAACGGTCACTTTACACCCCGCCGCCTGCCGGGGTATCATGGGAACACGGGCGGAAAACCGCCTGCAAAACGAAAGGATGGTTTTGAGCAATGAATCGAAAGAGAACGATCTCGGCAGCTGTGGCAGTTGTCATGTGCGCGGCGGCCCTCGCGTCCTGCGGCGTCAAAGACATGAAGGACAAATCCACATCCATTACCTATCCCTCCAACGGAACGTACCCGTTAAAGTGCAATGACACCCTCACCGTATGGTCCAACAGCCTGGACGGCGACATGACGACCTCTCCCCGGGGCGTCCAGTGGAAAGAAGAAACCGGCGTTGACATTGAATGGATCCAGCCCATGAACGGCAGCCAGGAAGCTCTCAGCCTGATGCTGTCCTCCGACGAGCTCCCCGACGTCATCCTGGCCGGTCTGGCCAATGAGCCCGGCGGCATCCAGAAGTTCGCCGACGACAAAGTGATCATTCCTCTCAACGATTATCTGGAAAAATACGCCCCCGCCTACAACAAGGTCCTGAACGAAGACCCGGATCTGAAAAAGCAGTTGGCCAGCGACGACGGAAAAATCTATAACTTTACCTGCCTTGCCCCTGCATCCGGCGCTTTCACCTCCTGCGGCCTTGTGATCCGGCGCGACCTTTTAAAGAAAGTCGGCCTTGAGGTCCCGGAGACCATCGACGAGTGGCACGAAGCCCTCACCGCCTTTAAGGACATGGGCATGGAAGCTCCTCTTTCCTATCAGCTGATGGTTCGGGAACGGGGCTACGGCGTCTTCATGGGCGCATACGGCGTCAAGGCCGGGTTCTATCTGGACGACGAAGGCAAGATTCGCTACGGCGTCATCGAGCCCGAGATGAAGGACGCTGTGGCCAATCTGGCCAAGTGGTACGACGAAGGCCTTCTCGACCGCAACATCGTTCAGGGTTCGGATCTGGACGCCAACATCCTCAACTCCCAGACCGGCGCCTCCGTCGTGTGGGCAGGCAGCGGCCTGGGCAAATACATGAGCGCCATGGAGGAAACCGATCCCGAGTTTGACCTGGCTCCCGCCAAATTCCCCGTGCTCAACAAGGGCGACACCCCCAAGTTCGGCTCCCGTGGATTCCGCATCACCAACTACACCAACGGCTTCATCACCACTGCCTGCAAAAACGTCGAGCTGGCCATGCGCTTCCTGGACTACGGCTACACCGATGAAGGCCACCTGATGATGTGCTTCGGCAAAGAGGGCGTCAGCTACACCATGGTGGACGGCGAGCCTGTCTACACCGATCTGATCCTCCACAACCCCGATGGCCTCAGCATTTCCGACGCCATGCTTGAGCACATTTTCGCCAGCGGCTCCGCTCCTTTCGTCAGCGATGAACGCTATATGGAGCAGTACTATCAGCACTCCCAGCAGAAGGAAGCCCTGACCGTCTGGGGTGACTCCACTGCTCCCCACAACACGGTTCCTCCTCTGAGCTTCACCACCGACGAAAGCGCCCGCCTGTCCGAGATCATGGCCAACGTGGAAACCACCTGCGACGAAATGATCTTCAAATACATTATGGGCCTGGAACCCATGGACAAGTTTGACGATCTCGTCAACACCATCAAGGGCTTCGGCATTGAAGAAGCCATTGAAATCTACCAGGCGGCCCTGGACCGTTACAACAAGAAATAAGAAGGGAATTTTGCTCTGTGAAAACGCTGGTCAGGAACAACGCGGCAGCAGCCGGCAGCAGCAGCCGCTTCAAGCGCGACCTGGCACGGAACGGGACCTTATACCTTCTGTTTCTGCCGGTGCTGCTGTTCTACATCATTTTCCGATACGTCCCCATGGGCGGCCTGCTGATCGCTTTTGAAAACTATTCGCCGAGAAGAGGAATCCTGGGCAGCGAATGGGTTGGCTTAAAACACTTTGCCAGCTTCTTTCAGAACCCCTATTTCTGGCGTTTGCTGAAAAACACCCTGTGGATCAGCGTCAGCAACCTGATTTTCGCCTTCCCCGCCCCCATCATCCTCGCCCTGATGCTCAACGAGCTGAAAAGCAAGCAGTTTCAGCGGAAGATTCAGCTGATCGCCTATCTGCCCCACTTCGTTTCCATGATCGTGGTGTGCGGGCTGGTGCTGAAATTCACCTCGAACCACGGCATCATCAGCGATATCCTCGCCCTTTTCGGGGTGGAGCGGCAGTCTCTGCTGACGATCCCCAAGTACTTCGTCCCCATCTACGTCATTTCTGGAATCTGGACCGAGGTCGGTTGGAGCTCCATCATCTACTTTGCAGCTCTGACCGGCATCGACCAGCAGCTCTATGAAGCGGCGGTCATCGACGGAGCCGGGCGGTGGAAGCAGACCCTCCACGTCACCCTTCCGGGGATTTTGTCCACCGTTGTGGTCATGCTGATCCTCCAGATCGGGAACCTGCTGAACGTGGGCTATGAAAAGATCATTCTTCTCTACAATCCCGTCGTTTATGAAACCTCGGACGTCATTTCCTCCTACGTTTACCGTAAAGGTGTCCTGGAGGGGTCCCTCAGTTACAGCTCGGCGGTGGGTATGTTCAATTCCGTGGTGAACTTCGCGCTGCTGGTCGCAGCCAACACCATCAGCAAAAAAGCCGGCGAAGGCGGCCTGTGGTAAAGGAGCAGAGAGAATGATTGCAACAACAAAAGGACAAAAAGCGTTCCAGGTATTCGATGTGGTCTTCATGATCGCTCTGGCCTTTGTCACCCTGTACCCGTTTTACTACGTGGCAGTGGCCTCCTTCAGCAATGCAGCGGAGTTCATGAAGTTCCAGGGTCTTATGTATAAGCCCGTGGGCTTCACCATCGCCGCCTACCGGTATGTGCTGCGCAACGACATGATCCTCCGGGGCTTTCTCAACACCGGCTTGCTCATCGTCATCAAGGTCAGCCTGGCCATGCTGCTGACCATCATCGGTTCCTATGTTCTGTCCCGGAAGCAGGTTCTGTGGAAGCCGGTGTTCATGTTTCTCATCGTGTTCACCATGTTTTTCTCCGGCGGAATGATCCCCACCTACCTTGTCGTTCGCAAGCTGGGTCTGGACAACACCTTCGCGGCCTTGATTTTCCCCTCCTTGCTCAGCACTTTCAACATGATCATCCTGCGGAACGCCTTCGAAGCGGTTCCCCAGGACATCGAGGAGGCGGCGTCCATTGACGGCGCCGGGAGGGTCCAGTGCCTGTTCCGGGTGATGCTCCCCCTGGTGATCCCCACCCTGATGGTGATCCTGCTCTACTACACCGTAGACGTGTGGAACAGCTGGTTCGACGCCATGCTGTACATCCGGCGGAAATCCCTGTACCCCCTGCAGCTGGTCCTCCGGGAGATCCTCATCAACAACAACACCTCCATGGCCACCGGAGAGGCCGCCGGAGGCAACGATGCGGAGACCCTAGCGGAGACCATCCAGTACGCCGTCATGATGGTGGCCACCGTACCCATTCTGGTGGTCTACCCCTTCCTGCAAAAGTACTTTGTCAGCGGCGTCATGATCGGCGCAGTCAAAGGATAAGCAAAATCACCCGCAGACAGTTGCTGTCTGCGGGTGATTTTTTCGTTGGGACCCGATGCTTACAGAAACGCCTGGACCTTCCGGATAACCAGAAGGCTCAGCTGCCATGCCCCCTCTGCCGCGGAGATGTGCAGCGTCAGCGGCCCTTCGCCCTTGTGGACCACCGGCAGAATCTCCGCCCGGTACCGTCCGGGAGCCGTGTCCATCCGGACGCTCTGCCCGTTGACCGACAGCCGGGTGGAAAACTTCCCGTTTCCCGAAACCGCCAGAAGATCGTAGCGCCCCTTGGGCAGGTCCACTAAGAACTCCACCGCCTCACTGCCGAAAACGCCGTCCCGGAGAAGGTACTCCCCCTCCCCGGTGTCCGCCGCCTGAACGGTCCCCCCGGCGAAGCCGAAGCCCAGCCGGCTGCACCAGCGCTCCTCCGGGGTGATCCGGATGAAGGACAGGTCCTTCCTGCTCCCCGGTGCGTCCTGGGGAAGCTCCGGAAAGGGTACTCCGAAGTTGAAGCGATAGGCCAGAATGGGCCGGTACCGGTCGTTGGCCACGTAATAGTCGCAGAGGAAGGAGTCTATGGCCTTGAACACCTCGGTGTTCTCCGTCTTTCCGATGAAGTTTTTCCGCCCCAGATGGGTGCGGTAGCAGAGGACGTCCTCCTCCGGCAACCTCCGCTCCTCCGGCAGTTCCCCCAGGGTATACACGCCGCCGGGAACCGTTTCAAAGCGCAGAATGCCTGCCTCCGCCTTGGCGGAAACCGGTTCTCCGCCGAAAAGCACCGGCTTTCCGGCCAGAGAATCCGGAAGCTGCAAGGCGGCCTCCCCGCCCCGGAGACTGCGGAGCTGAATCCAGCAAGGCTTTCCCGCCTCCATCCGGGCCGAAACCTCAAAGCCGTCCTTGGCCAGGAAGCCGTCGAAGCCGCAGGACCGCCAGTGAACAGGCGGATCGTTTTTCCAGGGGTCGTAGTCCGGAATCTGCGCCCCCCGGAAGCGGAAGGTCTCCGGGTCGCCGTTGGGCACGGCGGGAAAGACCCGGATCACGCCGTCGTAGCTCTGGAGCAGCATTTCGTTGACGCAGTTCACCGTCTCCCCCACGCACTCCATCATAAAGGGCTGGTAGAAATGCCCGGAATCAACGATGCAGTGGTTGACCCACCGCTCCGTTTCCTCGGCCCCCATGCCGTTGTTCCGGACGATGAGGTCGATGCCTTGCTCATAAAGGACCCGCAAGGCCGTGTTCCCCATCCCCAGCCGGGCCGCTGCCGCGGAAATCCAGCCGAAGGGGAACACCCCGATCTCAGTATTCTCCGAAGCGAAAAAGACGGTGTTCCGGGCAAGCTCCGAATCCGGCCCCAGCTCCGACAAGGGGAAAATGGGCATCAGCAGCGACGGGTGCCGCAGCCGGATTCTCGCCGGCGCGTACTCCGAGTCCTTCAGCACCTGGCCGTAGCGGTCCAGAACGGCGGTGGAGTACGGCGGGACCCGTTCCAGCAGCTTCCGGAACAGCGCCGCGTCCTCCTCTCCGGCCTTGAGGATGCCGTTGGCCTTCAGGGCGATCTTCAGCAGATACTTCACCGTGGCCAGGGTGATGGTGGAGTTCCGGGTAATGGGCCCCTGCTCCGGGGAAACGTCGGGGAAGAACCCCCAGGTCCCGGTCTCCGGGTCCCATTCCATGACGTCCTCGATGAAAAGGGCCAGGCTGCGGAACAAGGGATATGCCCTTTCCCGGAGAAAGTCCCTGTCCCCGCTGTACTCATAGTACCACCAGAGATACTGGGCGCACCAGGGCCACATGCAGTTGTAGAAGGTGTGGGGGTAATCCATGGCGCAGCCCCGCATCCCGTAGTACTCCCGGGCCCGGCGCTCCGCCTCCGGAACATAGGAGAGGAACCCGTCGTTGAAGACCTCTGCCAGCTCCAGATGATTGGCGGTGTACACCGGCCAGTAGCTGGCCTCGATGTTCACGTCCCAGTACCACAAGCTGCCCCACATGGTGGGCTGCCGGATGTTCCACAGGCCATTCAACCCGCTGGCCTGCTCGAACCGCTTTCCGCCCCGTCCGCTGGAACACCTCAGAACGTAAAGATTCAGGTACCAGAGCCGCTCCACCACCGGGTCCGGCAAAGCGATCCGGGACCTGGAAAAGAATTCCTTCCAATGGGCCCGGTGCGCCTCCAGCCGCTCCGGCAAGGCTGCCGCCAGCTTCTCTGCGGCAGCCAGAGCCGTTTGCTCCAGTTCCTCCGGCGCGGAAAGCTCGGTGAGCACATAGGAAAGAAGGGAGACCTTCTTCCCCGCCCGAAGGATCCGGACGTTCATCGCCGTTCCTTCCACAGCGCCTTCCCCTTCCGCCCCCATCAGCCGGTGGACCACCGCGAAGGAGAAAGGCGGGTACTTCTCCCGGTCCTCCCCCTCCGGATAGAAGGACACCCGGCAGAGGAAGGTGTCCGGCGCTTTCTGCTCCCAGGAAACGGCGAACCCCTCATGGTTCCGCCGCTGGGGATACCCCAGGGTCAGGGATTCCAACAGCCCCGCCTCGCTCTGGGAGATTCGGGTCAGGGCGGCGTCGGCGTCGCTGAGGACCACTGTTTCCGCCGAAAGAACGGCCTCCCCCTTCCGGACCCGGAGCCGCAGGGCGGCGTCCTCGATGTCCAGGCGGAGGGAGAAATCCTCCGCTTCCGCCAGCGCCTCTCCCAGATGGAAGGCCGCCTCTCCCGTAGGCGGGTGGCTGACGCCGTTTTGGAGCTCCGCCTGCCGGGGAAGGTCGGCGGTGGGCCAGATGGTCCGCCGGTAGTGGAGGTACGGGTCCTCCCCGGAGCGGGGCCGGTTCTTTTCCGCCGCCGCCTTGGTCTCCTGGTACCGGGACCGGTAGACCCCGGGCCGGACCGGCCTGGGGTCCTCCAGAAGCACATGGCTGTACCGGTGGTAAAGGGTATAGTAGACCTCATAGTGGTTCAGCGCCAGCTGATAGGCATTTTTCCGAAAGTAACCCATTCCCCCGAAGACCCCGTTCCCCAGAGGGAGGGCTTCGTTCCAGTCGCTTTCGGCGTTTTTAAAGACAATGCTGTGCATACTTCCTCCTAACCCCTCAATGACCCCAGCATGACCCCCTTGACCAGGTATTTCTGCACGAAGGGGTACAAAACCATCATGGGGACCGTGGAGACGACAATAATGGCGTACTTCAGCAGGTCCTGCAGATACTCCTTCCGGAGCATGGTCTGAACGTCCATCTGGGAGCTGGAAATGTCCAGCTGATTGTTGATGAGAATGTCCCGCAGCACCAGCTGGAGGGGATATTTCCGGGCGTCGGTCAGGTAGATCAAGGCGCTGAAATAGGAGTTCCAGTGCCCCACGGCGTAAAACAGCGCAATGACTGCCAGAATGGACTTGGACAGCGGCACCGCAAACCGCCACAGGAACTGCACGTCGTTGCACCCGTCGATCTGGGTAGCCTCCAGCATTTCATCGGGGAGGTTCCCCCGGAAAAAGTTCATGGTAATGGTCATGTTCCAGACGCTGAGGGCCCCGGGCAGGATCAGCGCCCAGACGCTGTTCAGGAGCTTCAGGTCCCGGACCAGCAGATAGGTGGGGATCAGCCCCCCGCTGAACATCATGGTAAACGCAAACAGGAACATCAGCACCGGCCGGCCGTACAGGTCCTTCCGGGACAGCGGATAGGCGGCCAGCACCGTAAACACCACGTTGACCGCCGTGCCAAGAGCGGTGTAGAGCAGGGAGTTGACAAACCCCCGCAGAATCTCCGGCATCTTGAAAATGGTCCGGTAAGCGTCCAGATTGACGCCCTTGGGCAGCAGCCAGACCTCCCCCCGCATCAGCGCCTCCCCGGAGCTGAACGAGGCGCTGACCACAAAGATCAGCGGGTAAAGGGTCACAAGAATGAACAGCGCCCCCAAAAGGCCGTTGACGCCGTAAAAGACGCGGTCGGCGTTGATGCCGCGGATTTTTTGTTTCGACATGACAGCTCCCCCTTACCAAAGACTCGTTTCGGAAACCTTCCGGGAGATGCCGTTCACCACCGTCAGCAGGATCAGGTTGATCAGAGAGGTGAAAAGCCCCACGGCAGAGGAATACGAATACATGGGGATCATGGATTTCAACCCCACCTTGTACACCAGGGTGGAAATGACCTCGGAATACTCCAGGTTCCCCGGATTTTGCAGCAGAAAGACCTTCTCAAAGCCCACGTTGAGGACGCCGCCGCAGTTTAAAATCAGCAAAATGATCACCGTGGGAAGGATGCTGGGCAGGTCCACGAACCAGATCTGCTGGAATTTGTTGGCCCCGTCGATGGTGCAGGCTTCGTAAAGGGAGGGGTCCACGCTGGACAGGGCGGAAATGTAGATGATGGCGTTGAAGCCGGTCATCTGCCACACCCCAGACCAGACGTAAAGGTGGATGAAGTTTTTGGGCGGCGTCAGGATATCCACCCTCCCCATCCCCATCATTTCCAGCAAGGTGTTGAAAACCCCGGTCCGGGTGGAGAAAAACTGGTAAAGCATCCCCACCAGCACCACCGTGGAGATGAAATAGGGCATATAGGTAATCATCTGCACCGATTTTTTAAAAAAGGTGTTCCGCAGATAGGTCACGCACAGCGCCAGCACAATGGGAATGGGCGTGGACGCGATGAGGCTGTAAATGCTGACCAGCAGGGTGTTCTTGATCACCCGGTAAAACTGGGGAGACGAAATGAACTTCTGGAAGTGCTTGAGCCCTACCCAGGGGCTCCCCCAGATGCCCTTGGCCACGGTGAAGTCCTTGAAGGCGATCTGCACCCCCAGCATGGGGTAGTAGCAGAAGATCAGCAGGTACAGCACCGGAAGAAGCAGGATCAGATAAAGCTGCCAGCACCGCGCCATCTTTTGAAGCGGCGACCGGCGGCGGACAGCGGTTTTGGTTGCAGTCATGGTAAGCGCCCCCTGATAAGATTTGTTTCGGCCCTCCTCCGAAGGGAAGGAGCCGAAACAACCGTCGGATTATTGGAATTTCTCGCTGTAAGCCTGCTGGTACAGGGACAGCAGCGTGCTCATGCCCATCTTTTCCAGATCGGCCACGTAGGAGTCCCAGTCGGCGTCGATGCTCTTTTCGCCGGAGATGAACTTGGCGGTCATTTCCTTGACGTACTCGTCAAAGGGAGCCTGGACGGTGGCGATCTCCGCCGCCTGCTCCTCGCTGTATGCCAGAGCGCTCCTGGGGAAAATGCTGTCATCGGGCTGGAGGTAAGGCGCGTACTTGTTGAGGCTTTCCTCATAGAGGGCGACCTCCATGTAGGAGTTCTCGGTGGTGGGAATGCCCAGCCGGAGAGCGGAGGTCCGCAGCGTGGGACCCACCTGGTTCCAGCAGGCTTCCGGCGGACGGTCCGCGTCGGCCCCGATGGTCTCCCAGATGGCCTTGCCGCCGTCGATGGAGGGCAGGTCCTCGGTGACGTACCGCCAGTTCACGTCCTTGACGCCGTTGCAGTTGCGGAGCGTGGCTTCCTCGGTGAGCATGAAGTCCGCCAGACGGACGGCCGCCTCGGGATTCTTGCACTTATCGGTGATGGAGAAGGAGGAATAATAGTCGTCGTAGGGAGTATACCGGGTCTGGCGGCGGCCGGTGGGCCCCTCCAGAGGAGCCAGGGTGGTCCACAGCTCATAGTCGCTGCCGGGAGCCACCGACCCCTGGTACCCGCCGGGGGCGCAGGCCAGGATGTGCTCGGGCATGCTGCCCATCTGCTGGAGCTGGCTGTCGTCCTGGATCAGGCTTTCCGGGGCCATCAAGCCTTCCTCATTCAGCCGGTGGAGGTACCGCAGACCCTCTTTCCAGCCGTCCTCGGCGTAGGGCATTTTCACGGCGCCGTTGTCCACATAGGTCTCGGTGTAGGAGAAGGGCTGCATCAGGAAGCCCTCCATATTGGTGTCCCAGCCCTTGGGGCTGCCCGCCAGAGGAATCTCGTCGGCCTTGCCGTTGCCGTTCAGGTCGGTGGCCTTGACCAGCTTCAGATATTCGTAGAATTCCTCGGTGGTCTGGGGCGCGTCCACGCCCAGCTGCTCGAACCAGGGCGAGTAGATCCACATTTTCTGGGTCTTGCTGCAATGGTAGCACTCGTTGACGGAGGGCAGGTCGTACATATTGCCGTCCCCCAGGGTGAACGCGGTTTTCGCCAAAGGATAGGCTTCAAACATGGCCTGGGCGTTGGGGGCATACTTCTCAATGAGGTCGTTCAAGGGCAGCAGCATCCCCTGCGCGCCGTAGATCTGCTGCTCGGAAAGGCTCAGCCCGCTGCGGAACAGCACCTCCGGATACTCCCCGGCGGTAATGAGCAGGCTCAGCTTCTCCTTGGCGTCGGCGCTGGCGGCCAGGGTGATGTCCAGCTGGATGCCGGTCTGATCCACCAGCCAGGTGGTAAAATCGTTGTTGCCGTAGCTCCAATCGTTGTTGGAACCGTTGTTCTGGGCGAAAGCAGTCAGGGTCAGGCCGTCTTTGCTGATGGGGAGCTCCCCGACGGGGGTCAGGCCGCTGTCCGTCTCCCCGGTCTGGGAGGCCGCGGAGGAGGAAGACGCGGGAGCCGGGCTGGGCTCCTTCTCCTGCCCGCAGGAGGAAGCCGCCGCGGCCAGCATCATTGCACTCAGGAGCATGGCCAGGATTTTTTTGGAATGGCGTTTCATCATGGTGTCCTCGCTTTCAGGATTTTGTCGTTTCCGGAGGCTGCGCAGTCCCGTTCCGTGGCCTCAGTGTACCATGGGAGGCCCCCGTTTTTCAACGGGAAACTTTTGAAACCCGGGAGTTTCTTCCGCTTTTCCCCCAGGAAACTCTTGAATTTCCTCCGATTTTTAGGAATCCTTCCCAATCTGCTGCCGCTGACTGCTCCGGTAGACCGATGGGCTGACGTTATACTTCTTATGAAAGACCTTCCCGAAGGTGTTGGCGGAGTTGTACCCCACCTGACCGGCGATCTCGTTGATGGTGAGCTTGGAATGGAGCAGCAGCTCCTGGGCCCGCTGCATCCGGATGTTTTCGATATAGACGGACAGATTCTCCCCGAACCGCCGCTTGAACTGCTGGGCCAAATAGGTCTCGGAAATGCCGAACTCCCCGGACAGCATGGAAAGGGACAGGTCCTGCCGGGGATAATTTTTCTCCACGAACCGGATCAGGTCGTCGAACACCGTCTGCTTCCGCCGCAGCGCCTGCTCCCCGGTCTCCGCCGCCGCCCGGACGCAGAGCTTTTCCAGATGGTGGAGCAGGTCCCCCGCCGATGCCCAGGGGATTTCGTCCTCCATCTGCCCCAGGGTCTGCCGGACCCCGGGCTCCTGGGCGAAGGGGCCCTTGTCCAGATAATCCAGAAGGGTATAAAGGAAAATCCGGTTCTGCCGCAGATCGTTCCGCGCCAGCAGCGACGTCCGGACGGTGCCGAAGACCTGGGCGGTCCTGTCTACGCTCCCCGCCTGGATGCAGGTTTTCAGCAGCGCCAGCCACTCGGAGACGTCGTGGGTCTCCCGGACCATTTCCACGGCGGCGTTGCAGTCCTCCGCCCGGAGAAGCTGGAAGTCCTCCTCCCAGTTCTTGTGGTCCAGGATGTGCAGCAGCTCCTTCACCGAAAGGTGGAGCTCCTTCAGGTCCCGCTTGTCCGCCCCGATGGCCACGGCGATGCGGCAGCGGCTGTCCAGCTCCGCCTGCCGGAGCAGGTTCCGCCAGGCCGACTCCCCGCCTGGCCCCAGCAGAGCCGACGGCCCCGAGAAAATGCAGGTGATCTTATCCGACCCCACATTGTGACAGTAGCACGGCTCCCCGCCGCCTGCATCACGCTGCGGAACAGGACCCGGAGCTCCTCCGCGTCCTCCCCCTTCCGGCGGAAATCGAAGAAGTGGACCATGGCGCACTGCCACTGGGCCAGGTCCGGAAATTGCAGGTACGCGGCGGACCGGGCAATTTCCTCCTCCCCGATGCTCCCGGTGAGGAGCCGCTCCAGAAAGGTGTTCAGCAGCAAGGGCTTCTGGGCCTCCAGCTGCTCCTCCATGGCCCGGTTGTCCCGGAGCAGGCTCATCACCGGCGCAGTCTTCCGCAGGGAGAAAAACGCCGCCACCCCGGCTCCCACCGCGAAAGAGAGCGCCACGAAGCCCCAGATGTTCCGGCTCATCCGCCGGAGATTCCGGGCGATCTCCGCGTAAGGCCGAACCGAAAGGACCCGCCAGCCGGTGCCTTCCAGCCGGTATTCCGCCACAAAGGCCCCGTCCTCCTCCCGGAAGGCGAAGGCTTCCCCGGAAAATTCCGGGTCCGGATAGCCGCCGTAGGTCTCCGCCGCGCCGCACTCATACAGGAGCCGGTCGTTCCGCCCGGTGATCCGCAGGTATCCCCCTTCCGCCGTCAGGCTGCTCTGGACCAGGCTGGAAAGCTCCGCCTCGCCCACAATGATGAGAACGTACATGTCCCTAAGATAGCTTTTTTTGCTTTTAAAAAGGAAGGATGCCACCGATTCCTGGGTTTTCCGGGTGTCAAGGGAACTGGATGCGTTCCCAAAAAACCGGAGCTGCACCGTCTGGACCGGCAGAAACGACGGAAATTCTCCTTCCTCCGCCCAGGCCCGCCACTACTCTGTCCCGATGCCGCTGTAACCGATGTAGGAGCGGAAAAAGTCCTCGTAATCGTAGGCCACCCGGTTGTTGAGAACGATGCCGCTTTCCGGGTACAGCACGAAGTAGTCCCGGATGAATTTGTTGGAGACGCTGTAATTGGGCAGATTGTTCTGCAATTCCAGCAGCCGGGAGGGCGTCTCCCCCTGGAACCCGTCGGCGTACCGGCCGAACCGGATCAGCTCGCTGTTCTGGGAGAGCTCGTAGGCAATGGTCTCGATTTCCTCCATCCGCTGCTTCAGGGCTCCGGCAGTCTGCTGCAAGGAGCCGGAAACGGTGTCCCGGGTGTTCTCCTGGACCTGCCGGTACACCGGCTGAAACACGAAAACGCTGGCGCAGATCGGGATCAGCAGGATCACCAGATAAGTCGCCAGCAGCCGCCCAACGGTCCGTTTCACCTTTTCTGTCATAATACATCCTCCCTGTGGCTGTAAAATCGCAGAATTTTCCCTTTTTCCATTATACCCCACCGGGCCGGGAAAGGGAATCGGGAAAATTTTGAAAACCGGGAAGTTTTTATGGCCTTGGAAATTTCCGCCTTTCCCAAAATCACCTCTTGCGCCGGGCCCGGAAATCTGCTACACTGACAACAGTAACGAAAGGGGGACCTCCCATGAAACCGCTCCGCACGCTCCTGCTGCTGACGATCCTCTGCCTGCTGCTGGCCGCCTCCGGCTGCGGAAAGGCGCCGGACCGGAAAATCTGGTACTTTTACGAGGAAGTCTGCGCCGCCTGCGACGTCCCCGGGGAGTTCCGCGCCCTCTTTTCCAAAAAGACCGGGGACCTCTCCCTCCCCGAGGAAAGCATCCCCACGGTCTGCAACGTCTTTTCCCAGGGCGGCGAGGAGACCTGGCGCACCCTCTGCCAGCAACGTGGAATCCCGGAGGAGGACCAGACCCTCCCCATGGTCGTCACCTCTGCCGGGTGGGCCTTCGGAGAGGATATCGCCCCCAATCTCCGGCGGCTGGTCTGCCAGAGCCTGGGCCTTGCCGACGACCGGACCTACACCTACTACTACCGCCCGGACTGCGGCGACTGCGTCCGATCCGACCCTGTGGTGGAAGCGGCCTTTGCCGCCCGTCCGGAGCTTTCCCTGATCTCCATCGACACCACCGACCTGGAGCCCAAAGCCGCTTTCAAAGCCCTCCTTACGGAAATGCAGGTCCCGGAGGAGGAATGGCAGGTTCCCTTCCTCCTCTGCAATGACCGCTGCCTCTCCGGCGTGGACGCCATTCTGGAAAACCTCCCGGACTTTCTGAATCCCTGACCGTCCTCCCGACGCAAAAGCGCTCCCCTGCCATAGAAATCCTCTATGGCAAGGGAGCGTTTTCTGCTTTATTCATCTGCCCCGCTTCCGCAGCAATTCCTCCGCCGCCTCGGCAAAGCCGTACCCGCCTGCGCCCCGGGTGACGTAGGCGGGATGGTGCTCCATCAGCTCCAGAAACGGCGCCACGTTGGCCACGCCGCAGGACTGGGGCAGCTCCGCGAACATGGGCTCGTCGTTGGCGGAGTCCCCGAAAAACAGCACCGACTGGTGAAAGTCCCGGACCCCCCACACCGTCTCGAAAAACAGCCTGGCCATGGAAACCTTGTCGTAGTCCCCGAACCAGATGTTGACGTGGATGGAGCTGATCTTGGCCACCGCCCCCATGGACTCCGCGATGTCCTGAATCCGCCTGGCGGCTTCAAAGCCCAGCCGGGGCTCGTCCTCGGCGAAGTCTATGGCCAGGTCGTAGAGCCGGAACCCCTGGTCCCTGGCCACCCGGCAGCCGGGCACCTCCCGGAGACAGGCGTCCCGGACCGCGTCCAGCCGCTGCCGCACCTCCTCCCCGGGAATGGAGGGGTGCCGGAATATGGCGGGCCGCCCGTCCTTCCAATAGCAGACGAAGGCCCCGTTTTCCCCCACGATGGCGTCGATGGGCCACTGGCGGATGGCCATGTCGCACCAGCCCCCGGGCCGCCCCGTCACCGGGACCACCCTGAGCCCCGCGTCGTGGAGCCGCCACATGGCGGAGTACGCCTCCGCCGTCAGCTTGCCGTCGTTGGTGATGGTGTCGTCAATGTCGTGGAGGATGTAGCGGAGCTTCCCCGCCGTCTCCGGGGACATATTCCCAAAAGGTACCATAAACGCTCCTTACTTGTCCCGATTCGTCCCTTTTTTGACCTCTCCCGTGGCGACCAGGGGGACCCCCGTCCCGCATAGGTCCGGGAGCAGAATCTGCCCCATTTCCACCGGAGCCTCCGCCCGGGCGGCGTTGATCTCCTCCATGGCCCGGAACAGCAGCTCCTTGGGAATGGCCCCGGCGGACTTGGCCGAAACCAGGGGCTTTTCCCCGCCGTTGACCCGGAGGGTGGTGGTCAGCACCCGGGTGGGGTGGACGCACTCGCTTTTGGCGTAAGCCGCCCCCCTGGGACAGGTGTTCCCCGTCACCGAGACCACCTGGCCGTTTTCGATGACCACCTCCAGGGCGCAGCCCATGGGGCAGACAATGCAGGTGAGATTGCGCTTTTCCATCTTATTCCACCCCTTCCTGTTCCAGGCAGACCGTGATGTCCCCGTTGATCCGGCCAAGGACCTGGGCGCTCAGCGGGAACCGCTCCATTTCCCCGGGTGCCGCTTTTTTCTTGCTCCGGGAGGCCAGAACCTCTCCGCCGCACTTCACCACGATCTTCACGTCCCGGTAAACGTCCCCTACCCGGAAGTAGAGGGAGAACGGCCGGTCCGCCCCCTTCCGGATCCGCTGGGGCACCACGTACCGCACGCCGTCCCGGGCGCTGACCGCCCAGGATTCCCCGCCGGAGACCCGGTCCCGGAGATATTCCGCCGCGCATCCCCCGGCCAGCTCCGCCTCCTCGGAGACGTAGTCCACCAGATCGTGGACGTGGAGCACGTTGCCGCAGGCAAAGACCCCGGGCAGCGAGGTCTGCCGGTCCTGGTCCACCCGGGCGCCGCCGGTCACAGGGTCCATTTCCACCCCGGCGGCCCGGGAAAGCTCGTTTTCCGGCAGCAGACCCACAGAGAGCAGCAAGGTGTCGCAAGGGAGGAACTCCTCGGTCCCGGGAATGGGCCGCCGGGAGCCGTCCACCGCTACGATAGTGACGCCCTCCACCCGTTCCCGGCCGTGGATTTTCACCACGGTGTGGCTCAGCTTCAGGGGAATATTGAAGTCCTCCAGGCACTGGACGATGTTCCGGGTCAGCCCCCCGGAGTAGGGCATCAGCTCGCAGACCGCCCGGACCTTAGCCCCTTCCAGAGTCATCCGCCGGGCCATGATCAGGCCGATGTCCCCGGAGCCCAGGATCACCACTTCCTTGCCGGGCAGATAGCCCTTGAGGTTGACGAATTTCTGGGCCGCCCCGGCGGTGTAAATCCCCGCGGGACGGGTTCCGGCGATGTTCAGCGCCCCCCGGGGCCGCTCCCGGCAGCCCATGGCCAGGACCACCGCCCGGGCCCGGAGCTTCTGGTAGCCCTCCTTACTGCTGACCACCGTGACCAGCTTGTCGCCGCTGCCGTCCCCGGCCATGGCCAGGTCCAGGACCATGGCGTCCAGCAGACAGGGGATGCCCCGGTCCGTTACTTCCTTAGCGTACCGGGCCGCGTACTCGGGGCCGGTCAGCTCCTCTTTGAAGCGGTGGAGGCCGAAGCCGTTGTGGATGCACTGCTCCAGGATGCCCCCCAGCTGGGGCTCCCGGTCCAGAATCAGCAGGTCCCGGACGCCCTTTTCGCAGGCCGCCAGAGCCGCCGCCATTCCGGCGGGGCCGCCGCCGATAATCACAAGGTCCAACGTTTTCATTTCCGCACCTCCCCGGCCTTGGTCCGGCCGGCCAGCATCCGGGAGCCGCCCCCGGATTTCGTCACGTCCTCCATGGGGATGCCCAGCTCCCGGGAGAGAATCTCCACCACCTGGGGCCCGCAGAAGCCCCCCTGGCACCGGCCCATTCCGGCCCGGGTCCGGCGCTTCACCGCGTCCACGCTCCGGGCCTGGGGGTTCCGGCGGATGGCCGCCAGAATCTCCCCCTCGGTAATGGTCTCGCACCGGCAGACCACCCGGCCGAAAGCGGGGTCCTGCCGGACCAGGGCCTCCCGTTCCCCGTCGGACATCCGGCGGAACTCAGGGATGGGCGGCCGGACGGGGTCGAAGTCCGGATTTTCCTCCAACGCGAGTCCGACTCCGCGAAGATGCTCCACCAGAGCCGCCGCAATGGCCGGAGACGCCGTCAGCCCCGGGGACTCGATGCCCGCGGCGTTGAGGAACCGTGGATTGGCCGCCGACGGCCCGATGATGAAGTCGCCGCCGTCGGAGCAGGCCCGCAGCCCGGCGAAGGAGGTGATCACCGCCCGGAGGTTCACCCCGGGCACCGACTTCCGGGACAGCCGCTGGACCGTCTCCAGGCCCGCAGCCGTGGTGGAAACGTCGTCCTTGTCCGTCACGTTTTCGGAGGTGGGCCCCACCAGCAGGTTCCCGTCCACCGTGGGGCTGACCAGAACCCCCTTGCCCATGGCCGTGGGCGGCTGGAAGATGGTGGCCGACGTCGTACCGCCCTGGGTCTTATCCAGGAGCAGATATTCCCCCCGCCGGGGAGTGATGGTGAAGCTGTCGTCGCCGATCATCCGGGCCACGTCCCCGGAGTGGACTCCGGCGGCATTGATGAGGTACCGGGCCCGGACCGTCTCCCCGGTCTCCGCGGTCACGGTGAAAACGCCGTCCTCGTCCCGGATGGCCGCCGCCGCAAAGCCGGTGCGGAGCTCCGCGCCGTTGTCCATGGCGTTGCCCACGGCGGCCACGGTGAGCTCATAGGGACAGACGATGCCGCCGCTGGGAGCCCACAGCGCCCCCAGAATCTCCGGGGAAAGGTTGGGTTCCCGTTCCAGCGCCTCCCCCCGGCTCAGCAGCCGGAGGCCGGGGACGCCATTTTTCCGGCCCCGGTCCAGCAGGTCCTCCAGCGTCCGCCGGTCCTCCTCCGTGAAGGCCAGGACCAGGGAGCCGTTGCGCCGGAAGGGCACCCCCAGCTCCCGGGCGGTCTCCTCCATCCGGGCGTTGCCCTCCACGTTGTACCGGGCCTTCCGGGTGCCCGGCTTGGCGTCGAACCCGCCGTGGACGATGCCCGAGTTGGCCTTGGAGGCTCCGGCGGCCACGTCCTCGCTCCGCTCCAGCAGCACCGTCCGCAGCCGGTAGCGGGAAAGCTCCCGCAGGGTCAGGCCGCCCACGACTCCGCCGCCGATCACGGCCACGTCATAAATCGCGTTTTCCATCCAATCATCCTTTCCAGAAAAAAAGCCACAGAAAACCAAAGGGGCTTGCCCTTTGCCTTCTGTGACTCCATAACTCCGCACAAGTTTTCAGTTTTCCGGGGTTCTTTTTCTATCATAGCACAGTAGGGCGGATTTGTCAATGGCTCCTTACCGGCTCCACAGCTCCTTCCGACTGGTGGACACCCCCGCCGCACCGGCGGAAAGGGCCTCAATCATGTCCTCCTTGGTCTCGATCATCCCGCCTGCGATGACCGGAAGCCGCCCGGCCTCGGTGAGCCGCCGGATCACCCGGGGACAGACCCCCGGCATGACCTCCGCCATATCCGGCCGGACGGCGGCCGCCGTCTCCGCCGCCATGGCCACGGACTGGGAATCCAGGGCGAAAAACCGCTGGACCGTCAGCAGTCCCCGGTCCCGGGCAGCCCGGATCAGCTGGTTCCGGGTGCTGATGATCCCGTCGGGGCAGACGGCCCGGGCCAGATACTCCACAGCCTGGGGGTCCCGGCCGATGCCGCCCAGCAGGTCCATGTGGACCAGGACCAGCTTCCCCGCCTCCCGGAGCCGTCGGACCAGCCCGCCGACGCTTAAAATGTCCCCGCACAGGAGGAACGCCGCCTCCACCGGAGCCGCGCAGGCGTCCGCTGCGGCCTCCGGGGTGCGGACGGCGGCGATGACCGGATTTTTCTCCAACCGGGACAAAATGGGGTTCATGACGATTCCTCCTGTGCAGCTCGATATTCCTATTATAATCGAAGCCGCACAGCTTGGCAAGTGCCGTTTTTCCTTACGCCGCCCGGTTCAGCCGCTGGGAGCGGACTCCCGCCACCGCGATCCGCCTTCCCGGACGGGCCGCCTGCCGCTTTTTCGCCGCCAGCAGAACCCTGGCCCCGGAGCACGCCGATGCCAGCAGCGCCGCCATGGCCATCCCCGCCAGCAACCCCAGGACCGGCCGCCGGGAAAAGCCCACAACTCCGTAAAGCAGCCCATCCGAAAGCAGACAGGCCACCCAGCTCCCCGCCAGGCATCCCGCCGCAGAAGCAAGCCCTTGCAGGACCCGCCGGCCCTCCATATAGCGCAGAGAAACGGCAAAAACGCCTCCCGTCAGCAAGACCCGCAAAACTCCCATGAAAAATTCCAAAAGCCCCATCTTCGGCAGCTCCTTTCCAACACTGTAAACGAATATTCGTTTAAGATGTTTTTATTATAACGTATGTTCGAAGATTTTGCAAGGGGTTTCCGAAAATTTTTTCGAACTTTTTTTCTTGACAAATATCCCGGCATCCTGCATACTAAAAATATCCCAAGAAAAGGAGCGTCGCCCATGGACTCCCAATGGCAAACCCTCCGGCAGGAGCTGGCCGCCCTGGCCGAACCGGGCTATCAGAAATTCAGCGCCTCCCTCCTCCCCGGCGTCCCGGGGATTCTGGGCGTGCGGCTCCCCGCCCTCCGGAAAATCGCCGCCCGGATGGCCAAAACCGGCTGGGAGCCCTGGCTGACCGCCTTCGACGCCTGCCCGGACCCTCTTTTTGAAGAATCCATGCTGGCCGGAATGGTCATCGCCGCCGCGCCCATCCCCCTGGCGGAGCGGCTGGAGCGCATCCGCCGCTTTGTCCCCCGGATCGAAAACTGGTCGGTCTGCGACAGCTTTTGCGCCAGTCTCAAGGAGGCCGCCGCATTTCCGGCGGAGTACTGGGCCTTTCTCCAGGAATTTTTCGCTTCCGGGGAGGAATTCGCCCTTCGGTTCGCCCTGGTCATGGCCACGGACCACTTCGTGACCCCGGCGTACCTGGACCGGGTCCTGGAGCGCATCGACGGCTTCTCCCACCCGGGGTACTACGCTCGGATGGCGGCGGCATGGGCGCTGTCCATCTGTTTTGTCAAGTTCCCGGAGGAAGTTTTCCCCCGGCTCCCGACCAGCAGACTGGACGATTTCACCTACAACAAAGCCTTGCAGAAAATCTGCGAATCCCGGCAAGTCACCCCCGAGACCCGTCACCGCATCCGCGCCCTCCGCCGCAATGTCACGAAGTGACATTCCCTGCAAATTCCTTCAAAAACCGGAAAACGCCTGGAGGGTGCGCCGATTGGCACCTGGTCAGGCCGCCGTCCCAGCGGCCACGTCAAGCCGACGTGTATTTCCGAAGTCTCATACAGGAATCGAAGCGATAAAAAGTGCTGCACGGTTGCCTACTGTCTGAGCACCGATAGCGACGGCGGGAAGTGTCGTGTGCGGTCATCCACATCCAACGCCTACCGCCATTGGGGTCTTTAGGGGCGTCAGCCCCTAAACGGACTTTTCTGCTTACTCTTTTCCTCCGGGGAAAAGAGTAAGTGCGCTATGTAGGACAAAACAAATCTGTACAAACGTAAGTAGCCGCACAGGCTAGTAGGATCTGCCAAATTCGATTCGAATTCGGCAGCACTACCGGCCTATGCGGCTACGGACGTTTTTTATTATTGGTAGTACGTTAGAGCACCCCTTCTTTTCCTGCGTGGGCCGCAATGTCGCTTCGCGACAAAGCTCGGGCCTTTTCCTTCGCGGGCATCGCCCGCGATTTTCTGACGAAACCCGGAAAACGCCCAGGTGCGTAGCTCTAACCAACAGCTCCCGCCCCCCGAGACCCCCTAAAGTCGCGCCGTAGGCTTTGGAGAGCCCCAATACTACCCCGCGGTGGACACGGCCGCCGCAATTGGTGCTCAAACAGTAGGCATACGCACACCACTTTCGGACATTCGCGTCCTCACGATAGGCTTCTGGGGGCAGGCGTCGGCCTGACGTGGTGCCAATTGGCGCGGCTTCGCCGCGCTTACTTATCTTCCCCGTTCCGGATGGTATCCAGATAATTGTACAGGGTGAACTTGGAAATCTGAAGGAACTCGCATACCCGCTCGTTGGATTTGCTGATGAGAAACGCGCCCTTCTTGTCCAGAAACCGCAGAAATTCCATCTTCTGCTCCCGGTTCATCTCGCTGGGCGAACAGCCGATGAGATGAATCCCATCGTTAAAGAGAAAGTCCAGAATCTGGGAAACGTCGTCCACGAAAATCTCCTTGACCTCCTCCGGTGAGGTCTCCCCGCTGGCGCTCAGGTCGTACTGGTTGTACCCCTTGAGGAAATCCTCAAACTTGATGGTCTCGGTGATGTCCAGGTTGACGCAGAGGGACCCCACCACCTTGCCCTCGTCGTTGCGGAAATAAATGGAGGAAGACCGGAAAATCTTGCCGTCCCGGGTGTGGATCACGTAGTTGAACCGGTTCCCGTCCTGGTCCTTTCCGTTGAGGACCTCCAGGCCCAGATTGGTTCCGCTGCCGCCGATCTTCCGGCCGGTGAGATACCCGTTGCGGATGTCCACAATGGTGTGGTTGTAATCCTTGGTCAGGTCGTGGAGCACGACCTCGCAGCGGGAGCCGAATTGTTTCTCCAAGAGGTCCATGACGCTTTTCAGCAGCTCGCTCTGCTCGTTTACCGAATTCATGTTGTCCTGCCGTCCTTTGCTACACTGGTTTGTCCGGTCCTGCGGAGACCGTTTTCTCTTATTTTACCACATTTTGGAAAAAAAGGAAAGAGCCGCCTTCCCAATTTTTCCGCCAAAAACCGGGGAAAGGCCCGGCAAGGACCAGCCCGAAGGTTGACTCGCCGAACCTGACCCGGAAAGCGCCGGTCTCTTATTTGTAGACTTTGTCGTAAGCGGACTGCAGGACCTTCAGATAGTCCTCCAGGCCCAGAGCGTCGAACTCGGCAAGGTAGGAATCCCAATCCTTGTCCAGATCGTAGGTGCCGGCCAGGAAGCCGGTGATCATCTCGTCCACGTAGGCGTTGATGGCGGTCTTGTACTCGTTGACCACTGCGGAATCCTCGGCGCTCATGACCATCAGAGGATAGGTCTGCTCCTTGGCGTAGGGGTAGTAGTACTTGGAAGCCGCTTCATACAGCCGCTCCTCGGATTTGTCGTCGCCGCCGACAGCCTGGCCCAGACGGAAGTCGCTGGTCCGGTTGGCCAGAGCGATGTTGGGCATTGCCAGGTTCTGCACGGTGTCAGAGCCGGTGTTGTTCACGCCGTCCAGGACGGTGTACAGGGCCTGCTTGCCGTTGATGCCCAGGGTTCCTTCGGGAGCCTTCTCCCAGCCCTCGCCTTCGGGGCCCCAGGAGGAGAAGTAGGTGGCTTCTTCGCTGAACTGCGCGTCAGCCCAGCGGAACAGGATTTCGGGATTCTCCGCCTTATTGGTGATGGCGAACTGGCCGGCAACGATACCGGTGGCACGGACAAAGGCGTTGCGGACGCCGTTGGGGCCTTCCAGGGGGCTCAGGCCGATGTATTCTTCATCGTTGGCGCTGAGGACGTTCCAGTAAGCCATGCCGGTGGCCACGCCGACGGTGGCGACGTCGCCGCCGGTGAGGACATGGGCCTCATCCTCGGTGATGGTCAGGGAGACGGGGTCGATGAGCTCTTCCTCGATGAGGCTGCGGATGAAGCGCAGGCCCTCGCGGAATTCTTCGGTGTTGGCCACGTAGTTGACGGTGCCGTTCTCAACAGACAGCCGGTCGGTGAAGTCGTTGTACACGAAGGAGCCCAGGAGGAAGTCGTAGCAGCTGGCGCGCCACATGCCGCTGATGCCCAGCATGGGGATTTCGTCGTTGGGGTCGCCGTTGCCGTTGGCGTCCTGCTCCTTGAAAGCACGGAGGACGTTGACGAACTCCTCGGTGGTCTCGGGATAATCCAGTCCCAGGTTGTCCAGCCAGGTCTGGTTGATCCAGGCGCGGCCGCAGTACAGGCAGTGATAGCACTCGTTGATGCCGGCCAGGGCGTAGATTTCGCCGTCGGGAGTGGTCACAGCGCCGGGGAGCAGGCTGTTGGCCTCATAGGCTTTGGGAATCTCGTAGCCGTACTTCTCGATGAGGGGGGCCAGATCGATGAACACGCCCTCCTTGCCGTACTTCACCTGAGAAGCGGAGTCCAGGTTGCAGGAGAGGTAGGCATCCGGGATTTCAGAGCTGGCCAGGGAGAGGTTCACCTTCTCGGTCAGAGCCGCTTCCGGAACGGTCTCGTAGTCGATGTGGACGTTGGTCTTTTCCTCCAGCCACTGGGTGTAGGCGTTGGTCTGGAGGTCCAGGATGTAGTTGGTCTGGGGGGCCATGACCGTGTAGGTCACTTTCTCGCTGACAATGGGGTATTCCCCGTTGGCAGACATGGTCACACCGGAAGTGGCGCCGCTGCTGGAGCCGCCGTTTCCACAGCTGGCCAGCACAGAGGCTGCAAGGAGCGCGCACAGAACGGAGGAGAAAATTCGCTTCATTGGTTTTCCTTCCTTTCGATTTGTAAATGGTATGCGTTCGTAAAACGCTGCCGGAGGGCTCCGGCGCGTTGTTACCAAATGAATCAGCCCTTCAGCGCGCCGATCATGACGCCTTTCACGAAGTATTTCTGAATGAAGGGGTAAAGGATGAGCATGGGGACGCTGGCTACCACGATGAGGCAGTATTTCAGGAGGTTGTTGAGCCCCTGCCGGACCAGCAGCTGGTCCACGTCCACCATGTTGGACTGGTCTTCGTTGGCTTCGATGATGATGCTGCGGAGGACCACCTGTAAGGGGTATTTGTCGCTGTCTTTCAAGTAAATCAGGGCGTTGAAGTAGGAGTTCCAGTGCCCCACAGCGTAGTAAAGGACCAGCACCGCCAGAATCGCCTTGGACAAGGGCAGCACCACAGTAAAAATGTACCGGATATCCGAGCAGCCGTCCAGCGTCGCCGATTCATACAGATCGTAAGGGATGGAGCTCTGGAAATAGGTCCGGGCGATGATGGTGTTGTAAACGCTGATGCTGGTGGGCAGGATCAGCGCCCAGATGGTGTTGAACAGATGCAGCTTGTTCACCAGGATAAAGGTGGGGACCAGGCCGCCGTTGAACAGCATGGTAAAGGTGACGATGGCGGTAATGAGCTTCCGCCCCGCAAAATCCCGGACCGACAGGGGGTAGGCCAGCATCACCGTCAGAACGATGTTCACCGACGTTCCCACCACCGTCAGTACAATGGAGTTCCAGTAGCCACGAAGGACATTGGGATTTTTGAAGACCTGCTTGTACCCCACCAATGTGGGCTCCACCGGATACAGCCAGACCTTGCCGGTGGTAACGGCATGAGGAGAGCTGAAGGAGGAGCTGAGCACATAGATCAGCGGGTACAGGACCAATAAGGAGAGCAGGATCAGAAACAGGTAGTTGATGATGCTGAACACAAGGTCGCCGCGGCTGGCCTTGATGGAACGTTGCGCCTTTGCCGACATAAAAAGCCCTCCTTTCTTACCACAGGGACGTATCGCCCACACGCTTGGCGATGGCGTTGACCGTGGTGATAATGATCAGGTTGACCACCGAGTTGAACAGGTTCACAGCCGTTGATAAGCTGTACTGGGCCTGGACCAGGCCGATGCGGTAAACATATGTAGAAATCACATCAGAGGTGGACATGTTCAGGTTGTTCTGCATCAGCAGGATTTTCTCATAGCCCACGCTCATGATGCTGCCGGTGTTGAGAATCAGGGTGATGACGATGGTGGGCAGGATGCTGGGGATGTCGATGTGCCAGATTCGTTTCACCCGGGAAGCGCCGTCGATGGTGGCGGCCTCGTGAAGGGCGGGGTCCACGCCGGTCAGCGCCGACAGGTAGAGGATGGAGTTGAACCCCATGCTCTGCCACACCCCGGACCAGACGTACATGGATTTGAAGAACCGTGCCTCTCCCATGAAGTTGATCCGCTTGCCGCCCAAGGCCACAATGGCGTTGTTGACGATGCCGGTCTTCATGGAGAACATCAGGGTCATAATGGAGACGATGACCACGGTGGAAATGAAGTGAGGCGCGTAGGTGATCATCTGCGCGGATTTTTTGAACCGGAGGGATTCACATTCATTCAGCGAGATAGCCAGCAGAATGGGCACCGGAAATCCGGCCAGGAGGCTGTACAGGCTGATCCCGATGGTGTTCCCCAGCAGCCGGGGGAACTGGCGGGTCTTGAAGAAGGAGGCGAAGTATTTGGTTCCCACCCAGGTGCTCCCGGTGATGCCCTTGCTGGCAACGTAGTCCCGGAAGGCGATCTGGATGCCGTACATGGGTCCGTAAGAAAAAATCAGGATCATGATCAGCGGAACGGCCACCACCAGATAAAGCTGCCAGTGCCGCAGGATGCGCTTCCTCAATGAAATGTCCGACTTTTCTTTTTTCAAAGAGCTCACTTCCTTTGTGTTGGTTGTCCAAGTGGTCTATGCTTCATATTATACATACTTTTTTTCAGATGTCAATACTATTTTTGATATTTCTGAAATTTTTTATTTGGAAAGTTCGCTAGTTTAACACAGTGAATCGGCGAATTTTTCCGAAAAACCCCCAGTTTATCAAAAATGCATCAAAAAAATTTTTCAATTCATCAAATTAGCAGTTGATTTTTTCTGACAAATAGTTATAATAGAATTGTAAGTTTGAATTGTACCCGATTCAACGTTTCTTTATGAAAGGATGTTCACCAATGAAAGTAGAAGCAAAACTGGAAAGCATGGGCTATAAGCTCCCCGCACCTCCCGCCCGGGGCGGCATCTATACTCCCATCCGGGAATTCGGCGATAACCTCCTCTACGCTTCCGGCTTCGGCCCGGCCATGGAGGGCGTCGAGCCCATCATCGGCAAGGTCGGCAAGGACGTCACCCTGGAAGAAGGCCAGGAGGTGGCCCGCCGCTGCACCCTGAACCTCCTCTCCGCCCTGAAAGCCCTGGTGGGCGATCTGGACCGGGTAAAGAGCATCGTCAAGCTCCTGGTCTTCGTGGCCTCCGACGACGAGTTCTACCAGCAGCCCCAGGTGGCCAACGGCGCGAGCCAGCTCTTTGTGGACGTCTTCGGCGAAGAAGCCGGCCTGGCCGCCCGCTCCGCCATCGGCATGAACGTCCTCCCCGGGAACATCCCCGTGGAAGTGGAAGCCGTCATTGAACTGAAGGACGCCGAGTAACGGAGGTTTCTTATGAACACCAAATCCCATCTCCTGCCCATTCCCGGCCAGATGAAGACCTCCGCGGTGGACGAATCCGTCACCATGGACAACACCCTGGCCTCCAAGGAAGAAATGATCTCCCGCAACCGCCCCGAAGACCTGGAATGGCTCCGGGACGCCGGCATGGGCCTGTTCATCCACTGGTCCCTGGACTCCCAGCTGGGCTGCGTCATCAGCCACTCCCTGGTGGGCTCCTCTGAGGACTACGCCAACCGTTTCTATGAAGAACTCCCCAGGACCCTGAATCCCAAGAAGTGGGACTTCGACCACCTGGCGGAGCTTGCCCGCCTGGCCGGCTTCCAGTACGCCGTTTTCACCACCAAGCACCACAACGGCTTCTGCCTCTGGGATACCAAAACCACCGACTTCAACATCATGAACACCCCCTACGGCAAGGACCTGGTGAAGCAGTACGCCGAAGCCTTCCGGAAACAGGGCATCAAAGTCGGTTTCTACTTCTCCCCCGAGGACTTCCGCTACATCCGCAGCCAGGGCCTGCCCATCACCCGTACCCCTCTGGAGCCCTACTCCAAAGAGGTCATGGAGGGCTACCGCGCCCTCCTCACCGCCCAGATGACCGAGCTCATGGAAAACTTCGGCAAGATCGACGTCATGTTCTTCGACGGCGGCGAGACCATGTATAATGAAGAAGGCGAAAGCCTCCAGCAGCTCTGTATGCGGGTGGCATGGGATTTGCAGCCCGGCATCCTCATCACCCGGGGCGCCATCCCCACCCCGGAGCAGCAGCTCCCCGGCGTCGGCGTGGACTTTGCCTGGGAAGGCTGCATCACCCTGGGCACCGCCTGGCAGTACCAGCCCACCAACGAGACCTACAAGACCGGTCTTCATGTAATCCGCCTCCTCACCGAAACAAGAGCCAAAGGCGGCAGCCTTCTCCTGAACATCGGCCCCGACGCCAACGGCGAGCTTTGCCGGGCCCAGGAGGACATCCTCCGGGAGCTGGCCCTGTGGCACTTCTTAAACCGCGAAGCCGTCCACAACACCCGCCCCTGGATCATCACCAACGAAGATTCCGCCTGGCTCCTCCGCTCCAAAGACGACAGCGCCCTCTACGCGGTCCTCTTTGACCAGAAGGACTGGGACCGGGGCCAGCGCCGGGAATTCCTCTTAAAATCCGTCAAAGCCAGCCCCGACACCACCGTGGAAGTCCTGGGCCAGTCCGGGGAACTCACCGAGTACCGCCCCGACCTTGACGCCCACACCTACTGGGAACAGAAAGAGGACGGTCTTCACATCTCCGCCATGCACGCCCAGCGGATTTACTGCGGCATTCAGTGGCGGAACCCCCTGGTCCTGAAAATCACCCACCCCGTCCCCGCCTTCTCTCCCCTGCTGGTGGAAACGGCCAACGACTCCCTGACCCAGACCGAAACCGCCGTCACCCTGTTCGCCAAGGTGGACACCCTGGGCAGCTTCGACGCGGCCCACCTGGCCTTTGATCTCCGGGAGTACCCCGGCTTCGCCCTGTCCTCCTACGAAACCGGCTGGCAGCGTCTGCCCGAGCAGACCGTCTCCGCCCCCGGAACCTACTCCTACACCCTGGAGGGCCTGAAGCCCGGCGTCACCTACCAGTACCGGGCCGTGCTTTTCAATGAAAGCAATACCATGCGGGGCGAAATGAACCTTTTCGTCAAGGACTGACCGCCATGACCGACGAACTCCAATCCCGCCTTTCGGAGCAGCGGGTCACGGAGATTCTCTCCGACCTGATCCGCCGCCCCACCGATGCGGAAACCGGCAATTACATCGCTGATTTCCTGAACCGCTGCGGCATTTCCGCCGAAAAACAGGACTGCGGGGAAGGCCGCTTCAACGTCGTCGGCCGGATTCCCGGCTCAGAAGGCCCAGGGGACCTCTACATCGGCCACACCGACGTGGTCCCCGCCGGAGACCTTTCCGCCTGGACCTCCCCGCCCTTTTCCCCCGCGGTAAGGGACGGGCGGCTCTACGGTCGGGGCGCGGCGGACATGAAGGGCAGCGTCGCCGCCATGCTCCACGCCGCGGAGCTCCTGGCGACCCTCCCCTCCCCCAAACGGGGTCTGACCATGGTTTTCGACGCCGACGAGGAGTGCCACAACACCGGCATGAAGCGGTTCTTGCAGGACCCTCCCGTCGGGGATTTCGCCGTCGTCGGCGAGCCCTCGGAGCTGCTCCTGGACCTGGGCCACCGGGGCGTCATAGCCTTTGAAGCGGTGTTCCACGGAAAAAGCGCCCACGCCGCCCGGCCCGAAACCGGCGTCAACGCCATCGACCAGGCCGCCGCCTTCTGCCGGGAGGTCCGCTCCCTGTCGGCGGCCCTGGCCCGGCAGACCGGCTCTCCCCTGGGGACCGGCCTTCTCACCGTCACCATGATCCAGGGCGGGGCCCAGGTCAACATGGTCCCCGAAAGCTGCACCGTCCGCCTGGACCGGCGGCTCATCGAAAGGGAGACCCCCGAAGAAGCCGAAGCCCAGCTGCAGGCCCTCCTGTCCCCCTGCCCCGGAGCCGTCCTCCGGATCACCACCTGCTGCCCGCCCTCGCTGACGCCCCCGGAGCTCCCCGCCGTACAGGCCCTGAAAGCCGCCCTCCTCTCTGCCGGAGAGGAAGGGCGCTGCTCCATTTTCCCCGCCACCTGCGAAGCGGGGCTTTTCACCCAGTCCGCCGGGATTCCCTCGGTGATCCTGGGCCCCGGCAGCATCCGCCAGGCCCACCAGACCGACGAATTCATCGAAATCAAGGAACTTGTATCCGCGGCACGGACCTACCTGCTCTTTTTCTCCCGCAGGATGCTGGCCGCAGACGGAAAGGATGTGCTTTAAATGTACGATTATCTGGAAACCCCCGCCGTCGCCATCGAACTGGACACCGTGGAGCGGAACATCCGCACCCTGGTGGAAAACGCCGCAAAGCACGGCATCTCCCACCGCCCCCACACCAAGACCCACCGCAGCGTGGAGCTGGCCAAGCTCCAGCTTTCCCTGGGAGCCAAAGGCATCACCTGCGCCAAGCTGGGCGAAGCCGAGGTCATGGCCGACGCCGGTATCGACGACATTTTCGTCTGCTACCCCCTCATCGGCCCGGAAAAGCTGAAACGCTTAGGGAAACTCCTGGAAAAAGCCCATATTTCCACCCTCATCAACAGCGTGGAAGGGGCCATGGGCCTTTCCGACTTGGGCGTCTCCCTGGGCAGAAAAATCCCCGTCCGCATCGACCTGGACGGCGGCCTGAAACGCGGCGGCCTCCAGCCCGGCCAGCCCGCCCTGGACTTTGCCGAATCCGTCCGGGACCTCCCCGGCATCGAGATTATCGGCCTCATGTACTACGGCGGCCTCATCTACCACGAAAAGGACCGGGAAGCCATGTCCCGGATCGCCCAAAAGGAGCACGACGACCTGGTCGGCACGGCGGAGCTCCTAAAAGCCCACGGCTTCAAGATGGACGTCCTCTCCGGCGGCACCTCCTTCTCCGGAAAAATGCCGGAAATCCTGGAGGGCGTCACCGAGATCCGCTCCGGCCACTACATCTTCAACGACTGCGGCCAGCTGTTCGCCGGATTCGTCACCGAAGAGGACTGCGCCATGCGGGTGGTCCTCTCCGTAGTCAGCATCGTGGACGACCACCACGCCATCCTAGACGCCGGGACCAAAATCCTCACCAGCGACGGCTGCGAAAAGCACCCCGGCTACGGCTATATCATCGGCCGCCCGGACATGACCATCACCAACCTGAACGAGGAGCACGCCTTCCTGGAAAGCACGGAGCCCCTCAACGTTAGAATCGGCGACAAGCTGGCCATTATCCCCAACCACTGCTGCGTGGTCTGCAACATGCTGGACGAAGTCTACGGCATCCGCAACGGCAAGGTGGACCACATGATCCGCATCGACGCCCGGGGAAAGAGCATTTAAAGGAAGAAGGCGCTCCCATGAAACGAATCTGGATCAAAAACGCCCGGCTCATCGACGGCACCGGCGCTCCGGCCTCCATGACCGACGTGATTGTAGAAGGCGACCGCATCCTCTCCGTCGGAGAGCCCGGAACCCCCTCCGACACCGTCATCGACGCCGCCGGAAAGGTGGTCTGCCCCGGCTTCGTGGACATCCACCGCCACTGCGACGCCAAATTCCTCCAGGATTCCGACTTCGGCAAGGTCATGCTGGCCCAGGGCATCACCACCACGGTGGTGGGCAACTGCGGCATGTCCCTGACCCCCTCCCCGGCGGACCCGGCGGAGATGTACGACTTCATGGAAGCCGTCCTGGGCTCCGGCTGCGAAAAGCTGGGCCTTCACGACTACCAGGACTACGTTTCCGCCCTCCGGAGCCGCCCCCTCCCGGTCAACGCCGCCTCCATGGTGGGCACTGGCTCGGTAAAGATCACTGTCAAAGGCTTTGCCGACACCCCCTACACCGAAGAAGAGCTCCAGAAGGCAGCCGCCCTCATTGAGGACGCCCTGAACGCCGGCGCCGTCGGCGTTTCCTGCGGCATCATGTACCTGCCGGAGTGTTACAGCACCACCGACGAGTTCGCCGAGATCTTGAAGCCCCTGGGAAAAGCAGGCCGCGTCCTCACCGCCCACATCCGTGGCGAAGGCGACAGTCTGGTCTCCAGCGTGAAGGAGATCATCGAAATCGGCAGAAAAGCCGGCTGTCCCGTGGAGATCAGCCACTTCAAATGCTGCGGCATGGAAAACTGGCGGAAAGGCATCCACCAAGCCATCGCCCTCATTGAAGAAGCCAGAGCCGCCGGTCAGGACGTGACCTGCGACTTTTATCCCTACGAGGGCGGCTCAACCGCCCTGACCACCATGCTGCCCCCCTGCTGTGTCGCCGGGGATATGACCGCCGCTCTGGCCCGCCTGGGCACCCCCGAAGGCGTAGATGAGTTCCGGAAAGCCGCCGCCGTCCGCTACGACGACTGGGACAACTACGCCATCACCCTGGGCTGGGACCGCATCCTCATCAGCGGCGTTTCCGCCCCGGAAAACCGCAGATTCTTAGGTCTCACCGTGGAAGAAGCCGCCAAAAAATTCGGCTTCCCGGACAGCGCCTCCTGCGCCGCCCACCTGATGCACACCGATAACGGCAAGACCGCCATCATCAACATGAGCATGTGTCAGGAGGACATCGACACGGTAGCCCGCCTCCCCTATTCCACCATCATCTCCGATTCCATTTACGCCGACACGGATACCCCTCACCCCCGGATGTACGGCTCCTTCTCCAAAATCATCCGGGAATACGTGAAAGAACGGGGCGTCCTCACCCTGGAAGACGCCATCCGGAAAATGACCTCCCTCCCCGCCCGCCGCATGGGCTTAAAAGACCGGGGAGAACTCCGCCCCGGCGCTTATGCCGACCTTCTGATCTTCGACCCGGACACGTTCAGGGACCGCGCCACCTTCCAGGAGCCCACCCTTCTGGCGGAAGGGCTTTCCTACGCCCTCTTAAACGGCGTCCCCGTCTGGCAGGACGGCGGGCTTTTAAGCCGCTCCGCCGGCCGCTGCCTGCTGGCTGACCGCTGATATTTCTAAGAAAATGAGGTATTTTGTATGAGCAAGCTGCTGACCCCCTCCCTTCCCAACATTCCCTGGCAGGAAAAACCCGCCGGAACCACCGCTCCCGTCTGGCGCTACACCGAAAACCCGGTGATCCACCGCCACGAAAAGCCCGACGCCAACAGCATCTTCAACAGCGCCGTGGTTCCCTTCCGGGACGGCTTTGCCGGCGTCTTCCGCTGCGACTCCCAGGGCCTCAGCATGGACCTTTACGCCGGATTCAGCAAAGACGGCCTCCATTGGCAGATCAACAAGGACCCCATCCAGTTCACCGGCGCGGACCCCGAGATTCTCAAGCGGGAATACCGCTACGACGCCCGGGTCTGCTTCCTGGAGGACCGCTACTACATCACCTGGTGCAACGGCTATCACGGCCCCACCATCGGCATGGGCTATACCTTCGATTTTGAGACCTTCTACCAGCTGGAGAACGCCTTCCTCCCCTATAACCGCAACGGCGTCCTGTTCCCCCGGAAGATCGACGGCATGTACGCCATGCTCTCCCGCCCCAGCGACACCACCCACACCCGGTTCGGCGACGTTTTCTATTCCGTCAGCCCGGACCTGACCTTCTGGGGCAAGCACCGCTTCGTCATGGGCACTTACAAAGGCGACGCTTCGGCCTGGCAGTCCACCAAGATCGGCCCCGGCCCCGCCCCCATCGAGACGGACGAAGGCTGGCTCCTGTTCTACCACGGCGTGCTGAACACCTGCAATGGATTCGTCTACCGCATGGGTGCGGCCCTCCTGGACAAAGACGAGCCCTGGAAGGTGAAATACCGCTCCCGGTTCTACCTCATGGCTCCCGAAGAGCTTTACGAGTGCGTCGGCGACGTCCCCAATGTGGTCTTCCCCTGCGCCGCCCTGACCGACGGCGACACCGGCCGCATCGCTATCTACTACGGCTGCGCCGATACCGTCACCGGCCTTTGCTTCACTACCGTGGACGAGACCCTGAACTTCTTGAAGACCCACAACCTGTAACTCCCAAAGGAGGAACCGCCTATGAAATCCCCCCGCCTGGGCCTTTTCGCCCTTCTCTCCGTCCTTGCCCTGACCCTGACCGCCTGCGGCTCCGCCCCCGGAGAAAGCTCCCAGTCGGAGTCCTCCTCTGCGGCGGCCTCCTCCGCCCCGGAAAGCGCTCAGGAATCCCAAGCTGAGCCTTCCACCCCGGATACGACCAGGCTCTACTACTTCTACGACGAAGTCTGCGCCTCCTGCGACCCCCGCAGCGAGTTCTTCGACTTGGTCCGGGACCGCACCCAGGGCGTGACCCTTCCGGAGGACTACGACGTTTCCTGCTATAACACCTTCACCGACCAGACCGACATCTTAAACCGGGTCTGCGACGCCTTCGGCATCCCCGAAGACGACCGCCAGCTGCCTCTTTTCGTCTCATCGGAGGGCTATGCCTCCGGCGAGACCGCCATCACCCAGCAGCTGCGGCACCTGATCTGCACCCACTACGGCCTGGAGGACGGCAAGACCCTCTGGTACTACTACCGCCCCACCTGCCCCGACTGTGAACGCATCGAGGACTTCTTCAACGACACCTTCGCCGCCAACCCCTCCTTCTCCGTGATCTGGGTGGACACCACCGACCCGGAGCCCAAAGCCGCCTTCAAAGAAAAGCTGGCGGAATGGAACGTCCCCGAGGAGGAATGGCAGGTTCCCTTCCTGGCCGACGAAAACGGCCTCTACCTCTCCGGCGACAAGGCCATCGAGGCGGGCTTAGTCGATTACCTGGCCCAGCGGGACTCCTGAACCCCCCCAAAAAGTCAAAAACAGCGGGTATTCTATCGTGTGTAGAATACCCGCTGTTTTCATTTTTTCGCTATTGCAAGAGGTTCCCGGCGTTATCCCTTGACCGCGCCGGAGGTGATGCCGCTGATGAAGTACCGCATGTTGAAGCAGAACAGAACCAGCAGCGGAATGGACGCCATGAAGAAGCCCGCGAACATGGGCCCGTACAGAATCTGCTGCACATCCCGGTAGGCGTACAAGCCCAGGGTGATGGTTTTCAGGTTCTTGTTGGCGGACAGGGTCAGCATGGGCCAGACGAAGTCGTTCCAGCTGTTCAGGAAGGCAATCAGCGTCAGCGACAGCACCGAGGACTTGACCAGAGGCATGGCCACATGGCGGAACAGCTGAATGTGGCTGGCGCCGTCCAGCTTGGCGGCGTCAAAAAGGTCATGGGGCAGGCTCTCGATGAAGGGCCGCAGAATGACGATGAACTGAATCTGAGCCGTAGCGATGCTGGGCAGGATCACCGCCCAGAAGGTGCCGATCATCTTCATGTCGCTGACCAGCACGTACTGGGGAATCAGCGTCAGCACGCTGGGGATCATCATGAAGGACAGGATGAACATGTAAAAGAAGTTCTTCCCGGGGAAGTCAAACACCGCAAAAACGTAAGCCGAAATCACGCCCAGGATCATGGTCCCCAGAACCGACGCGCCGGAGACGATGACGGAGTTCTTCAGATAGTTGGCGATCATGCCGAAGGAACTGGTGTAGTTCTCGAAGCGGAAGGGCCTCGTCACCGTAAAGGGATGGGCGATGATCTCCGCGTTGTTCTTCAGGCTGGAAATCAGCATGAAGTAGTAAGGGAAAAAGGTCGCCACGACAAGCAGGCCAAGGATCACACAAATGACGATGCGGGAGACCTGTTTTTTGGTTTGAGTTTTCATAGGTACCTCCTCAGCCTTCCGTCTTGATGTACTTGTTCTGCAGGAACGTCACCAGCAGGATGATCAGGAACAGAATCACGCCCTGTGCCGTCGCATACCCGTAATTTCCCTTGACAAAGGCCGTCTCGTACATGTTGTACGCCGGGACCATGGTGTGATATTTACCGCTGGTGTAAATGATCTGGGTGCCGTAGTCCTGGATACCGCCGATCATGCCCAGAACCGACAGAATCTTGATCTGCGGAACGATCAGCGGCAGATAAATCCGGAAGAAGATGGACCAGGAGCCTGCGCCGTCGATGTGAGCGGCCTCCTCCAGGTTGGCGTCTACGTTGAGCAGGCCGGACAGCAGAATCAGCATGGCGAAACCGCCGGTATACGGGAAGCCGATGAGCAGAACCGCAGGCAGCGTGACCTTGTTGTCCGCCAGCCAGACCCGGATCCACTCCTCCCGGCCCAGATAGGTCAGGATGGTGTCCAGAACGCCGGTCTGGTGCTGGTAGAAGAACCGCCAGTACATGGACATGACCATGCCGGGAATCATCATGGGGATGACGAAGGCCCGCTGGAAGAATTTCCCCGCCTTGGTGGTTTTCAGCCGGAAAATCAGGTAGGTGGCCGGCAGGTTCACCGCGAAGCTCTTGATAAAGCCGGCGGCCAGGATGATGAACAGCGTCCCGAAGGAGGTCCAGAAGGTCTTGTCCCGGAACAGCCGGGCGTAGTTGTCAAAGCCGCAGAACTCCGGGCTGAAATAGTTCTTGGTCTTCCACCGGAAGAAGGAGCGGAACACGCCGGTAAACGCGGGATACAGGCAGAAAAACAGCAGAAACGCAACGGATGGAAGAATCGCGAGATAGCAAAGCTTATGCTTCCAGATCTCCCGAAAGATGGAATTACTTTTGGTTTTCAAGGTCGCATCCCCCATTCAGAATGTAGTGCAGCGCATCCGTCAGATTTTCCGCCAGATGGCACAGCAGCGGTGTCAGCCCGGAGGCTTCGATGTTGCCGCCCTTGACGCCGATGACGTCAAAACCGGCGCTGTATCCGGCCATGACCCCGGCCGCCGAGTCCTCCAGGACCACCACGTTCTGGAAATCCTCCTTGTGGAGCCCCAGCCCCACCTCGCAGATTTCCCGGTAAAGCCAGGGATGGGGCTTGGCGCAAAGCTCCCCCAGAGTCCCGGACTGTCCCGGCTGGTAGGTGGTCCCGGCGGTAATCACCGCGTCGTAGAAGAACAGCGGGTCCCCCATGTCCATCTGCCGGAAGCCGGAGAGGATTTCCGGCATGGCTTTTTCATAAAGGCCGCTGGTCACAAGGCCGATGCGGATGCCCTGGTCCTTCAGGGTCAGCAGAAACTCCTTGAGCCCCGGGGAAACGGTGTATGCGTCCTGCTTGCCCCGGCCTTCCAGGATTTCCTTCATCTCCCGGCGGGTCAGCCGGTAGTAGATGTCCCGGGCCTGCTCCAGGGTGGCGTCGATTTTATACTTATCGATGCAGTACCGCAGATGCTCCGACACCGAGAAGCCGGAAACGAAGGGCAGGTCCTCCTCCGCCAGCCGGAACCCCGGCTGGGAGAGGAGCTCGCCCACAGTGCTTTCAATGATCCACACCCAGAAGCTCTCGCTCTGGATGCTGGTGCCGTCCAGGTCCATGAGGACGGCCTTGGCCTTGGGCCGGTAGGGGTACCGCCGCAGCGGATAGTAGGCCGGAACGCTGGAGGACGGAAACGTGACCAGCGCCTGGCCGTTGGGCAGCTTCACAAACTCCGAGCGGCCGTCGGGAGCCTTGACGATCTCCGCCGGACCGGCGTTGCCAGAGGAAAAGAGACCGTCAAAGGTCTCCGGAAGACGCTGCCAGGTTTCAAATCCCTTGTTCATCGATCCTCCTCGGCCAGCTGGACCTCAACGGTCACGATCTCCCGGGGAGCCGCCGGGAAGGCCACGGCCTTTTCGCCCACGGGCTGGAGATTCTCCAGAAGGTTCCCTTCCAGCGTCACCTTGGCGCAGGAGCGGACAGGCGACGCAAACTCCATCCGGACGGTGCCGGCGTCGCCCAGCTGCACGCCCCGGAGGACCAGGCAGTTTTTCTCCGCGTCAAAGGTCTCGGAGGTCATGAGGAAGCTGTCGTTGCCCACGGAGTGGAAGAAGCTGTACGCCGCAGGCAGGAAGCCCTTGTGCTTAGTGGTCTGCATGGCCAGGCAAGGCTGAACCTTGTCCAGCGCACCGGAGGCCAGGGCGTAATCGGAAACCTCGCCCTCCTCCATCTGGAACCAGTAGCGGAACTTGTGAACGCCGGGGCACTCCGCCTGCTCCTGGTAGGCGTAGACCTCCGTGGGATTGCCCGCGTTGCTGACGCAGCGGAGCAAGGTCAGGGCCACGGTGCGGGTCTCGTCGTCGGTGACTTCGTACTCCGGGATGCCCTTGTGGGTCACAGTGACAGTCTCCTTGCCGTCGCTGACCGACACCAAGGAGTGGCTGGGCCAGGTCCGGGCGGCTTCTTCATACCAGCCGCTGGAATCCGGCACAGGGATGTCCCGCCGGACCACGTCGAAGGGAGAGTCCGCCCGGCAGACCATGGCTTCCTTCAGATCGGTGCGGAACATGGCCCGGAGCCGGTGGTCCAGCACGGTGTTGTTGACAGTGGTGCGGAATTCTAGGTTCTTCGCACCCTTTTTCAGGGTGACGACGCTGGAAATGACCAGCTCCTCCAGCTCCTCGGAGCGTTTCAGGCGGCTCTGGTCGATCCACTCGCTGCCGTGGGGCACGTGGATTTTCAGCTGGGTCTCGATGCGCTTGGGCAGCATCCAGCGCCAGGTGATCTGGTAGGAGGTCTCCAGCGGCCCGTTGTAGATCATGGCCACCGAAGCCTTTTCGTTGAGGGTGGCGAACCGCAGTTCCTCGTAAGCGGCGCTGTGGGTCAGCGGTCCGGCCTTTTCCGAGGTGTCCTCAAAGTAGTGGACCCGGTCCATGACCCGCCCGGAGTGCTTATCCAGGATCTTCAGGCTGCCGTCGTGGTTGATCTCCACCCGGAGGTGCTCGTTTTCCATGACGTTGACGCAGGGCGACAGGAACTCGGTGGGCCGCTGGTTGTTCCGTTTGGCCCGGACCTTCACGGCCACAAAGCCGCTTTCGGGAATGTCCTTCATGTCCAGGACCAGGGTGCAGCGGGCGGCGTCAAAGGCGAACACGTCGCCGTATTTCAGGTAGGAGTAAACGGTATCGTCCTCCACGCTGAGGAGCTGGACCGGAATGGGGTTGCCGGCCATGTCCTCGGCCTCCAGACGGATATCCCGGCGTCCCTTGCCGCTGTAACGGATGCCCCAGGACTGGGGAATGTCCACCAGGCACTGGACCAGCCCGCTGCGGGCAAAGGGTAAGGTGTTGCAGAGGACCACGCCGATCTCCTGGTCACCCAGGTTCTCAAAGTTGACGCAGCCGGTGATTTCCTTCAAAGTCTTCTTGGCAATGGTGTTGGAAACGTCGTCCACCTGAGAGTAGCGCTCCATCATGGTCTTGGTCACGCGCTCCACGTGGCAGCCGCCGATGCCGTCGTGCTGCTGGTTTTTCAGCAGCTCCTTCCAGGCCCGGTGGAGGAGCAGGGTGGGGTACTCTTTCCCCAGCATCCGGCCGAAAACCGCCACCGGCTCGGCGCTGTTGATCAGGCCGTATTCCGACTGGGCATTCCGGAGCTTCACCGGCATCCTGGCGGAGAAAACGCCGTTGTACAGGGGCCCGAAGGGGTCGCCCTCATGCTCCACGGAGAGCATCTCGCCGCTTCTTTCCGGCAGCGCAGCGTACTTGGGCTGGATTTTCTCCCGGACCTTTTTAATGTAGTCTTCCAGGCAGGCAATCCTGATTTTCCCGTCGCTGATGTCCGCGTTGAGCTTTTCCAGCAGCTCGGTGACGATGGGGTCGGGGTTCTCCTGGTCGAAGCCCTGTAAAAACAGCAGCTCGTCGGTGGAGGATTTGTGGATCACCGTCTCGATGAGGGTCTGCAGGCCTTCCTTGGCGGCCTCCAGGTCCCGGACCGGCTCCTGGCCGTTGAGCCACTGGTTGCTCTCAAAGAGAGACTCGCCGCACATCTGGGTCAGATAGGCGTTGCCCAGAGCGTCCCGGTCCATGGTCTTGCTTCTGCCCAGGATGTACGGAAGGTACACGTACTTCCAGAAGTTCAGCCGGTGATAGGACCCGAAAGTCAGCCCCAGGGCCTCTACGCCGTCGGCGCCCTTCCAGCGGAATTCCAGGGTATCCAGCTCCGTCTGGTTGATGCCGCGGTAGAAAATAATGGTGTCCATGCCGAACTGGCGGTAAATCTGGGGCAGCTGGGAGACCTGTCCCCAGCTGAAGATGTTGTATCCGGCCTTCATGGTCTTGCCCAGCTTGCCGGAGATTTCGTGGCCCATGCGGATGTTCCGCACCAGCGCCTCGCCGTTGACCAAAAACTCCGCCGGAAGGGTGTACCAGGGCCCGGTAAGGATGCGGCCCTCCCGGACCAGCTTCTTGACCTCCTCGGTCCGCTCCGGACGGAGCTCCAGATAGTCGTCGATCATCGACACCTGGCTGTCGGTGTGGAAATACGCAAAGCCGGGGTCCCGCTCCATAATATCCAGCAGGTCGTCCACGGCCTCCACCAGGCGGTACTGGGTCTCCGAGAAGGACCAGCGGTACTCCCGGTCCCAGTGGGTGTTAATGATTAAGTTCATATTTTTCATGTTGATTTCTCATACCCTCGTTTCGCTGTCAGAGCGTGAACACTGTCTGCGCAGCACAGTTGGATTTTCGATGTTGAATTTCTTGAAGCAGCGAAGCATCTGCCGGTACCCGGTAAAGCCCACCTCCGCCGCGATGTACTCGATGGGCAGGTTGGTGGTCTTGATCAGATTCATGGCGATGTTGACCCGGGTCTTCATAAGCAGCGAATAAAAGCTCTCGTGAAAGACCTTGTTGAGGATCCGGTCGATCTGGCGCTCGCTCAAAAAGAAGATTTTGGTGCAGTTCCGCACCGATATGTCGTTTTTGTAGTTGGCCTCCAGATAGTTCCGGATACTGGTGGCCCGGTGGTAGTTGATGTCGTTCCAGTCCTGGCGGCTCATGGTGGAATCGCTGTCGTTCCGGGTGAAGAACAGCATGCTGATGGCCACGTTCATCAGCAGGGATTTCAGGATGGTCTCGTCCTCGATCCGCATTTTCCCGTCGTTGGAGGTGAGAATGGAGTCCATGAGCTGAAAACACTTGAGGATATACCCGTCGTGGTCGCTGTATTTCCCGTAAAACAGCTTGTTGAGGAGTTGTCCGTAGGCCGCGCTCCCGTTTTCCTCGCCGGCGTCGTCCACCTCCAGCTTGCACTCCACGCAGAACTCCTTCATGGGGTCCTTGTCGTCGGTTTTCTGGTCATGATCGATAAAGGGCGGGCAGATATAGTACTCCCCTTTCCCGATCTCAAACCCGGTATGCCCCAGGGTGATGGAGCCTCTGCCGTCAAAGATATAATGCATTTCAAAGTTCAGGTGGGCGTGGGACTGAATCCCCCAGGGAGTCTCGTCCTCCACCTTGCTGAACCTGGAAACGGTCATAGTGATCCCTTCGAAGCGGATGCAGAACTCCTTTTCCAGAAAGACAACGACCTTTTGCGGAAGCATAAATCCCTCAACTTTCTACCCGTATTTTGAAAGCTATTCCGGCATTCTTCTTACAGAACACCGGAATAGCTCAAACTACAATAGCCCTTCAGCGGATTCCGCCGGCTTTTTATACCAGCGTTCCCGCCGGATTTTTCGGTTTACTTGACCTGATCGACGTAAGAGAGAACGTCGTAGTTGGTGTACTCGTCAATGGCCTCGTCCAGGAAGGGAAGCAGGTCCGCTTTCAGCTGCTCGATGAACTCCTCGGCAGTCTGGGTGGAAGCGGGGTCCAGGTAAGCGGAGTACTCTTTCCAGTACATGTCGCTGACCTCGGAGCTGAACTTGAAGGACTTCTGGAGCTGGGTGCCCTTGTCGTCGCCGTACTCCACGTTGGCCAGCTCCGCCATTTCCTCAGGCAGAACCACGTCCTTGACGCAGGTGTTCAGCATGACGGCGTCGATGTACATCTGCGCGCCGGTCTGGTAGTCGGTCATGAACTGGAGCCATTTCACAGCGGCAGACTCGCGGCCCGCGTCGGCGCACTTCTGGGTGACATAGAAGCCAGCCTCGCCGGAAGGAGCAGCATACTTGAAGGGAGTGGCCAGGCCGTACTGGGAGAAATCAGAGTCCACATAGGGCTTGCTGGCCGCGCCGTAGTTGATGTCGATGCCGTTCTGCACGACCTGTCCGGGGTACCAGCCGCCGTTGAAGTTAAAGAGGACCTTGCCGTCGTTGAACAGCGCTTCGTACTCCCAGCTGGCAGCGTTGAAGTCTTCGTTCCAGTACTTGGAGAACTCTTTCATCAGACGGAAGTACTCGGTGAACCGGGGATCGTCGTAGGAGATGACGCCGGTCTTGAGGCCCAGCAGGATTTCGCTGTCGTCCAGATAGCCGTTGGGGACGATGATGTCCAGCTTCTTGACGATGTCGGTGTCATGGAACAGCGCGTCAAAGAAGTCGCCCTCGATCCAGGTCAGGTTCCAGCCCATAGAGTTCATGACGCTCATGGGGATGTAGGTGCCGTCTTCCTTGGCGACTTCCATCATCTTGAACAGCTCGGTGTAGGTGGTAGGAGCCTTGTCTCCCAGGTTCAGGGCCGCCATGGCGTCCTTGTTGTAGTACAGAGCCACGCTGGCGAAGGTCACAGCGGTGCCGATGTATTTGGTGCCGTCGTTGCTCAGGCAGCCGTCCAGCGCGTTTTCTTTGAAGCAGTCTTTCCAGATCCGGCCGTTGAAGACGTTCTCCTGCTCATAGTAAGGAGTCAGGTCCACCAGCTTGCCCTGGTCGAACATGTCCTTGGGGCTGTCGCAGGACCAGACGATGTCAGGCTCGGTGCCGGCGGCGAACTGTGCAGTGACCCAGGTATCCCAGTCAGAGGAAGGAATTTCCATCCACTCCACGGTGATTCCGGTCAGCTCTTTGAACTTGTCGCCCATCTTGTAGAAGGTGTCATAGATGTATTCGCCCTGGTTGTGAGCGAAGGTAATGGTGGTGCCTTCGTCCTCCCGCAGTTTGTCCACGGTCTCCGCCGCAGAAGAAGCAGGGGTGGACTCGCTGGCCACGTCGGAAGATTCAACAGGGTCCTTCTGGCCGCAGCCGCCCAGGACGCCAGCCATCGTGATTGCGGAAAGCATCAGTGCGATCAACTTTTTCACAATTACCTCTCCTTTTGCACATGGTGCAGAATTAAAATATTTGCTTAATTTTTATGACTAAAACGGCCTTTTTTGTCATGTTTTCATTATACGCAATTTTCCCCGAAACCGCAATACTACTTTTTGCACAACATATGTCACATTTAGACATCGGTTTTTGTTCCAGAGGGAATCCCCGCCGGTTTCAGCCCTTTTTCGCCTCTGGAACCCCAACGGAAACCCGATACGGGACCCCTTCCACCGTCAATCCCAACACCTTTTCCGCCCCGGGGAGCATCTCCCCGCTGTCCAGCTCCACCCGTTCCTGCCCTGCGGAGCCCAGCCGGAGCCAGGCTTCGGTCTTTTCCGGAAGGGAAATCCGGATATTCCGGCCCTTTCCGTCCTTCTGCCAGTCAATGGAGACCTTTCCGTAAGGCGTTTCGTGCCAGGCCCCGGCGTGGTCCAGCTTCTCCAGGAACCCGGGCCAGAACTGGACCTGCCGCACATCCTTCCCCGTGGGATTCACCTGCAATCCGGCCACCCAGAGGTACATCCAGTCGCAGATATGTCCCCACATGACATGGTTCCGGCTCCAGGTGGCCTCGCCGTCCTGGATGAAGTTCTCCCACAGGGTGGTGGCCCCCAGGTCCACCCAGTACCGGTAGGAGGGGAACTCCGGCCGGGTGATCATCTCGTAAGCCAGATCGCCGTACCCGTACCGGGAAAGGGTGTGGAACAGCAGCACGCCTCCCGCGATGCCCATGTCCATGAACCCCTTGTCGGCCCGGATGATCTCCCGGAGCCGTTCCACCGCCTGGGGAATCTCCTCCGGCTCAAAGAGCCCGTAGTGGAGAAAGCTGGCCTGGGAGGTCTGGCAGTTTCCCTCCACCGTCATGGTCTCCCGGTCCAGAAGATGCTCCCGGGCGGCCTTCCGGAGCTCCGCGCCCAGTCCCCGGGCGTAGTCCCGTTCGATCCCCATGCCTGCGGCGTCGAACAGCTCCCCCGCCTTCCGGCAGATGTCATAGGCAATGGTGGTATCCACCAGCGTCACCGGGGCCCGGAAATCCCGGGGCTCCGCCTTCCCCACCGGGCACCAGTCCCCGATGCCGAAGTTCAGAAGCCCCCGCTCGTCCCGCTTCCGGCTCAGAAAGTGCAGGTACCGGAAGGCCGTCGTGGCGTTTTCCCAGAAGCAGTCCAGCTCTCCCCGGTACTTCCAGATGGCCCAGGGAACGTTGACCACCACCGCGTCCCAATAAAGTCCGCCCAGCCCCATGCCCCAGCAGTCGCTGGTGGGGACGATGGAGGGCAGCATCCCCGTCTCGTCCTGGGACTTGCGGATGTTGTTCATCCATTCCCGGTAATTCTTCTCCGCCGAGAAGTTCAGAAGGTACAGCTCCGCCTGCTGATTGGCGTCAGTCCAGCCGTGCTTCTCCCGCTGGGGGCAGTCCGTGGGGAAGAAGAACAGGTTGGCCAGAGCCGACCGCCGGGTCATCTCCTGCAATTGGTTGAGGATTTCATCGGAGCACGCAAACCGCCCCCGCTCCGTCACCGCGGCGTGCTCCACCTGATAGGTCAGCAGCGAGGGAGTTGCCTGGTCCGGCCGGATTCCCTCCACAAACACGTACTGGAACCCGTAATAGGAAAACCAGGGCCGCCAGACCTCCTCGGCCTCCCCTTTGCAGATATACCGGTCCACCTGGGCCAGCTCCACCGGATCAAAGGTGACGCCCTTGTTGTTCACCCTGGTTCCGTCCCAGTATTCGCCCAGCGTCAGCCGGATCTCCTGCCCGGCGGCGGCATTGGCGATCTTCAGCAGACAGACCCCGGCGTCGTTCCGCCCGAAGTCATAGAGGTACCCGTCCTTGCAGGCCGTAATGGACACCGGCTCCCGCTCCTCGATGATCTCCACCGGCAGCGCCTGGCTGACCCGCTGCTCCCCCCGGGGCGTGGAGGTCCGCTGAGCCGGCTGCCACTCCGCCAGATTGGCCGGCGCGTCGATGCCGTTCCACCCTTCCGGCTCCCTCCGGGCGTCGAAGTACTCCCCGCACCACAGATCGTTGAACCACAGCCCCGAGGGGCAGGTCAGCACCGTCTCGTCGCTGACAATGGCCTCCTCCGTCCCGTCGGGATAGGTCAGCCGCAGATCAAAGGCCATTTTCGGCTCGCTCTGGAACCGCGCCGTGTCAAAATCCCAGGTAAAGGCCCCCAGCGCGTTCTGCATCCCGTTGCCCAGAACCGCAGCCAAGGTGTTCTCCCCCTGCCGGAGATGAGCCGCCACGTCGTACACGTCCACATAGACGCAGTCGTCGGTGTTGCTGATATAGGGCGCAAGGATTTCCCTGGTAATATCCGCCCCGTTCAGATACAGCCGGTAAAATCCCAGCCCGCAGAAGGTGAGCCGGGCCGCCCTGACCTCCCGCCCCACGGAAAACGTCTTTCGGAACAGCGGCGCAGGAATGGGCTCCCGCAAAGTCCCCCGATTTTTGTCCCGACAGATAAAATGATCCAGCATCCGGTTTTCCTCCCACTTTTTTCCAATATAAGGAAAGCTTTTTATAAAAAGCGCCTTCCACCCCCATTATACCGATTCTCCCCACCATAAAACAGGCGGATTCCGGACCATCTCCTACAACATTCCGACATCCTTCCCCCTTCGCCTAAAGCCGTCTATATTTGACAGGGGGTTGACATTCTTTGCTCTTGCGATTGCCTTTCCCCCTTTGGTATGATAAACTTAACACAAGACCACCCATCCAACACCGCAAAGGAGCTGCCGCTATGCATACACAAACCGACCTCATCCCCCTCCTCTGCCCGGAGGACAGCCGCTTTTCCGACGAAACCGGCCGGATTTCCGTGGGCGACATCCACCGGGATACCCCCTGCCGCACCCTTTCCCGCCCCGGAGACTCCCTTTCCTTCCGCCTGCCGGAGTCCACCGGCCAGCGCGTTCTGGAGCTCCAGGAGCTCCATGCTAAAACCGGCCCTGCCTTCGCCTATCAGGTCTATCTGAACGACGCCCTTGTGGGCTGCCGGACCATGGAGCCTCTTTCCAGCGCCCTCTGCCCCTGGTACCTGCCCCTTCCCGCCGGAGCCGGGACCCTTTCCATCCGCCTGGTTGCCGGAACCGTGCAGTTCACCGCCGCCTTCCTCCATTCCGACCTTGCCCGGCTGACCGAGGAGTACCGCCGCCCCATGAACGTGGGCATGTGCTTCCCCCGGCTGACCTACGCCGACTACGCCAAGGACCTGGCCCTCCTGCAGACCATGAAGCGGGACACCGCGGACCTGACCCACTTCTACCTGGCCCCGGGCATCGAGATCAACTTCATGAACAGGTCCGACGCCCAGCTGGAGGAGCAGTTCCGCTACATTTTCCGCCTGGGCCGGGACGCGGACCTGCCCCTGATCTTCAACTTCAACTCCTGGTGGGACTGCACCCCCTGCGGCCGGGACGGCGAGGGCGGCTATCTGAACGACATCCCCTACCAGCAGATCACCTATAACCCCCTCACCGGGAAAAAGACCCTCAGCGTCCCCAATATCTGGCGGAACACCCCCTGGCTCACTATGAACCACCCCCGGCTCAACGCCCTCCGGGCCCAGCGCCTGCGCCAGACCATGGCCTGCTTCGCCAAGGTCCGGGCCCGGTTCTTCGCCAGATACGGCGCGGAGCCCCAGGTGAAGATTTTCATCGATAACGAGCCCACCTACTGGTCCCAGTTCGCCTACTGCACCTCCCCGGACTCCGGCGGAGACTTCAACGAGCGCTGCATCGCCGACGCCGCCAGGGATTCCGTGGACCTGGAGCCCAAAGGCCCGGCCCTGACCCTCCCCCAGCGGGAATGGCTCTTGAAAAACCTCTCCACCTATATGTCCAACCTCTGCAAAGTCTACCAGGAAAGCGCCGTCAAGGAGTGGGGCGCGGTCCTTCCCGCCGGGAAGACCCCCACGACCCAGCCCCTGGCCGAGGATATCTACACCCACATCTTCCCCACCTCCGGCTACCCCTTCACCGACGACCGCCATATGCAGTATGAGGCCCACATCACCCAGTACGCCCGGCTGGGCATCGAAGCCGCCGGATTCGTGGACCCCCGGCCCCTGTCCTACGCCGTGGCCGCCGGGAAATGGGGCCTGGTCAACGCCGAGCGCTGCTGCTACCAGTCCGGGGACTTCCACCACCAGCTCTACGCCTACGGCGCGGCCTGCGACATCTTCTTCAATTATTACTACGACCAGGACATCGCCGACCTCCGCCGCCTGGACCACACCGACGGCTACACCGTAGAGGAGCGGGTCTTCGGCCGCCCCGTCATGAGCTTCTGCTGCTACACCGCCTCCCTGAAGGACGAGGCCGTCGCCAGCGTGGACAATATGGCCATCTCCCCCATGCGGGAACGCTGGGTCCTGCGCCCGGAGCACCTGGGCAAAGGCTCCGTCACCTTCCGCATCGGTACCGCCGGGGATTACGCCCACGGCGGCTGGGTGGAGCTTCTGACCATAGTCCGCCCGGCCAACGGCGCCGTCTCCCTGGACTGGGGCAGCGACCCCGCCAATCTCCGCCCCCTGGCCGACCTCCCGGAGCGGGACGGGGACTACCAGCACGTTCCCCTTCGCGTCCCCCTGGACTGCCGGGACCTGGACCCCGCCGCCCCCCTCTACCTCCGCCTGAATATGGAGATGAACTACTTCGACGACTGGGCCCAGATGAATTCCGTCTGGGACATCCGCACCGTGGCCGCCTTCCCCGGCTGTGAAAGCTCCCCGGCCCGGCCCCTGACCCTGGAGGAGCACCGCGCCCTGTCCATCCTGACCTCCACCCGCCAGGACTGCCGCCGCCTTCTGGAGCAGTTCCCCGCCGCCGATTCCAAGGAGGTCCGGGCTCTGCTGGAAACCGGCGATTACTCCGCCGCCTGCCGCGCCATTCTGGCCAAAGTTTCCGCCGAAAACACCCAGGGCTACGCCACCCCGGAGGACTTCGACCTTCCGGCGGTCTCCCCGGCGCTGCCGGATTCCGTCGTGGGCACCTTCCTGTCCTACGACCCGGAGAAAAAGCTCCTCCGCTTCACCTCCCACGACCTGGACGCCCTGGGCTGCCAGCCCCATCGGGACGCCCCCTGCCCGGAGGATGTCCCGGTGTCCATCGTCCCCAGCGAGATCGCCGGGGATATGCTGGACCACATCTTCTTGAATCCCTATACCCCCGCCGCCATCTGCAACGCCCGGATCGACCCGAATCCCACCGCCGCCTCCCTGAACCCCGGGGATAAGATCACCCTGACCCTGGAAAACGGCGTGATCCGGCGCGTCGAGGCCATCCGGGGCCTGGCCCGGGGCCGCATCGTCAGCGTGACCCCCGCCTCCCTCTCCGCCCCCATGCATAACGCCTTCCTGACCCTGGAGACCGCCCCCGGCAAGCAGTACACCTTCGAGCTGGGCATGGCCACCAAGCTGAACTACGTCTACGCCCCCGCCCCCTACGCGGCCCTCTGCGGCGAAAGCGACCTGGCCCTGGAGCCCGGCTCCATCTTCCTGGTCTCCTTCGAAGCCGAGCAGTACCAGAACCGCCCCTTCCGCGCCACCGAGATCACGCCCGTCTGATTCCTTCCCCCGAATTTCCCAGCAAGGCGTACTCCAACCTGCCCCGGCCGCCGAAAACTACGCGCCCCTCTGCCTCAAAAGCGGCCTGACTCCAGAGCCTGCCCCATCTTCCTGCTCACCTCCGAAGCCGAGCAGTACCAGAACCGCCCCTTCCGCGCCACTGAAATCACCCCCGCCTGATCCCCTGGCCCCCAAAATTTCCCGGCAAGAAAGGCATCGCCGCCAAACGCTCCGTCCTCATGGCCTTCCGGCACCCCTGAAAACCACCCGCAAATAACCTTTTCTCTCCGGAACTTGCAAAGCCTGCTCCCAAGATCGGCACTCCTCGTTGTCCCCGGAGCTCTTAAAACACGGCCTTTCCCTGGCGCCTGGAGTCCCCATTTATCCGCAGCCAAAAATTCCAACCCCTTATTTCCCGGGAACCGGAAGCGCAGATTTTATCCCCCGAACCGCCCGGTCAAAAATCCGGCCCTTTTATCCCTGGACAGCCCCGGCAAGGAGTTTCCATCCTGAAAAAAGCCCCACGTTTCCACCCTTAAACCACCCCCGCCATCTCCAAAGTCGGAGCGTTTCCCCAACCATCCCCTGACATGACCCTAAGACCACCCTACTGTAACCCTTTTATCCCCAATAAGGAGGTCCCATCATGGCCATTTCCAACGAAATCCTGGAAAAATTCACCCTGGAAGGCTTCCTTCCCCCCTTCTGGAAAGGCAGCCTCGTTTACCATGAGTGCCTCTGCCCCGTGGAGCAGGCCGACGGCAGCGTCCGCTGCGGAAATCTGCTGTACCAGCCCGAGGAGATTCTCTCCGTCCGGTCCCACGACCTGCAAACCGTCTACGCCGAGGGCAGGGACTACCGCTTCGACGGCCGCAGCCTGGTCCTCCCGGAGGGCAGCGCCATCCCGGTCTGCCCCGCCGAGACCTACGCCCCTCACTACAAAGAAGGTGAGAAACCGGACGTTTTCGTCACCAATTTCGACCCCTCCCGGCACCTGGTCCTGGACAATCTCTACGAGCTGAAGTACAGCCTCAGCGTCACCTACACCCACCGGGACCCCTGGACCGGCCTTGTCCCCCAGGTCCAGCGGGACCGGCTGCCCAACTTCATCCGGAAGCTGGAAAACCGGGAGCCTGTAAAGATCGTCTACTGGGGCGACAGCATCACCGTCGGCTGGGAGGCCAGCGGCCTGGACGACCAGGTCCTCCTCATTGAGACCGGCGAGGAGTTCCACGCCAACCGCACCGAAGCTCCCTACTGCCCCAGCTGGGCCAAGCTGGTCAGCAGCGGCCTGGCGGCGGCCTACGGCCCCCAAGTGACCCACTGCAATCGGGCGGCCAGCTGCTCCACCACAGAATGGGGCCTGGCCCACGCTCAGGACAAGGTCGTGCCCCAGGAGCCGGACCTGGTGGTCATCGCCTTCGGCATGAACGAGCCCAACACTCCCCGGCCGGAGATGAAGGACCACCTGGAGAAGATTCTGGCCGCCATTTCCGAAAAGCTGCCCCAGACGGAGTACCTGCTGGTCTCCTGCATGATCCCCAACCCGGATTCCAAAGCCTTTTCCGGCCAGATTCTGGACGAGGAGGAGAAGGCCATGTTCGACATCCAGGCCGAGGGCAAGTATCGCGTAGCCGTAGCCCCGGTAAACACCATGTGCCGGGAGATGGTCCGCCAGGGCAAGCTCTACCCGGAGCTCACCGGCAACAACTTCAACCACCCCGGAGACATGATGCACCGCATCTACGCCCAGACGATTCTGGCGGTGCTGGGCGAGAACTGATAAAGCACCACCTGTCCGTCAGCACAAGAAAGTTTTCGGTCCAGCCTTTTTCAAAAGGCTGGCAGGTGGAGGGCGGAGCCCTCCTCGCCCTCCGCAGAGGGCGAAACCTCTGATGATATAAAGAGATCAGGAGGGGAAGGTCTGACAGCCCGGTGGGCTGTCGGACCGAGGGGAACCCTATCAAGGGGTTCCCCTCAGGACGAAGTCCTGCACCTACCACCCACAAACGATAACCGCGCCAGCGAGAAGAAACGTAGAAACGCTTCGACTCGCTGGCGCGGGTTTTCGCTTTGGGTGAATCAGGAGTGCGTCATGCCGCAATTTTTTCAAAATTGCGGCCGCGGGGACATCCGCGGGCGGCCTGCGGGCCGCCTTTCCTTCTTTTTGGGTTGCGCCCGAGGCGCAACAAGTAGGATTTCGCTTTCTGCGGAAAGCGAGGAGGGCGCCGCCCTCCACCTGCCAGCCTTTTTCAAAAGGCTGGACCGAAAACTTGGTTTGTTTACGCTGCGGAAAAATTCCAACGGGCCGCCCAAATCGTTGCCGCGTCGTCAAAGAATTTTGGACACAAACTCCGTGATCCTCGGGTCCTTCGGCCGCTCGAAAATCTCCTCCGGCGTACCCTCCTCAATAATCACATGGTCCCCCATGAACAGCACCTTATCCGCGGCCTCCCGGGCAAATCCCATTTCGTGGGTGACGACGATCATGGTCATCTTCTCCCGGGCCAGCTCCCGGATCACCGCCAGGACCTCCCCGGTCAGCTGGGGGTCCAACGCCGAGGTGGGCTCGTCGAAAAGCAGCATATCCGGCTCCATCATCAGCGCCCGGGCAATGGCCACCCGCTGCTTCTGCCCGCCGGAAAGCTCCGAGGGCCGGGCGTTCTCCTTGCCCTCCAGACCTACCTTTTTCAGCAACCCCCGGGCCTTTTCCTCCGCCTCAGCCCGGGAGCACCGCTTGGCGTTGACCGGCGGTAGGGTCAGGTTCCGCAGCACGGTCATATGGGGGAACAGGTTGAAGTTCTGGAAAACCATTCCCATCCTGGCGCAGACCTTCCGGCGTTCCTTTTCACCGGCATAGCGGCCGTCCTCCAGAAGGGGCCGGTCCTCGATGCGGATGCTGCCGCCATCGGCTGTCTCCAGGTCGATAAGGCACCGGAGCATGGTGCTCTTTCCCGCCCCGGAGGGCCCGATGACAGCCACGGTCTCCCCCTTTTCCACGGAAAACGTCACGCCGTCCAGGACGGGCTCGCCGGCAAAGGACTTGCGCAAATCGGATACGGTGATCATACTCATGGCGATTCCCTCCTTTTAATAGCGGAACTTCTTTTCCAGCCAGTTGAACAGCTTGGTCAGCCCATAGGTCATCACCAGATAGAGGATCGCGGCAATGACGTAGGCGGAAACGTTGACGTCCCGGTTCACGGCGGATTTGGCGAAGTAGATGATCTCCGTCACGCCGATGGCCGTAATCAGGGCAGTGTCCTTGACCAGGGTGATGCACTCGTTGCTCACCGACGGCAGGCTGACCTTGAGCATCTGGGGGAAAACGATCTTCAGGCTGGTCTGCCACTTGGTGAACCCCAGGACCTGGGCGGCCTCATACTGCCCCTTTTCCACCGAGAGGATGCCCCCCCGGAAGATTTCGCAGAAATACGCGGCGTAGTTCAGCACAAAGGTGACGCAGGCCGCCTGGAACCGCCCCATGACCAGGTACGGCCCGATGACCGGAAGAAACGTCAGCCCGTAATAGAAGAAAAACAGCTGCAAAAGCAGCGGCGTCCCCCGCATGAGCCAGACGTAGAACCCCGTCAGCCCCCGCAGAACCCCTACCCGGCTGTTCCGCAGCAGCGCAAGGCCCATCCCCAGGGGAATGGACAGCACCACCGTCACGAGAAACAGTCCCACGGTATATTGCAGCCCCGGGAGCATGTTCACCCCCAGCTTGCCCAGGTAGACCGCCTGCCCCGCCAGTCCGGCCCAGAACTTCTGAAACGCTTCCATAAAAACCTCCATTTGCAGCCAAAGGGCAGGAGCCGGGAAGACTCCTGCCCAAGGGCGGCGCAGCCGTCTTAGTTGTTCTTGCCGTAGGTGGCGATGATGTAGTTTCCGGCCACCTCATCCACCAGAAGAGCGTCGATGCGTCCCGCCTGCAGGTCCAGGAAGGCGGAGACGTTGTCCTCGTACTCCACGACCTCCTTCACCTGGGAGGCGATGGGGTTGGCGTCAAAGGCTTCCCGGGCGGAGGAGCCCTTCTGCAGGCCCACGGTTTTCCCGGCCAGATCGGAGACCTGGGCAATCTTGCTGCCCTCCTCCACAATGACCACCTGGCGGTTGTCCAGGTAGGGCTTGGAGAGGAACATGGCCTCAATGCGCTCGTCGGTGACAGTCATGCCGTTCCAGATGCAGTCGATCTTGCCGGAGGTCAGCTCCAGCTCCTTGGAATCCCAGTTGATGGGCTGGACCACCAGCTCCACCCCCAGGCGCTTGCACACCTCGGCGGCCAGGTCGATGTCCACGCCGACGATTTCGTTGTTTTCATCCCGGAAGCCCATGGGCGGGAAGCTGTCGTCCAGGCCCAGAATGAACTTGCCCCGGCTTTTCAGGTCCTCCAGAGAGGTGTCGTCAGCGGAAACCTCCTCGTCCCGGGGATAGTCCCGGTCGTTGACGATGAGATTGGTGCTGAACCATTTTTCCGAAATTTTGGCAGAGGTGCCGTCCTCGCACATCTCGTCCAGAATGCGCTGGACCTCCTTGGCCAGGGCCACGTCGCCGGGCCGGAAGCCGATGGCGTATTCCTCCGAGCCGAAGTCCTCGGGGAGGGTGACGTATTTCTTCTCCGCCTTTCCGCAGGAGAACAGGGAGACCGCAGCCATGGTCAGCGCCAGCAGCGCGGCGAAAATTTTCATCCGTTTCATAAGGGTACCGTTCCTTTTCCGTGATTTTCCGAAAGCTGTCTCTTTCGAACACTAACAGATTATAGCACTACTATGCTAAAGTGTCAACCCCTTTGGGAAATTTTTTCCGCCCCTTGGGTTCCCGCCGAAAATGTGGGAGAATTTTTCCCAAAGCCATTGCGGAACGGGCCGATGTATGCTATAATGAAAGCGATTTGTCCATTAGTCGCATTAAAGCAGTGAACTGCTTCCCCCTTGCAAAGCGGCGAAAAACAGAGTACAATAAAAATAAGTCGCGGGCCTCCGCGATGGGAAAGGATGGAGAACGATGTTCTTTCAAAAGGATCTGGAAACCATGCCCCGCAAGGAGCTGGAAGCACTTCAGCTGGAACGGCTGAAATGGGTGGTGGATTACTGCTACCGCAACGTTCCCTTTTATCAGAAGCGGTTGGATCAATGCGGCGTCACGGCGGATAAGATCAAGCAGCTTTCCGACGTGGAATACATCCCCTTCACCACCAAGGAGGACATCCGGGACAACTACCCCTTCGGCCTTTTCGCCCAGCCTATGAAGAATATCGCCCGAATCCACGCCTCCAGCGGCACTACCGGCAAACCCACCGTGGTTGGCTACACCAAAAACGACCTGAACACCTGGTCCGATCTGGTCGCCCGGCTCTGTGTAGCCGTAGGCGTCACCGATGAAGATATCGTTCAGATTTCCTTCGGCTACGGCCTGTTCACCGGCGCCCTTGGCCTCCATTACGGCCTGGAAAAGATCGGCGCGGCGGTGATCCCCATCTCCAGCGGCAACACCGAAAAGCAGGTCATGATCCTGAAAGACTTCGGCACCACCGCCCTGGTCTCCACCCCCTCCTACGCCCTTTATATGAGCGAGGTCGCCCGGGAAAAAGGCGTGCTGGACGACTTAAAGCTCCGGCTGGGCCTGTTCGGCTCCGAGGGCTGCACCCCGGAGATGCGGGATCAGGTGGAAAAGAGCTTCCACGTCTTCGCCACGGATAACTACGGCATGAGCGAGCTCATGGGCCCCGGTGTTTCCGGCGAATGTATCTACCGGGACGGCATGCACATCTCCGAGGACCACTTCCTCCCCGAGCTCATCGACTCCGCCACCGGCCAGGTCCTGCCCCGAGGCGAAACCGGCGAGCTGGTCATCACCACCCTTACCAAAGAGGGCTTCCCCCTCCTCCGCTACCGCACCAAGGACCTGACCCGCCTGAACTACGAGCCCTGCAAGTGCGGCCGCACCTTCGTCCGCATGGATAAGATCAAGGGCCGCAGCGACGATATGATGAAGATCCGCGGCGTCAACGTCTTCCCCACCCAGATCGAAAGCGTCCTGGTCACGCTGCCCCACATCGGCCCCCACTACCAGCTGATCCTCCGCCGGGAGGGCTACATGGACACCCTGGAGGTCAAGGTAGAGCTCACCGACGGCAGCCTCCTGGACGAGTACAAGAAGCTGTCCGAGATTCAGAAGGACGTCCGGGCCCACCTGAAAACCGTACTGGGCATCGAGACCAAAGTCACCCTCTGCGAGCCCAAGTCCATCGAGCGGTTCCAGGGCAAAGCGAAACGCATCATCGACCTGCGGAATCAGCCCCAGGCGTAAACAGAAAGGAAGAGACTCTTGAAAAAACTGCTGCTGGGCAACGAAGCTGTTGCCAGAGGGCTTTACGAGGCCGGATGTCGGATCATCTCCAGCTATCCCGGCACGCCGAGCACCGAGATCACCGAAAGCGCCGCCAGATACGACGAAATCTACGCCGAATGGGCCCCCAACGAAAAGGTGGCCATGGAGGTGGCCATCGGCGCAGCCATCGGCGGCCGCCGCTCCTTCTGCGCCATGAAGCACGTAGGCGCCAACGTAGCCGCGGACCCGCTGTTCACCGTTTCCTACGCCGGCGTCAACGCCGGTCTGGTCATTGCCGTGGCCGACGACCCCGGGATGCACTCCTCCCAGAACGAGCAGGACTCCCGCCACTACGCCGTTTCCGCCAAGGTCCCCATGCTGGAGCCCGCGGACTCCGCCGACGCCCTGGCCTACGCCAGGCTGGCCTTCCAGCTCTCCGAGGACTTCGATACCCCGGTGATGCTGCGGATGTCCACCCGCATCTCCCACTCCCAGAGCCTGGTGGAAACCGGCGAACGGGTGGAGCCCCCTCTGAAGCCCTACGTGAAAAATCCCGCCAAGTACGTCATGATGCCCGCCTTTGCCCGGCCCAAGCACGTCCTGGTGGAAAAGCGCACCGAAGCCCTGCGGGAGTGGGCGGAGACCGCCCCCATCAACCAGGTCTTCTGGGGCGATAAGAAAATCGGCGTCATCGCCGCCGGCTCCGCCTACATGTACGCCCGGGAGGTCCTGGGGGATCACGCCAGCTACCTGAAGCTGGGCATGATCAACCCCCTACCTGTGAAGCTCATCCAGGATTTCGCCGCCCAGGTGGACACCCTCTACGTCATCGAGGAGCTGGACGACGTCATCGAGACCCACTGCAGAAAGATCGGCGTCAACGTCATCGGCAAGGAGCTGTTTCCCTGGATCGGCGAGTTCTCCCAGAAGCTCCTGGCGGAAAAACTCCTGGGCAAGACCGAGGAGACCTACGCCTTCCCCGAAGCCGTTCCCGGACGTCCCCCGGTTCTCTGCGCCGGATGTCCCCACCGGGGATTGTTCTTCGTCCTGAACCAGCTGAAAGTCACCGTTTCCGGCGACATCGGCTGCTACACCCTGGGAGCCAGCGCTCCCCTCTCCGCCATGGACACCACCATCTGCATGGGCGCGTCCATCTCCGGCCTCCACGGCTTCAACATGGCCCGGGGCGAGGAGTCGGCGGCCAAATCCGTGGCAGTCATCGGCGACTCCACCTTCATCCACTCCGGCATCACCGGCCTCATCGATATTTCCTACAACCAGGGCATCTCCACCGTCATCGTCCTGGACAACTCCATCACCGGCATGACCGGCCACCAGCAGAACCCCACCACCGGCTTCACCCTGAAGGGCGACCCCACGGCCAAGGTCAGCATCGAAAAGGTCTGCGACGCCATCGGCATCAACCGGGTCCGGGTGGTGGACCCCTACGACCTGAAAGCCACCCGCCAGGCCATCGAGGAAGAACTGGCCGTCAGGGAGCCTTCGGTGATCATCTCCCGGCGTCCCTGCGCCCTCTTGAAATACGTGAAGCACAATCCCCCTCTGGTCATTGACCCGTCCGGCTGCCGGGGCTGCAAGGCCTGCCTGAAGCTGGGCTGCCCCGCCATCCGCATCCAGGACGGCAAAGCGGCCATTGACGACACCCTCTGCGTGGGCTGCGGCCTCTGCAAGGAGCTTTGCAAATTCCACGCCATCGGGGAGAAAGGGGAAGCGAAATGAATCAGAACATCATGATCGTCGGCGTCGGCGGCCAGGGCAGTCTTCTGGCCAGCAAGCTCTTAGGACATGTGGTGATGCAGGCGGGCTACGACGTCAAGGTCTCCGAGGTCCACGGCATGTCCCAGCGGGGCGGCTCCGTGGTCACTTATGTGAAATACTCCGACGAAACGGTCTGGAGCCCCGTGATCAACGAGGGCGAGGCCGACATCATCATCTCCTTTGAGCTGCTGGAGGCGGCCCGCTGGGTCGGCTTCCTGAAAAAAGGCGGGACCCTGGTGGTCAACGACCAGAAGATCGCCCCCATGCCCGTGATTATGGGCAGCGCCCAGTATCCCGAGGACATCGCCGGGAAGCTCCGCAGCCTGGGCGTGAACCTGAAGCTCTTTGACGCCCTCCACCTGGCGGAACAGGCGGGCAGCGCCAAAGCCACCAACGTGGTCCTCATGGGCGCCGTGGCCAACGCCATGGACTTCTCCGAGGAAATGTGGCAGAAGGCCCTGGAGGAATGTGTCCCGCCCAAATTCCTGGAGCTGAACCGCAAGGCCTTCGCTCTGGGCCGGGGCCAGAACTGAGCAGACACCAAAGGAAAGGCTGAAAAACGACAATGGGCAACTACTTTAACGGAAAACTGGAAACCATGTCCCGGGACGAAATGCGGGCCCTCCAGAGCCAGCGGCTGGTGGACACCGTCCGCCGGGTCTACGACCATGTGGCCCCTTATCGCGCCAAAATGGACGCCATTGGCCTGAAACCCGAAGACATCCGCTCCGTGGACGACCTGTCGAAGCTTCCCTTCACCACCAAGCAGGACCTCCGGGACAACTACCCCTACGGCATGTTCGCCGTCCCCCAGTCGGAGGTGGCGGAGATCCACGCCTCCAGCGGCACCACCGGCAAGCAGACCGTGGTGGGCTACACCGCCAAGGACCTCCAGACCTGGGGGGAGATCGCCGCCCGGGCCATTGTGGCGGCCGGCGGCAGCAAGGAGGACTATCTCCACATCTCCTACGGCTACGGCCTGTTCACCGGCGGCCTGGGGCTCCACTACGGCGGCCAGAAAATGGGCGCGTCGGTGATCCCCGTCTCCACCGGCAACACCAAGCGCCAGATCCAGATCATGCAGGACTTCGGCTCCACCATCCTGGCCTGCACCCCCTCCTACGCCCTGTATCTGGGGGAGACCATTGAGGAAATGGGCCTCCAGGGCAGGCTCCACCTGAAATCCGGCATCTTCGGCGCAGAGCCCTGGACCGAGGAAATGCGCCGGGAGATCGAGCGCCGCCTGGGCCTCAAGGCCCACGACATCTACGGCCTGTCGGAGATCATGGGCCCCGGCGTGGCCTTTGAGTGCGATGAGCAGTCGGGGATGCATGTCAGCGAGGACCACTTCATCGTGGAAATCATCGACCCCGACACCGGCGAAGTCCTCCCCGAGGGCAGCGAAGGCGAGCTGGTCTTCACCTGCGTCACCAAGGAAGCCCTCCCCCTGATCCGCTACCGCACCCGGGACATCTCCTCCCTGAGCCGGAAGCCCTGCTCCTGCGGCCGGACCCTGGTGAAAATGTCCAAGCCCCGGGGCCGCAGCGACGATATGCTCATCATCCGCGGCGTCAACGTCTTCCCCTCCCAGGTGGAAGCGGCGCTGCTGCAGCTGGCCGGTGCGGGAACCGCGCCTTATTACCAGCTCATCGTGGACCGGGTCAACAACCTGGACACCCTGGAGGTCCAGGTGGAAATGGACTCCAACTTCTTCTCCGACACCGTCCGCGGCATCGAGGAGCAGGAGCGGAAAATCGCCAAGCAGCTGGACTACGTTCTAGGAATCTCGGCGAAGGTCACGCTGGTCGAGCCCAAATCCCTTGCCAGAAGCGAGGGCAAGGCCGTCCGCGTCATCGATAAACGGAAGCTTCACGACTAAAGAAAGGGTGGCAGTATGATTATCAAACAGATTTCGGTATTTGTGGAAAACAAGGCGGGCCGTCTGGCGGAGATCACGACCCTTCTGGCCGAGGCCGGCGTCGATATCCGCGCCCTCTCCGTGGCGGATACCAACGACTTCGGCATCCTGCGCCTCATCGTCAACGACCCGGATAAGGCCGAGGAAATGCTGAAAAAGCACGGCTACACCGTGGCCCTGACCAAGGTCCTGGCCATCGGCATCCACGACCAGCCCGGCGGACTGGCCGCTCCCATGAAGACCCTGTTCGAGCACCACATCAGCGTGGAGTACATGTACGCCTTCATCTCCAAGAGCGTGGACACCGCCTACGTCATCCTCCGGGTGGAGGACAACGAACGGGCCGCCCAGGTCCTCCAGGAATCCGGCGTCAAGCTGGTCTCCGAGGACGAGGTCTACGGCATGTAACCGCACCCCCTTCCGGCCCGCAGAGCCATTCTGCGGGCCGGTTTCTTTTGCCGTGAATCGTCGCAAATTATAAAATTGCCTGAAATATCTTGACAATCCTGTATAGAATTGCTATACTTTAAGTACAGACCCCCATTCTATTAAAGGAGCGATCCGTATGGCAAACGACACCATCATCACCATCAGCAGACAATACGGCAGCGGCGGCAGATTCATCGGCAGAAAGCTGGCGGAGGCTCTGGACATTCCCTTCTACGACAAGGAACTCATCACCATGTCCGCCGAAGAAAGCGGCATGAGCAAGGAAATCTTCGAAAAAGCCGACGAAAAGGCGGCCAACAGTCTTCTGTACACCCTTTCCATGAACGCCTACCTCCTCCACGGCATGGCCGGCGTCCCTGACCTGCCCCTCAACGACAAGGTTTTCCTGGTCCAGTCGGAGGTCATCCGCAAGCTGGCCGCCAAGGGTCCCTGCGTCATCGTGGGCCGCTGCGCCGATTACGTCCTCCGGGAGAACCCGAACTGCGTCAACGTCTACATCTATTCCGACATGGAGGACCGGGTCAGCCGGGCCACCACCTACTACAACCTCTCCGCCGACCGGGCCCAGGAGCAGATTCAGAAAACCGACAAAAAGCGGGCCGCCTACTATAATTTCTACACCAACCTCAAATGGGGCCGTGCGGAAAACTACGACCTTTCCCTGAACAGCGCCAAGATCGGCGTGGACGGCTGCGTGGAGGTCATCCGCTCCTTCATCGCCCAGGCCGAAGGGCTACGGGGGTAAGTTCCCGGCGTCTCTCCAACGAATTTCTGCCCATCCCCGCTCCGGGGATGGGCTTTTTTCCGGAAAACGCCCCGCCGGGGATTGCGAAAACGCCGGAAATCCGGTATACTGGAAGGAGAATCTCCGAAAAAAGCGAGGTGCCACATGCCCAGAACCAAACGCAGCCTGAATGCCGTTTATATCTCCGAACGGGTCCAGGAATGTCTCCGGCCCATCTCCCGCTGCCCCCTGACCGCTGTGGTGGCCCCCATGGGCTACGGAAAAACCACCGCCGTCAACTGGTTCCTCAACCGCCGCGCCAAGGAGGACCGGGCGGAGGTGATCCGCGTCAGCATCTACGACGACGACCTCCCCCTGTTCTGGAAACGGGTGCAGAACGCCTTTGCCTGCCAGGGCCTCCCCTTCCTTTCGGAGTACCCCTGCCCCGCCGACCGGGAAAGCGCCGCCCTTCTGGAAGATGAGCTCTGCCGCACCCTGGCCGGGGAGCGGCCCTGTTACATCTTCCTGGACGACTTCCACCTCCTCAGCGACGGCCGGGTCACGGACTTTCTCTGCTCCCTGGCCAACCGGATGCCGGAAAACGTCCACCTCATCGCCGCCAGCCGGGACAGCTTCCTCTCCGGCGGAGCCGTCGTCCGCCTGGGCAGCCGCCTCCACCAGATCGGCGCGGGACAGCTGCGGCTGAACCACACAGAGCTCTCCGCTTACGCCCGTCTCTGCGGCGCACGGCTCAATGACCGCCAGGTGGAGGACCTCCTCCGCTCCAGCGAGGGCTGGTTCTCCGCCATTTACCTGAACCTCCGCTCCCTGACGGAAACCGGCGCCCTCATGGACGGCAGCGCGGACATCTACCAGATGTTCACCTCCGCCCTTCTGGACCCCCTGGGCCCCCCGGAGCAGGAATTCCTGGCCGTCATGAGCCTGGCCGACGAATTCTCCGCCCCCATGGCCCGGGCCGTCACCGGCCTTGCCGAGGTGGAGCCGCTGCTCTCCTCCCTGACAGAGCAGAACGCCTTCGTCACCCGGCTCCCCGACGGCGGCTACCGGTTCCACCACATGATGAAAGCCTGCGCCGGGACCATCTTCGCCCGCCTGGACCGGGAAAAGCAGCGGGCCTGCCTTTCCCGCTACGGCCGGTGGTACGAGGCCCAGGGCCAGTACCTCCAGGCCATGGCCGCCTATGAGCAGGGGGAGGACCCCTCCGGCTGGCTCCGGGCCGTGGCCGAGGACGCCGGGGTGATGCTGGCCTCCCGGAACCCCGCCGCCGTCCTGGCCCAGCTCCAAAAATGCCCCCCGGAGACGGTAAAAGCCGACCCCCGGGCCATCCTGGTCCTGATGCGCCGGTTTTTTTCCTGGGGAAAATTCAAGGAGATGCTGGAGCTGAAAGCCCTCCTCCTGGCCGCCGTGGAGGACCCCGCCCTCCCCGCCGGGGACCGTGGGAACCTCCTGGGCGAGTGCGACCTGATCATGAGCTTCCTCTGCTACAACGACATCGAAGGCATGAGCCGCCTCCACCAAAGCGCCTGCCGCCAGATGACCCGCCCCGCCGTCTCCATCCGGACCTACGGCTCCTTCACCTTCGGCTCCCCCTCGGTGCTGATGATGTTCCACCGGACCCCCGGCCAGCTGGACGCCGAGGTCCGGACCATGAACCGGGCCATGCCCTACTACTACCGGGTCACGTCGGAGCACGGTGCCGGCGCGGAGCAGGTCATGGAGGCCGAAGCCGCCTTCCTCCGCGGGGATTTCCCCGCCGCCCGGCTCCTGAACGCCAAGGCCCGCTACCGGGCCCAGGAGCGGGACCAGACCTACATCGCCCTCTGCTGCGACCTCCTGGCCCTCCGCCTCCACCTGGCGGACCCGGAATCCCCCTTCTCCCTGGACCCCGCCGAAGAACGGGAACAGCTGAAGCGCCGCCGGGACGCCACCCTCCTGCTGACCTTTGAAAGCGCCCTGGCCTACTACTGCGCCCTCCTGGGCGCGCCGGAAAAGGTTCCCCCGCTTTTCGCCAACCACCAGCTGGGCGATGTGAACATCCTGAATCCCGCCAGGCCCATGCTCATCCTCATCGAAAACCAGGTCCGCCTGGCCCAGGGCCGGTACACCGACGTCATCGGGTGCAGCGACTCCCTTCTGGCCCTTTGCAGCGGACTTCATTACGCCCTGGTGAGCCTCCACGTCCGGCTCCAGACCGCCGCCGCCTACCAAAAGCTGGGCCGCCCCGCCGAAGCCGCCGCCCTGTTCCGGAAAGCCCTGGATTCCGCCCGGCCCGACGGCATCCTCCTGCCTTTCGCCGAAAACTACCGGGACCTGGCCCCGCTTTTCCGGGAGGACGACCCCTTCCAGGCCCGGGCCGCCCAGCTGGGCCGCGATATGGAAGCCCGCTGCGCCCGACTCCGCCAGCGGATCGCCCGCCCCGCCGAAGCCGCCGCCCTCACCGACCGGGAAATGGAGATCGCCTTCCTGGCCGCTGCCAGAACCTCCAACAAGGAGATCGCCGCCAGGCTCTACCTCTCCGAGGGCACGGTAAAGCAGTACGTCAACCGCATCTACGCCAAGCTCCAGATCGAAGGCGACACCCGGACCAAGCGGGAACGTCTGGCCGCCCTTCTGGATACCCACTGACCCGAAAGGAGCACCTATGCCCGGACTCAACACCCTTGTCATCGCCCACGAATTTCTCCGCCAGCGGGTCCCCTCCGGCGGCTTCTGCATCGACGCCACCGCCGGCCGGGGAAACGACACCGCTTTCCTCTGCTCCCTGGTGGGGGAGACCGGCCGCGTCCTGGCCTTCGACGTCCAGCAGGAGGCCGTGGACTCCACCAAAGCCCTCCTTGCGGAGCGGAACCTCACCGCCCAGGTGATCCTGGACAGCCACAGCCACATGGAGCGCTACGCCCAGCCCGGAACCGTGGACGCCATCGTCTTCAACTTCGGCTACCTCCCCCGGGGCGACCACCGCATCTTCACCCGTGCGGAGACCAGCATTCCCGCCATCGAGCAAGGCCTCCGGCTCTTAAAGCCCGGCGGCGTCATGAGCCTCTGCATCTACTACGGCGGCGACAGCGGCTTCGAGGAAAAAGACGCCCTGACCGCCTACCTCCGCACCATCGACAGCAAAGCCTTCACCGTCCTGCTGACGGAATTCTGGAACCGCCCCAACAACCCGCCCATCCCCGCCTTTATTCTCAAAGAAATCTAGGAGGAACCCATGAATATTCTGCTTACCGCATTCGATCCCTTTGGCGGCGCGTCCGTCAACCCCGCCTGGGAGGTGGTCTCCCGGCTGAAAGAGGACTGGGGCCCCCACCGGCTCCATAAGCTCCTGGTCCCCACGGTTTTCGGGGCCGCCGAGGAGCTGACCAACGCCGAAGCCGCCCGCATCGGAGCCGACGCCGTCATCTGCGTGGGCCAGGCCGGCGGCCGCTTCGAGGTCTCCTTTGAACGGGTGGCCGTGAACCTGGACGACGCCTCCATCCCCGACAACCAGGGCAACCAGCCCCAGGACGTCCCCATCACCCCCGGCGGGGCCCCCGCCTGTTTCACCAACCTGCCGGTGAAAAAAATGGCCGAAGCCGTCCGCATGGCCGGGGTCCCCGCCGCGGTCAGCTACACCGCCGGAACCTTCGTCTGCAACCACCTGTTCTACCGGGTCATGGAGGAGATCGCCGCCCATTACCCCCGCCGTTACGGCGGATTCATCCACCTCCCCTTCCTCCCCGCCCAGACGGTGTTCCGCAGCCACACCCCCTCCCTCTCCCTGGAGACCCAGATTCTGGCCCTGGAGACCGCCCTCACCGCCTTCCTCAGCGGAGAAACCCTCTGAAATGCCAAAGACCGGAGCAGGAATTCCGCTCCGATCTTTTTACGTTCCGTTATTTCGTCGCGTCGTAGTACTTTTGGTAAATCTCCAATGCCTCATTTGCGCCCATGTTGACCAGGGTGGACTGGGCCTCGTCCCAGGTCTTGTCCAGGGTGCCTTCCGTGACCCAGCTGGCGAACAGCGAGTCGATGTACGGCGTCACCTCGGAGAGAATGCGGTTAACGGTCTTGGCGTCGTCAATGGTCATCCACACGTCAGGAATCCGGGAGAAGCCCTTGGGAGAATAGTTGGCCAGATAGAGGTCCTCCACCGGGTCCTTCTGGATGGACACAGGGGGCAGCACATCCTGCTTGTGCCATTCTTCCTTGGTGACGATGAACAGCTTCGATCCGGGCATCAGCAGGTCCTCGCCTTCCCGGTTCCAGTCGATAGGCCGGAGCTGATGATAGGTGCCGTCAGCCTTCTTTTCCAGGTGCTCGCCGATAAGCTGGGCGCTGTTGATCTGCAGGGAATTTTCCGGGGTCAGCAGATTGTCCGCCCAGGCCAGGCAGAGCTCCGGATTCTTTGCGGAGGAGGTCAGAACGCAGTTGCCGCGCTCAATGGAGAAGGACTGTCCCTTGGGCCAAGCCGCATCGTGGCCCTCGATCTTGATCGGCGTGCTCAAGGTAAACCGGTTGTCATCCGGGCCGGTCTGGGTGGAGCCCACCCGCCAGGAGGTGGTGAAGCCAAGGATATCGTCCGGATTGGTCAGCTTCGAGTTGTACATGGAACCGTTCTGGGTAAAGGTCTCCACGTCCAGCAGGCCGTCCTTCCACAGATCGTTGAGCCAGGTGACAAATTCCTTGAACTCCGGCTGCATAATAGACCAAACTACCTTGTCGCCCTTGACCATAACGCCCTTGCCAAGGATACCGAAGGAGGCGCCGAAATCATACAGGATGTCCGCGGAAGACAGCGAAAGAGGGATCTCATCGGCCTTGCCGTTGCCATTGGGGTCCTGGGTCTTAAAGGCGGTCAGGATTTCCTTGAACTGCTCGGCAGTCAGGGGAACCGCAGGGTCGGAATTCCATTCGAAGGAAAGGTTCACCTTTTCCATCCAGCCCTGGTTGATAAAGGGAATGTTGCTGATGTAGAAGTGGCCGCCGCCGACCTCCATGATGTTCGGAACATTGTAAATGTGGCCGTCAGGAGCGGTGTCCATACTTTTCCATTCGGGATGCTCCGCAAAATAAGCGGCAAGATTGGGCATATAATCGTCGATGTACTGTTCGATGGTCTGGAATTTCCCGCTGGTACCAAGGTTCAAAACGTCATCGGCGGTGAAGATTCCCATAGACAGATACATATCCGGCTGGTTATCCGCGGCCACCAGAACGTTTTTCTTCTCGGCCCAGGCGCTTTTCATGGTGTCGGACCATTCCACATGGACGTTGGTCTTTTCCTCCAGCTCTTTCCAAAAACGGATGCTGTCATTTCCGGGAGCGCCATCGTTGATGAGGGTGCCGATGGAAATGGTGGCTTTCTCGTCCACCAGCGGCAGCTGGCCCACGTGGATCGTCTCTTTTTCTTCGGCAGCGCTGGAGGCGGGAGCGGAGGAAGCGGGCTTGGAGGAAGGGGTCGAAGAACCGGCGTCGCCGTTTCCGCCGCATCCGGCCAGAGCCGAAGCGGAAATGGCTGCCACAGCGGCAAACGTCATAGCGCGAAGCAGATGCTTTTTCATATGGGGTACTCCTTTCAAAATTAAAGTTCCAAGTCTGTCAGCCTTTCAGAGAACCGATCATGACCCCCTTTACAAAGTATTTTTGCAGAAATGGATAGATTACCAGCATCGGAACCGTGGACACAATAATGATGCCGTATTTAATGAGTTCCTTTCGGCTTTGCAGCCGAAGAATTTCCTCATAATCCGTAAGGAGACTGAAATCGATCTGATCCAGGGTCAGAATCCCCCGGAGGATCAGCTGTAAGGGGTAGAGCTTCTGGTCGTTCAGGTAAATCATGCCCTTCCAGTAGTCGTTCCAGTGGCCCACGCCGTAGTAAAGGCACATCACCGCGATAATGGGCTTGGAAAGGGGCAGCACGATCTGCCAGAAGTTCTGGAAATGAGAGATGCCGTCAATGTAAGCGGCCTCGTAGAGCTCAGTGGGAATGGAGCTCCGCAGGAAGGTGATGCAGACGATGATATTGCTGATGGACACCAGCCCCAGGATCACCATCACCGGCCACCGGTTCACCAGCCCCAGCTTCTGGCAGACCAGATAGGTGGGGATCAGCCCGCCGCCGAAATACATGGTGAACATCATGTAAAAGAGGAAGATTTTCTTCCCGTAAAACTGCTTCCGGGACATGGGGTACGCCGTCAGCATGGTCACGGAGACATTGAGCACCGTCCCCAGCAGGGTGTAGAAGATGGTGTTCCGGTACCCCGTCCACAGCTGGCCGTAGGAGAAGATTTTCTGGTACCCGTCCCAGGTGATGCCCTTGGGGATCAGGAACACCTGCCCCCCGTTGACCATCTGGGGATCGGAAAAGGACGCGATGACGATAAAGTACAGCGGATACAGAACGATCAGGGACAGCAGCGACAGGATCACATAGCTGATCCCCTCAAAGACCTTGTCCTGCCGGCTCAACCGGATGGCGTTTTTGTTTTTCATGGAAGGGACCCCTTTCTCACCACAGGCTGTTTTCCGAAAGTCTCCGGCTGACCGTATTCACCGTCACCAGGAGGATGATGTTGATAACGTTGTTGAACAGCCCGATGGCCGAGGAGTAGCTGAACTGGTTCTGGATAAGACCCACCTTGTAAACGTAGGTGGCGATGATCTCCTGGGAGGCCGCCGTGGTCCCCGTCTGCATCAGGAAGGCTTTCTGGGCCCCCTGGTTCATAATGGACCCGGCGTTCATGATCAGCAGGATGGTGGCCGTTGGAAGGATGCTGGGGAAATCGATGTGGACGATCTGCTGGAACTTGGAGGCCCCGTCGATCCGGGCGGCCTCATAAAGCTCCGGACTCACCGCGGAGAGGGCGGCGATGTAGATGATACTCCCCCAGCCCGCTCCCTGCCACACCCCGGACCAGACGTAAAGGTGCTTGTACATGGACGGCTCCGCCAGGAAGTTGACGGCCTGGACCCCCAGCTTCCCCAGCCCGATGTTGACGATGCCGCTGGTGGGGGAAAGGAAGATAAACAGCATCCCCACCACCACCACCTCGGAGATGAAGTGGGGCGCATAGGTCACGGTCTGGACGAACTTCTTGAAGCCCTCCCGCCGGACCTGGGTCACCATCAGCGCCAATAGAATGGGAATCGGGAACCCGGCGATGAGCCCGTATAAGCTCAGGACCAGGGTGTTTTTCAAAACGTTCCAGAACTGGAAGGACCGGAAGAACCGGGTGAAGTTGTCAAATCCCACCCAGGGGCTCCCCAGGATGCCCTGACCCACGTTGTAGTCCTTAAAAGCGATCTGCACGCCGTAAATGGGGATGTACGCGAAGATGAACAGGTAAACGACCACCGGCAGCATCATAATGTACAGCTGATAGTCCCGCCTCATCATCGCCGGAAAAGAGATGCGTTTTCGTTTCATAGCGGAAGTCTCCTTCGTGTCGCGGCCCGGGGCCGGTGGGATGAGCTTATTCTAGCACACCCCAAGGATTTTGTCTATTTACAATACTTTTGCCCCTTTCCATTCTTCTGAACTGCCGGAATTGCCCAATTTTGTGTCCGATTTCAGAAGAAATGTAAGGGAATATAAGAATTGTCACCCAAAAGCCGCCTGTTTGCGGTTTCTTCTTCCCCCGATTTGTGCTACAATAAAGAAAGCCCCACGGCAAACCATCGGACAGGAGGAGACCCGGATGCACAGAAAGCGCTCCAGAATCTTTTACCGTTATCTTTTCTCGTATGCCTTCGCCTTCCTGCTTCCGCTGGCGGCTACCAGTATTTTCATCTCCAGCTACTTCCTTCAGATTTATCAGGACGAGATCGTCTCCAACACCCTGGGCCGCCTGAACCAGTCCATGACCTCCCTGGACTTCCAGCTGAACCGCATCCGCCGCATCTCGGAAAACGTCTTCAATAACCTCCAGTTCCTCCCCTTTTACTTCCCCGACAACATCCCCTCGGGCATTTCCGCCATCCAGGAGCTGAAAAAGTACGCCCTGGAGGACGACGCCGTCTCCGAGGTAATCTTCTACGACGGCGAAGGCGACTTCCTTTTCTCCTCGGACACCTCCTACACCGTCCGGGACTTCATCTCCTTCCACGGCTACGCCTGGGACCCCGACCGCTTCCCCGAGGAAATGGCGGAAGCAAACCTCCCTTCCGTCTACCTGGACCCCGACGCGGAGGGCCGCTGCCTCTCCGCCCACTCCGGCAAATCCATCACCTTCCTCTACCCCGACCTGAGCCCCTACCTGGACCGCCGGGTCATGGTCCGGGTCAACGTGGACGCCCTTTACCGGATGCAGCAGGACATCGGCGCCAACCTCCAGGCCGTCACCTTCCTCCTGGACGCCAACGGCGATGAGGTCCTCCGCTTCCGCACCGACACCTGGCAGGAGGAGCCGGATTTTGACCTGGACCTCTCCGCCCTGGAAAACCGGCAGATGGTCCGCCTGAACGGCCGCCGGTACCTCTACCTCCGGGTCCGCTCCGCCCAGACCGGCTGGTCCTACGCCGCCCTCATCGACTCGGAAAACGCCCTGGCCCCGGTGCAGACCCTGCGGCTCATCATCCTGGCCGGGACCGCCCTCCTCCTGGCCGTGGGCTTCGGCATCACCTACCTGTTCGCCAGCCGGTCCTACGCCCCCTTGCGGGACCTCCGGGGAAAGCTGGCCCCCTCTGAAACCGCCGCCGGAAACGAATACGACGACATCCAGGACGCCGTAGAGGCCATCAAGAACGCCAACGCCTCCCTTTCCAGCCAGCTCCAGAGCGCCAGCGACGCCGTCCGGGAGTACCTGGTCTACCACCTCCTCAAGGGCTCCTTCCCCTCCCTGGAGGTTTTTAATGAAAAAGGCGCGGTCTGCGGCCTCTGCCTGCCCCGGGACCGGTTCCAGGTGGCCTCCTTTTACAGCGCCCGCTGGCGGTCCCTTTCCCCGGAGGAGGTGCCCCAGACGGCGCTGCGCCTGCTGTCCGGCCTGCCGGAGAACGTCCAGGCCCTCTGGCGGGACTGCACGGAGTCCTGCACCGTGGTCTTCGCCCTCTGCGCCCCGGAGGAGGCGGACCCCGCCGTCCGGAACTTCCTCCGCAGCAGCCTCACCCGGGCCCGGGAGCTCCTGGGCAGCCCGGTCACGGTGGGGATCAGCGGCTGCTCCGGCATCGCCGACCTTCCCCAGCTCTACCTCCAGGCCACCACCGCCACGGACTACCGCCTGATCCGGGGAGCCGACAACCTCATCGACTACACCACCCTGGCGGTGAAGGACTCCATCCCCGACGCCTCCTTCCGCCACATCCGGGAGAAGCTGGACGCCTTGATCCGCAAGGGCGAAAGCGAGCAGATCCGCAATTTTCTGGGGAACATCGTCCGCTACCTCCAGAGCAGCAACCCCTCCATTTTCCAGGCCAAGTCCATCTGCTACGACATCGTCAACGCCGTCAACAAGTCCGTGGGCGAAATCTGCGCCGAGTACGACCTGGTCCCGGCAGCCTCCCCCAGCGTTTTCCAGATTTCCTCCTTTGAGACCGTTGACGAGCTGGTCCCCATCGTCCAGCGGATCAGCGAAAGCCTCCGGGAGCTGCTCCAGAACCGGGACGCCGCCCGCCCCGAGGACCCCGCCGCCCGGATGACCGGCTATATCCGGGAGCACTACGCCGAAGCGGACTTCTCCCTCCAGGCCATGGCCGAAGCCTTCGGCATGAGCGCCCCCAACCTGAGCACCGCCTTCAAAAAAGCCACCGGGACCACCATCCTGGACTACGCCACCCGCCTGAAGATCACCAAGGCCAAGGAACTGCTCACCGGCAGCAATATGACCCTCCAGGACATCGCCCTGGAGGTGGGCTACTATAACCCCACCAGCTTCATCCGCCGCTTCAAACAGCTCACCGGCATGACCCCCGGCGAGCACAAATCCGCCGCCCGCGCCCCCGGATTCGAAAAGTAGTACTGACCATAAAGCCATCCCGGCCCCCCAATTCCCCCAACGGAACGCCGCTGCCCCAAACCCCACCACCTAAGAATCGCCAAAGAACTGCCCACCAACAGCAATCGTCCCCTCCAAAACATCACCCCAAAGGGAACTGCTATCCCCCGCTTCATCCGCCGCTTCAAGCAGCTCACCGGCATGACCCCCGGGGAGTACAAATCTGCCGCCAACACCCCCGGATTCGAAAAGTAGCGCCTCTGCTCCAGCCGCTTCCGCGCCGGAAAGAGCATCTCACCCCTGGTATACGCGGCATCGCCCAAACTCCCATTTTGTCCATATTCCGTCCCCTCGCAGAATTCGTTACATATGTTAATTTGTCTTCCGCATCTATTCCATTGCCCTCCTTTCGCCGTCGGCTGCAGCTGTCAGCCCGTCCGGACCGGCGAAAGGAGTCTTTCTGTTTCCGGCCCATCCCGGAACACAAAAAGAGAGACCGAAATCGACCCCAAACGGAGCCTTTTCGGTCTCTTTTTTACCTGTTTGCGTCCAAATTTTCCCTTATCGGAAGTCGAAGGAGAACACCGCCGTTTCCTCTCCGCCGCCCCAATTGCTCTCCGGGACCAGCGTGATTCCCCCAAGGACCCGCCCCACGGGAACATCATAGCTCCGGAGCCGGTTGTCCTTGACCTTGGCCAGAATGACCGGCCCATCCTCAGTCTCCGCCGTCAGGGTAAAGTCGCGGCAGAGGGGCAAGGGCATGTGCATCTGGGGAGAATCCAGCAGCGTGCTGCACCGGGTGGGATGGTACTGCTCCATCTCGTCCCCGGGGAGGCTCTCCCGGTTCAGATCGCTGTCAAAAACCAGGTGGACCGCCTCCACCCAGGCAGGCTCCGCCAGGCGGTAGACCACGGAAGCGCCGTTTTTCACCCGGCAGCCGCAGTCCGAGCCGCCGTACAGGCCATGGACCCGGTCCCGGCCGTCCCGGAGGGCGTCGCTGCCGCCGGAAATCTCCGCCCTCCGGCAGGCGTCGGAGATTTCCCGCCGGAACCCGGGCAGGAAGCAGTCGTCGTTCAGCAGCATCTGCTGGAGGGCGTGGAGCTGCTCCTTATAAACGCCGTGGGGCGTCAGATCGTGGGCAACAGCCACCGCAGCCGCCGCGCCCACCGCCTGGCCGAAAAGGGCGCAGGTCATCATGACCCGGGTGCTGCTCATGGCGAAGTGGGTGGCGCTGATGTTCCGCCCGGCAAAGAACAGGTTCTCCACGTTCCGGGAGTACAGGGCCCGGTAGGGCAGCGGATAGGGCGCGGGGGTCCGCACGTTGGTGTTGGGGGTCCCCCGGTGATAGAAGCCCCCGGGAAAGTGGTCATCCAGGGGCCAGCCGCCGTAGGCCACGGTGTCCGGATACTGTCTGCCCCCGGAGATGTCCCGCTGGGTCACCATGTATTCCCCAACCATCCGCCGGGACTCCCGCTTGCCGGGGAGGAAGCCCAGGAAATCCAGATCCCAGGTGGACGTATCATAGCGGCCGCTGTTTTTCAGGTAATCCCAGGTGCCCAGCGCCAGAGGAATCAGCTCCTCCGTAATGGCTTCCGTATCCCCGATGGAGTCCCGGTCGCCGCCAAGCTCCAGATACCAGTAGTTTTCCACTGTAGAGCGGGGATCCCCCAGACGTCCGGCCAGGTCCTCCGCGGTCAGCTTAGTGCTCCACTCCGGCGGGATGAAGGGCACGGGACGGCTGGTCTCCCGGCCCTGGATCAGGCAGCTCATGCCCATGGTGCAGGAGTCGGCGGTCTCGGTGGCCGTGTCCTCCCTGAACTCCGCCCCGGATTCCCGGCCGATGCGGAACTCCGCCCCGGTCAGCGGGGCCAGGATGCTGTCCCCGGAGCAGTCCGCGAAGAACCGGGCCTCCACCCGCCGGAACTGCTGGGTGGTCAGCTGGTAGCCGGTGACGCTTTTGATCCGGACGGTCCGGCCGTCGGGAAAGTCCCCGGTCTCGGTCTCCGCGTCCATGCAGGCGCAGTTGAGGAGAAGGGTCAGGTTTTTCTCCCGCCGGGCCAGGCTGTAAAGCACCGTGTCCCAGAGGTAGTAGTTTTTGGTGGGGTTCCGATAGAGGTTTTCCAGGGCGATCTCCTCGATGAGGCCGGTCTCCCGGTTGTCCCGGCCGTGAGCGCCGCAGATCCACATCCGAATCTCCGAGGAGGCATTGCCCCCCAGAACCGGCCGCTCGTGCATGAGAACGGTTTTCAGGCCGTGGCGGGCCGCCTCCACCGCCGCGCAGAGCCCGGCAATGCCGCCGCCCACAACGCAGAGGTCCGCCTGAAGCGTCTGAGTTTTCAACATACTGTTGTCTCCCTTCCGGCCCCGCTCTTGACAAAACCCGGAGCCGCGGATAAAATAAGATTATGGGACCCTTCCGGGTCCCCCTTTGCATCCATGATACCACATCCGGCGGGGTTTTACAACTCTTTTTGCGAAAAATCCGCCGGATTTTCCAGAAAGGAGCACGCCCCTTGTACCGCACCGACCCAGCCATCGACAACGGCAAAGCCTTCGACTGGGGCCGCACCTCCCAGGACTACGCCCAGTACCGGGACATCTACCCTCCGGCCTTTTACCAGCGCATCCTGGACCTGGGCCTTTGCCGGAACGGCCAGGAGGTCCTGGACGTGGGCACGGGCACCGGCGTGCTGCCCCGAAACCTCTGCCGGTACGGCGCAAAGTGGACCGCCGCCGACGTTTCCCCGGAGCAGATCGGCCAGGCAGAGGCCCTTTCCCAAGGGATGGGCATCCGCTATCTGGTCTCCCCCGCCAAGGAGCTGGACTTCCCCCAAAACACCTTCGACGTCGTCACCGCCTGCCAGTGCTTCTGGTACTTCGACCCCGGGCGGACCGCCCCGCTGTTCCGGCGGATATTGAAGCCCGGCGGGAGCCTTCTGGTCCTGTACATGGCCTGGCTGCCCTTTGAGGACCCCATCGCCGGGGCCAGCGAAGCGCTGGTCCTGAAATACAGCCCCCAATGGAGCGGCGCCGGGGAGACCCTCCGCCCCATCCCCATCCCGGAACGGTACTTGGAGGACTTCACCCTCATCCATCACAAGGAATTCCCCCTGAAGGTCCATTTCACCCGGGAGACCTGGCACGGCCGGATGAAAGCCTGCCGGATGGTGGATGCGTTTCTGGACGCGGGGTTCAATTACTTTGACACCGCCCACGGCTACCTGGACGGCAAAAGCGAAACCGCCCTCCGGGACTGTCTCACCAGCCGCTACCCCCGGGACCGCTACATCCTGACGGACAAGCTCACCGACTTCTTTTTCAGGAAGGAGGAGGACATCCGGCCCTTCTTCGAGAGCCAACTGGCCGCCTGCGGCGTGGAGTACTTCGACTTCTACCTGATGCACGCCCAGAACGCCGAGAATTACAAGTTCTTCAAGTCCTGCCATGCCTATGAGACGGCCTTCCAGCTGAAAGCCGAGGGCAAGGTCCGCCACGTGGGCATCTCCTTCCACGACCGGCCGGAGGTTCTGGAGCAGATTCTCACCGAGTACCCCCAGGTCGAGGTGGTGCAGATCCAGTTCAACTACGTGGACTACAACGACCCCGCCGTCCAAAGCCGGAACTGCTGCGAAGTCTGCCGGAAATTCGGCAAGCCCGTCATCGTCATGGAGCCGGTGAAGGGCGGCAACCTGGTGAACCTCCCGGACAGCGCCAAAGCGGTCCTGGACGCCCTTCACGGCGGCAGCCCCGCCAGCTACGCCATCCGCTTCGCCGCCGGGTTCCCGGGGATGATGATGGTCCTCTCCGGCATGAGCGATCTGGCCCGGATGGAGGACAACCTCTCCTTCATGAAGGACTTCCAGCCCCTGAACGACGCCGAGCTGGCCGCTGTGGAAAAGGTCCAGGAGATTTTCCGCGGGATGCACCTGATCCCCTGCACCGCCTGCCGGTACTGCACCGCGGGATGTCCCAGGCACATCGCCATCCCCGACGTGTTCGCCGCCATGAACGCCAAGCAGATCTACCACGACTGGAACGCGGACTACTATTATAACAACATCCACACCGCTCCGGGCCGCCGGGCCTCGGACTGCATCAAGTGCGGCAAGTGCGAAAAGGCATGTCCCCAGCACCTGCCCATCCGGAAGCTGCTGGAAGACGTGGCCGCCACCTTTGAGAAAAATAACGCCAAATGGAAGACCCGGCCCGGGAAAACGCTCCCAAGCCGGGTCTTTTGGCACCGAAAGGGTCAGCCTTCGGCCTCGTTTAAAAACCGCCATTCCACAAAACGATTCTGCATCCACTGGTCGTTTGCCACCTGGTCCACCATCCGGGTGAAGGGGTTGCCCGGGCCGTAGCCGTAGTGCCGGGCGCTCCACCGGGTGATGGCCACGGCGGTGAGGAAAAAGTTCCCCGCTAAAATCACGCTCATCCCCAGGCAGACCGCCTGGAGGGTCCGGGTGCGGAGCCGCTCCAGGACCCCGGTGATCCGGGACGCGGTCAGGCAGACCACCAGGGCCACCAGCCCCCAGTACAGGCTGAACCGCAGGCAGATGATGCCGCTGAAATTCAGGAAATTATGGCTGTAATCCCAGGCCCGCATCCCCAGGCCCCATTTTAACAGCATCCCGCAGGCCAGCTCCAGGGCCGTGGCCACCCCCATAAGGATCGCCGCCCGGGCCAGAAGGGGCCTGTGCCGCAGCTTGACGGCTCCGGCGTACAGTCCCGCCGCCCCCAGGCCGTAAAGGACGTTGAACCATCCCCACACCGACACCACGTGGCTCTCCCACCGGCCCTTGGTGACGACGCAGAACACCCCCTCGATGATCACGCCGAGAACGCTGCCGGCCAGAAACAGCCAGAACAGGTCGCTGTAACGCACCTGGGGCTCCGCCGGACGCTCCAAGGTATTTTCTCTCATTTCAAACTCCTTTTCGGTCGATCAGACGATTTTCCGGCACTCCAGATAGTACCGTTTCTCCGGAGCCTCGCCCATGGAAAAGGTTTTCCGGGGCAGCGCGCCCTCTAAAATCACCGTCCGGAAAAGGTCGCCCTTTTCCATCACCGGCAGGAGGATTCCCACGGCCCCCTTCTGCGCCAGGGAGCACACCACGTCCTCCCCGTGGATGTAATCCGCCTTCCCGCCAACAGCGGGGAGGTACTGGTCCAGAAACGCCTGGATGCTCCCCACGGCCAGGGTCCGGTCGGGATGGGGAATGGTCAGGCTCTCCCGCCCCTCCGCCGTGACCACCGTCACCGTCTGGGCCGGAGCGTCCCCCCTCCGGGAGGCGGCGTACTCCCGGAGAGCCGCCAGAAAGGCCCCCTGGTCCACGTCAAAGACCGCCCGGTGGATAGCTTCGAATTTCAAGGAGTCGTCGTGGAGATTGCCCAGCTCCACCAGGGCGTACCGGGCCGGGTGAACGGCGGCCTCCTCGGGGGTGAGCCGGGATTTCAGCCGGGTCCAGCACTCCTTGGCCGTGGCCAGGGAGTGGTTGCCGTCCCCCACGGCGTAGAGGAGAAGGGGCCGGTCCGCGACGCCGTACTTTTCCGCAAAGACCGCCGGGTCCGCCAGAGCGGCCAGGGCCTCCTGGATGCGCTGCTGTTCTTTCCGGTCCAGGAGCCACCCCCGGATGTTCCCGCCGCCCTGCATCAGGTCGAAATCGTAGAGCTTTTCCAGGGCCGGAATCCGGGAACGGATGGGTTCCGCCACGGTCTTCCCGGGGTCGTCGATGAGGACCAGGATGTGGGGAGATTCCAGGGGTGCGTGCTCCCGGATGCGGACCCGGGGCGGAATCCGCTCCAGCACCGTGCCCTCCGTAGCCCGGACCAGGGAGCCGGAGCCCTTCCGGTAGTCGTACTCCTCCAGGTCCAGAAGCCCCAGGATTCCCCGGCGGACGGAGCCGTCCAGCAGGGTGCGCTCCACGTAGATCATGGCGTCAGAGTAGGCTTCAAACAGCCCCTGGCGGAGGTACTCCTCCATGGTGCGGTTGATGGAGGCGATTTTTTCGTCGAAATCCACGGTGTCCAGGTAGGCTTCCGGGAAGATCATCCGGTAGGCCGAGGGCGCGTCGCCTACGATGCGCTCCACCTCCGTCCAGTATTCCGGCTGGGAGGTGAACTGGTCGCAGGCCACCACGCTCCACCGGGACAGGTCGCAGCGGGGCAGGAGAATCTCTCCGGGGCAAAATCCAAGGGGTCTCATGAAATCCTTCTTTCTGAAAGCGGCGTAAGGCCGGTGTATTGCAAGGTATTACAGTTATTATACCACAACCGCCGGAGCCGTCAGGCTCCGGAAGGCTGCGAAGCTGCCGCAGTTTTGCCGCAGGCAAAACCGGGTGTGATACAATGTTCTCAAAGCGGGCGGCACGCCCGGTTCTGGCCTTTCGGCCAGAACGCATTTGCCTGCGGCAAATGCCTTTGAGGTTATTATACCATGAAACCCTCCATCTGCCAACCGGAAACGTCGAAAAAGCGCAAAACGCCCCATTCTACGGCGGAACTTCGCAGGAAGCACGAAAATGCGCCTTGAATAAATACAAAATACAGGAAGAAATTACAATACCTTTCCTGCGAAATCTCCTACAATAAAGATATCATCCTACCGCCTGGCGCGGCACTGTCAAGAAAACGACGAAGCCCTGGAATTTGCTTCAGAAAGGCAAGGAAAACTTATGGAACTGCTGGAAGAAATTTCCACTTACCTGCAAGCCGGAAAGGCCAAAATCGTCCGGGAAAAAGTGCAGGAGGCCATCGACACCGGAATTCCCGCCGCCGACATCCTCAACGACGGCCTCATGGCCGGCATGAACGTCATCGGCCAGAAATTCAAAAACAACGAAGTTTTCGTCCCCGAAGTCCTGGTGGCGGCCCGGGCCATGAACCGCGGCGTGGAGCTTCTGAAACCCCTGCTGGTCCAGAGCGGCACCAAGCCCGTGGGCAAAGCCTGCATCGGCACCGTTCAGGGCGACCTCCACGACATCGGCAAAAACCTGGTGAAGATGATGATGGAAGGCAAGGGCATCGAGGTCATCGACCTGGGCGTTGACGTAGCCCCCGAGACCTTCGTTCAGACCGCCATCGAGCAGGACTGCCAGATCATCTGCTGCTCCGCTCTGCTGACCACCACCATGGGCGTCATGGAGAAGGTCGTGGAAGCGGCGGAAGCTGCCGGCATCCGGGACAAAGTCACCATCATGATCGGCGGAGCCCCTGTGACCCAGGCGTTCTGCGAACAGATCGGCGCCGACGTGTACACGGCGGACGCGGCCTCCGCGGCGGACGCGGCTGTGGCCCACTGCAACTGAGTTTCCCGGAAAGAAGGGCTCCTGATGACCGGAGAAGAACTTCGCAAGCTGACCCTGGACTGCGGCGCGACCAAAGCCGCAATCATCCAGAAAAACCAGATCGTCCTCAGCGAGGATTTCCGCAAAATCTGCGAGGGGAACCAGTGCGGCAAGTACGGCCGCTGCTGGGCCTGCCCGCCTGACGCCGGGGACATCCACGCGCTGATGGACAAGGTCCGGGAATACGACGCCGGGGTCCTCTATCAGACCATTTCTGCCATTGAGGACAGCTTTGACATCGAGGGAATGGGCGAGGCCGGCGTCCGCCACGCCCAGCTGAGCCAGAAAATCCAGGCGGGCATCCCCCAGGAGGACCGGGCCCGGCAGCTCCACCTGAGCTGCGGCGGGTGCCGCCTGTGTCCCACCTGCACCAAGCCGGAGGGCAAGCCCTGCCGGTTCCCGGAAAAGGTCCTGCTTTCCCTGGAGGGCTGCGGCATCGACGTGTACAACACCACCCGTTCCACGGACCTGAAATACATCAACGGCGCCAACACCGTGACCTTTTTCGGACTGATCCTTTATAAAGAAGGTGCGTCATGCCAATCCTGACCATCCGCCGGGGCGAAACGGTGAAAACCGTGGAGTTTTCCGGAAAGACCCCGTTGAGCATCCTCCTGGACCGGGCCGGGGAGTCCCAGGCCCAGCCCTGCGGCGGCCGGGGCGTCTGCGGAAAATGCGCGGTGGAGCTGACGGGGGAGGTCTCTCCCCCCAACGCCCAGGAAACCGCTCTTGGAAAGCGGCTCTCCTGCCAGGCGGAGGTCTGGGGCGACGCAGAAGCCGTCCTCCCGGAGCGGACAGGCTCCTGGGAGATCGAGACTGCCGCCGCCTACACCGGAGCCCTCCGGCCCATGGGCGGGGTCCTGGGCCTGGCCGTGGACATCGGCACCACCACCCTGGCGGCCCAGCTCTACGACCTGAAAACCGGGAAGCGCCTCAGCGAGGCCGCCCGACTGAACCCCCAGGGCGTGGTGGCCGCCGACGTCATGGGACGCATCGGCGCGGCCCTGGACGGCAAGCTCACCGCCCTCCGGGACCAGGTCCAGGGGGCGATCCGGGAGCTGCTCCAGGAGACCTGCCAAAAAGCCGCCCGCCCGGAGGAGGACGCCGACGTCCTCCTCCTCACCGGCAACACCGTCATGCTCTATCTCCTCACCGGCCGGGACCCCATTTCCCTTTCCCGGGTTCCCTTCCTGGCGGACACCCTTTTCGGGACGGAAACGGAGCTCTTAGGCCGGAGAGCCTACCTCCCCCTGTGCATGAACGCCTTTGTCGGCGCGGACATCACCTGCGCCGTCCTGGCCAGCGGCATGTGCGAGCGGGAGGAAACCTCCCTCCTCTGCGACATCGGCACCAACGGCGAAATCGCCCTTTGGCATCGGGGGACCCTGTACGTCACCTCCACGGCGGCAGGCCCCGCCTTTGAGGGCGCAGGCATCTCCTGCGGCTGCGGCAGCGCTGCGGGGGCCATCGACCGGGTCTGGGAGGAGGACGGAGCCGTCCGCTTCCACACCATCGGCGGCGCGGAGCCCATCGGCATCTGCGGCTCCGGCCTCATCGACGCCACGGCGGTCTTTCTGGACCGGGAGGACATCTCCTGCACCGGGGCCATCGACCCGGAGGGCCTTCCCCTGGGGAACCTGCGGCTCCTTCCCGGAGACATCCGGGCGGTGCAGCTGGCCAAGGCGGCCATCGCCTCGGGAATCCGGCTGCTCCTCCGCCAGGCCGGGATCACGGCAGCGGATGTGTCCCGTTTCTGGATCGCCGGGGGCTTCGGCAACCACCTGAACCTCCAGAGCGCGGCGGCCATCGGCCTGATCCCGGAGACTCTGGTCCCCAAGGCCAGACCCCTGGGCAACGCGGCCCTTTCCGGAGCCGCGGCGCTGCTCCTGGACCGGGAGCAGGTGGAAAAGACCCGGAAGATCGTGGAAAAATCCCAGCACGTCAACCTGTCGGGAAATCCAAGCTTTAACGATGTCTACGTAAGCTGTATGCTTTTCGGAGACGATGATCTTGATGAAATCGAGGAATGACCTATGAACGCAAAAGAACGTCTGGACGCTTTCTACGCCGGAAAGCCTGTGGACCGGCTGCCCAACCTGACCATCGTGGGCAGCGTCGTCACCCGCTACACCGGCATTGACCTGGAGCAGTACTGCAAGGACCCCATCGCCATGGCCGACGCCGCCATCGCCGCGGCCAAGGACCTGGGCCTGGACTACGTCCAGATCGCCTCCGACCTGGCCCGGGAAGCCGAGGGCTACGGCACGGAGCTGAAATACTCCAAAACCGGCCTTCCCACGGTGATCCACCCCGTTCTGGAGGACATCACCGACGTGGACAAGCTGACCGTGAAGTACGTCCGGGATATCCCCCGGGTCAAGGATCTGGTGGACGCCACGGCCTACGCCCTGAAAGCCTGCCCGGACATCTACCCCATGACCCTGGTGGTGGGACCCGCCACCGTCGCGGCCAACATGCGGGGCGTGGAAGACTTCATGACCGACTTCTACGACGAGCCTGAGTGCGTGGAAAAGCTCCTCCAGATGGTCCTGGAAACCCTGCTGGACACCGTCCGGGAGCTGGCCGCCGTGGGCGCCAAGTACATTTACAGCGCCGACCCCGTGGCCTCCCTCCTCTCCCCCGCCATTTATGAGGAGTACATCCTCCCCGTCCACAAAGCCTTCTTCGCCGAGATGAAGAAGCTGGGCATCCACGGCCGTCTCCATATGTGCGGCAACACCGAGGCGGTCCTGCCGTACAGCTCCACCTGCGGCGCGGAGATCATCGACGTGGACCACAGCACCGACCTGGCCAAGGCCCTGGCCGCGGCCCAGGACCGCTGCGTCCTCAACGGCAACATCGACCCCGTGGCCGACGTGTACCAGTGCGACGCGGCCCACACCAAAGCGGCCATCCTCCATTGCGCGGAAATCGCCAAGGGCCACCGGACCATGTTCATGCCCGGCTGCGAGCTCCCCACGGCCACGCCTTTGGAAAACGTCAAGGCCATCCATGAGGCTCTCTGCGAGATCGGCCCCCAGTAAAAACCAAGGCCCCGGGGATTCCCGGGGCCTGTTCCTGTTTGATTTACCGCGCTTTCAGGACCTTTTCCATCAGCTCCCGCTGATCAGGGTCAAAGGTCTGGATGACATAAGGGGAGCCGTGGAGCACGTCCACCACTTCCAGAAATTCCTCGGCAGTGCCCAGGATCATGATCTGCTTTCCGGCGTCCAGAATCTTCCGGTAAACGTCCAGCCAGTGGATGGGCCCGGGCTGTCCCGCGCCGTAGACCCACTGGACCGCGTTCAGGTCCTTTAATGTCAGGAGCAGGTCCAGGTGCTTCAGCTCGCCGATGCCGTCCAGGTGGTAGATGGTGTGATCCAGCCGCTTTACGTCTTCCCGCAGAGTGTCCATGGTGAACTGCTGGTACATATCCGGCCCAATCATGTAGCTGAAATCGCACTGGATGGTGTAGGACGGGGTGGCGCTGTACAGGTGGGACCAGTCGCTGAACCCGCCCTGGGGCTTCAGAACCCCGGCAAAATCGTTGTAAGCTGCGTACCAGGCCGTTTGGATCTCCTTGGCTAGCCGGACCACTTCCTCCGGCTCCTCGATGCAGGCAAAGAGCAGGTCCTCGCTGTCGCAGAGGGCCGCCGCCACGTCCAGGACGCCGCCTAAGTCCGGCATTCCCATAATCACGGAGCCGTTCCAGCGGTCCAGCCCCGCCCGGTAGATGTCCTTGATCCGCTTGACCCAGATGTTCTCGGGGTCGTACTTCACGTGGATGTCGCCGATTTCCTGCTTTTTCTGGGGGAAGAACCACACCTGGCCGGAGCTGTTGTCCAGCCTGGCGCCGCAGAAGGCGGCCACCACTCCGGGACCGAAGCAGTCGAAGTTCACATAGGGGAAGCCGTCGCCCACAAACTCGTACCGGCTCAGATCGGCGTCGATGGTGTCGATGAGCTGCTCCGGCGATCAGGAAAAGTCGGTGCAGTTGGCCTGGCTCAGCAGGGGAGCCTTCCCCTCATGGGACGGCGCATACGCATTGCGGACGGAGCCGCAGACCAAGGGGCGGTTCAGCTCTCCCCGCCACCATTTTTCATAGGCTTCCTTTACCTCAGCCATTCTCGACTGGTCAAAATGAATTCCCATTGTTTCCCCACTTTCTGTTTCTGCAAAAAACGGATTGATTTTTTCATTCAGATTCAGTATAATAATCTCATCAGGGCTTGTATTGTAAAAATCTACGCGAATATGAAATTTTCAAAGGACGGAGCCATGACAACCGGTATTTATTCGCTGATCGACAAAAAACGTCTGCACAACGTTCTGCAGACCCTTTCCCGCTGCACCGGCCTCCACGTGCGGCTCATCGACGCAGACGGCGGGACCCTCTGCGCCTTCGGGACCGGCGCGGCCTACTGCCGGGAGCTCAACGAAAAGGTCTTCCCGGAAAAAACCTGCGCCAAGCTCCACGCCGACGCAGGCCGCCAGGCCCAGAAGCTGGGCGAAGCCTACATCTTCACCTGCCAGGCGGAGCTGAGCCACATCGCCTTTCCCCTCCTCCACCGGGAGGAGCTGCTGGGCACCATCATCGCCGGCCCCTTCCTCATGGACGCGCCGGACGCCACCTTCCTCACCCTCCTGGCGGAGCGGTACCCCATTTCCACCCCCCTGGCCTGCTTTCTTTACGACGCCCTCCGGGAGCTCCCGGTCTTCCCCCCCGCCAAGGTCAACGACCTGAAGGCCCTCATCGACCACCTGTTCTCCCCCCTGATGCCCGCGGAACGGATGCTCCTTCTGCAGACCCAGCAGAAGGTCTACCAGCAGGCCCGGGTCAGCGAGGCCATCCACGTCTATAAGGACGAGCCCACCGAGGAGACCGGCGGAGCCGCCTACTTCGGCAAGCAGGCGGAGCTTCTGGAACGGGTCCGCAGCGACGACTGCGACGCCGCCGTGGAGAGCCTGGGCAAGCTCATGGGCCACGTCCTCTACACCGAGGGCTTCGACCCCGACAACCTGCGGCTCCATGCCCAGGCGCTGCTGTCCCTGTTCGTCACGGCGGCAGTGGACGGCGGGGCCTCCGGGGACCTGGTCTACAAGCTCTCCCGGCAGTACCTGGCCCGGCTCTACCGCTCCAAGACCGTGGAGGAAATCTGCTTCTTCCTCCAGGAGGCCCTGGAAAACCTCATGGCGGAAATGCTCACCGGCACGGACAACGGGAACCCCTACATCCGGGCCGCGTTGAGCTACATGACCAAAAATTACAGCAAGCCCCTGACCCTGGAATCCGTGGCCGCCGAGGTCTCCCTGAGCCCCAACTACTTCTCCTCCCTGTTCCGCCGGACGGTGGGCGTCACCTTCCGGGAGCAGCTCAACCGCATCCGGGTGGAGGAAAGCAAGCGGCTGCTGCTGTCCACGGACTATTCCCTCATCGACATCGCCATCGCCATGGGCTTCAACGACCAGGGCTACTACTGCAAGGTCTTCAAGCGGATAACGGGGCTGACCCCCGGCAGCTACCGGGCCAAGCAGGACCGCGCCCTGACCGCCGACGCATAGAACCGCAAAAACCGCACATCTTATTTCCGAAAGGCAGGGGTTTTCATGACCGATCTCATCATTTTAGGCGCGGGGACCGCCGGGCTTTCCGCCGCCATCTACGCCGTCCGGGCGGGACTGTCCCTCCGGCTGCTGGAAACAAGCCTCCCCGGGGGCCAGATTCTCAACTCCCCGGACGTGGACAACTACCCCGGGATCCCCAGCATCTCCGGCTTTGATTTTGTCCAGAATCTCACCGCCCACGCCGCCGGTCTGGGGGTGGAGCCGGAGTTCACCGCCGTCTCCCAGGCGGACCTGGCCGGAAACGTCAAGCGCATCCGCACCGGCAGGGAGGTCCTGGAGTCCCGGGCGGTGATCCTGGCCACCGGAGCCTCCCACCGGTCCCTGGGCTGCCCCGGGGAGGCGGAGCTCCGTGGCAAGGGCGTCTCCTACTGCGCCACCTGCGACGGGGCCTTCTTCCGGGGCAAGGACGTGGCCGTGGTCGGCGGCGGCAACACCGCCCTGGAGGACGCCCTGTTCCTGGCAAACCTCTGCCGGAGGGTGTACCTCATCCACCGCCGGGAGGAGTTCCGGGCCCAGCAGGCCGCGGTAAACGCCGTCCGCAGCCGGGAAAACATCCAGCTGGTCCTGGGGGAGCAGGTGGAGCGCATCTCCGGGGACAGGCTGGTCTCCGCCGTGACCCTGAAAAGCGGCCGGGAGCTGCCGGTGTCCGGGGTGTTCATCGCCGTGGGCCTGGCCCCCAACACCGCCCTCTTTGAAGGCCAGCTGGACTTGGACAACGGCTACATCCGGGCCGGAGAGGACTGCCATACCAGCCTTCCCGGGGTCTTCGCCGCCGGAGACGTCCGGACCAAGCCCCTGCGCCAGCTGATCACCGCCGCCGCCGACGGCGCCGTGGCCGCCGTGGAGGCCGGGAAATATCTGGCGTGACCTCCCCCGGATATCCGCCGGGAACCGGGACAACCTATTCCTGCGGCCACTGCCGCAAGGGAGGGATTCCCATGAAAACCAACCAAAGCACCCACAGAACCGCCGATTCCCGCCGACCCAAAGTGGTGGGCAACTACGCCAAGCCGCCTCTGACCGACCAGGTCCCCCCGGCCTTCGAGACCTTCCCCCTGACCAGCTATCGGGTCCGGATGGTCAACGGCCGCCCGGTCCGGAACCTTCCGGAGCCTGACGTCGTCCGCCTGCGGGAATTTGACATCGAAAACAAGAAGTGAACTTGCCCTCCGACGGTCCGCCGCCGGAGGGATTTTCTTCTGCCCTTCATATTCTGCCCGTTTCCGGGCAAGCTATGGGCGATTTCCCGTGGATTTGGAGGGCTTATGAAAAAACTTCTGCGCTTCCTTGGAACCCGGACATTCTGGGCCGGGGCCCTGGTCCTGTTGGAGACCGCCGCCCTGGCCGCCGGGATTTTCTGGCTCCGGCTCCGGTTCCCCGAGCTTCGCTGGCTCTGCGTCCTCCTCCGGACCGGCCTGGCCCTTTTCGCCGCCACCGGCCCCGGGGTGGGAGCCTACAAGCTCCTCTGGACCCTGACCATCCTGGGCCTTCCCGGCGTGGGCGGCCTGCTGTTCCTCCTGTTCAGCCGCCGGGGATTTTCTGCCAAAAAATTCCCGGAAAAACCGCCGGCCTCCTCCCCCGTTCCCCTTCCCCCAAGCGCCCGGGAGGACCCCGCCGCGGTCCAGATGGCCGCCTGCCTGGCCGCCGCCGGACCCTTCCCGCCCTTTCCCGCCACAGAGACCCGCTACCTCACTCCCGGCGAAAGCAAATTCCGGGTCCTCTGCCAGGAGCTGGAAAAAGCCCGCCGCTTCATCTTCCTCGAATACTTCATCCTGGAGCCCGGGGTGATGTGGGACAAGCTCCTGGCCATCCTGACCCGAAAGGCCCGGGAGGGGGTGGAAATCCGGCTCCTTTACGACGCCGTGGGCTGCTGCCAGACCCTCCCGCCGGGATACCCGGAGAAGCTGCGGCGGCTGGGCATCCAGGTCCGGAGCTTCAACCCCCTCCGCCCCTACCCCAGCGCCAGAAGCGCCTGGCGGGACCACCGGAAGCTCTGCATCATCGACGGGACCGCCGCTATCACCGGCGGAGCCAACCTGGCCGACGAGTATATCAACGTCCGGAAAAAGCACGGCTACTGGAAGGACGCCGCCCTCCTTCTCCGGGGCCCGGGAGCCGCCGGGTTCTGCCCCATGTTCCAGTCCCTCTGGGACGGCGAGACCCCCTCCCCCGCCGGGACCCCGGGCTTCGGGGAAGGCACGGTGATCCCCTTCTGGGACTCCCCGGCGGACCGGAAAGCCGTCAGCCGGGACGTTTACCTCCAGATGATCCGATCCGCCCGCCGGACCCTCCGCATCCAGACCCCCTACCTCATCCTGGACGAGGAAACCGCCGGAGCCCTGGCCCTGGCCGCCCGCAGCGGCGTCCGGGTGGAGATTTTCACCCCCGGCATCGGCGACCGCCGGACGGTCCAGGAGCTGACCCGGGCCAACTACCCCCGGCTCCTCCGGGCGGGGGTGGAGATTTACGAATACGCCCCGGGATTCCTCCATTCCAAGGTCGCCGCCGCCGACGGAACCTCCGCCGTAGTGGGCAGCGCCAACTTCGACTTCCGCAGCCTCTTTCTCCTCTGCGAATGCGGCGTCTGGATGCACCGCACCGCCGCCGTAGACGAGGTGGAGGCGGACTTCCGGGAGCTCCGCGCCCGCTCTGTCCCCATCCGGGAAAGCAAAGTCCCCTGGTACCGGGCCCTGATCCGCCGGGTCCTGGAAATTTTCGCCCCCCTTCTTTGAGCTTCCTCCGTTGACAAACCCCGGAAAATATGGTAATCTATTGGTAAGAGTATATCCACACACAATGACGGAAAGAGTACCCGTCTCCGCAAAGCACAGAGAGTTTCCGGCCGGTGGAAAGGAAACGTGAGCGGACCCGGGGAAGATGGCTCCCGAGTGGCGCGTTCAAGGCGGAAACCCGCTGAGGGCGCGACAGGTTTCGCCTGTTACAGCGAAAAAGAGGTTCCCTTTCCGGGAACGAAGTGAAGTGGTACCACGGAGCACTGCGCCCCGTCTTCAGCCGGTCCCGGCTCAAGACGGGGCGTTTTTGACGTTGGAATCCCGTAAATCAGGCCCCGGTAAGCCGGGCCAATGAAATAGAAAGGAATCGATTATGGACAAGAAAACCTTCTACATTACCACCGCCATCGCCTACGCGTCGCGGAAGCCCCACATCGGCAACACCTATGAGATCGTCCTCACCGACGCCATCGCCCGCTTGAAACGGATGCAGGGCTACGACGTCTTCTTCTGCACCGGCACCGACGAGCACGGCCAGAAGATCGAGGAGTACGCCAAAGCCGCCGGCATCTCCCCCAAGGAGTACGTGGACAAGGTGGCAGGCGAGATCCGCAGCATCTGGGACGTGATGAACACCAGCTACGACCACTTCATCCGCACCACCGATGACTACCACGAAAAAGCCGTCCAGAAGATCTTCAAGAGGATGTACGACCAGGGCGACATCTACAAAAGCGAGTACAGCGGCATGTACTGCACCCCCTGCGAGTCCTTCTGGACCGAAAGCCAGCTGAAGGACGGCTGCTGTCCCGACTGCGGCCGCCCCGTCAAGGAAGCCAAGGAGGAAGCCTACTTCTTCCGCATGAGCAAATACCAGGACAAGCTGATGCAGTACCTGGACGAGCACCCCGACTTCATCGTTCCCGAGTCCCGGAAAAAGGAAATGGTCAACAACTTCCTGAAGCCCGGCCTCCAGGACCTCTGCGTCTCCCGGACCTCCTTCAGATGGGGCATCCCCGTGAGCTTCGACGACCGCCACGTGATCTACGTCTGGCTGGACGCCCTGAACAACTATATCACCGCCCTGGGCTACGACCCCGACGGCAGCGGCGAGAACTTCGCCAAATACTGGCCCGCCGACGTCCACGTCATCGGCAAGGACATCCTCCGGTTCCACACCATCTACTGGCCCATCTTCCTCATGAGCATGGGACTGCCCCTGCCCAAGCAGGTCTTCGGCCACCCGTGGATGCTTTTCGCCGCCGATAAAATGAGCAAATCCAAAGGAAACGTCATTTACGCCGACGACATGGTCCGCCTTTTCGGCGTGGACGCCGTCCGCTACTATATGCTCTCCGCCATGCCCTACGCCCAGGACGGCAGCATCACCTACGAAGCCTTCATCACCAAGTATAACGCCGAGCTGGCCAACACCCTGGGCAACCTGGTCAACCGCACCGTCGCCATGGCCAATAAATACTTCGGCGGCGAGATCGACGCTGCTTCCACCGCCGACCCCCTGGACCAGGACCTGAAGGACACCGCCCTCTCCGCCGTTTCCGGTGTTCTCTCCGCCATGGAGGAATACCGCACCGCCGACGCCCTCCAGAAGATCATCGCCCTGGCCCAGCGCTCCAACAAGTATATCGACGAGACGGCCCCCTGGGTCCTGGCCAAGGACGAAGCCTCCCTCCCCCGGCTGAAAGCCGTCCTCTCCAACCTCATGGAGGCCATCCGCTTCATCGGCGTCCTACTGACCCCCTTCCTGCCGGACACCGCCGCCGCCATTATAGAGCAGATCGGCTCCCCCGCCGCGGACCTGGACTCCCTCAAGGAGTTCGGCTCTGCCCCCGCCCGGAAGGTGGGCGAGGCCAAGGCCCTGTTCGCCCGGATCGACGAAGCAAAGATGATGGAGCGGATCAACAAGGAGATCGTGGAGCCCCAGATCGCCGCCGCCAAGGCCGAAGCCGCCAAAAACGCCCCCGCTGAAAAGAAGGATGCCCCCGAAGGCGTCGCCCAGATCGGCATCGAGGACTTCTCCAAAGTGGAGCTCCGGGTGGCCGAAATCCTCACCTGCGAGAAGATGAAAAAGTCCAAAAAGCTCCTGAAGCTGACCGTAAACGACGGCGACGGCCAGCGGCAGGTCCTCTCCGGCATCTCCCAGTGGTACGCCCCCGAGGACCTGGTGGGCAAGAAGATCGTCCTGGTCTCCAACCTGAAGCCCGCCAAGCTCTGCGGCGAGATGAGCAACGGCATGATCCTGGCCGCCGACTGCTCCGAGGACGACGTGAAGGTGCTCTTTGTAGACCCCTCCGTCCCCGCCGGCAGCCGGATTCACTGAGGTGAGCCCCTTGATTCACGGCATTTTCGACTCCCACGCCCACTATGACGACGCCCGGTTCGACGAGGACCGGGACGCCCTCCTCGCCTCCCTGCCGGAGCAGGGGGTCTGCGGCGTCATCGACGTGGGCTGCGACCTGGAATCCTCCCGGAAAGCGGTGGCCCTGGCGGAAAAGTACCCCTATATCTGGGCCGCCGTGGGCTACCACCCGGAGCAGGCCGCCCTCCGCACCGATGAAGGCATGGCGGAGCTCCGCCGGCTCCTTACCCACCCCAAGGTGGTGGCCATCGGCGAGATCGGTCTGGACTACTACTGGCCGGAGCCGGACCACGACACCCAGAAACGGGTCCTCATCGAGCAGCTGGAGCTGGCTCGGGAGCTCCGGAAGCCGGTGATCCTCCACGTCCGGGATGCCTCCGAGGACGCCCTGACCATCCTGAAATCCCACCCGGTGAAAGGCGTCATGCACTGCTTTTCCGGCTCTGCGGAGACCGCCCGGGAAGTGCTGAAGCTGGGGCTGCACATCGGCTTTACCGGGGTCCTCACCTTCAAAAACGCTCGGAAGCCCGTGGAAGCCTGTGCCGCCGTCCCTCTGGACCGGCTGCTTTTAGAGACCGACTGCCCCTACATGGCCCCCACCCCCTACCGGGGAAAGCGGTGCTGGTCCCCCATGATCGCCCACACGGCGGAGCGTGCCGCAGAGATCAAAGGCGTCCCTGTCCAAGCTTTGGTGGACGCCGCCCGGGAAAACACTCTGTCCTTGTTCGGTATCACCCTTCCCTGAATATGAGAGGCCCCGCTGCGGTGGATTCCGCAGCGGGGCTGTTGTTTTGTTTTATGCCTGCCGGTCCTCTCCGGAGCGCTTCCGGTACTCTGTGGGGGAAAGGCCGGTATCCTTGGTAAAGTTGACGATGAGCTGCTTGGAGCTGTTGTAGCCGCACCGCTCGGCGATGTCCTTCACCGTCAGGTCCGTTTCCACCAGCAGCTCCTTGGCCCGTTCCAACCGCTTCATGGTCAGGAAGTTCTTGAAATTGATGCCGCTTTTGCTCTTGAAGTACTTGGTGATGTAGTTGGGCGTCAGATTCACCGCCGCCGCCACGTCCTCCAGGCCGATGTCCCGGTCCAGATTCTCCTCGATGTAGGCCATGATCTCCTCCACCGTGTCGGTGTGGGAGTTCACGCGGTAAAACTCCGCCACCCGGCCGTAGTTTTCCAGCAGGACCTCCACCCGCTTTTCCACCCCCGCCATGGTGTAGGACGGCCCCTCATAGGCAAGGAGGGGAATCCCCTTGGCCGCCGAAGGGTCCATGGTCTCATACACCCGGGCCAGATACTCCTCATACACCCCGATGAGCTGCAAATACTCCTTGAAGCCGATGCCGCTTTTCCGGTTCTTCTCCAGAGATTGCCCTTCCCCGCCTCGTTGCCGAACCGGTACATGAACCCGTGGGTCTCGATGTCCGTTTCCAGCACCACATAAAGCCCCAGCTCGTCGCAGAGCTCCAGAAACCCGGGCGGCGGCGGATAATGGGAGGTCCGCACGCAGTTGATGTTCAGCTCCTTCATCAGGGTCAAATCCCGGCGCAGCTCCTCCCCGGACTGGCACCATCCCCGGTACTTGCCGGTGTCGTGGTGGTTGACCCCGTGGAGCTTCACCGGCGCCCCGTTGATGAGCAGCTCATACTCCTGGGAGATGGAGATGCTCCGCAGCCCCGCCTTCCGGGTGATGAGCTCCCCGTCCCGCTCCAGCTCCACGGTGTACAGATGGGGCTTCTCCGCGTTCCACAGCACCGGAGCCTCCGGCGCGTAGGAAAAGCAGTCGGTAAAGACGCTCTCCACCAGCACCTTCTCCCCGTCCAGAATCCGGATGGCCGCCGTCCCCTGGATTTTCACGGTGATCTCCCGCTCGGAGGGGATCATCTCCACGTCCCCGATGTGCCCCGCAGGCCGCTGGAGCAGATAGCAGTCCCGGAAAATCCCGCTGTACCGGAAGCAGTCCTGGTCCTCCAGATAGCTTCCGCAGCACCATTTCAGCACCCGGACCTCCACCGTGTTCCGCCCCTGCTCCACCAGGTCCGTGATGTCGAATTCCGCCTGTAAATGGCTCCCCTGGGTGAACCCCGCGTACCGGCCGTTCAGATACAGAAACGCGCAGGAAGCCACTCCCTCAAAGACAAAATACACCCTCCCCCACTTCTCCGGAAGCTCAAATTCCCGCCGGTACACCCCGCAGGGGTTGTCGTCGGGGACATAGGGCGGGTCGCAGGGATAAGGGTAGTTCACGTTGGAGTAGTTGGGACTCCCGTACCCCATCAGCTGCCAGCAGGAGGGCACCGCAATGGAGCCCCACGCCTCAATTTTCTCCGGAACGTCCACGTCCCGTTCAAAATAAGCAAAGTCCCAGACCCCGTTGAGGCTCTGATATCGGGAAATCCCCCCCGGAATGTACACGCTCCGGGGGGGCAGCCGATTTTCACTGGTTTTCTGGGGGTTTTCGTAGATTCTCATGTTTCCGCTCATAAGCCCATCCGCTGCTTGAAGGTCTCCACCCACGCATCGCAGATGATCTGGTGCCCGGCCCAGGTGGGGTGTACGCCCTCCACGGTCCAGTAGGTGGCCGGAGCCTCTTTCAGCGCCTCGTTGAGAATGTCCTGGAGGGGGATGGTCGCCAGCCCGTATTTCTCAGCCAGCTCCCGCACCGCCTGCCGCTTGGCGGCCACGTCGTTTTTAAAGACCTCCCGCTGGGATTCCTCCATGGCGTCCTCCAGCACATAGGGCTCCATGAGGACGATCTCCGTGTCCGGCAGCGCCTTCCGGGTGTTCTCCAGCAGAATGTCGTAGACCTTCTTGAAGGTCCCGGTGTCGGTGCCGTCGTGATACACCAGCTCGTGCCACACGTCGTTGACCCCCACCAGAATGGTCAGGTAGTCGGGCTTCATGTTGAGGCAGTCTCGTTTCCACCGGCCGATAAGGTCCGTGACCTTGTTGCCGCTGATGGCCCGGTTGACAAAGTTATACTGCTCCGGATAGGCCCGCCCCAGCTTGGAGCTGACCAGACAAGGATACCCGGCCCCCAGATGGGTGGGCTGGTCCTTGTATCTTCCCCCGTCGGTGATGGAATCTCCCTGGAACATAATGGTTTTCATATTTTATTCTCCTTTCAGATATTTCCCCCGCAGCACCTTCAGCGCCGCGTAGGGATCGTTTACCGTTACCAATGTGACCCCCTTGATGATCACCGACCGGACTTCCTCCTCGGTGTCGGTGCACCAGCACCAGGGGTCGATGCCCTTTTTCTTGTAGTCCTCCACCCACTGGGGATTCAGGTCCCCCCGGTAGATGCCGCTGGCGTAGTAGTGGCTCTCGGTGTCCTCTTTGACGTTCTGCACCATGTACAGCGGGAACCCCTGGGTCTTGACGCCGTACTCCTTGTGAGCCAGGGTGGTGACGTTGGCGTCAAAGCTGGCGATGACGTACCGGTCGTGGAACCCGTACCGCTCCATGGTCTCAATGGTCTTCCGCAGCGCCTCGGGCCGGTAGTCCTTCATCTCAATATTCAGGAAAAAGTCCGGGTCCTCCACCATTTCCAGAAGCTCCTCCAGCCGCGGGATCCGCTGTCCCGCGTACTCCGGCGAGAACCGGACCCCAGCGTCCAGCTTCCGCAGCTCCGCGAAGCTGTAACTCTCGATTTTGCCGGTGCCGTCAGTGGTCCGGTCCAGCTCGTCGTCGTGGTGGAGCACCAGCTGCCCGTCGGTGGTCATGTGGACGTCGGTTTCCAGCCCGTCCAGCCCCAGCTCGATGGCCTTCTGGAAGGAGATCAGGGTGTTCTCCGGCCGGATGGCCTTCACACCCCTGTGTCCCACGATCCAGATGTTTTCTTCCGATTGATTCCAGAACATATCGTTTCTCCTTCTTTCGTTGTCCAGTAAAAAATTCCTGCCAACCGGCCCCGCGGCCCGCCAGCGCCGGAAAAATCCTCCCGCCCCAGCAGCCACCAACCCGCCCGGGACCGGCATAACGCTTCCGCAGCCGCCAAACTCATCCGCGCCGCGCGCCGCGCCATCCCGCCCCAAACAAGGCCGGAGCGCCGTTCCAAAGCTCCGCCGCTTCCGGAAACGCCTATGCAATTCCTTCCGCCGCCGCGAACCTCGCAAATCCGCCGCCATCCCGCCCATCAAGACCGGAACGCCGGCCCCAAGCCCCGCAGCTCCGGAAAAAGCCCGCTCAGCAATTCTCCCAGATAGACCCCATGGGACAAAGCTCTACTTCCTCCACCCGGTACTCCCCGTCCGCCGCCACCACCAGCCACGGCAGATTCGGGTCCCATAACCCGGCTTCCTCCGCCTCGACCAGATAGCCCCGGCCTCCGTCGGCGAAAATCTCCACGCTGTGCCGGTCCGAAATC
>CAKTCT010000001.1 GCA_934539585.1 uncultured Oscillospiraceae bacterium | reverse complement strand
ATTTTCTGGACATGACAGCTCCTCCTGTTGCAGTTTCTATTCTACAACAGGAGGTGCTTTTTTTCACTGTCCGTTTTGAGGGGGATGGTCCAGTCCATTGGGATGCGGGGGATTCGTTATAATCCGGGCTCCACGAAGCGGTTCCGGGAAAGGTCCCAGTATTTTCGGAAGACCCGGTCCGGGTCCCCGTCCAGATTCAACTGGTACATCCGGAAAATCACCGGAATATCCTTGGGCTGCCACTGTTCTTCGTAGGAATAGCAGTATTTCATGCCCAGCTGCCGCATTACGCCGCCGCTTCGGGGATTGTTCCGGTCATGGGTGGCGGTGAGATAGGGGAGCCCCTCCCGTTTCAGCACGGGAATCAGCGCCGCCCCCGCCTCCGTCATAAGCCCCTGATGCCAGAATTCCTTGGCCAGGGCGTACCCCAGATCATGGCCCTCCCCGGCATCGGCCCTGATGTAGCCCACGGGGCGGTCATCTGCTTTCCGGCAAAGCGCATAGGCGTAAGGCGCTTCCGCAAACCGCTGCCACCGGAAGGCTTCGGCCTCCTCCGGAGAGCGCACCGGGTACCAGGGGAGAAAGGTGTTGACCTCCTCATCCTTCAGCAGCTGGAAAAGGGCCTCCAGATCGGAACGCTCCCACCTCCGCAGAATCAGCCGCGAAGTCCCGATCCGCTTCACCGCCAATCTCTTTTACTCCTCAATCTCCCGGAAATGCAGGAGCAGACTGTCGCCGTCCCTCCAGCCGCGGGTGAGGTTCAGCCCGGCGTTCATCAGGGTGTCCCCGGAGTAGACCCGGCCGGAGTCCTCCCGGTAGCGCTTGTTGGGGTCCAGGCCCTTCATCCGGACAAAGCTGGCGAAATTCACCTTGCAGCGCCGCACCACAAAGGTCAGCAGCGCCTCGCGCTTGTCGGCGGAGACGTACTCCCAGGCGCAGACGTTTTCATTTTCAAAGGGGCTGATCAGCCGGTACAGATCGCCGTTCTGGATCACGTCGTAGTAGGCGTGGTACTGGGCCACCTGCTTCCGGACCAGTTCCTTTTCCTCGGCGGTGAGCTTGGTCAGGTCCAGCTCGTAGCCGAAAGCCCCGGCCATGGCCACGTTGCCCCGGGTCTCGAAGCTGGTGCTCCGGCCGGTCTGGTGGTTGGGCGACGCGGAAACGTGGGCGCTGATGGAGGACGCCGGATACACCAGAGACGTGCCGTACTGGATGCGGCACCGCTCGACGGCGTCGGTGTCGTCGCTGGTCCAGATCTGGGGGGAGTAGTAGAGCATGGCGGGGTCGAACCGTCCGCCGCCGCCGGAGCAGCCCTCAAACAGCACATGGGGGAAGGCGGAGGTCAGCCGTTCCAGCAGCTCGTAAAGCCCCAGAACGTACCGGTGAAAGACCTCCTGCTGCCGCTCCGCAGGAAGAAGGGCGCTGCCCGCTTCCGTGAGGTTGCGGTTGAAGTCCCACTTGACGTAGGCAATATTGGCCCCGGACAGAATGGCGGACATCTGCTCAAACAGGTTCTGTCGGACGTCGGCGCGGGTCATGTCCAGGACGTACTGGCTCCGGCCCAGGGACATTTCCCGCCCGGGAGCCCGGAGGCACCATTCCGGATGGGCCCGGTACAGGTCGGAATCCGGGGAGATCATCTCCGGCTCGAACCAGATGCCGAATTTCAGCCCCAGCCCGTTGACCCGGTCCACCAGGGCTTTCAGGCCGCCCTTGAGCTTCCCCTCGTTGACGTACCAGTCCCCCAGGGAGCTGTTGTCGGCGTTCCGCTTGCCGAACCAGCCGTCGTCCATGACCAGCATCTCGATGCCCAGGTCCGCCGCGTCCCTGGCGATGGCGTAGAGCTTTTCCTCGTCGAAATCGAAGTAGGTGGCCTCCCAGTTGTTGACCAGAATGGGGCGCTTCTTCTCCTTCCACTCTCCCCGGCAGAGGTTATAGCGATAGAGCTTGTGGAAGGTCCGGGACATGGCCCCGATGCCTTCGTCTGAGTAGACCAGCACCGCCTCCGGCGTGGTGAAGCTCTCGCCTGGAGCCAGGTTCCAGCGGAAATCCGTGGGATGAATGCCCATGACCAGCCGGGCGGAGTCGTAGGGGTCGCACTCGGTCTCAATGGCAAAGTTCCCGGAGTAGATCAGGCTGAACCCGTAGGCTTCGCCGTGGTCCTCGTCTGCGCCCCGGGAGACCAGAGCCGCAAAGGGATTGTGGTTGTGGCTGGAGGACCCCCGCAGGCTGGAAACCGTCCGGATATCGTGGGTCAGAGGCTCCCGGGAGATCCAGCGCTCCTGGGCCCACTTGCCGTACAGGTGGATGAGGTCGTAATCCATGGTGGGGAAGTCCATGGCGGCGCTGGCGGCCTTGAGGATGGAGAAGGGAGCGGACCCGGCGTTTTTCACCACCGCCGCCCGGGTGATGACATTGCGGTCCGGGAAGACGCCGTAGAGCAGATGGACCTCCGCTCCGGTGAGGGAATCCTCCATGGTCACATCCAGGGTCTCCACGCCCTCCTCCGGGGCGGCGTAGACGGCGGGAAGCCCCGCCAGGGCGTACTTTCCCTGGCGGATGGCGTGGCCTTTGTACCGGATCAGGGTAGACGCGCAGCCGTTTTCCCCCTGAATGGAAAGGGCGGCCACCCGGTAATCCCCCGCGCCGTAGGCCGGGTACTCCAGGGGGAAGTTGTCAAAGCAAAAGCTGCCTGCATCGGCGGCGCAGGGGCTGAAGGAGTTCCAGCTGCCGGCGGGAAGCAGGTAGGAAAGGTCGGTGTCGGAGATTTTGGCTCCGTAATAAAGGTGCAGAAGGAATCCGTTGGGGTCCACGCAGAACACATAGCTGGAGGTCCCGGCGTCCAGACGGAAGGTCTTGGTCTGGGAATCGAACAGAATGGGCATAGCAGGCATCCTTTCTCTTAAAAATCCGAAGGGTTCTTTGCCTTTATTGTAGCATATTGCCGAAGCCTTCGCAAGCCGGTACAGGATTTGTCCATGTTTCTGCCAGGGAATTCCATGGACCCCGCTCCCCGATTTGGCAAATAAGGACGGTAATTTTCCCAAACGCCGACCTTTCCGCCGGACAGAAAATGCGCTATAATAAAGGAGAAGAAGGGGGAGAGGCAATGAATTATTATCTCGCAGTTGACATTGGCGCGTCCAGCGGCCGCCATATTCTGGGCCATGTGGAGGACGGCAGGATCCTTTTGGAGGAAGTCTACCGCTTCGAAAACGGCCTGGTCAACAAAAACGGACACCTCTGCTGGGAGCCGGAGCGGCTCTTTTCGGAGATTCTCCAGGGCATGAAGCGCTGCAAGGAGCTGGGAAAAATCCCCTCCACCATGGGCGTGGATACCTGGGGCGTGGACTTCATCCTCATAGACGGGGAAGGGAAGGCCCTGGGCGACGCCGTGGCCTACCGGGATTCCCGCACCGCCGGAATGGACGAAGCCGCCGCCAGACTCATCCCGCCGGAGGAGCTTTACGCCCGGACCGGCATCCAGAAACAGATTTTCAACACCATCTACCAGTTCCTGGCCCTGAAAAAGGAGCACCCGGAGCTTCTGGCCCGGGCGGAGCGGATGCTGATGATCCCGGACTACTTCCACTGGCGGCTCACCGGTAAGGCCGTCAACGAATACACCAACGCCACCACCACCCAGCTGGTCAACGCCGCTTCCAAGACCTGGGACGGCGGGCTCCTGGACCGTCTGGGCCTCCCCCGGAAGATTTTCGGGGACCTGGCCTTCCCGGGAACCGAGGTGGGCGAGCTCCTGCCGGAAATCGCCGCAGAGGCGGGCTACACCTGCAAGGTGGTCCTTCCCGGCACCCACGACACCGCCTCCGCCGTGCTGGCGGTGCCCATGACGGCAGACAACGCCGCCTACATCAGCTCCGGCACCTGGTCCCTTCTGGGCCTGGAGCGCATGGAACCTGACTGCTCCGAGGAGAGCCGCCGCCGGAACTTCACCAATGAGGGCGGCTACGAGGGCCGGTTCCGCTACCTGAAAAACATCATGGGCCTGTGGATGATTCAGTCCGTCCGCCGGGAGCTGAAGGCCGCCGGACAGCCGGTGAGCTTCGACGACCTCTGTGAAATGGCCCAGAAGGCGGCGGATTTCCCCTCCCGGGTGGACGTTTCCGACCCGTGCTTCCTGGCCCCGGAGAACATGCAGAAGGCCGTGGACGATTTCTGCGCCCGTACCGGCCAGAAAGTCCCCGCCAACATTGAGGAGCGGATGGCCTGCATCTACCGCAGCCTTTCCGCCGGATACCGCCTGGCCGTGGAGGAACTGGAGGCCCTTACCGGCAAGCCGGTGCCCTGCATCCACATCGTCGGCGGCGGCAGCAAGGACTGGTACTTAAACGAGCTGACGGCCTCCGAGACCGGAAAGACCGTTTACGCCGGCCCCACCGAAGCCACGGCCCTGGGCAACATCCTGGCCCAGATGCTGGCCGCCGGAATCTTCCTCAGCGTGGAGGAAGCCCGCCGGTGCGTGGCCAAATCCTTTTCCGTCAAAGAAATCCATGGATAAATCATAAGGAGGAACCAATATGAACCGTTACGAATCCGCAAAAGAGCTCTACGCCGGCCTGGGCGTGGACACCGACGAAGCCCTTCGGAAGCTGGGCCAGGTAAAAATCTCCATGCACTGCTGGCAGGGCGACGACGTGGGAGGCTTCGAGAACTCCGGCGACCTCTCCGGCGGCATTGCGGCCACCGGCAACTATCCCGGCAAGGCCCGGAACTTCGAGGAGCTGACCTCGGACATCGACATGGCCTTTAAGATGATCCCCGGCACTCACAAGATCAACCTCCACGCCATTTACGCCGTCACCGATCACCCCGTGGACCGGGACGCCCTGAAGCCCGAGCACTTCTCCGCCTGGGTGGACTACGCCAGGGAGCGGGGCCTGGGCCTAGACTTCAACCCCACCCTGTTCTCCCACCCCAAGGCCGCCAACAGCCTGACTCTGTCCAACCCCGACGAGTCCATCCGCCATTTCTGGGTGGAGCACTGCAAGCGCTGCCGGGAGATCACCGAGTACTTCGGTAAGGAGCTGGGCCAGATTTCCCTGGACAACATCTGGATTCCCGACGGCTATAAGGACATCCCCGCCGACCGCCTGGGGCCCCGTCAGCGGCTGAAAGACTCCCTGGACGAGATTTTCGCCGAAAAGCTGGACCCCAAGTACATCTGTGACTCCGTGGAGTCCAAGGTCTTCGGCATCGGCCTGGAATCCTACACCGTGGGCTCCCACGAGTTCTACATGAACTACGCCGCCAAGAACAACATCCTCTGCCTCCTGGACAACGGCCATTACCATCCTACCGAGGTAGTCTCCGACAAGATTCCCTCCATGCTTCTGTTCTCTGACAAGCTGGCCCTTCACGTCACCCGGCCCGTCCGCTGGGACTCCGACCACGTGGTCATCTTCGACGACGAGCTCAAAGAGATTGCCAAGGAGATCGTCCGCTGCAACGCCCTGGACCGGGTCCTCATCGGCCTGGACTACTTCGACGCCAGCATCAACCGCGTCGCCGCCTGGGTTGTGGGCATGCGGAATATGCAGAAAGCCCTGCTCTACGCCCTGCTGACCCCCCACGCCGCCCTGAAGAAGCTCCAGGACAGCGGCGACTACACCTCTCTCCTGGCCATGCAGGAGGAGCTCAAAACCTACCCCTTCGCCGATGTTTGGGACCGCTTCTGCGAGGAGCACAACGTCCCCGTCCGTCAGAACTGGCTCTCCGATATCCGCAAGTACGAGGCCGACGTCCTCTCCAAACGCTGAATCTGCTCCCAGCCCTCCGGTTTCCCGGAGGGCTCCGGCGCGTAAACTCTCAATCAAGAAAGGACCGAAAACAACATGGATATCCTGAAATCCAAATTCTTAGAGGGCTTTGTCCGGGTCACCGACGACGCCTTCAAAAAAGGCTGGCACGAAAGAAACGGCGGCAACTACTCCTACCGCATCAAATGCGAGGAAGCGGAGTCCGTCATGGATTCCTTCTCCTTTGACCGGGAGTTCACCCCCATCGGCGTGGACGTTCCCAACCTGGCAGGGGAGTACTTCCTGATCACCGGCTCCGGTAAGTTCATGCGCAACGTCATTCTGGACCCCGCCGCCAACATCTGCGTCATCCAGATCGATCAGGACGGCAAAAACTACCGGGTCGTCTGGGGCCTCACCGAAGGCGGCCGCCCCACCAGCGAGCTGCCCACCCATCTGATGAACCATTCCATTAAAAAGGAGCTCACCGGCGGACGCCATCGGGTCATCCTCCACTCCCATCCCACCAACCTCATCGCCCTGACCTTTGTGCTGCCCTTAAAGGACGAGGTCTTCACCCGGGAGCTGTGGGAAATGGCCACCGAGTGTCCGGTGGTGTTCCCCGACGGCATCGGCGTGGTGCCCTGGATGGTCCCCGGCGGCCGGGACATCGCCCTGGCTACTGCGGAGCTGATGAAGAAGTACGACGTGGCCGTCTGGGCCCATCACGGCATCTTCTGCTCCGGCGAGGACTTCGACCTGACCTTCGGCCTCATGGACACCGTGGAGAAATCCGCCGAGATCCTGGTCAAGGTCCTGTCCATGGGCGGCAAACACCAGACCATCACCGCCCCGGATTTCCGCGCCCTGGCCAAGGACTTCAACCTGACCCTCCCGGAAAAGTTCCTCTACGAGTAATTTTGTAAAATTTGTATGACGTTACCAAAAAAAAAAATTGCGGAAACGTTTAAACTTTTCGGAATCCACTTGAAAAACGCCGCAAATCGGCGTATGATAAAAGTGTAACAAAGTTCTGCTTCCGATGCCGCTGCGGCGGCTTCCGGATAGATCGCAAAAAGAGAAAGGAAAAGGTGATTCCCATGGCAAACAGAATGATCCTCAACGAAACCTCGTACATCGGCCCCGGCGCAATTGCATCCATCGTCGATGAAGCGAAAGGCCGCGCCTTCAAGAAGGCTCTTGTGGTCACGGACAAAGACCTGATCAAATTCGGCGTTGCTTCCAAGGTCACGGACCTGCTGGAAAAGAACGGCCTTGCTTACGAAGTTTTCAGCGACATCAAAGCCAACCCCACCATCAAGAACGTCCAGGACGGCGTCGCTGCCTTCAAGGCTGCCGGCGCGGATTACCTCATCGCCATCGGCGGCGGCTCCTCCATGGATACCGCCAAGGGCATCGGCATCATCATCGCCAACCCCGAGTACGCGGACGTTGTCAGCCTGGAAGGCGCCGTGGCCACGCCTCATAAGAGCATGCCCATCTTCGCCGTTCCCACCACTGCCGGCACCGCTGCGGAAGTTACCATCAACTACGTCATCACCGACACCGAAAAGAGCCGGAAATTCGTCTGCGTTGACCCCCACGACATCCCCGTTGTGGCCTTCATCGACGCCGAGATGATGTCCTCCATGCCCAAGGGCCTCACCGCCGCCACCGGTATGGACGCCCTGACCCACGCCATCGAGGGCTACATCACCAAGGGTGCCTGGGAAATGACCGACATGATGCACCTGAAAGCCATCGAGATCATCGCCCGCTCCCTCCGCGGCGCTGTCGCCAACACCCCCGAGGGCCGGGAAGGCATGGCTCTTGGCCAGTACATTGCCGGCATGGGCTTCTCCAACGTGGGCTTGGGCATCGTCCACTCCATGGCCCATCCTCTGGGCGCAGTGTACGACACCCCTCACGGCGTCGCCAACGCCATCATCCTGCCCACGGTCATGGAGTACAACGCTCCTGCCACCGGCGAGAAGTACCGGGAGATTGCCCGGGCCATGGGCGTTGCCAACGTGGATTCCATGACCCAGGAGGAGTACCGCAAAGCCGCCGTTGACGCGGTGAAGCAGCTGTCCAAGGACGTGGGCATCCCCGCCACCCTCACCGAAGTCGGCGTCAAGGAAGAGGACATCCCGTTCCTGGCCCAGTCCGCCATGGACGACGCCTGCCGTCCCGGCAACCCGAAAGATCCCACCCTGGAGGACATCGAAGCCCTCTACAAATCCATGCTGTAAGACCTGTTTTGGCAGAAGGGCGAGTTGGGGAGCCCTTCCGCTGTGATTCCGTGCAAAAAGGACGCTTTCCGCTCAGGGAAGCGTCCTTTTTCTCTGCCCAAGGGAGTTTTTTGCCGAAAATCCGGAAAAAGCCGTTGTCAAACGGCGATTTTTTTTATATAATAGGAGTATGTGTTGAAAATAGAGAGGCGGCCATCGCCGCGGGAAGAGGAACGAACATGGACCAGATCGGATTTGACAACGGCAAATACCTGGCCTTGCAGTCCAAGAAAATCCGGGAGCGCATCTCCCAGTTCGACAACAAGCTGTATCTTGAATTCGGCGGAAAGCTCTTTGACGACTTCCACGCCTCCCGGGTCCTGCCGGGCTTCGCGCCGGACAGCAAGGTCCGGATGCTCCTGGAACTCAAGGACAACGCCGAGATCGTCATCGTCATCAACGCCGCTGACATCGAAAAGAACAAAGTCCGGGGCGACCTGGGCATCACCTACGACCTGGACGTGCTCCGTCTCATCGACGCCTTCCGCAGCATCGGCCTGTTCGTGGGCAGCGTGGTCATCGCCCAGTATGCCGGGCAGCCCGCCGCCGACGCCTTCCGCAAGCGCCTGGACGCTCTGGGTGTCCGGAGCTTCCTCCACTATCCCATCGCCGGATACCCCGGGAACATCCCCCTCATCGTCAGCGACGAGGGCTATGGCCGCAACGAATACATCGAGACCACCCGCCCCTTGGTGGTGATCACCGCCCCGGGCCCCGGCAGCGGAAAAATGGCCACCTGCCTTTCCCAGCTCTACCACGAATACAAGCGGGGAGTCAAGGCGGGCTACGCCAAGTTCGAGACCTTCCCCATCTGGAACCTCCCCCTGAAGCACCCGGTAAACCTGGCCTACGAAGCGGCCACGGCGGACTTGAACGACGTCAACATGATCGATCCCTTCCACCTGGAAGCCTACGGCGAGACCACGGTGAACTACAACCGGGACGTGGAGATTTTCCCGGTGCTCAACGCCATTTTTGAGAAGATTGCAGGGGAGAGCCCCTACAAATCCCCCACGGACATGGGCGTCAACATGGCAGGTTTCTGCATCACCGACGACAACGCCGTCCGGGAAGCCTCCTGCCAGGAGATCATCCGCCGCTACTACCACACCCTCTGCGACCAGAAAAAGGGCCACGGCAGCGAGGAGACCGTCTATAAAGTGGAGCTGCTGATGAAGCAGGCCGGCATCGATACCGACCGCCGGAGAGTGGTCCGTCCCGCCCTGAACAAGGCCGCGGAAACCGGGATGCCCGCGGCCGCCATCGAGCTCCCCGACGGCCGGATCGTCACCGGCAAGACCTCGGCGCTGCTGGGCGCGTCCTCCGCGGCGCTGCTCAACGCCCTGAAAGCCCTGGGCGGCATCGACGAGGGCACCCACCTGATCTCGCCTGCCACCATCGAGCCCATCCAGGACCTGAAGGTCAACCACCTGGGGAACCACAACCCCCGGCTCCACACCGACGAGGTCCTCATCGCCCTGTCCATCAGCGCCGCCACCAGCGAAACAGCGGAGATCGCCATGCAGCAGATCGAAAAGCTCAAAGGCTGCGAGGCCCATTCCTCGGTGATCCTCTCCCAGGTGGACGACTCGGTCTTCCGAAAGCTGGGGGTCAACCTGACCTGCGAACCGGTGTATCAGACCAAGAAGCTTTACCACAAGTAACCCCGCAAATCCCCATTCCCCCGGCGCTGAAACGGCGTCCGGGGGCTTTTGGCGTGGGACCCCTTGCAAAATTCTGGAAAATCAGATAAAATAAAAGAGTTGACTTCGGGGAATCCTTTTCCCGACAAGAATCTGAAACTGGAGGCTCACATGGCGAAACGAAATCAGGAATACGGAAACGACAGCATCTCCTCCCTCAAGGGCGCCGACCGGGTGCGAAAACGCCCGGCGGTCATTTTCGGCTCCGACGGGCTGGAGGGCTGCGAACACTCCTTTTTTGAAATTCTCTCCAATTCCATCGACGAGGCCCGGGAGGGCTTCGGCACCAGAATTCTCGTGACCCGCTGGGAGGACAACACCCTGGAGGTCCAGGACTTCGGCCGGGGCATCCCCGTGGACTGGAACCCCAAGGAGCAGAAATTCAACTGGGAGCTGGTGTTCTGTGAGCTATACGCCGGCGGCAAATACAAGGAGCAAGGGGACAACTACGAATTTTCCCTGGGCTTGAACGGCCTGGGCTCCTGCGCCACCCAGTATTCGTCGGAGTTTTTCGACGTCACCGTGGTCCGGGACGGCTTCCAGTACGACCTCCACTTTGAAAAAGGCGAGATCGCCGGGGAGATGAAAAAGACCCCCACCACCCAGAAAAAGACCGGCTCCCGCCAGCGCTGGCGTCCGGACCTGGACGTTTTCACCGACATCGCCATCCCCACGGAGTTCTTCCTGGACACCCTGAAAAAGCAGGCGGTGGTCAACCAGGGCCTGACCTTTGAGTTCACCGACCACACCGCCGAAGGGGTCAAAAAGTACGAATTCTGCTACCAGAACGGCCTCACCGACTATCTCAGGGAGCTCCTGGGGGAGGAGGGGGCCCTCACCGACATCCAGTACTGGGAAGCCGAGCGGGTAGGCCGGGACCGGGAGGACAAGCCCGACTATAAGGTGAAGCTTTCGGTGGCCGTGGCCTTCTCCAACCGGGTCCAGGTGGCGGAGTACTACCACAATTCCAGCTTCCTGGAACACGGCGGCTCCCCGGAAAAGGCCGTGCGCCAGGCGTTTGTCTCCCAGATCGACGCCTATCTGAAGCAAAGCGGCAAGTACCTGAAAAACGAGTCGAAGATTTCCTTCGCCGATGTGGAGGACTGCCTGGCCCTGGTGTCCAGTTCCTTCTCCACCCAGACCTCCTACGAAAACCAGACCAAGAAGGCCATTACCAACAAGTTCATCTACGACGCCATGACGGACTTCCTGAAACACCAGCTGGAAATCTGGTTCCTGGAAAACCCCATGGAGGCCAACAAGATCGCCGAGCAGGTCCTGGTCAACAAGCGGAGCCGGGAAAACGCCGAAAAGACCCGGCTGAACTTAAAGAAGAAACTCCAGGGCACCATGGATATGTCCAACCGGGTCCAGAAGTTCGTGGACTGCCGCACCCGGGACGTCAGCCGCCGGGAGCTGTTCATCGTGGAGGGCGACTCGGCTCTGGGCTCCTGCAAAATGTCCCGGGACGCCGAGTTCCAGGCCATCATCCCCGTCCGTGGCAAGATTTTAAACTGCCTGAAAGCGGACTACGATAAAATCTTCAAAAACGACATCATCACTGACCTGCTGAAGGTCCTGGGCTGCGGCGTAGAGGTCCGCTCCAAGGCCAATAAAGAGCTGGCCAGCTTCGATCTTTCCGCCCTCCGGTGGAACAAGGTGGTCATCTGCACCGACGCCGACGTGGACGGTTTCCAGATCCGCACCCTGATCCTCACCATGCTCTACCGTCTGACTCCCACCCTCATCGAAAAGGGCTACATCTATATCGCCCAATCTCCCCTTTACGAGATCACCACCAAAAAGCGGACCTACTTCGCCTACAACGAGGTGGAGCGGACCCAGATCATGGAGATGATCGGCGACGACAAGTTCACCATCCAGCGTTCCAAGGGCCTGGGCGAAAACGACCCGGACATGATGTGGCTCACCACCATGAACCCCGAGACCCGCCGGGCCATCAAGATCACCCCGGAGGACGCCCAGAAGACCGCCCGGCTTTTCGACCTGCTCTTAGGCGACGACCTCCAGGGCCGGAAAGACATGATCGCCGAGCACGGCCACGAATACCTGGATATGCTGGACATTTCCTGATACTACGGAAGAAAACGGAGACGAACTATGCCAAAAAAACCAACGGAACACAAAAAGCCGGTTTCCGGAAACGCCTATATCAAAGACGCCGGACTGGTGGTGCAGCAGCCCATCACCGAGATGCTCCAGGAAAACTATATGCCCTACGCCATGAGCGTCATCGTGTCCCGGGCGCTGCCGGAGATCGACGGCTTCAAGCCCGCTCACCGGAAGCTCCTCTACACCATGTACCAGATGGGCCTGCTGAGCGGCCCCCGGACCAAGTCCGCCAACGTGGTGGGCCAGACCATGCACTTAAATCCCCACGGCGACCAGACCATCTACGATACCATGGTCCGCCTTGCCCGGGGCAACGAATCCCTGCTCCATCCCTACGTGGACTCCAAGGGAAACTTCGGAAAAGCCTATTCCCGGGATATGGCTTACGCTGCCTCCCGTTACACCGAGGTGCGGCTGGAAAAGATTTCTGCCGAGCTTTTCCGGGATATCGGCAAAAATACCGTGGACTTTGTCCCCAACTATGACAACACCACCACGGAGCCGGTGCTGTTTCCCACCACCTTCCCGGCAATCCTGGTCAACAACAACGTTGGCATCGCCGTGTCCATGGCCAGCGCCATCTGCTCCTTCAACCTGGCGGAGGTCTGCGAAAGCACCATCGGCCTGCTGAAGGACCCGGATTTCGACATTTCCGAGACCCTGAAAGGCCCGGATTTCCCCGGCGGCGGCTTCCTCCTCCACGACCCGGCGGAACTGAAGCGCATCTACGAGACCGGCCGGGGCTCCTTGCGGGTCCGGGGACGGTACAGCTTCGACAAAGCCTCCGGCTGCATCGAGATCACCGAGATTCCGCCCACCACCACCGTGGAAGTCATCATCGATAAGATCATCGAGCTGGTCAAGGCGGGCAAAATCCGGGAGATTGCCGACATCCGGGACGAAACCGACCTTTCCGGCCTGAAAATCGCCATCGAGACCAAGCGGGGCGCCGACCCGGACAAGCTCATGCAGAAGCTCTTCCGCATGACCCCCCTGGAGGACAGCTACTCTTGCAACTTCAACGTCCTCATCGCCGGAATGCCCAAGGTCCTGGGGGCCAAAGGCATCCTCCTGGAGTGGATCGACTTCCGCCGGGGCTGCGTGGCCCGGCGGGTCCGCTTCGACCTGAAAAAGGCCCAGGATAAGCTCCACCTTCTCCAGGGCCTGGGAAAAATCCTCCTGGACATCGACAAAGCCATCCGCATCGTCCGGGAGACCGAGGAAGAAGAAGAAGTGGTCCCTAACCTGATGATCGGCTTCGGCATCGACGAGATTCAGGCGGAGTACGTGGCGGAGATCAAGCTGCGCCACTTAAACCGCCAGTACATCCTGGACCGCCTCCAGGAGACCCAGGACCTGGAAAACGCCATCGCCGAGATGCAGGACATCCTGGGCAGCCCCCGGAAGATCAGCAAGATCATCATCGACGAGCTCCGGGAGGTGGCCAAAAAGTACGGCCAGCCCCGGAAGACCCTGTTCATCTACGCCGACGAGCTGAGCCAGGAGGAAGAAGCGGAGGAGGTCCCGGACTACCCGGTGAACCTTTTCGTCACCGCCGAGGGCTATTTCAAGAAGATCACCCCCCAGTCCCTTCGGATGAGCAGCGTCCAGAAGCTCAAGGAGGGCGACGCCGTGACCTTGCAGGCGGAGACCTCCAACCGTGCCGAGCTGCTGTTCTTCACCGACCACGCCCAGGTCTACAAGGCCAAGGCCGCGGATTTCTCCGAGACCAAGGCCAGCGTCATGGGCGATTTCCTGGCCTCCAAACTGGGCTTTGACGAGGGTGAGCACCTGGTCGGAACCGTTGTCACCTTAGATTATAAAGGCGACGTCCTGTTCTTCTTCGAAAACGGCAAGGTTTCCAAGGTTCCGTTAAGCGCCTACGAAACCAAAACCAATCGCAAAAAGCTGCAGAAGGCATATTCGGACAAATCCCCCTTAGTGTGGCTCACCGTTCCGGAGGAAGGGAGCGAGTATGTCCTTACCTCCAACCAAAAACGGAAGCTGATCTTCAATCCCGCCATGATCGCATCTAAGACCACCCGGGACAACCAGGGCGTGGCGGTCATGACCCTGAAAAAGAACGGCTTTGTGGAGCGGGTGGAGCTCCTGACGGAAAAAACCTTTGTTTCGCCTCACCGCTATCGTACCAAGACCCTTCCGGCGGCGGGCATGATCGTTCGGGAAGAAGATTTAGGCGAACAGCTGACTCTGAAATAATCCTTAGGAGGACGCCATGTATTTCCCCGCGGATATGAATTTTCAGTATTTCTTTTTTGACACGTATATCGGCTATTTTCTGCAGGCGCTGCCCTTTGCACTGGCGGCAGGCGGAATTTACGGCTTGATTTGCTTTCGAAAGGACCGGGAGACTCCTGTCAGTCGGAAAGTTTTCGGCTGTCTTTTCGTTTGCTATCTCACGGGGCTTGTCTGCCTGACTCTGGGCTTGGATCTGATGAACGTTTTCTGGTATCGGTTGTTTTATTTCAGAGAATCCGGCCACACCATCTACTGGTTCAGCGGGGCTTTTGACCTAATTCCGGACTTTTTTCACCGATTCGACAGCGAAGCTCTGGGAAATTTTCTGATGTTCCTGCCCTTCGGCGTCCTCTATCCGCTGGTTCGAAAACGCCCCACCTGGAAAAACTCCTTTTTGGTTGGGTTCATTACGGTGCTCGTCATCGAGACCCTCCAGCCTGTTTTCGGCAGAGCCTTTGACATCAACGACGTCATCCTCAACACCCTGGGAATCGTCCTGTCCTCCACGCTTTTTATGGCCGTGCGGAAAATCGCGGCAAATTTCAGGTGATGAAACCCTAACAATGGAGTACACGCTATGCACATCGAAACCCCGCGAATGATCATTCGTAATTTCACTCTGGAGGATGCCGCCGACCTGTACGACATCCTCGGCGATGAGGAAACCATGGAAAACTGCGAACCGGCATACGACTTTGCGAAAACCAAGCGGTTTCTGACCTCCTTCTGTATCGGCCGGAACGGCGCGGCTGCGGCGGTTCATAAGGAAAGCGGCAAAATGATCGGCTACATCCTGTTCAACCAGGCCGATGCGGGCGTATATGAAATGGGCTGGATTTATAACCGCAGCTTTTGGCGTCAGGGATATGCATACGAATCCTGCAAAGCCGTCATCGACTGCGCCTTCGGCCAATGGAACGCCCATAAGGTGTTCGCTGAAACCATCGATCCCTTGAAATCCGTAAGCCTCATGAAAAAGCTGGGAATGAAGCCGGAAGGCGTTCAGCGGAGCCAGGTAAAGGACCTGCATGGCCATTGGGCGGACCTCTATTTCTACGGCCTGCTGAAAGAGGATTGGGAAAAATCCTCCGGCAAATAATCGTTCCGGACCGCTGACCCCAAAGTCAGCGGTCTTTAAGTTTTTCTGAATCTCCGCAAAAAGACTTGCATTTTCCCGGCGGAATTGTTACCATGGAAACAGAAAGGATTGGATGCAATGACCAGTGTTTTGATTATGAGCGCCGGCTCCTCCCACCGGATGCAGGGCGCAGATAAGCAGCTCCTCCTCTTAGGCGGCAAGCCGGTGCTCCGGCGCAGCGTGGAGGCGTTCCTGGGGATTCCCGAGATCGGGGAAATCCTCGTCGTCACCGGAAAAGACACAGCGGACCGCTACCGGGAAGTCCTTTCCGGCCTGCCGGTGCGGGTCGTCGCCAAAGGCGGAGCCACCCGGCAGCAGTCGGTTTTCGGCGGCATGGCCGAGGTCTCCCCGGCGGCGGATTTTGTCGCCGTCCACGACGGGGCCCGCCCCCTGGTCCGGAAGGAGGACATCCGCCGGGTTCTGGCAGACGCGGCCCTTTCCGGCGCGGCCATCCTGGGCGTCCGGGTCAAGGACACCGTCAAGGAGGTGGACAACGGCGAAATCCGCGCCACCCCGGACCGGAACCGCCTGTTCCAGGTCCAGACCCCCCAGGTCTTCCGGAAATCCGACTACCTGGCGGCCATGGAAACGGCCCTGGCCCGGAACCTGGACTTCACCGACGACGCCCAGCTCTTTGAACAGACCGGCCGCCCGGTCCGCCTGACCGAGGGCCGCTACGACAACATCAAGATCACCACCCCCGAGGACCTTCCCGCCGCGGAAGCCCTCCTGGGCGACGCAAAGGAGGACATGCCCATGCTCCGCATCGGACGCGGATACGACGTTCACCGCCTGGTTCCGGACCGGAAGCTCATCTTAGGCGGGGTGGAAATTCCCTGGAAGCTGGGCCTTCTGGGCCATTCCGACGCCGACGTCCTGCTCCACGCCATTATGGATGCCATGCTGGGCGCACTGGCCCTGGGGGACATCGGCAAGCTCTTTCCCGACACCGACCCCGCCTACGCCGGAGCGGACAGCCGCGCCCTCCTCCGGGAGGTCGCCTCCCGCGTCCGGGTGCAGGGCTACGCCGTCAGCAACCTGGACGCCACCGTCATCGCCCAGGCCCCCAGGCTCCGCCCCTACATTGATACCATGCGGGAGACCATCGCCAGGGACCTGGAAATCTCCCCGGATTCTGTCAGCGTCAAAGCCACCACTGAGGAAGGCTTAGGCTTCACCGGAGCGGGGGAGGGCATTGCCGCCGACGCGGTTTGCCTGCTGAACCGGGTAAAATAGTCCCTTTTTCCCCTCGTTGTCAAAAGCCGGTCAAACCGCCGCCGCCCTCATATACTGGATTGAGCGAACGCCGCTTCGCCGGAGCGCTCAATCTATTGGAAAAGGGGGACGGCCTGTGGCGCAGAACATTCTTGTGCTGAGCTCCATCACCCACGCCTATAAAGCCCAGAAGCTCCTGGAGCAGGCGTGGATCAAAAGCTCCGTGATCCGCACGCCGGAGGGACTTTCTGGCAAGGGATGCAGTTACAGCCTGGCGGTCCGGGGCGACCTGGACCGGGCGGCGGAGCTGCTCCGGGAAAACGGGATCCGGATTCTGAAAACCGTTGCGGGTTCCTGACCCAAGGCTCCCCCGGGGGCATCCTCCCCCTACTTATACGACGAAAGGTTGAGGGGCCATGATCTATTTTGACAACGCGGCCACCAGCTTCCCCAAGCCCCAGAACGTCCAGCTGGCCGTCGCCGACGCGGTGCGGGTCTATGGGGGAAATCCCGGCCGGAGCGGCCATAAAATCTCCATGCGGGTATCGGAAAAGGTCTACGGCGTCCGGCAGAAAGCCGCCGCGTTTTTCGGCGCGGAGCCGGAGAACGTGGTGTTCACCCTGAACTGCACCATGGCCCTGAATATGGCGGTAAAAGGCGTCATGGGCCGCTCCGGCCACATCATCACCTCCTCCCTGGAGCACAACTCCATGATCCGCCCCATCCACGCCCTGAGCCGCCAGTCGGAGGTGACGTACTCCATCGCCCAGGTGTCGGAGGAGGACCCCGAAGCCACCCTCCGGAGCTTCCGCAGCCTGATCCGACCGGATACCAAGGCCATCGCCTGCACCTATGCCTCCAATGTCACCGGAACGGTGCTGCCCATCCGGGAACTGGGGGCCCTCTGCCGGGAAAAGGGCCTTTTTTTCATCGTAGACGCCGCCCAGGCCGCCGGAGTCCTCCCCATCCATATCCGGGACCTGGGGATTCACTGCCTCTGCGCGGCCGCCCATAAGGGCCTTTACGCCGCCGCCGGGACCGGCCTGCTGATTCTGGGCGACGGCGTCTCCATCGACCCCATCCTGGAGGGCGGCACCGGCAGCAACTCCCTGGAGCTGGACCAGCCGGACTTCCTCCCGGACCGCCTGGAAAGCGGCACCCTGAACACCGTGGGCGTCCTTTCCCTGGGGGCCGGCCTGGACTTTCTGGAGAGCCACCCGCCGGAGCGGGTCTATCAATACGAAATGGCCCTGTGCAGCCGGGTCTACAACGAAATGAAGTCCATGGAAAACGTGGACCTCCTGGCCAGGAGCTTCCGCCTGGGGGAGAAGGCCCCCTTGGTCAGCTTTAACCTCCGGGGGACCGGCTCTGCTGAGGTGGCCGCCTACCTCAGCGACCGGGGCTTCGCCCTTCGGGGCGGCCTCCACTGCGCCGGATTGGCCCACCGCTCCCTGGGCACCACGGAGCAGGGAGCCGTCCGGTTTTCCCCTTCCTTCTTCAACAATCCCCGGCAGGTGACGGCCTTTTTGGCGGAAGTGAAAAAAATTCAGAAAATGGGCCTGCCCAGAGGTTGAAATTACCGACAGTTATTGGTACAATAGAAAGAGAGTTTCAAAAGAAAGGGTCGATTTCCGGAAGCGGGAATCATGGTTGGCGGAATGCAGACGATTATTAATACTTGGAGCGACATCGTAGTGGCCGCTCGGGGATTTCGGTTCCCATGGGACCTGCTGGATATCCTCATCGTGGCCTACGTCGTTTACAAAGGCGTCAAGATCGTCCGGGAGACCCGGGCGGGACAGCTGGTGAAAGGCATCCTCCTGCTGACCGCCCTGTATCTGGTCGCCCAGATCGAAGAACTGAACACCGTGACCTGGATTTTAAACAAGGTCTTTGAGCTGGGCTTCATCGCCCTCATCGTGGTCTTTCAGCCGGAGCTCCGCCGCACCCTGGAAAAGGTGGGCCGCAGCACCAAATTGAAAAGCCTGACTCCCTGGGCCCACCCCGAGGCCAGCCTCCGGCAGAACGCCGTCTGGGGCAATTCCATTGAGATCATCTGCGAGGCGGTGCAGCGGCTGTCCATGTCCGCCACCGGCGCCCTCATTGTCATCGAGCGGGCCACCAAGCTGGGCGAGCAGATCGCCACCGGCGTTATCGTAGACGCCATCCCCAGCGTGGAGCTTATCGGCAATATCTTCTTCAAAAACTCCCCCCTCCACGACGGCGCCATGATCATGCGGGACGGAAAGATTCTGGCCGCGGCCTGCTTCCTGCCCAAGCCCGACAAGGAGGAGGACATCGATAAAAAGCTGGGCTCCCGCCACCGGGCGGCCCTGGGCATCAGCGAGGTTTCCGACTCCGTCACCATCGTCGTCAGCGAGGAGACCGGCGGGATATCCTTTGCGGTCAACGGACGGCTGATCCGGAACCTGTCCATTGAAAAGCTCCGCCAGACCCTTCATTTTTATCTGATCCCCGAAGCAAACGAGGAAACCAAGGAGAAAAAGCCGGGCTTTTGGAAGGGAAAGAAGAAATGAAGAAGTTTTCGTGGAAAAAAACCAGCTTTCAGGAGCTGTTCGACAACAACGTTTTCGTTCGGATTTTTGCGGTAGTCGTGGCCATCGTGGCCTGGTTCGCCGTCAGCATCTCCCAGACCCCGGAGCGGAACCGCACCATCGTCAACGTCCCCGTGAGCATCAACTATGAAGGCTCCATTCCCCAGACCCTGGGCCTCCAGCGCATCGGCGACACCGAATTTACCGTCACCGTCTATGTCACCGGCAAAAACTCCAAGGTTCAGAAGCTGACCGCCGACGATTTCATCGCCACGGTCTCCCTGAACAACGTCAACCAGGCCAAGGAGTACACCCTCCCCATCGAAGTGACCAAAAAGACCGAGGACGCGGATTACCGCATCAACAGCTGGTCCAATACCGAGCTGACCCTGACCTTTGACAAGATCGTAACCAAGCAGCTCACCCTGGAAATCTCCACCCCCAAGCTCAGCGCGGCAGACGGCTACATCCTGGAAAAGCCCTACGCCGATACCGAAAACTTCACCGTCAGCGGCCCCCAGAACGTGGTGAACCGCATCGACCGCTGCGTTATGGTCCTGGATAACGAAGGGGAGCTCACCGATTCCCTGACCGTCACCGGAACCCCGACGCTTCTGGATAAAAACGGCGCGGCCGTAACCTCGGAGTACCTCTCCGTGGAGCCCGGCGACGTGGAAGTCACCGTCCCGGTCTACCGGACCAAGAAGCTGACCCTGGAGCCCCAGTTCGTCAACGTTCCCAAGGGCTTCCCCCTGGATAAGCTCCGGTATACCCTGTCCCAGAACGCCATAATGGTGGCGGCGGCCAACGACATCGTGGACAATCAGGATTCCGTGATCCTGGGCCCCATCGATTTCCGCACCGTGGACATCGGCAAGGAGATGACCCTGGACGTCACCCTCCCGGCAGGCTTCCTGAACACCGAGAACGTGACCAGCGTCACCATCACCTTCCCGACCTACGGCCTGACCTCCAAGACCTTCTCCGTTCCCAGAAACAACTTCGTCTTTGAGAATATGCCCAGCGGCTTTGAAGCGGAGCTGACCATCAACCAACTGGAGAACGTGAAGATCGTCGGCGACAGCACCGTCCTGAATTCCATGACCTCCGACGACCTGGTGGCCTCCATCGACCTGTCCCAGGTCACAGCCAAAAAGGGCCAGTACACCGTCCCCGTCCGGGTCTATTCCCAGAACCGGGTCCTTGCCTGGGCAGTCGGGGAGTACACCACGGTCATCACCCTCCGGGAAAAGACCGAGTAAGCACCCAAACCTGACCCCAAGCGCACCCAACCGTGCCCGAATCACACCATTTCGGGCACGGTTTTTTCGCCATTTTTAGCAAGCCGCCGACCGATGCCGCATCTCCCGTGAAATTAAAATCCGTTGCCCGGATGATTCCTTTCTGCACAATGCTCAATTTCGAAAACATCAATCGTACCATTCAAAATTTCATGTCCGTCCGGGTCTGCTCCCAGAATCAAACCTTTGCCTGGGCGGTAAGGAAGTAACCATCGTCATCACCCTTCGGAAGGGGATCGAGCAAGCACCCAAACCAAAGCGCACCCAAATCACACCGGTTCTGGCTCTACAAAAATGAAACCCCGGCATCCGTAGGGTGTCCTAACGGATGCCGGGGTTGGTTCTTTCGGGAAATTATTTGCGGATTTCCAGGAGTTTCTGTTTCAGCTGGGTTTCGATGCGGCCCAGCTCGGCTTCGGCCTCCTGGCGGCGGGTGCGGCCTTCCTGCTGAATCTGCAGGACCTCGTCCAGGGTGGAGATGAGCATTTCGTTGGTGTGGGTCAGGGTCTCAATGTCCACGATGCCCCGCTCGGACTCCTTGGCGGTGTCGATGGTGGCCATTTTCAGGGTCTCGGCGTTCTTTTTCAGCAGCTCGTTGGTCATGTCGGTGACGGCATGCTGGGCAGCGGCGGCCTGCTGGGAGTGGGCCACCCCCAAAGCCAGCACCATCTGGCTCTTCCAGAGGGGAATGGTGTTGACGATGGTGGACTGAATCTTTTCGGACATCAGGGTGTCGTTGCCCTGGACCAGCCGGATCTGGGGGGCCATCTGGATGGAGATCATCCGGGTCAGCTCCAGGTCGTGGATCTTCTTTTCAAACCGGTCGCAGAGGTTGGCCATGTCATTGGCGGCCTGGGCGTCCTCGGGGAGGCCGGTGCTGCTGGCTTTTTCCACCAGAGCGGGGAGCTCCGTGGCGCGGACCTCGGCCAGGCGCTTTTTGCCGGCGATGATGTACATGGACAGCTCTTTGAAGTAGACCTTATTCATCTCGTACATCTTATCCAGCATGGCGGCGTCCTTCATCAGCTGAATCTGATGGGATTCCAGCTCGCCGCAGATGCGGTTGACGTTGACTTCGGCCTTCTCATACTTGGCCCGGAGAGAGGTGACTTTGTTGGCGTTGCGTTTGAAGAAGCCGAAAAAGCCCTTGTCCTCCTCGTCGGTGTCGAAGCTTTTCAGCTCGGTGACGACGCTGGAAAGGATATTGCCGACTTCGCCCAGGTCCTTGGTCCGGACATTGGCCAGAGCGGTCTCGGAGAAGTCCGCGATTTTTTTCTGGGCCCCGGAGCCGAATTGCAGCACCATGTTGGTGTTGGCCAGGTCGATTTTGGAGGAGAAGTCCTCCACCATCTTCCGCTCCTCGGGGGTCAGGGTGCTTTCGTCGAAGACCGCCGTCTCCACCGCTGCGGGAGCGGCAGGAGCCTGGACGGTAAGCTCCGCGGCCTTTTCTTCTGCAAAAGGCTCAAAGGTCAGGGTAGGCACAACGTCTTTCAGTTCTTCGTTCATGGTAGGTCCTCCTATCTAATATTGACGATCCGTCAGGATTTACGGTCTTCCTGGGAAAAATCCGAGCCGGTCAGGCCCTCCTGGGCCAGCATGGTCTGGAGCACGGAAATGTCGGTGGAAATATCCAGGGCGTCGTCCTCAAAAAGGCTGTCCAGCAGCTTTTCAAAGGCCTGGTTGATGACGTCCAGGGACTTTTTGATCTCCTCCTTGGCCGACCGGATGTTCTCGCCCTGGGCGGGCTGCTGCTCAAATTCCCGGTAGGCGTTGACCAGTTTCAGGGTGGTGGGGAGATAGTAGCGCATGAATTTGCCGATCTCCGACAGTTTTTCCGGGTGCTTTTCCACGTGGTCGAAGATGCGGGTGGTGACGTCCTCCAGCCGGAACAGCTTGTTGGAGATGTCCTCGTCGGGGAGGGCGTCGTTGGCTTCCTTGATCTGGCGGATGTAGGCTTTCCCTTCCTCAACGGTGCGGTAAAGCTCCGCCCGGCGGGGGTCTTCCTCACATTCCCGGCGGATGCGCTCCTCCTCGGCCTGGCGCTCCTCCAGGGCCTTCTGGGCGTCCAGATACTGCTGATAAGTGTCGGGGCCCAGCATCAGGCAGGTTTTCTGCTGGTCCATGTGGGCGTCGGGGAGCATCTTTTTGCGGATCATCCGGTTCAGGTCATTGGCCACGTAGTCCGGGGACTGCTGGGTCCCGGAGGCCAGCTGCTTTACGGTGATAAAATCCGCGTCGCCGGTGAGCCGGAGATAGGTCTCGCAGCGGCGGTACCGGGCCCGCAGTTTGGAGCCTGCCTTGGCGAACAGGATGCTGGTGCCCAGAATCGGCAGGGTCACGGCGGCCAGAGTCCCCAGGGAGGAGAAGGCGGCGCGCACCAGAAAGTGAATCCCGCCGAAAACCAAAGCGATAGAGGACAGGGGGATGAGGGTGCTGCCGATGGCCGTCAGGGTCGTACCCAAGGCGTTTCCCCGGGCGGGGCGGCGGCGTTTGGGCGCGCGGACGATGGGGGGCGGAGCCGTGGTCCGCTGGGGGGGTGACGGGGCGGCGTAATTCCAGTTTTTCCGGAACTCCTTGGCGGAGCGGTTCAGGCCGGTGGAGACCTGGTTCACCGCGTCCTTCACGGAATGGGCCACCTCGTTGGCCGCCTGGTTCAGATTCTGTTCCAGCTCGGTCATATCCTGGGACTGGGCCGCTTTTTTCACGGCGTCGCTCAGGTTTGTAAAAAAGCGTTTATCCATGGATTTCCTCTTTTTCACGTCAAATGTACTTACCTTTTCATTATACCGCAATCCAGAAAAAATGACAACGGCATTTCAAGAAAATTTCCCGTTTTTTCGCGGCGCCGCCTTGCTAAAGGCGCGGTTGGGTGGTATAATGGAATAAATGTTCCAAGGAGGTGGGGAAAATGGACAGCGCGGTGAAGCTCCCGGTGCGGCAGCTGGTGGAATTTGTCCTCCGTGGCGGCAGCATCGACAACCGGTTCGGCGGGGCCGACCGGGCCCTGGAGGGCAGCCGTATCCACCGCCTTTTGCAGCGGCAGGAGGGGGAGGATTACCGGGCCGAGATGCGGTTTTCCCACACCTGCGTGTACGAGGGCACCTCCTTCACCGTAGAGGGCCGGGCCGACGGGCTGTTTCCCTTGGACGGCGGGGTCTGTGTGGATGAGATCAAGACCACCGCCGTGCCCCTGGAGCTGATCGACGAGGATTTCAACCGGCTCCATTGGGCCCAGGCCATCTGCTATGCGTATTTTTACGCCGTGGAGAACCGCCAGCCGGAGATGAAGGTCCGGCTGACCTACTACCACATCGAGACCGAGGAGATCAAGCGGTTTACCCGCTCCTATTCCTTAGAGGAACTGGAAGCGTTCTATTTCGACCTCCTTAGGCGGTACAAAGCCTGGGCCGACTGGCAGGGGGATTGGGTGCTGCTCCGGAACCGGAGCATCCAGCCCCTGGCCTTTCCCTTTCCCCAGTACCGGGAGGGGCAGCGGAAGCTGGCGGTAGCGGTATACCGGACCATCCAGCAGGAAGGGCGGCTTTACTGCCAGGCTCCCACCGGCATCGGGAAGACCCTGTCCACCCTGTTCCCGGCGGTCAAGGCCATGGGGGAGGGGCTGACGGATAAAATCTTCTACCTCACTGCCAAGACCATCACCCGGAAAGCCGCCGAGGACGGGTTTTCCCTCCTCCGGCAGCAGCCGCTGCGGATCAAGACCGTGACCCTCACCGCCAAGGACAAAATCTGCTTTCTGGAGGAACGCCGCTGCAATCCCGAGGATTGCCCCTATGCAAGGGGGCACTTCGACCGGGTCAACAACGCCTTGTTTGAAATGCTCCAGGAGGAGGACGCCTTCACCCGGGAGGTCATCTCCGCCTACGCCAAAAAGCACACGGTGTGTCCCTTTGAGCTGAGCCTGGACCTGACCCTGTGGTGCGACTGCATCATCTGCGACTACAACTATTTGTTCGACCCAACCGTCTATCTCCGGCGGTTCTTTGCCGAGGACGGCGGGCCTTACGTCTTTCTGGTGGATGAGGCCCACAATCTGGTGGACCGCTCCCGGGAGATGTTTTCCGCCCGGCTGCGGAAGTCGGATTTCCTGAACCTGAAGCGGAAGCTGGGAAAGGGCGCCGGGGAAAAGCGGCTGAAATCCGCGGTGAACCGGGTCAACCGGGCCTTCCTGGACTTCCGGAAAAGCTGCGGCGAGGAACGGGCCCACGTCCAGTCACAGCCGGTGGAGGAGATCGGGGAGGCCCTGGCCGGGCTGGTCCCCCGGTGCGAGGAATGGCTGCGGAAGAACCTGCGTTCGCCCCTCCACGGGGAAGTGCTGGAACGGTACTTCGATGTGCTCAACTACCAGCGGATGGGGGAACTTTACGACAACCACTACGTCACCCTGGCCAACCTGGAGGGCCGGGACACGGAGGTGACGCTGTTCTGCATCGACCCGTCGGCCTTTCTCCGGGACGCTTTGGGCCGGGGGAGCGCCGCCGTGCTGTTTTCGGCGACGCTGTCGCCGCTGCCGTACTACGCTTCGGTGCTGGGCGGGGACCCGGAATCCCGGCTGTGCAGCCTGCCGTCGCCGTTTCCCCGGGAAAATCTGGGGCTGTATCTGGCCGACCAGGTCAGCACCGCTTATCGGGACCGGGAGGACAGCTACGAGGAAGTGGCGGAGCTGATCCTCCAGACCGTTCAGGCCCGGAAGGGGAACTACATGGTGTTTTTCTCCTCCTACGCCTACTGCCGGGAGGTGTATCAGCGGTTTTCGGAGCTTTGCGGGGACGGCGTCCGCTGCGTGATGCAGCAAAGCGGCCTTTCCGAGGAGGAACGGGAGGCCTTTCTCAGCCAATTTGAGGAGGATCCCGGCCGGACGCTGGCGGCCTTCTGCGTGCTGGGGGGCATCTTCTCCGAGGGCATCGACCTGAAAGGGGACCGGCTCATCGGGGCTGTCATCGTAGGAGTGGGGCTGCCACAGATCGGCCCGGAGCAGGACGTGATCCGGGACTACTACGATGGCAAAAACCACATGGGCTTCGCCTACGCCTACCGGTACCCCGGCATGAACAAGGTGCTCCAGGCGGCGGGACGGGTCATCCGGGACAACGGGGATAAGGGCGTGGTCCTGCTCATCGACCAGCGGTTCAGCAAGCCCGCCTACCGGGGACTGTTCCCGGACCATTGGAGCCATTTCCGCCGGGTCAGGGACCCGGAAGCCCTCCGCCGGGAGCTGGACGCTTTTTGGAACGGGGAGAAAAACTCCGGAAAAGTTTACAAAATGCCGGTTGAATCCGGGGACCCGGAGGGATACCCTAAAAAGGTACTTTGAAAAGGTGGGATCGTTATGCCGGAGGCCATTAAAGTCGCTTCCTTCAATTTAAAACGGGATTCCGTTCTGGCGCGGCTGCGCGGAAAAAACGCCTGGGCCAACCGCCGGGAGCTCATCGGCTCCATGATCCGGGGGTCCAACGCGGCTATTGTAGGCGTCCAGGAGATGCTCCCCGCCATGCGGGAGGACATCCGGCGGCTGCTCACCGCCGATTACAGCATCCGGGGCCTGGGCCGGAGCAAATCTCTGGGGGACGAACAATCGGCCATCATCCTGAAAAACGCCGACGTCACCGTTTCTTTTGACAAGACCTTCTGGCTCTCCAAACATCCGGAAAAGAACGGCAGCCGGGCCTATTACGCCTTTTTCCCCCGGATCTGCACGGTGTGCGAGGCTTACGTCCGGGAGTTCGACCGGAAAATCCGGGTGTTCAACACCCATTTCGACCACGTCTGCGGCATGGCCCGGAACCTCAGCGTCCGGATCATCCTGGACTACATGCACCGGCTGAACCAGGAAGAACGGCTCCCCACCATTCTCATGGGGGACCTGAACGCCTGTCCGGACAGCCGGCCCATCCGGGTGCTGTCGGAGAATCTTCACGAGTATCCCGACGTTCATCTGACCAACATCTGGCAGTTCGTGGAAAACGCCGGGGACAGCGGCACCTACCACGGCTTCAAGGGCCGTATCAAGGGGCGGCGCATCGATTACATCTTCGTCAGCGACGAATTTGAGGTGGAAGAAGCCTATGTGGACCGGACCAATTTCGACGGCCGGTATCCATCGGATCACTACCCCCTGGTGGCCGTGCTGCGGCTGAAGGAATCGGAATAAGGCAAGCCCCGACCTGCCGGGAGAGCAGATCGGGGCCGTTTTTTTATTCCTGGATGCCGGGAACCTTGGGCAGGCCGTTAAAGCCTTTCTGGAGGTCCTCGTCGGTGGGGATGTAGTCGGTCATGCGGCCTTCCAGATAGGCGCTGTATGCCGTCATATCGAAGTATCCGGTGCCGGTGAGGCCGAAAAGGATGGTCTTGGCCTCGCCGGTCTCCCGGCACTTGATGGCCTCGTCCATGGCGGCCCGGATGGCGTGGGCAGATTCCGGAGCGGGGAGGATGGTCTCATGCTTGGCGAAGTAGGTGGCCGCTTCAAAGACCCGGGTCTGCTCCACGGCCACGGCTTCCATGTAGCCGTCGTGGTAGAGCTTGGAGAGGATGGGGGACATGCCGTGGTACCGCAGGCCCCCGGCGTGATTGGCCGAAGGGATGAATCCGCAGCCCAGGGTGTACATCTTGGCCAGCGGGGTGATCTTGCCGGTGTCGCAGAAATCGTAGGCGTACTTGCCCCGGGTCAGAGAGGGGCAGGAGGCCGGTTCCACGGCGATGATGCGGGGGTTGGACTTGCCCTGGAGCTTATCCCGCATAAAGGGAGCAATCAGGCCCCCCAGGTTGGAGCCGCCTCCGGCGCAGCCGATGACGATGTCGGGGTATTCATCGATCATTTCCATGGCCTGGTAGCTTTCCAGGCCGATGATGGACTGGTGGAGGAGGACCTGGTTCAGCACCGAGCCCAGGACGTAGCGGCAGCCGGGGGTGGTCACGGCCTTTTCCACGGCTTCGGAGATGGCGCAGCCCAGGCTTCCGGTGGTGTTGGGGTTCTCCGCCAGGATGCGGCGGCCCGCTTCGGTGGTGTTGCTGGGGCTGGCGATGACCTGCCCGTCAAAGGTCTGGATTACGGCCTTGCGGAAGGGCTTCTGCTCATAGGAAACCTTGACCATGAAAACCGTCAGGGGAAGGCCGAAGTAGGAGCAGGCCTCGGAAAGGGCGGTGCCCCACTGGCCCGCTCCGGTCTCGGTGGTCAGGGAGGTGAGGCCCTGTTCCTTGGCGTAGTACGCCTGTGCCACGGCGGAGTTCAGCTTGTGGCTGCCGGAAGTGTTGTTGCCCTCAAACTTGTAGTAAATCTTCGCCGGGGTCCCCAGGGCTTTTTCCAGGCTGTAAGCCCGGATCAGCGGGGAGGGGCGGTACATCTTGTAAAACTCCAGGACCTCGTCGGGGATGTCGAAGTAGCGGGTCTGGGCGTCCATTTCCTGGTGGGCCAGCTTTTTGCAGAAGACCGGGTAGAGGTCCTCCTCCGTGGCGGGTTTGCCGGTGGCGGGGTTCAGAAGGGGATCGGGCTGCTCTTTCATGTCGGCCCGGAGGTTGTACCATTGCTTCGGCATCTGGTCTTCGGTGAGGTAGATTCTGTGGGGGATGGTTTTCATAGGTAAGCTCCTTTCTTGCCGGTGTTTCCGGCTGACGGCTCCGTCTGAAACCAAGGGGAGTGGAATACAAAAAAAGGCTTTTGTCCCATATATGGGACAAAAGCCTTGCTTCTGCGGTACCACCCAAATTGACGTAAAACGCCCGCTTGTTTCATATACGGATCATATATGCTCCCTTGATAACGGGCGGAGATCCCGTCAGGCACTACTAAGCGAAATGCGTTTCGTCCTGCCCTCCTGAGGCCATTCAAAACCGACTCGCACCTACCGCAATCCCACCGCCTGCGGCTCTCTGGAGGGGAAGTTCGATTTCTACTCTTCTCAGTCAACGGTTTGTTGATTTGTGACCAGTATAGCGCATAAAAAGCGGTTTGTCAAGGGGTTTTTGAAATTTTTTTCGGATTTTTTCAAAAACGCTTGGCGGCCTCGATGATCTGATACAGGGCCTGGGAGGAGGCCAGATAGCGGATGTACTCCCGGGCGTCCTCGTCGGTGCGGCGGATGTTCAGGGGAATGACCGCTTTGTAATTTTTGCTGTGGACGCCGACGAAAACCATTCCCACCGGTTTTCCCTCGGAAGGCTCGGGGCCGGCGTTTCCGGTGACGGACACCCCGATGTCCGCGCCGGAAAGGGCGCAGACGCCTTCTGCCATTTCCGCGGCGACCTCCGGGGAAACGGCGCTGAATTTCTGTAAAGTTTCTTCCTTTACATGCAGAATTTGCGCTTTCATCCGGTTGGAGTAGGTGCAGACGCCGCACTCAAAGACCGCGGAGGAGCCGCTGACCTCGGTCAGGCGCTTGGCCACCAGTCCGCCGGTGCAGCTTTCTGCAGCGGCGGCGTGAAGACCCTTTTCCCGAAGAATCCGGACGGCGGCGGTCTGGAGATTTCCCACGTCGATGCCGTAAAGGTACTCCCCGGCGGTCTCCTCAATGATTTTCAGCGCCGGAGCCATGACCCCTTCCGCCTCCTCCGGCCGGTGGACCCTGGCCGTGACCCGGAGCATGACCTCGCCGGTTTTGGCATAGGGGGCCACGGTGGGGTTCCGGGAATTGACCATCAGGTCCTTCAGACGGCTTTCCAGGGTGGATTCGCCGATGCCGAAGAAGTAGAGGTTCTTGGAAACCAGGGTGTACTCGCTGTCCTTGGTCAGGATGGGGACGGCCCAGTGGTCGAACATGGGCTTCATCTCCCGGGGCGGGCCGGGGAGCATGATGAGGGTCTTGCCGTCCTGCTCGATGCAGCAGCCGGGAGCCGTGCCGTTGGGGTTTTCCAGGACGGTACAGCGCTCCGGCATGAACGCCTGCTTTTTGTTATTCTCGGTCATTTCCCGGTTGTTCCGGGCGAAATAGGCGCAGAGCCGGTCGTAGGAGGGCTGGTGGAGGACCAGCTTCTGGCCGAAATAGTCTGCGATGGTCTCCTTGGTCAGATCGTCGTAGGTGGGCCCCAGGCCGCCGGTGGTAATGACGGTGTCCACCCGGGAAAAGGCCAGGGCCAGACTCTCCTTCAGCCGCTGGGGGTTGTCGCCCACTACGGACTGGTAGTACAGATTGATTCCCAGAGCCGCCATCTCCTTGGCGATGTAGGCGGCGTTGGTGTTGACGATGTCGCCCATGAGCAACTCCGTGCCGATGCAGAGAATCTCCGCAGAATGGGGTTTGTGGCACATATTCTCAAGACCTTTCGGAGGATTTTTCTTTATTGTAGCACAATTCCGGGAAAATGAAAAGCACCCGGGACCGCGGATTTTTCGACAATTTACGCAGAATAAATTGACATGGCGGCCAAATATGGTATACTGGTAGTAAGAAAAGGCTAAAGGAGGAACAACTATGCCAATCTTTGAAACCCCCGTCACCTGGATCGTCCTGGGAGTCGTCATTCTGCTGATTCTCATCCTGCTGTGCTGGAAACGGGTCCCCGCCGACAAAGCAATGGTCATCACCGGCCTGAAAAAGCGGGTCCTGGTGGGACGCGGCGGCGTGCAGATTCCGTGCCTGGAAACGTCCTGCTCCATTTCCCTGGAGTCCGTCTCCATGACCACGGACATCACCGAAGCGCCCTCCAAACAGGGCATCTTCGTGGACATCGCCGGTACGGCGGTAGTCAAGGTCGATAACCATCCGGACATGATCCTGCTGGCCGTGGAGCAGTTCTGCAACGGCAACACCGAGCGGACCACCCAGAACATCCGCAACGTGGTGGAGCAGATCCTGGAAGGTAAGCTGAGAGGGATCGTTTCCACCCTGACCGTTGAACAGATCAACGAAGACCGGGTGGCCTTTGAGAACTCCATTGAGGACAGCATCACCAGCGAGCTGAAGGCCATGGGTCTGCGGCTGATGTCCTATACCGTGCTGAAGATCGCCACCCAGGGCGGATACCTGGAAAACCGGGCAATTCCCCAGATCGCCCAGTCCAAGGCCGACGCTGACATCGCCTCCGCCGAGCGGAAGCGGGACACCGAGGTCAAGACTGCCGAGGCCATCCGGGAAGGCGAAAAGGCTAAGCTCAGCGCCCAGGCGGAGATCGCCCAGAGCCAGCGCGACAAGACCATCCGCACCGAGCAGTACCGCGCCGAGCAGGATAAGGCCAAGGCCGACGCCGACGTGGCGTATAAGCTCCAGGAAATCGAAAACAACAAGATGGTGGCCGACCGTCAGGCCGAACTGGCCCAGAAGGAAGCCAACGTCGTGGAAGAACGCCTGGTTGCCAGCGTGAAGAAGCCCGCCGACGCCGAGAAGTACAAAACCGAGGTGGAGGCCGAGGCCAACAAGGTCAAGGCCATCAAGGAGGCCGAGGCCCGGGCCGAAGCCATGAAGCTGGAGGCTCTGGCCAAGGCGGAAGCCCGCCGGGTCGAGGCCCAGGCCGAAGCCGACGCCATCCGGGCCCGGGGCGAAGCGGAAGCCGAAGCCACCAAGGCCAAGGGCATCGCCGACGCCGAGTCCAAGGACCGTCTGGCCGAGGCCATGAAGAAGTACGGCGAAGCGGCTGTGGTGGAAATGGTTATCCAGCGCCTGCCTGAGATCATGGGCGCGGTCTCCAAGCCCATGGAGCAGATCGACCGCATCACCGTCATCGACAACGGCGGTTCTCAGGGAGCCTCCAAGGTGGCCAAGACCGTGTCCGATGTGGCGGCCAACGGCTTTACCGTGCTGAAGGACCTGACCGGCGTGGATATCGCCCAGATGATGAAGAACTTCGCGGCCAAGACCGGCGCTCCCGCCTCTGGGGAGTCCGAGTCTGCCGAATAACAACCGCAAAAAAATCCCGCCCGGGAGCGTAAGGCTTTCGGGCGGGATTTTTGCGTTTCAATGGGATCAGTAAGCGATTTCTCTGCCCTCTGCGGCGGAGCGGTAGGCGGCCTCCATGAGCCGGGTCAGGGCCACGGCGTCCCGGACGCCGAAGGGGGAGGGGGTGCCGTCCCGCAGGCAGCTCACAAACAGCGGGACCGGCAAGGGCAGGCCGCCGGGAAGCTGGGCGGCAGGCGTGAAGGTGCGGCCCGCGTCGTTCATCAGAAGAACGCCATCCTCCAGGGGGCCGCCGACGCTGATGTGGCCGCCGGTGCCGTTGATCTCCAGGGAGAAGGGGCAGTGGTTGGACAGGAATCCCGTCTCAGACACGGCAACCGCGCCGTCGGCGTACCGGAGCAGGCTGACGCAGTTATCGTCGATGCCCTTGCCGCCGGATTGGGTGAACTCCGAGGACACCGCCGCAGGCTCGCCCAGGAAGTACAGGCAGAGATACATGGGATGAGCGCCCAGGTCCATCATAGCGCCGCCGCCGCACTGGGACTTGTCAAAGAAGGAATCCGGCAGCCAGCCGGAGGAAATCCCGGCGTGGGCGTCCCGTACCCGCAGATGGGTCACGCGGCCGATAGCGCCGCTGTCCACCAGGCGTTTGGCCTCCAGGATGGAGGCGTCGGTCCGGCGGCGGAAGGAGATGAGGAAGGGAACGCCGGCTTTTTCCACGGCATCGGCGATTTCCTCGGCGTCTTTGGTGGTGATGGCCAGGACCTTTTCGGTAAAGATGGCCTTGCCCGCCCGGGCGGCGGCGCAGATCACCTCTTTGTGCATGGAGGTGGGGCAGCCTACGGAGACGGCGTCTACATCCGCGCGGTTGACGGCTTTTTCCAGGTCCGGCTCAAAGTCGCAGCCCATGTCCCTGGCCCAGGCCTGCCCGCGGACCGGGTCCTCGTCCCAGACCACAGTGATTTTGACGTCGGGAATCCAGGCGAACTCCTTGCCGTATCCCTCGGCGTGAACGTGCCATTTGCTGAGAAGCGCTACATGAATCATAAAAATCCTCCTAAAACAGAGCTTTTCTTCATGATACCATGTTCTTCCGGCAAAGTAAAGCGTTTTTCCCGGATCAGGCGGCCAATTTCATCAGCAGCTCCGCCAGGAACACCGCGGCGGAGGCCGACAACGCCACGGTAAGGAGCCCCTTCTGATGATACGCCAGAATCAGGGCCACCACCAGTCCCGCCAGGGCCGACAGGGGAGAGGCGGTGGCGGAGAAAATGGCCGGGAAGGTCATGGCCGCCAGGACGGCGTAGGGGACGTAGCTTAAAAAGGAGCGGATGTAGCGGTTCTGAATCTTCTTCCGGAAGATCACCAGGGGCAGCATCCGGGGAAGGTACGTCACCAGGGCCATAATGGCCACGGAAATCAGGAAATAAGGAAGGTTGATGGTCATGCAGCATCCTCCTCGGAAGGCTCCTCGTCAATGGGGAACCGGTATGCGGCAAAGCCTGCCGCCAGCACGGCGCAGATGATAATGACCCAGCCGCCGGACAGCCGGTTCAGCACCGGAGTAAAGGCAAACAGGCAGCTCACCGCCATGGACAGAAGTACAGTAATGAGGATCGGCCGGGACTGCCGGGAGGGCGGGATGATAATGGCGATGAACATGCCGTAAATGGCGATTCCCAGGGCGCTGCGGACCGAGGCGGGCAGCAATCCGGTGCAGGCGGCCCCCAGGAAGGTCCCCAGGGCCCAGCCGAAATACGGGGTGAGGATCAGGCCGGACAGGTAGCCGCTGGGGATCTTCCCGTGCTGCTGCATGGCCACGGCGAAAATTTCGTCGGTGTTGCCGAAGGAGAGGATGCTCCGGGAAAGAGTAGACATTTTCTCGTCCAGCTTCTGGGATAAGGACAGGGACATGAGCATATACCGGATATTGATCACGAAGGTGGTGATGCCGATCTCCAGGAAGGAGCCTCCGGCGAAAATCAGGGCCGTTCCGGCGAACTGGCCGGAGGAGGTCAGATTGGTCATGGAGATCAGCACCGCCGCCCAGACCGGCAGCCCGCCCTCCACGGCCATCATGCCGTATGCAAACGAAACCGAAAGATACCCCAGGCAAATGGGCAGCCCGTCCCGCAGACCCTTGCGGAAGGTCAGAGCGGGTCCCACTGTCTTTGCCGTTACACCATAGGACTTCATGGGAATTCTCCTTTATTTTCTGCATGATTGTTTCTACATTATAGCATTTTCTTCGGCAAACAACAAGGAGTGCCGACAAAAAATCTTGCTTTTCGGGAAAGACGGTAAAAAAGTGCGATTTTTTCGGGGAAAACTTGTGATTTTGTGCAGTTTATGCTATACTGGTGTTAATCGGATATTCAGAAAGGACGATGCGTTTATGGGAATTATCAAAGCAATTGCCGGAGCCGTCGGCGGCGCCCTGGCCGACCAGTGGCTGGAAGTCATTGAAGCCGACAATATGAGCGACACCACCCTCTTTTGCCAGGGCGTGACCGTGCGGAAAAACGACCGCCGCAGCGCCAACCGCAAGGGGACCGAGGATGTCATCTCCAACGGCTCCGTGGTCCATGTGGGGCAGAACCAGTTTATGCTCCTGGTGGACGGCGGCAAGGTCATTGACTTTACAGCAGAACCCGGCTATTTCAAGGTGGACAACAGCGCCGCGCCCTCCATGTTCAGCGGCAGCTTCGGCGATGCCCTGCAGGACACCTTTGACCGCATCCGCTTCGGCGGCGCGACGCCTTATCAGCAGAAGGTGTACTTCATCAATCTCCAGGAGATCAAGAACATCGCCTTCGGCACGGTGAACCCCATCAACTATTTTGACAACTTCTACAATGCCGAGCTGTTCCTCCGGGCCCACGGCTACTTCTCCGTCCGCGTGGCGGACCCCCTGAAGTTCTACGCCGAAGCCGTGCCTCACAACGACCAGCGGATGGAGATCGCCGACCTGCAGAAGCTCTATCTTGCAGAGTTCCTGAACGGCCTGCAGACTGCCATCAACCAGATGTCCGTGGACAACATCCGCATCTCCCATGTGACCTCCCAGGGCGTGAAGGTGGCCAAGTATATGGCCGACGCGCTGGACGAGGACTGGACCAAGCTCCGGGGCATGGAGATCGTCTCCGTGGGCATCCAGAGCATCTCCTACGACGAGGAATCCAAGAAACTCATCAATATGCGGAACCAGGGAGCCATGCTTTCCGACGCCGCGATCCGGGAAGGCTACGTCCAGGGCGCTGTGGCCCGGGGCGTGGAGGCTGCCGGTTCCAACGCCAACGGCTCCACCGCGGGATTCATGGGCGTGAATATGGGGATGCAGTCCGCCGGGGGCTTCATGGCCGCCGCCACCCAGACCAATCAGGCCCAGATGGCTGCCCAGCAGCGGGCCCGGGAGCAGCAGGCTGCCGCCGATACCTGGCAGTGCTCCTGCGGAGCCAAATGCACCGAAAACTTCTGCCCGGCCTGCGGAAAGGCGAAGCCCGCTCCTGCCGGCGCCTGGACCTGCTCCTGCGGCAAGGAGAACACCGGCAACTTCTGCTCCCACTGCGGAAAAGCCAAGCCCCAGGGCAGCGTCTGCCCCAAGTGCGGCTGGACCTCCAAGGAGCCTGCAAAATTCTGCCCTCAGTGCGGCGAAAAGCTGTAACCAAAGGAATCTGGCATGGATGTATTAACCTATCAGTGCCCCCAATGCGGGGCGCCCTTGAAATTCAACGAAAAGACCCAGCGGTGGGACTGCGAATACTGCCTGGGCTCCTTTGACCTGTCGGTTCTGGAGAAGGAGGAAGCGGCCAAAGAGGCCCAATCCTCCCCGGCTCCGGAAGCGGAAGCCGCTCAGCCGGAAGGGGACATGCGGGAGTATGTCTGCCCCCAGTGCGGGGCCCACATCGTGACCGACGCCACGACGGCGGCCACCTTCTGCGTTTTCTGTCAGAACGCCACGATCTTCCCGGAACAGCTTTCCGGTCCCTTCCGGCCGGAAAAGCTCATTCCGTTCCAAGTGAAAAAGGAGACGGCCCAGGAGGCGTTTAAGCGTCTCTGCCGGTGGAAGCCCCTGCTTCCCAGGGATTTCTGCGCGCCGGACCGGATCGAGAAGATCACCGGCGTTTACGTGCCCTTCTGGCTCTATGACTGCGCGGCCAACTCCTACCTGACGGCCAACGCCCAGCGGGTACACTCCTGGAGCGACAGCCGCTACCGCTATACCCGGACGGACCATTTTCACATCGAGCGGGGCGGCGTGATGCAGTTCCAGCGGATTCCCGCCGACGGCTCCTCCAAAATGGACGATGCCCTGATGGATTCCATCGAGCCCTATGACATGACCAAGCTGGTGGAATATTCTCCGGCCTACCTTTCCGGCTTTCTGGCGGAGCGGTACGACGAGTCCAGCGAGAACACCTTTCCCCGGGCCTCCGCACGGATCAAGACCACGGTGGAAAACGTCCTGCGGAACACCATCAGCGGCTACGCCAGCGTTCAGGTCACCAATAACGACGTGCAGATTCAGCAGCAGGCCGCCCGGAACGTTCTGCTGCCGGTGTGGATGCTCATGAGCACCTACCGGGGCAAAGAATATCTCTTTGCCATGAACGGCCAGACCGGCAAGCTGGTGGGAAATCTGCCCATTTCCATTCCCAAGGTCTTTGCCTGGGCCGCCGGAATCTTCGCGGCGGTGGCCGTACTGCTGTTTCTGGGAGGGATGCTGTTTTGAAACGAACCTTCTGCGCAGCGCTGTTCAGCGTGCTCCTGATCCTGCTGTTTGCTCCGGCGGCAGCGGCTATGGATACCAGCGTGGACCCCTCCGTGCGGGTCTACGACTACGCGGAGCTGCTCACTGATGAGGAAGAAGCCTCCCTTTCCAAAACCGCCAGCCAGATCAGCACGGACCAGGGCGTGGACCTGGTGGTCGTCACCATTGACGACGCCGAGGGCCTGTCCTCCATGGAATACGCCGACGACTTCTTCGATTATAACGACTTTTCCGCCGATGGCGTGCTGATGCTCATCAACATGGACGAGCGGGAGGTCTGGTTTTCCACCTCCGGAACCTGCATCCGGGTGTTCAGCGACCGGCGCATTGAATCCATGGTCCAGTCCTGCCTGGGGGACCTTTCCGACGGAGATTATTCCGGCGCGGTGGAAACCTTTTTCTCCAAAGCCGAAAATTATCTGATCCAGGGAGAGGAGCCGGACAGCGGCACCCATTACGTAGACAACCCCGAGGACCTGGACTACACCCCGGAAACGGCCCTGGAACGGACGACCCGGCGGATTCCCCTCTACCTTCTGGCGGCGGCGGTGATCTCCGGCATTTCCGTTGCGGTGATGGCCGGCGTCAACCGTTCGGCCAAGCGCGCCCGGGAGGCTGCTCACTATCTGGAAAACGGCTCCATCCGGATCACCTTGCGGAACGACCGGTTCCTCCGCTCTACCATGACCAAGACCCGCATTGACAACGACTCCGGAAGCGGCGGCGGTGGCGGCGGAAGCTCCGTCCACACCAGCTCCAGCGGCGCTTCCCACGGAGGCGGCGGCGGACATTTCTAAGAAAAGAGGCGTCTCATGAGCATGAAAAAGTATGTCGTGGCCCTGGACCAGGGAACCACCAGCTCCCGGGCGGTGATTTTCGACCGGGAGCAGAACATCGCAGGCATCGCCCAGCGGGAGTACACCCAGTACTATCCCAAGGAAGGCTGGGTGGAACATGATCCCATGGAAATCTACGCCTCCCAATACGGCGTTCTCATCGACGCCTTACTGATGAGCGGGATTCCCGCCGAGGAAATTGCGGCCATCGGCATCACCAACCAGCGGGAAACCACCATTGTCTGGGAAAAATCCACGGGGCGGCCGGTTTATAACGCCATTGTCTGGCAGTGCCGCCGGACCGCCGCTCTCTGCGAGGAGCTGAAGGCCCAGGGGTACAGCGAATTGATCCGGGAGCACACCGGCCTTCTTCCCGACGCCTATTTCAGCGGAACAAAGATTCGATGGATTCTGGATAACGTCGCCGGGGCCCGGGAAAAAGCGGAGGCGGGCGAACTGTTGTTCGGTACCGTGGATACCTGGCTCATCTGGAAGCTCACCGGCGGCCTGGTCCACGCCACGGACTACACCAACGCCTCCCGGACCATGCTGTTCAATATCCACACCTTGCAGTGGGACGAGGAGATTCTGAAAATTCTGGAGATTCCCAGGTCCATGCTGCCGGAGGTCCGGCCCTCCAGCGGGATTTTCGGCATGGCCCAGATCAACGGGTATTCCATCCCCATCGCCGGTGCGGCCGGGGACCAGCAGGCGGCGCTGTTCGGCCAGACCTGCTTCTCCAAGGGACAGGCCAAGAACACCTACGGCACCGGGTGCTTCCTTCTGATGAACACCGGGAAAGAGGCTGTGACCAGTAAATCCGGGATGCTGACGACCCTGGCGGCCAGCGCCGATGGGGAAGTGCGGTACGCCCTGGAAGGCAGCGTTTTCACCGCCGGAGCCGTGGTCCAGTGGCTCCGGGACGAGATGCGGTTCCTCACCGACTCGTCGGATTCGGATTATTACGCCTCCAAGGTCAAGGATTCCGGCGGGGTGTACATGGTCCCGGCCTTTAACGGGCTGGGCGCGCCCCATTGGGATATGTTCGCCCGGGGGATGCTCATCGGAATCACCCGGGGAACCAAACGTTCGCACATCATCCGCGCCTGCATGGAGGCCATTGCCTATCAGTCCAAGGACCTGCTGGACGCCATTTCCGCCGACGTGGGCGTGGAGTTCCAGGAGCTGCGGGTGGACGGTGGCGCTTCGGCCAACGAATTTCTCATGCAGTTCCAGGCGGACATCATCGGAAAGCCGGTGTGCCGTCCGGTGATCCGGGAGACCACGGCTTTGGGCGCGGCCTATCTGGCCGGACTGGCCGTGCAGTTCTGGAGCGGCGTGGAGGAGCTGAAAACTCTGGGGAAAATCGAAAAGACCTACCAGCCCCAGATGGACGAAGCGACCCGGGCCAGGCTCCTGAAAGGCTGGCATCGCGCCGTGGAGCGGGCCAAGAACTGGATCGATCCGGAGGACGAGGAATAACCGGATATTTGTTCGGGAGAGCGCAAAATGGAAAATGGGAATCTTTTGTTCCTGGAGGCCTTTAAGCATCTGGACAAGCTGTGCCGGGAGCTGTATCCGGTGGGGAAGGGCGTTACCAGCTATATCGAGGATATGAAACAAACGTCGGTCCTTTTCAGCCGCCAAATCCCCGGGTGGGACTCAGACCTGGAACAGCTGGTGCGTTTCCGACATATGCGGAATCAGCTGGCCCACGAAGTCAGTACGCTGAACGTTTGTATATCCACGCCGGAGGATGCGGCCTGGCTGAAAGCCTTTTGCCGCCGAATTCTGAATCAATCGGACCCCATTGCCATGCGGTATCAGCTGCAGCGGCCGGCCCGACAGCCTTCACCGTTACCGCCGCTGGCGCCTCGGAATGATCCGAACACCCCGGAACCGCCCGGAAGGACGGATCCAGAGCCGCCCCGGCATCGGAAAACGGCAATCGGCATCGTTCTTGTGGGAGCTGCGGCGCTTCTTTTCTCCTATTTGCTGTTCCAATTGATTTTTCGATAACGAACAAATCGGCCGCGGAAACCATCTCCGCAGCCGATTTGTCATTTTTCCGATTTCTCCTTATAACCCGCCAAGGGGCTGCTGGATAGCGCAGCCTCTTTTTGTTTGTCGGAAACGTGGGTGTAGATTTCGGTGGTGTTCAGATGTACGTGGCCCAGAATCTCCTGGAGGACCTTCACATCCACGTCGCCGTACTGGTACATCATGGTCGCCGCCGTGTGCCGGAGCTTGTGGGTGGAAAATCCCATATGGGAAAGCCCCGCCCGGTCCAAATGTTCGGTGATGATCTGTTCAATCCGCCGCTGGCCCAGACGATGGCCGGTGCGGTTCAAAAACATGGCGTCCGTATCTCGGATCGGCGTTAGTTGGCTGCGGTATTCCAGATAGGTCTTCATGGCAGCCATACAGGCATCGTTGAGGTACAACATTCGTTCTTTATTGCCTTTGCCCAGGACCCGCAAGGTGTTATCCCGGAAGCTGTTGACGTTGAGCCCGGACATTTCCGAAAGCCGCATCCCGCAGTTCAAGAACAAGGTGACGATGCAGTAATCCCGGGGATGGTTGGGGTCCGCCTGGTCAAATGTTCGAAGCAGGTCGTAGCATTGCTCCAGATTGAGGTAGGTCGGCAGCGCCTGCTTGGCCGTGGGAAGCTCCAGCTTTTCGATGGGATTGGTGGGGATCAGGCCCACGTTGTTGGTCAGGTACTTATAAAGCCCGCGGAGAGCGGAGACCTTCCGGGCCCGGGTCCGGGCGTTGTTGGATTTTTCCGTGAAGGTGTAATTGAGGAACTCATAGACATCGGAAAGCGTCACCTCAGCGGCCAGGCTCAGGGGCACGTCCTGGATGGAAATCTCGTCCAGCGGCGTTTCTTCCGGAACCAGACCTTTGTACTTCTTCAGAAACCGGAAAAAGGTGCGCAGATCGATGAAGTAACCCTCCACAGTCAATTTGGAGCGTCCTTTGATGGTGAGCATATAATACAAGTAGTCCCGCAGAAACCCGGGACAGGTGGAATAATCGCTGGGAGTGTAGGACATCTGGGTTTTTTCCTCCTTCCAATTTCGCTAAATTTATATTTTGCGAAATTACAGGTCTTTGAAAATCGACCGGTTCCCCAGCGGGTTTCCGGCTGGAAAACCGGCGAAAATCGATGGCGGTATGAATTACGGTTTCCAATATCGATCAATGGTTTCCTTTGTCAGCTGAACATACCGGCGTCCGCGCTCATAGTCGCCGTAAATGGTCCCGACCTCGCGCTGGGCCACCTCAAACAGACAGCCGCTGGCGTGCTCGGCGACGCCTTTGAAGTACTCCCGGATTGCGTCCTCATCCAGCGGACCGCGATTGGTCACATACTCTGCCCGAGGCTTGCTGTAATACACCACGTTGCTCCCGCGAAGATACTCGCCGATCTGGGCCTCGTTATTAAAGGGCGAAACCGACAGCTTGCGGAGATTCTTCCACTTGGACAAATAATCCGGCCAGATGGCGTCCACCCGCTCGCAGCAGCCGTAAGAAAGCAGCCCGAACCGGCGGACCAGCCGGTCCTGATACGGGAACACAAATTCGCCGAAGGTCTCCGGCGAGACTGCCGTGGTCTCCTGGGATTCCAGGAAGCCCCAGCACTGGGTGGTCCTGGTGACGTTTTCCGTGGGCAGCTCGTGGTTGAAGGCAAAGCTCTCCTGGGCCACCGGGCTGATCCCAGTGGTAGGCAGCAGGAGCTTTTCCCGCTGGGGACCATCCTTTCGTCGTTTTTACAGAGAACTGCGTGCTGCTCCGGAAGAACCGAAATAGACGATCTCCCTTGTGTCCTCCCCTTGCGCCCAGGGAATGTGGCCTTCGAACAAGGAATCGTCGAGAAACAGCCGCAGATAGTCCCGGAAATGGGGGCACAGCGCCTCCTTGGGCTTGGAAATCAGCTCCTCCAACGGCATCCAGGCCACAGAGCCTTCCTCGGTAGCCGGAAGGAGCTGGCCGTGGAAGGTCTCCGTCCGGTACAGGTGGACAAAATAATGTTCGTCTGCGTCGGTCCGGGTCCAATGGATGATCCCGCAAGGCCGCAGATTGGACACCACCAGCCCCGTTTCCTCCCGGACCTCCCGGATGGCGGATTCCACCAGGCTCTCTCCCCGCTCCAGATGGCCGCCGGGAAAGGCCAGGCCGGTCCAGTATTTCACACGGTTCTGGACCACGACCCGCTGGGTCGCCGGGTCCAGAACCATGCACATATTGGTGATCTCGATTTCCATTCAGCCCTCCAGATACTTAGCGAGCATCTCCTTCATCAGCGCCGGGTTGCCCTTGCCCTTGGAAGCCTTCATGCACTGGCCTACCAGGAAGCCCAGAGCGTTGGTCTTGCCGTTTTTGTAGTCGGCGATGGATTTCTGGTTGTTGGCCACCACTTCGTCCACAATGGCCTGCAGGGCGGAGGAGTCCGAAACCTGCTCCAGGCCCTTCTCCTTGACGATCTCCGCCGGAGCCTTTCCGGTTTTCAGCATCTCGTCAAAGACCTGCTTGCCTGCGGAGCTGGAAATCTTGTTGCCTTCGATGAGGGCAATGATCTCCGCCAGCTGCTTGGGGTCCAGGCCCAACTGGTCGATGGACTTGTTCTGCTCGTTCATCAGCCGGGAAACGTCGCCCAGGACCCAGTTGGCGGCGCTCTTGGCCTTTACCGGAGCGGCGGCCAGGATGGCTTCGAAGAAATCGGATTTCTCCTTGGTCTCGGCCAGAAGGACCGCGTCGGCCTCGGGCAGGCCCAGCTCCTTGATGTAGCGGACTTTTTTCTTATTGGGCAGCTCGGGGATGGAAGATTTCAGTTCCTGGAGCTTTTCCTCGTCCAGAACGATGGTCAGCAGGTCGGGCTCGGGGAAATAGCGGTAATCCTGAGCGTCCTCCTTGCTGCGGAGAAGGACGTTCTCCCCTTTCAGGTCGTCCCAGCGGCGGGTCTCCTGGGAGATGGTGCCGCCGGTTTCCAGGACCTCCACCTGCCGGGTGGCCTCATACTCGATGGCCCGGACAGCGCCGCTGAAGGTGTTGACGTTCTTCATCTCCACCCGGGTGCCGAAGGGCTCGCCGGGCTTGTGGACGGAAACGTTGATGTCGCAGCGGATGGAGCCCTCCTGCATCTTGCAGTCGGAGATGTTCAGGTATTCCAGGATGGATTTGATGGTATCCAGATAGGCTTTGGCTTCGGCGGAGCTCCGGAGGTCCGGCTCGGAGACGATCTCGATCAGGGGCACGCCGCAGCGGTTGAAGTCCACCAGAGTCCCGGTAAAGCTGTCGTCGTGGATCAGCTTGCCTGCGTCCTCCTCGATGTGAATCCGGGTGACGCCGATGCGGCGCTCTTCCCCATCCACCCAGATGTCCACGTAGCCGTGCTCGCACAGGGGGATGTCAAACTGAGAAATCTGGTAGGCTTTGGGCAGGTCCGGGTAGAAGTAGTTCTTCCGGTCCTGCTTGCTGACGGGGTTGATGGTGCAGTTCAGGGCGTAGCCCATTTTTGCGGCGTACTCCACCACTTTTTCGTTGAGGGTGGGCAGCGTGCCGGGCATCCCCATGCAGATGGGGCAGCACTGGGTGTTGACCTCCATGCCGAAGGCATTGCGGCAGCTGCAATAGATTTTCGAAGCGGTATTCAATTCGGCGTGGACCTCCAGGCCCACCACCAGTTCGTAGTTTTTCAGGTCCATGGTATCTCTTCCCTTCCTTATGCCAGAGTCGCCGCCAGGTCAAAGCCGCCCAGGGTGTTTTCCCAGACAGAGGCCGCGTTGAACAGGGTCTGCTCGCTGAATTTCGGTCCGATGAGCTGGCAGCCCACCGGCAGACCCTTCCGGTCGAAGCCGCAAGGCATGCTGAGTCCGGGCAGACCGGCGATATTGACGGTAACGGTCAGGATGTCGTTCATGTACATCTTCACCTGATCGTCCACCCGCTCGCCCAGCCTGAAGGCGGTCTCCGGGGTGGTGGGGGTCAGGAGCAGGTCGCAGGAATCGAAAGCGCTGCGAAATTCTTCCTGGATCCGCAGCTGGGTGAACTTGGCCTTTTTATAGTAGGCATCGTAGTAGCCGGAGCTCAGCACGTAGGTGCCCAGCATGATCCGGCGCTTGACCTCGGCGCCGAAGCCCTCGCTGCGGGTGTTTTCGTACATTTCCGTCAGGTTGGCGTACTCCTTGGCGCGGTAGCCGTACTTGACGCCGTCGAACCGGGCCAGGTTGGAGGAAGCCTCGGCGGAGGCGATGATGTAGTAAGCGGAAAGGGCGTAATCCGTGCTGGGGAGGGACACGTCCACTAGGACCGCGCCGGCCTTTTCCAAGGTCCTGGCCACGTTCCAGACAGCGGTCTTCACATCCTCGGAAACGCCTTCCCCGAAGTATTCCTTGGGGATACCCACGCGCAACCCTGTGATGTCCTTTTTGATCCCGGCTGCAAAGTCCGGATACTCCCGCAAAGCGGAGGTTGCGTCGTGGGGGTCCCGGCCGCAGATCGTCGAATATAACATGGCCACGTCCTTGACGCTGCGGCCCAAAGGCCCGATCTGGTCCAGGGAGGAGGCGAAAGCCACCAGGCCGTACCGGGAAACCGAACTGTAAGTGGGCTTCAGGCCCACGATGCCGCAGTAAGCGGCAGGCTGCCGGATGGAGCCGCCGGTATCGGAGCCCAGGCTCACCACGGCCTCGCCGGACGCCACCGAAGCGGCGCTGCCGCCGGAGGAGCCGCCGGGCACGCAGTCCAGGTTCCAGGGGTTATGGGTCTTTTGGAAGTAGGAGTTTTCCGTGGAGGAGCCCATGGCGAATTCGTCCATGTTGAGCTTGCCCAGAATCACCGCGTCGGCGGCGTGGAGCTTCTCCATGACAAAGGCGTCGTAAGGGGGCACGAAGTTTTCCAGGATCCGGGAAGCGCAGGTAGTGCGGATGCCCCGGGTGCAGATGTTATCCTTGATGCCCATGGGGATGCCGGCCAAAGGAGACAGGGTCTCCCCTTTCCCCCGCTTTTCATCGACTTCGGCGGCCTTTTTCAGGGCTTCCTCCCCGGAGACGGTCAGGTATGCACCGATTTCCGGGTCCTTTTTCTGGATGCGGTCCAGAACCGATTGGGTCAGCTCCACGCTGGAGCACTCTTTTTTTGCCAGAAGCTCGGACAGCTTCTCCGCTGTCAGCTGATACAGTTCCATGATGGGTCCCCTTTCTTATTCCACAACTTTCGGTACGACGATGCAGCCGGCCTGGACCTCCGGAGCGTTCTGAAGAAGCTCCTTGCGGTTGGGGGCGTTTTCCACCACGTCATGCCGGAGGGTCATGGGGTTGTTGGGGTCGATGAGCGCGCCGCTGGCGTCCAGATCGGGGAGCTTTTCTACCATTTCCACGATCTTTTCCATTTCAGCGGCGAACTTCGTCTCCTCCTCCGGGGAGAATTTCAGCCTGGACAGCTTGGCCAGGTGTTGAATGTCGAGATTCATAACGGATTCCTCCATAAAATTGATACAAAAGTTAAAGCAGACTGCGGAACTCGTCCTCGCTGAGAATGGCGATCCCCAATTCCCGGGCCTTGGTGAGCTTGCTGCCCGCCGCCTCGCCGGTGAGGACGTAGTCGGTCTTTCTGGACACCGCCGACGCCACTTTGCCGCCGTTTTTCTCAATGAGGGCCTTGGCTTCGCTGCGGGTCAGGGTCGGGAGGGCGCCGGTGAGAACGAAGGTCTTCCCCGCCAGGGCGGAGCCGGTCTCCTGGATTTCCTCCCGCAGGTTCACCCCGGCGGTCCGGAACTCCTCCAGCAGCTCCCGGGTCTCGGGCTTCTGGAAATATTGGACTACCGATTCGGCCATGACATCGCCGAAGCCGTCGATTTCCGCGATTTCCTCCTTGGAAGCGCCCAGGATTCCCTCGATGGTGGTAAAGTGGCGGCAGAGAAGCTGGGCCGCCCGCTCGCCGATGTTCCGGATCCCCAGGCCGAAGACCAGCCGGGACAGCTGGTTGCTCCGGGAGCGGTCGATGGAGTCCAGAAGGTTCTGGGCGGAGACCTCGCCGACCCGCTCCAAGCCTACCAGGTCCTCCTTTTTCAGGCGGAACAGGTCCGCAGGAGACGCGATGAGCTTGTTTTGCAGCAACAGATCAATCATGGCCGGGCCCAGGCCCTCAATGTTCATGGCTCCCCGGGAAGCGAAGTGGATCAGATTCCGCCGCAGCGTGGCCGGACAAGCGGGGTTGACGCAGCGGATCACCGCTTCATCCCGGACGGTTCTGCTGTGGCAGACGGGACATTCCTCCGGGATATGGTAAGGCTCGCTCCCCTCTGCGTGGGAGACGGAGCGCAGGACCTCGGGGATGATCTCCCCGGCCTTCCGGACCAGAATCCGGTCGCCGATGCGGAGGTCCCGCTGGGTGATGAAGTCCTGGTTGTGGAGCACCGCCCGGCTGACGGTGGTTCCGGCCAGGATAATGGGGTCGAATACCGCCGTAGGGGTGCAGGCTCCGGTGCGGCCTACGTTGATCTGGATTTCCCGGAGGGTGGTTTCCTTTTCCTCGGGGGGATACTTGAAGGCCACGGCCCAGCGGGGGAATTTCGCCGTTGCGCCCAGGCGCTCCCGGTGGGCGAAGTCGTCCACCTTGATCACCGCGCCGTCGATGTCGAAGGGGTATTTGCCCCGCATTTCGCCGATGTTCCGGACCTCGGCCACGGCATCCTCGATGTTGTCGAACCGCCGGTAGGACGGGATCACCTGGAAGCCCAAGCGGTGGAGGGTGTCCAGGGACTGCTTGTGGGAGGTGATCTCCATGCCCTCGATCTGCTGAAGGTTAAAGACGAAGATGTCCAGCTTCCGGGCCGCCGTGACCTTGGGGTCCTTCTGCCGGAGCCCGCCCGCGGCGGCGTTCCGGGGATTCTTGAAAGGTTCTTCCTCGTTTTCCAGTTGCTCGGCCACCAGGGATTCAAACACCGCCCGGGGCATGTAGACCTCTCCCCGGACCTCCACAAAGGGCACCGGCTCCGTCAGCTTTTTGGGGATGGAGGCAATGGTGCGGAGGTTTAGGGTCACGTCCTCGCCGACAAAGCCGTTTCCCCGGGTGGAGCCCCGGACGAAAACGCCGTTACGGTACTCCAGGGAAACGGAAAGACCGTCGATTTTCGGCTCCACCACAAAGGCGGCGTCCGGGACAGTCTCCTTGCACCGGGCCCCGAAGTCGTAGAGCTCGTCCTCACTGAACACGTCCTGAAGGCTGCCCATCTGGACGGTATGCTCCACCTTTTCGAAGGTGTTGAACAGGCTTTCGTCGCCGACCCGCTGGGTGGGCGAATCCGCCGCGATCTCATCGGGGTGGGCGGATTCCATGGCTTTCAGCTCCTGCATGAGCATGTCGTACTCATAATCGCTGATTTCCGGGGAATCCAGGGTATAATATAAGTGGCTGTGATAATTCAATTGAGCTACCAGTTCCAGGTAGCGCCGCTTTTCTGCTTCGGTCACTGTGCAATTCCTCTTTTCATGCCGCAAAGGGCATACATTCTTATTTATTATACCACAAACCGGCGGATTCTGGTAGGGGGATTTTTCATTTTTTCGGAATAGACTTAAGATTCTATAAATTTACGGAAACCGGCCCTGGAATCGCTTTACTTTTCCGGGTTTTCCCGGTATAATAAAATCGGCGCAGAAGAGAAACAGAGCGCTTTTGACGGCATTTTTCTGTGTCTGTCGTTTCCATGTATGAAAACGTTAAAGGAGGAGCCCGTCTTCCCGGAAGGCGGCAACAGCTTATGCGGATTGCAATGTTTACGGAAACCTACCTGCCGTATATCAACGGAATCGTCACCCACGTGAAGCTCCTGAAGGAGGGCTTGGAAAAGCTGGGACACGAAGTTCTCATCGTTGCGGCAGACCCTCACGCGCGGCATCATTATATCGAAAACGGGATTCTTCACTGCCCCGGCGCCCGCTCCAAACGGTTTTACAACTACGGTCTGGCGGCTCCTTACTCCCACCGGCGGGTAAAGCTCCTGGAGGAGTTCCATCCCGACGTGATCCACGTCCACAACGAGTTCGGCATCGGGCTGTCGGGAATCCATATCGCCAAGGTGCTCCATGTTCCGCTGGTGTACACCCTGCACACCATGTACGACGATTATATCTACTATGTGGCCCCCAAGCGGCTGATCCCCATGATGACCCGGATCTCCCACCACTATTTCGGACACTTTGCCAAGGAGGCCGCGGCCATTACCGGGCCTTCCAAAAAGTGCGACGAGTACATCAAGAACGACTGCCGGGTGGACAAGGACGTTCACGTCATTCCCAATCCTGTGGAGCTGGACAAGTTCCTCCCCCACAACATCGACGAGGAGAAAAAGCACGAGTTCCGGCAGAAATACCACATCCGGGACGACGAAACACTGGTCTGCTTCTGCGGGCGCATCGGCCGGGAAAAGAGCATTGACGTGCTCCTGGATTACTGGGCCGAAACCGTCAGGCCGGAGGAGCATCTGAAGCTCCTGATCATCGGCGACGGGCCTTGCCGCCCCGAGCTCATGGACCAGGCCAGGCGGCTGGGTATCCAGGACATGGTGATCTTTACCGGGGCCATTCCCAACAACGAGCTGCCCCCCTACTATGCCAGCTGCGACCTTTACGTCACCGCTTCCCTTTCGGACACCAACTCCATTTCCATGCTGGAGGCCATGGCTACGGGACTGCCGGTGCTCCACCGCTTTGACAAGCTCAACGAGGGCCAGGTCCGCAGCGGCGTCAACGGGTATATCTACTACGACGCCAAGGGGATGCACGATGAGCTCATCGCCTACCGGGACAAATCCCCGGAGGAAAAGCAGATTCTTCAGAATTCCGTCCGGGAATCGGTGAAGCAGGCCGGTTCCGAAAATCTGGCCAACTACCTGCTGGCCGTCTATCAGCAGGCGTATCAGAACAAGAAGGCATAAAAAATTCGCGGCAGGCTGGGATTTGCAGCTTGCCGCGGATTTTCTCTATTCGGATTCCGCCAGGGGGAGGGCGAACCAGAAAACGCTCCCCTTCCCTACCTCGCTGGAAACGCCGTAGCGGGCTTTGTGGAGCTCCAGGACGTTTTTTACAATGGAAAGGCCCAGGCCGGTGCCCACCGCCGCCCGTTTGTGGGTCTTGTCCAGCTTGTAGTACCGGTCCCAGACATAGGGCAGCTTGTCCGCCGGGATGCCCTCGCCGGTATCCGCCACCTCGATCCGGACCCAGCCGTCTGATACGGTCTGCCGGAGGGTCACGGAACGGTCGTCTCCGGTATAGTTGATGGCGTTGCTGACCAGATTGTAGAGGACCTGGGAAATCTTCATCTCGTCGGCCTCCACCCAGGCGTCCTCCCCGCCCTGGAAGGTGATATGGCAGCCGTCGGCTTCGGTCATCCGGCCCAGGCGGCTGACGGTATCCCGGGCCATCTGGGTCAGGGAGAACCGGGAAGGCGTCAGCTGCTGCACCCCGGCCTGGAGCTTGGAAAGGTCCAGCAGGTCGTTGACCAGGCGGTTGAGCCGGGTGGTCTCGTCGATGATTACCTGGACGTTTTCCGGGATGTTTTCCCCGGGGATGTCCCGCATCATTTCCGCGTAGCCGCCGATCATGGTCAGAGGCGTCCGCAGGTCGTGGGAGATGTTGGCCAGCAGCTCCCGGCGGAGGCTTTCCACCTTGGAAAGCTCACCGGCGGTGTAGTTCAGGGTCTGGTTCAGCTCGGAAATCTCCCGGTAGCCGCCGCCGGAAAAGGTGATGTCGTAGTTCCCCTTGGCCAGTTCCTTGGCGGTCTCGTTGACCTTGACAATGGGCCGGGCCAGCAGGCGGGAAAGGATCAGCGCCAGGGAAAAAGCCAGCAGCACCATGACCACCGTTACAATGGTCAGCTGAATCCGCAGCGTCCGCACCGTGGCGTCCACCGGGGAAATGGTGGAGTTCAGAAGGACGATCCGCTCCTCCCCGGCGGAGGTGGACACCACCTGGGCCAGGATCAGCACGTCCTTTTCGTCAGCGTAGGAGGGGTGAAAGCCCCAGTTGGGGGCCAGCTGCAGGGAGTGTTCCGTGACCTGTTCGGTATAGGAGCCGCCGTTTTCCAGGGCCAGGATGTACAGCCGCAGCAGGTCCTGGTACCGCATATTGTGGATGCGGCACCCCGGAAGGGTATCGGCGGAGGCTACCTCCCGGCAGCTGCTGTCTAAAATCAGGATGCACAGGTCGTTCCGGGCCGCTAGGTTTTCCGTTAAGGATTGCAGCTCCCCGCTTTCGATGTGGCGGACCACGGTTTCGGCGGAGCTCTGGATGTCCACGGTTTTGATGGCCTTATAAAACTGCTCCAGAAAGACCACCTGGAACAGCCAGAGAAGCCCCAGTATCCCGGCGGTGAACCCGACAAAGCAGGTCAGCAGCTTCCATTTCATGGGGGAGCCTGTCCGCTCCCGGTGTTTATGCTTCAAAGCGATACCCCACTCCCCGCAGCGTTACGATGAACTTGCTGTACGGCCCCAGGCTTTTCCGCAGGAGCTTTATGTGGGTGTCCAGGGTGCGGTCGTCGCCGTAGAAGTCGTAGCCCCAGACGTTGCTGATCAGCGTTTCCCGGGAAAGGGCGATGTTCCGGTTCCGGACCAGGTAAAAGAGGAGGTCGTACTCCTTGGGGGAAAGATCGGCCTTGACCCCGTCCACGGTGACGATCCGGCCGGTGAAGTCCACGGTCAGCCCTTCAAAGGTGAGGATTTCCTTGCCGCTGTCCGGAGAGGCCGCCTGGCTGCGCTTGAGAATGGCCTGGACCCGCATCATCAGCTCCCGGGGGGAGAAGGGCTTTACCACGTAGTCGTCCACTCCGGTCTCGAAGCCGTGGATGCGGTCGTATTCCTCGCCCCGGGCGGAGAGCATCAGCACCGGGGTGGCGGAGTCCTTCCGGATTTCCCGGCAGGCGGAAAAGCCGTCCAGCTCCGGCATCATGACGTCCATGATGATCAGGTCGAAGCGTTGTTTGCGGCAGAGCTCCACGGCCTCCATGCCGTTGGAGGCCTCTGTGACCTGATAGCCTTCGAAGGTCGCGTACTTTTTGATGAGGGTGCGGATGGCCTCCTCGTCGTCCACCACAAGAAGATGGTACATGGTTCATTCTTCCTTTCTTTTCCCCTTGACAAACCCGCCCAAAGGGCTTATAATTGCAAATGAAAATCATTCCCATTCAGGAGACTTTGTCATGAAGGAAGTTTTGTTGGATACCCTTTTGGATACGTTAAAAGCCTTGCCGATCCTGTTTCTGGTCTACGCCGTCATGGAGTACCTGGAGGCCCGGGTGGACACCTCCCGGATGTTCGGCGCGAAATTTGAACGGTTCGGCCCGGTCATCGGCGCTTTGGCGGGGTGCGTGCCCCAATGCGGATTCTCTGCGGCGGCGGCGGACCTTTATAATGAGAAGGTCCTCTCCGCCAGCACGTTGATCGCCGTGTTTCTGGCCACCTCCGACGAGGCGATTCCGGTGATGCTGACCAAATCCGCCGGTTGGAAGCCCATTTTGCTGCTGCTGGGCGCCAAGCTGGCGGTGGCGGTGCTGTTCGGATACTTGCTGAAATTCACCGTTTTCCGGCGGGCTGCGGCGTCGGCTCCCATGACCCATCCGGTGGAGGTGGACGGCTGCGGCTGCTGCGAGCACTCCCATCACGGCGAAGGCGGCAAGCTGGGGCACATCTGCCTTTGCGCTCTGAAGCACACCGTGCAGATCACCCTGTTCATCGGCGTCACTATGCTGCTCATCAATCTGGTGGTCTACTGGGTCGGCCTGGAGACGCTGCGGTCGGTTCTGCTGACGGGCAGCGTCTTTCAGCCGGCCATTACGGCGCTGATCGGGCTGATCCCCGGGTGCGCCACCTCGGTACTGCTGACGGAGCTGTATCTCAGCGGGAGCATCAGCTTCGGGGCCGCTGTGGCCGGGCTCTCCACCGGAGCGGGCTTTGGGTATCTGGTGCTGCTCAAGGGCTGCCCGGACCGGAAACAGGCGGGGCGGGTCATTCTCTGGACCTATGTGTGCGCCGTGGCTGCGGGAATTGTTCTCCAGCTTCTGGCGCGGTAAGGAGGGCGTTATGGAGATCACAGCCATTCTGAAGGAAGCGGGGCTGAAAGTCACCCGCCAGCGGGAAAGCATCCTGGACATTTTCCTGCACACCGACGCCCGGCTGACGGCGGAGGACGTCTTTCTGCGGCTCCGGGAGCGGGGGGAGGATTTCGGGCTTTCCACCGTCTACCGGACCCTTTCGGCCCTGGCGGAGCACCACGTTTTGGAGCGGGGGGAGCTTCCGGACAGCGCCAGCCAGTGCTATTGTCTGGCCCATCCTGGCCACCGCCACCAGCTGACCTGCGTGCGGTGCAAGCGGATCATCTTTCTGGAGGAATGTCCGGCGGAAGAGTTTTTGGAATCCATCGGCCGGAAGCACGGGTTTCAGGTGACAGGCCACTCCTTTGAGGTCTTCGGCGTCTGCCCGGATTGTCAGAAAAAATCGGGAGGAGCGCCATGCTGAGGGAGGCTCTTTACGAAAACGCGGATTTCCGGGAGGCGGAATTTCAGGAAAACGCCCTTCGGGGGATCGTCTTTCGCCGGTGTTCCTTCCGGGAGGCGGATTTTTCCGGCATGGGCCTGTCCAACTGCCGGTTTGAGGACTGCGATTTTACCTCGGCAGCTTTTCACGGGGTCACGGCAGAGCGGTGTGCGTTCCTCAACTGCCGATTCCTTTACGCCAACTGCTTTGGAACGGCTTTCGAGGACTGCAAAATGACCGGCACCACCTTTGAGGACTGCGACTGCACCGCTTTGAGAATCCGGGCCGGGGACTGGTCCTACACCCTGGTCCAGGAACTGGACCTCCACAGCGTTCATTTAACTGATGTAAGCTTTGAGCAGGCGGACCTGTACCGCGGGAACTTCGACAAGGCGGTTCTGACCCGCTGCAATTTCCGCGGAGCCAATCTGACCGGAGCCAGTTTCCGCGGCGCGGACCTCCGGAGCAGCTGCATCGCGGAAACCAATCTTCTGGAGATAGACCTCCGGGGTGCGAAGATCGATTTGGAACAGGCGGTGCTTCTGGCGGGAGCCCTGGGCGCGGTTTATGAGCCGTAAGGGCGATACGCTTTCTTCAATATCCGCATGTAAAGTGGTTTTGCTTTGCATGCGGATATTTGCTTTTATTTTTATTAAGGAAGGTTTTATCTGATGTTCCGAATGACACCGCGTGTTTTGTGCAGCTTATTCAGCTTGCTGGATTTTCCTGTAAAGCAATTCCCTTGCGTGGAAATCACTGCTCCTCCTGGAGGCGTTTCAGCTCGTGGAGGAAGGATTCTACGTCGGAAAAATCCCGGTAGACCGAGGCAAAGCGGATATAGGCCACCTTGTCCAGCTTTTTCAGCTCCCGCAGGACCTGCTCGCCCAGGTCCACGGAGCGGACCTCTTTGATCATCTCGTTGGCGTAGGTCTGCTCGATGGAGTCCACCAGGGCTTCCAGGGTCTCCACGGAAACCGGCCGCTTTTCACAGGCCCGGAGCAGGCCCCGGAGCAGCTTGTCCCGGTCGAAAATCTGCCGGGAATGGTCCTTTTTCACCACCACCAGAGGAGTGTTTTCAATGACTTCATAGGTCGTGAACCGCTTGCCGCAGGAGAGGCACTCCCGGCGGCGGCGGATTTTCTCGCTGTCCTCTGCGGGGCGGGAGTCAACGACCTTACTTTCGGTATACGCGCAAAATGGGCACTTCAAAAAACAGCCTTCTTTCTAAGAAATCTCTTACCATCATGATACCACGATTTTCCGGTCCGCGCAAGTCTATCCTTGGGCGGCCAGCCGCTTCATGTAGTCGTAGGAGGCCAGGAGCTCCTCGTAGCCGCCGTAATTCCGGCGGTACAGCTCCAGGATCACGCCGCCGGCATAGCCTGCGTTTTCCAAATCCTTGAGGAGGGCGGGAAAATCCATGCTCCCCTTCCCCACCGGCAGGCAGTCCTCGGCTCCGGCCCAGTCGCTGATGTGGAGGTGGACAATGGACGTCCCCAGCAGCCGGAGCAGCTGGCGGTAATCCACACCGGCCCGGCGGGCCTGCTTGAAGTCCAGGACAAAAACCGCGTCGTCCCCCAGGGCCGCCTTCATACGGGCCAGGAACTCCGGGGAGCGGCCCCGGCACCGGCTGACGTTTTCCTGGGCCAGCATGACGCCGAAGGATTTGGCGGCCTGATTCAGCCGGTAATACCGGTCCAGATACCGCCCCTCGGTGTCGGGGTCCTCGGATTTGTCCCCGTGGATCACCAGATACCGGGCGCCCAGCTCCGCCGCTGCGTGGAAGAAGCGCTTGTAGTACTCCACGCCGTCCAGAAACCGCCGCTCATACTCGGAGAAGAACAGCAGCGGCTCCAGCCCGGAGGTAAAGGGGTGGAGGGACAGCACTTTTGTCCTCCCCGCCGCCAGAATCCGGCGCATCTCCGCAAAGCAGCTGCCGGAAAGCTCCGAATCGGAATTGATGAAAATCTCCGCGCAATCGACCTCGGCCTCCACCAGCCGGCGGACGGCCTCCTCGGTGAGAAGGGGGTAGTAGCAGGATGTGGATATTCCAAACTGAAGGGTTCCCATTTTTCCTCCCAAAACGGAAAGGGCTGTCCCCGCCTTGCAGCGCAGGACAGCCCTTTCAAGCTGCGATTATTTCTTTTTGGATTTCCGGTGGACCTTCCAGGAAGCCCAGATGGGTCCGGTCAGGCACAGGCTGCTGTAAGAGCCCGCCACCAGGCCGACGACCATGGGGAACGCGAAGGTCAGGATGTTGCTGACCCGGAAAATCACCGCGAACACGCAGACCGAAACCATGGCAATCAACGTGGAAATCGAGGTGTTGATGGTCCGCTTCATGGTTTGGTTGACGCTCTTGTTCAGGAGCTCGGGATAGTCCAGGCTCTTGCCGTAGAGCTTCTCGTTCTCACGGATCCGGTCGAAAATGACGATGGTGTCGTTGATGGAATAGCCCAGAATGAACAGGACCACCGCCATGAAGTTATCGTCGATGGGCAGCCGGAAGACGATGAAGGTGCCCAGCACCATCATCACGTCGTGGAACAGCGCGATAACGCCGGTGATGCCTGCGGACAGGCCGCCGATCCGGCGGAACCGGATGGTGATGTAAAGGATCATCAGCACAAAGGACGCCAGCACCGCGATCAGGCACTTGATCAGGAAGTCCTTGCCCATGGTAGCGGAAACGCTGTCGATGGAGACCTGCTCCACCTGGTTGTCTGCGAAGGTTTCCACCAGCTTGGCGGTCAGAGCTTCCTGGGTCTCCATGGAAAGGCTCTTTTTGTTGCCGAAGTTGATGGAGAACTGCTTGCTGTCGTTGGACAGGCTCTGGGAGGTGTCAACGGTGGCGTCCAGGCCGGTCTGCTCCTTGGCGATGGACGCAATGGCGGACTGGTCGATGTCGCCGGTATAAGAGTAGGTGGCGATGGTGCCGCCGGTGAACTGGATGTCCACCTTCACGCCGAAAATCACGGCGAAAATCAGGATAAAGGCGATAATCGCCAGGGGGATGGCATAAAAGACCTTACGATGACCGAAAAAGTCCAAGTTCCGTTTCTGTTCCATTACCGGTCACCTCCATAGAGCACAGGCTTGCGCAAGGCTTTGAACCGCGAGATCGATTTCAGCATCAGCTTGCTGCACAGGATGCCGAAAACAAAGTTTCCGATCACGCCGATGAGCAGCGTGTAGCCGAAGGAGTACACCGTTCCGGCCGGGGCAGGTCCGCACATGAAGAAGATGGGCGTCAGAATCTTGGCAAAGAGGGACGCTGGCGGTCCGAACGCGCCCATCAGGATAATGGATACGATGACCACAGTCATGTTGCCGTCCAGAATGGCGGTAAAGGCCCGCTGGTAGCCCAGCTCGATGGCGCCGTCAATGGACTTGCCGTTGCGGATTTCTTCCTTGATGCGCTCCGCCGTAATGACGTTGGCGTCCACGCCCATGCCGATGGCCAGGATGATACCGGCGATGCCGGGCAGGGTCAGGGTGAAGCTGGACAGGAAGGGGAAGAAGCCGGAAACCGCCGCCACAGACAGGGCCAGCTGGCCCATCAGGGCGAAGACCGCCATCACGCCGGGCAGCCGGTACAGCGCGATTATAAAGATGGCCACCAGGACGAAGGCCACCGCGCCGGCAATGACCATGGAATCCCGCGCGCCGGTTCCCAGGGTGGGATCGATGGTGGAGTAGCTGTTGACCTCCAGCTCAAAGGGCAGCGCGCCGGAGTTGATCTGGTTGGCCAGGGTCTGGACGGTATCGGCGGTGAAGCTGCCGGTGATGGAGGCTTTGCCGTCGGTGATCGCGGTCTGGACCGTGGGGGCGGAGATCATGGTGTCGTCCATCCAGATGGAGATGACGCCCTTGGAAGAAGCCAGCCGGGTGGTCGCCTCGGCGAAGGCTTCCTTGCCGGAGTCGTTGAGCTCCAGGCTGACGCCGTAGCCGCCATTCTGGGAGTCATAGTACGGAGAAGCCTCCGCAACGTCCTTGCCCTCCAGGATGATGTCGCCGGTGGGCTTTCCCTCGCTGTCGGTGCCGGAGCCGTCCCGGAAGGTCAGCCGGGCAGTGGCGCCCAGCTCCGCAATAGCGGCCTGGGGATCGAAGTCGGTCTCCCCTTCTTTCCAGGGGAACCGGACGATGATCCGGCCTTTATCATAGTCGGTGTAGACTTCGCTGTCGGTGATGTGCAGGGAGACCAGGCGCTGCTTGATGACCGCCTCCGCCGCACGCATCTGGGTTTCGGTGGCCTTGACATCCTCAGGGGGGGTGAAGGTCACATCGACGCCGCCGCGGATGTCGATTCCCCAGCGAATGTCGTTTCCGCCTTTAATGTAGACGTCCGTCCGGTCGCCGTAGGTAGTGCTGATGCCCGTAAGGGACAGCACCAAAAAGACGACCATCAGGATTGCCACCACAAAAAAGACGGGTTTTCCAACTCGTTTCATGGAACAATTCCTCCAATTATGTTTTTGCCTCTGCCGTTGTCATTGTTAAAAAGGTCAACGACCAACAGGCGCTGATATAGAAATTATAGGACAAAATTCCAGAAAAGTCAAGAAGAAACCCCATTTCCGTCGCGTTTCCGGAAAAGATTTCGAAAAAACGGCGGTTTTGGCGGAAAAATCCCCGGGTTCCCTTGCCTCTCCGGCGGATTTGTGCTACAATAAACGAAGGCTCGCCGCTTCCCCGTGCCCGGCGGCTGCGGCCTGTACCGGTTTCCGGCGAATCAATTTGTTGCACGGAGAAATGGAGCTCTCATGAACGCAAAAGCCATCCCCAACACCCAGAAACTCGTCCAAATCTCTCTCATCGGCGCCCTGTATACCGTCCTGACCCTGGTCAGCGGACCCTTGGCCTTCGGCAGCCCCGCCGGGATCATCCAGTTCCGGATCAGCGAAGCCCTGACCCTTCTCCCCCTGTTTTCCCCCATCGGAATCTGGGGCGTGACCTTCGGGTGCTTTCTGGCAAACCTGGTGGGATTCTTTATGGGAACCAACCTGCTGGGCCTCGTCGACGCCCCCATCGGGACCATCGCCACCCTTCTGGCCGCCTGGCTGACCTATCAGATCGCACGGCTCCCCATGAAGCGCACGGCCAAATACCTGCTGGGACCCATCCCGCCGGTGCTGGCCAACGGCCTCATCGTCGGAGCGGAGCTGACCTTCGTCTTCCGCACTCCCTTCTCCCTGAATTTCGTCTCCGTTGCCGTGGGAGAAGCGGCGGTGTGCTATACCGTCGGCATCCTGCTCTGCGTCATCCTCGGGCGCAATGATTTTTATAAAAGAATCTTCCGGTGAATTGATTTTTCCCGGAAAAGGTGCTATACTATTCTTAAAAGGAGGAACAGCATATGAAAAAACTTCTGAAATTTCTCACCATCGTGTTCGGAATCGTTGTAGCCATCAAAGGTATCCAGCTTCTTGCCGACTATCTTTACCGTCGTTGCTGCAACTCTTACATTGAGACGGACTGCGAGTCCTTCTGAATCCGGCCGGTAAAATAAACGCATCCGTATGTTGTGTGCATACGGATGCGTTTTCTTGTTATTCCAGGGGTTTCGCGGGCTTTTTTCCGCAGAAGCCCACGTTGTAGCGCTCAATGCACTCGCTGATGATCTTCAGAGCCTCCTCGGCGTTGCGGACCTCGTCCACGGCGGTCTGCTTGTTTTCCAGGGCCTTGTAGACTGAGAAGAAGTGCCGCATCTCCTCAAAAATGTGGGCGGGCAGCTCGCTGATGTCGTGGTAGACGTTGTAAGACGGGTCGTTGAAGGGAATGGCGATGATCTTTTCGTCGTTGCGGCCGTTGTCGATCATCTTGATCACGCCGATGGGATAGCACCGCACCAGGGTCAGGGGTTCCAGTTCCTCGGAGCAGAGGACCAGCACGTCCAGGGGGTCGCCGTCGTCGGCGTAGGTCCGGGGGATCAGGCCGTAGTTAGCCGGATAGTGGGTGGAGGTGTAGAGGATCCGGTCCAGGATGATGTAGCCGGTTTCCTTGTCCAGCTCATACTTTTTCTTGCTGCCCTTGCTGATCTCGATGACTGCGATGAAGTCCTCGGGATGGATGCGGTTGGGGTTCATGTCATGCCAGATGTTGCTCATGTGATGCTCCTTTGTTGTCCAGAAAATTTCAAACCGGCGCTTCCGTTTTGCCTTTGCAGACATCCACCCAGCCCAGAGAGCCGGAAAACCGTTCCAGTTCCTCGCAGGTCAGGGCGATGGCGGAATTGGAGCTTCCGCAGGCCGGATACACCGTGTCAAAGCGTTGGAGGGAAACGTCCAGGTACACCCGGGCGCTTTCCGGATTGGCGAAGGGACAGACTCCGCCGGGCTGGTGGCCAGTCAGGGGCTCCACGTCCTCGAAGGCCAGCATTTTGGCCTTTTTGCCGAAAAGGCGTTTGAACTTCCCGCTGTCGATCTTCTCGTCCCACGCCGTCACGATGAGGATACAGCCTTCCTCGCCGTAGAGGGAAATGGTCTTGGCGATCCGGGCAGGATCGGTGTGGAGGGCCTGGGCGGCCAACTCCACGGTGGCGCTGGACACCGGAAATTCCAGCACGTCCTCCTCCCGGCCAAGGGTCCGGAAATAGTCTTTTACACGTTCGATTGCCATGTTGGCAGGCGCTCCTTTTATTTTGAGGTTCTCCCCCGCTTCTTCCGGGCGGAACGACGGAAGTCGCTGGGGTTGCATCCGGCGTACTGCCGGAAGCACTGGGCAAAGTGGTAGGACGAATGGTACGAAAGCTGGCGGCCGATCTCCTTGATGGGCAGGTCGGTCTCCAGAAGCAGGTCGCAGGCCCGCTGCATCCGGACGCCCCGGAGATACTCCATGGGCGAGGTGCCGAAGTGGGCCTTGAATATCCGGGCCAGATAGAATTTGGAGACGCCGGCGGCGTTGGCCAGCTCCTGCAGGGTGGTCTCCTCCTCAATGTGGGCCAGAAGGTGCTCCTTGGCACGCTCCACGTACTGGCGCTGGGCCCCGGCGGAAAGGTTGGCGGCGGTCATCCGGAGCAGGACTAGCTGTAAGCAGGACGCTGCCTCCAGACGCCGCATCAGGTCCTGGCCGCCTGCCAGGACGTCCAGCATCTGCTCCAGCAGTGGACCGGCTCCCCGAAGGTTCTGCCGCAGCACCGCGCCCTCCCCGGAAATATCCAGGCGTTCCCGGAGAAACTCCGTCACCCGCCCGGTAAAATTGACCCAGATCAGCGACCAGGGGGCCTCCGCATCCGCACCGTAGACCCGGGCCGCGCCGGGAAGCAGGAGTACGGCCTCCCCCTGATTGACCAGCATGACCCGGCCGTCGATCTCCGCAAAGCCCCGGCCCTCCATGCAATAGAGAAGCAAGGCGCTGTCGGTGCCGGGCTGTTCCATAAACTGGCCCGCCGCCCGGCGGTAGTATCCCGCCAGTCGAATCTCTGTATTCTGAAGAAAGGGGTCGTCTCCGTCGGAAACCGGGGAAACCAAAACGCGGGTGTCCTGTTCCATGCCGCTCGCTCCTTCTGTGGGAAAATCAGGCTCCGAAATTGCTCCTCTTTTATTATACCATTTTCGACGGACTTTGCAAGAAAAATCCCGAAAAAAGCAGCGTTCCCGGACCATATCGGGACCCGGGAACGCCCAAACCTGTCTTTACTCTGCGGGAACGGCCTTATGGAAGACCTTTTTGCCCTTTTTGATCACGACTTCCTTGTCCAGCTTCACCTGCATGGTGGGGTCGGAGACCGCCTGGCCGTCCAGGAGCACGCCGCCTTGCTGGACCAGCCGCCGGGCCTCGCCGTTGGAAGAAGCCAGCCCGCACTTCACCAGCAGCGTCAGAAGGCCGATGGAGCCGTCCTTCAGGTCCGCCGCAGGAATGACAGTGGAGGGCATATTGTCGGCGTTTCCGGCGGCGCTGAAGATGCTCCGGGCGGTATCCAGGCACTTCTGGGCCTCCTCGTCGCCGTGGACCATCCGGGTCAGCTCAAAGGCCAGGCGCTCCTTGGCCTTGTTCAGCTGAGCGCCTTCCAGGGTCTTCTCCATCTCCTCGATTTCCTCGATGGGAATGAAGGTCAGCAGCTTCATGCACTTGATGACGTCGGCGTCATCCACGTTCCGCCAGTACTGGAAGAAATCGTAGGGAGAGGTCTTTTCCGGGTCCAGCCAGACCGCGCCGGACTGGGTCTTGCCCATCTTCTTGCCCTCGGAGTTCAGAAGGAGGGTGATGGTCATGGCGCTGGCGTCCTTGCCCAGCTTTTTCCGGATCAGCTCGGTGCCGCCCAGCATGTTGCTCCACTGGTCGTCGCCGCCGAACTGGAGGTTGCAGCCGTAGCGCTCGTACAGGCAGAGGAAGTCGTAGCTCTGCATGATCATGTAGTTGAATTCCAGGAAGGACAGGCCCTTTTCCATCCGCTGCTCGTAGCACTTGGCCCGGAGCATGTTGTTGACGGAGAAGCAGGCGCCGATGTCCCGGATGAAATCGATGTAGTTCAGCTTCAGGAGCCATTCGGCGTTGTTGACCATCAAAGCCTTGTCCTCGCCGAATTCGATGAAGCGGCTCATCTGCTTTTTGAAGCAGTCGCAGTTGTGCTGAATGGTCTCCATGGTCATCATCTGGCGCATGTCCGTCCGACCGGAGGGGTCGCCGATCATGCCGGTGCCGCCGCCGATGAGGGCAATGGGCCGGTTGCCTGCCATCTGGAGCCGTTTCATCAGGCAGAGGGCCATGAAGTGGCCCACGTGGAGGCTGTCGGCAGTGGGGTCAAAGCCGATGTAGAAGGTGGCCTTGCCTTCGTTGATGAGCTTGCTCACCAGCTCCTCGTCTGTAACCTGGGCGATGAGGCCCCGGCGTTTGAGTTCTTCGTAAGTAGTCATGAAAAACCTTCCTTTCTTTGGGGAGAAGCTCCCCGACGTGTTTTTCGGGCCGGGGGAATAAAAAATCCCCTGCCCGCACTGCGGACAGAGGACGATTCAGTCAAACTGAAACGTGTTACCACCTCAATTTATCGTTTCCTCGCAGAAACGGCCTCGTCGAGTACACGGAAAGGCTCCGGATACTCCAATGCGGTAACGGGCATACCCGGCGGCCCCTACTGGTTTCCGTTCAGGGTGCAGCTCCGAGAGGTATTCGGCTTTCCCCTTCCGCGTCCTCGCACCGGCCGGACGCTCTCTGATGCCGGAAAAAAGCGTACTGATTCTCATCACAGCTTTGCCTATTACTTTAGCATATTCCGCCGGGTTTGTCAAGGATTTTCGGAAAGATTCTCTTTTTCCCGAAAATCCGGGCAGCCGGGGGCGTCGGGATCGATGCGGTTGCCCTCCCCCACCCGGAACTGCCGGCTGAAATGGGGGCCCTTCCGCCGGCAGAACCAGCAGTGCTCCCGGCGGTAGACCGTCTCCCGCCGGTCGTCGAAGCAGTAGACACAGTCGCGGCAGCGTTTCATTTATTTCGCCAGCATCTTGGGCACAAAGTACAGCAGCACAATAACGCCCAGAATGATGCGGTACCAGCCGAAGGCTTTGAAATCGTGCTTGCGGATGAAGTTCATCAGGAACCGGATGACCAGAACCGAAACGAAGAAGGCCACCGCCATGCCCAGCAGCAGGATGCCGTACTCCGCTGCGGAGAAGCTGAACCCGAATTTGGCCATTTTCAGCACGCTCATGCCCACCATGGCCGGGACCGCCAGGAAGAAGGTGAACTCCGCCGCGGCCACCCGGGAAACGCCGATGAGCAGCGCGCCGATGATGGTCGCCCCGGAGCGAGAGGTTCCGGGGATAATGGACAGAATCTGGAACACGCCGATGAGAAAGGCCGTCTTGAAATCAATGTCCGCCAGCTTCTGGATTCTGGGGGTGCGGTGGGCGTTCCAGTTTTCGATAACGATAAAGGCGACGCCGTAGACGATCAGGGCCGCGGCAATGACGATGGGGGTATGGAGATGGGCCTCCACGTAGTTGTCGGACAGGATGGTGACGATGGCTCCGGGGATGCAGGCCACTACCACCTTGAGCCAGAGAACGATGGTGTTCATCTTCACCACCGGCTTGGACTTATCCTTGAACTGGAAGGGGAACATCTTGTGCCAGAACAGCACGATAACCGCCAGGATCGCGCCGAACTGAATGACGAAGAAGAAAACCTCCTTGAACTCCTTGCTCACATCCAGATGGATGAATTCGTCCACCAGGAGCATGTGTCCGGTGCTGCTGATGGGCAGCCATTCGGTAATGCCCTCCACGATGCCCAGGAAAACCACCTTCAAAAACTCCAAAAAGCCAGCCATATGCCTTTCTCCTTTGCTGCTGTATTACTCCTTCCGAGTATACCACACCCCCGGGCATCCGTCAATCGAAACCGGGCGTCTTATGAAAGATTTCACTTTTTCCAGGAAAAAGCGGCAAACAGGAACGCCTGTCTGCCGCTTTTTGTTATCGCATGCCGATGGCCTCGTCCACGGGAATGGAGAGGATCAGCCCCTTGGCCGGGGTCTGGGAGCCCGCCGCCCGGCTGATGGCCTGCATCACGGCCTGGCGCATCTCCCGGGTCACGACGACGGCCAGAATCTCCCGCTCCGGACGGATGGAAATCCCAAAGAACCTGGCGGCCTCCTCGGAGCCCATATCCCGGGCGTGGAGAACAGTGCCGCCGCGGGCGCCCACCTGACGGGCGGCCTCCATGGCTTCATCGGTGTGTCCCGGCTCTACCACCGCCAGGACCAGGTCTTTCTGTACTGCGGAATCCATCACAGGATTTTCCCCCTTTGTCTCGACTTCATCAGTTTTTGCGCCCACTGCGGACAACGCCGCGCCGATGCTGGACAGCGGCAGCGAAAAAGCGATTCCGCTGCCCGGCCCTAAAATCTGCATCTTATCGGCAAAGGCGCGGAAAATGCCGGAAACGTCCCCGCCGGGGACCAGGCTCAGCACCACGGCCTTTTCCGTCCGCCCCAGCCCCAGCAGGTCCAGGACCTCCGAGCTGGCCGTTCCGTGTCCCAGGCAGACCATCTGGAACAGGACCCCCTGCTCCCGGCAGATGGCCGCGATCCGCTCGCCCTTTGCCCGGTCCACAATGGTGACCAGGAGTTTAAACAGTTGCTTCTTCATCGGAATTCTCCTCAAAGTCGATGATTTCTTCCTCTGCCGCCGGGAGTTCAGGCTGCCGGCTGGCATTTTTCTGACGGCCCTTGGAAATCAGGCCCATAAGCTGAATGGTGATCAACGGCGTCATCGCCACCATGGCGACGATGCCGAAAGCGTCGGTCAGAACGTTCCCTCCCATGCTCTCGCAGGCGCCCATGGCGAAGGGGAGCAGGAAGGTGGCGGTCATCGGTCCGCTGGCCACGCCGCCGGAGTCAAAGGCGATGCCGGTGAAAATCTTCGGCGTGACAAAGGTCAGGCCGATGGCGATGGCGTAGCCGGGAATCAGCAGCCAGAAGATGGAAATGCCGGTGAGAATCCGCAGCATCGCCAGTCCGATGGACACGGCAACGCCGATGGACAGGCACAGCTGCATGGATTTCTGGGGAATCGCGCCGTCGGAGATTTCCTCCACCTGCTTGTTCAGCACATGGACCGCAGGCTCCGCCGCCACGATGAAGTAGCCGATGATCATTCCCAGGGGGATCAGCAGCCACCGCCGGGAGGACTCCGCCAGCAGCGAGCCGATGTAGTAGCCGGCAGGCATAAAGCCCACATTGACGCCGGTAAGAAAGAGCACCAGGCCGATAAACGTATACACCGCACCCACGCCGATGCGCAGCCCCTGCCGCATCCGGAACCGCCGGGTGAACAGCTGGAAAAGGACCACGCAGACCAGAATCGGCGTCAGCGCAATGGCCACCTCTTTCAGATAGGTGGGAAAGCCTCCTGCGAATTCCCGGGCCAGGTCCGCCGTGGTGCCGATATCGGGCACCTGGGTCTGCTGGTATCCGGTGGAGGTGGGATTGTAGAAAATCCCCAGCAGCAGCACCGCCAGGATGGGTCCGATGCTGCACAGCGCCACCAGGCCGAAGCTGTCCTCCCGGGAGCCGCTGTCGCTGCGGATGGAGGCCATGCCGATGCCTAGAGCCATGATAAAGGGAACGGTAATGGGTCCCGTGGTCACGCCGCCGGAGTCAAAGGCTACGGCAATGAAATCCTTGGGGGCGAAAAACGCCAGGACGAAAACCAGCAGGTAGAAAAACACCAGCATCTTGGAAAGCGGAATCTGGAACACTGTCCGCAGAATGGCCACCACCAGGAAAAAGCCCACGCCCACGGCCACGGTAAGGATCAGCACCAGATTGGGCACCGCCGGGACCTGATTGGCCAGAACGGAAAGGTCCGGCTCTGCAATGGTGACGACTGTGCCGATGAAAAAGCCCACGATGAGCATCAGCCAGAGCTTCCGGGACTTGGTGATCTCCGCGCCGATGCCGTCGCCAATGGGCATCATGGCCATATCGGTGCCAAGGGAGAAAAAGCCCATCCCTACGATCAGAAGACAGGCGCCGGTGAGAAACATCATCATGGTTCCCGCCGGCAGGGGCGTAATGGTGACGCTGAGCAGGATCACGATCAACGTGATCGGCAGCACGGACGTCAGGGATTCGATTATTTTTTCTTTTAACGTCTGGTTCATCGGCCCACCTCTTTTCCAAATGTTTCCATACTACCATTTTAGCAAAAAGAAGCGGTCAATTCTAGCGTTTTTTGGATTCTTTACAAAGATTTCATACTTTTGTGAATGTCAGTTCCCTTATGAAAAGTCCGGCGTTTTTTGTAAAAACACGCCGCTGCGCACCGGACAAATCTTGCGGTCGCCGAATGCAAAATGGGGTGTGGTACAATGCTCTCAAAACGGACAGTACGCCCGGTTCTGGACCAAAAGCCCTTGAGGTTATTATACCATATTCCTCCAAGGTTGCAATAGGATTCCGGAAAAAGTTTTTCTCTCCCGAAAAAAGCCGTCCGCCCCCGGGAAATGCCGGGAGCGGGCGGTGCAGACGCCTTACTGCGGGTCTTTTTGTTTTTCGGATTTTTTCATCTTCCAGGTCTCCCGGAGCCGGTCCAGGGCGTCGTTCTGACGGGCGGAGGACAGGTTGGGGAAGGCTTTCAGCAGCCGCCGGTGGAGCATGCCTCCGGACTTGGCCGCGGCCGCCGCTTTCTTCCGGCGCTCCTCCACGAATTCCCGGAGGGAAACGCCCTCAGGCAGCCGGTACTGGTCCAGCCGTGCCTCCAGGGACGCTTTGGATTCCTGGGTCTTTTCCCGCATCTCCGCACGGAGCTGGGCGGCAGCCGCTTCGGTACGGGTCTTGATCTCCTCCAGGAGCTTCTGGATCTCCTGCATCTTGCCCTTGAGGATGAGGATGGACCGGACCGTCACCACGGTGTCCACCGCAAAGACCGCCAGGATTCCCAGGCTGATCCAGGGCAGCAGCGAGGTGGGAATCCGGGCGATGAGCCCCGAAATCCACGGGTGCAGCACCCGCATGAGGATCACAGAAAGCCCGCCGAACATCAGGGAATTCAGCAGGCACACCCGGCCGTTGATCTGGAACTTATACCGGGAATAGTCCCACCACTTCATGTGGAACAGCTTTTCCAGCAGGACGGAGGTGAGATATTCCAGCACCGTCGTCACCATCATCCCCGAAAGGAACAGGGCGACCAGGTTCTTTTCCGTGGATTGCAGCAGCAAAATCACCAGCACGGCTCCGAAGCCGTACACCGGGCAGACCGGGCCGTTCAAAAACCCCCGGTTGACGAACTTCCGGTTCCCCACGGAGCAGTAAAAGGTCTCGCAGGCCCAGCCCAGGATGCTGTAAGCCGTGAAGTACAAAAACCACTGGCAGACCGTTTCCATAAGCGTCCTCCTATCCGATTCTGGCGTTGGCCAGCATGAGCTTGATGCGGTTCTGCTGATTGACGGCGCTGGCGCCGGGGTCGTAGTCCACGGCCACCAGGTTGGCGTCGGGGTTCTTCTCCTTGATGGAACGGATCATCCCCTTGGCCACGATGTGATTGGGCAGGCAGCCGAAGGGCTGGGTGCAGACCACGTTCCGGACGCCCTCGTCGATGAGCTCCAGAATCTCCGAGGTGAGGAGCCACCCCTCCCCCATCTTCACACCGTGGTTGATGTAGGGGTCGCAGAGGGTCACGGTTTTGTCAAAAGGCGTCTGGGACTGGAAAACGCCCTGGCGCTTGATGGCGGCGATGACGTCCTTCTGCTTTTTCAAAAGATAACGGTAGGCGATTCTGGAGCCCTGGTACTTGACGAATTTCCCGCCGTAAAGCCGCTGGTCCACCAGGCCGTTATAGACGCAGTACATGCAGAAGTCCAGCAGCCCCGGGACCACCACCTCCGCACCCTCGGAAAGGAGGAAGTCCTCCAGGTTGTTGTTCCCCAGGGGGGAGTATTTCACATAAATCTCGCCGACGATGCCTACCCGGACCTTTTTCTCCCCGGTTTTGGGGATTTTCGCAAAGTCCGCCAGAATCTGGTCGTAGAACTCCCGGATGTGGCTGTAATGGACGATCTTCGTGGAGGCGAACTCGTCCAGAAGCCGCTTTTCCCACCGGTCCACCATGGCTTTGGTATCGCCTTTATTGACCTCATAAGGGGTACACTGGTTGGAGAGGAGCATCAGCAGGTCCCCCAGCAGCACCGCGTAAAGGAACTGGATGATAATGGGCAGAGTCAGCTTGAACCCGGGGTTGGATTCCAGACCGCCTACGCTGAGGGAGATCACCGGGATGTTGCCGTAGCCGCTTTTCTCCAGGGCCTTCCGGAGCAGATGGATGTAGTTGGAGGCCCGGCAGCCGCCGCCGGTCTGGGTGATGAGCAGGGCCACCTTGTCCAGGTCGTACTTGCCGCTTTCCAGAGCATCGATGAACTGGCCGATGACCAGCAGCGCCGGATAGCAGGTGTCGTTGTGGACGTTGCGCAGCCCCTCGTTGATCACCGAGCGGCTGTCGTTGGCAAGGACCACCGAATGGTATCCGTGCTGGTTGAGAATCTGGGACATCAGATTGAAATGGATGGGCAGCATGGTGGGAAGGAGGATGGTATGGGTCTCCTTCATTTCTTTGGTAAAAACAGGACGTTCCATGGGACTCAGCTCCTTTCCCGGGCGGCTTTCCGGGCGGCCCGCTCCTCCATGGCGCCCAGGAGGCTCCGCAGGCGGATCTTCACAGCGCCCAGATTGTTGATCTCGTCGATTTTCAGCTGGGTGTAGAGCTTCCCGCCGTTTTCCAGGATGCTCCGCACCTCGTCGGTGGTGATGGCGTCGATGCCGCAGCCGAAGCTCACCAGCTGGATCAGCTCCGTATCATCGTGAAGGGTGACATACTTGGCGGCGTTGTAGAGCCGGGCGTGGTAGGTCCACTGATTCAAAACGTTGACCTTCTGGGGTTCCACCAGGTCGGAGACGCAGTCCTCGGAGACCACCACCAGCCCCAGGGAGGTCAGCAGCTTATCGATGCCGTGGTTGATCTCCGGGTCCACATGATAGGGCCGCCCGGACAGCACCGCGATGCGCTTTCCGTGCTCCCTGGCCCAGGCAAGGACCCGGGCGCCTTCGTCTTTCAGTTCCTGCTGCCACTTGGCGTAGGCGGCGTAGCCCGCTTCGGCGGCGGTCTTGATCTCCTTCCGGGTGATGAAGTCGAAATGGTCGGAGAAATAGGCGTAAGCCCGGCGCTCGAACTCCTTCCGGAGGTTCAGGTCAAAATAGGGGTACAGGAAGTTCCGCTCCCGGAGTTTCAGGATGTTGGCGTGGAGCACTTCGGGGTAGTAGGCCACCACCGGGCAGTTGTAGTGGTTGTCCCCCTTCCCCTCGTCGAAGTTGTAGGACAGGCACGGGTAGAAAATCGTCTCCAGTCCCTCGTCCATCAGCGCCTCGATGTGGCCATGGACCATCTTGGCGGGATAGCACACCGTATCCGAAGGGATGGTGTACCGTCCCTTGGCGTAGATGTCCAGGGTGGACACCGGCGACACGACGACCTCAAAGCCCAGCTCCGTGAGAAACGCGAACCAGAAGGGCAGATTCTCGAACATATTGAGGACCAAGGGCAGGCCGATTTTCCCCCGCTTGCCCTTTACCGGCTGAAGGGCCTTGATCCGGTTCAGCTTGAACTCGTAGATGTTGGGGAGCTTCTCCCCTTCCTTGAGGCCCAGGGGCTTTTCGCACTTGTTCCCGGAGATGAACCGCTTGCCCCCGGCAAAGGTGTTGATGGTCAGGGCGCAGTGGTTGGTGCAGCCGCTGCAGTTGATGGACCGGGCGGTGTGGGTGAAGTTTTCCAGCTCCTCCGCCGTGAGAAGGGTGGACTTGGAAAGCCCCAGCCCCTTGCCGTACAGCGCCGCGCCGTAGGCTCCCATGAGCCCGGCAATGGCGGGCCGGATCACGTCGCCGCCGATCTCTCGCTCAAAGCTCCGGAGGACGGCGTCGTTTAAGAAGGTGCCACCCTGGACCACGATGTGCTGGCCCAGCTCCTTGGCGGAGTGGGCGCGAATGACCTTGTAAATGGCATTTTTCACCACGCTGATGGACAGTCCGGCGGAGATGTCCTCCACCCCCGCGCCGTCCTTCTGGGCCTGCTTCACCGAGGAGTTCATGAACACGGTACACCGGGACCCCAGGTCCACCGGATGCTTGGAAAAGAGCCCCTTCTGGGAAAACTCCGCGATCTCATAGCCCATGGACCGGGCAAAGGTCTCGATAAAGGAGCCGCAGCCCGAGGAACAGGCTTCGTTTAACATAATGCTGTCGATGGAGTCGTTTTTGACCTTGAAGCACTTGATATCCTGGCCGCCGATGTCCAGAATGAAGTCCACCTGAGGATTGAAGTGCCGGGCGGCCTTGAAGTGGGCCATGGTCTCCACGATGCCGGCATCGGTACCGAAGGCGTTCTTGATCAGGTCCTCGCCGTAGCCGGTGGAGACGCTGGCCTTGATGGCGATCCGGCTGCCGCAGAGGGCCCGGATTTTTTTCAGCTCCTCCCGGACCACCTCCACGGGGTTGCCCCGGTTGGAGGAGTAGTACTGATAAAGGATGGAGTCGTCGTCGCCGATGAGCACCACCTTGGTGGTGGTAGAGCCGCAGTCGATGCCCAGATAGGCGTCGCCGCTATACCCGGCAATGTCCCGGAAGGGCACCTGAGCCTTGGCGTGACGCTCCTTGAATGCCCGGTATTCCTCATCATTGGCAAACAGCGGGGCCAGATAGCGGTTGCTGGAAAGGTCGTTGGGGGCGCTTTCAATCCGGGAGATCAGTTCTTCGATATGGCTGCGGTTTCCGCTGGACCCGGCGTAAATGGCGGTGCCCAGTGCCACGGAGAACTGGCCCAGCTCCGGGAAAACCGCGTTTTCCGGGGCGAGCTTCAGCGTCTCCACGAACCGCTTCTGCAGCTCGGTGAAGAAGAACAGCGGCCCGCCCAGAAATGCCACTTTTCCCTGAATGGGGCGGCCCTGGGCCAGCCCGGTGATGGTCTGGTCCACCACGGCCTGGAAGATGCTGGCGGCAATGTCCTCCTTCCGGGCGCCCTGGTTCAGTAAGGGCTGGATGTCGGATTTGGCGAAGACCCCGCACCGGGAGGCGATGGGGTAGATTTTTTCATGCCGGGAGGACAGCTCGTTGAGCTCCTCCGGGGTGACGTTCAGCAGGGAGGCCATCTGGTCGATGAAAGCCCCGGTCCCTCCGGCGCAGGTGCCGTTCATCCGCTCCTCCACACCGCCGGTGAGAAAGAGGATTTTGGCGTCCTCGCCGCCCAGCTCGATGACGATGTCGATGTTGTCGGCAAAAAGGTCCACGGCCTTGCTGGTGGCAAAGACCTCCTGGACAAATTCGATGCCAGCCGCCTTGGCTAAGCCGAAGCCTGCGGAGCCGGACAGGGCCACGGTGAACTCCTCGCCGCCGATGACCGGAGCCGCGGCGAGGAGGACCTCCGCCGTTTTCTGCCGCACCTGGGAAAAGTGGCGCTCATAGTGCTTGAACAGGAGCTCCTGCCCCCGGGTCACCACCACCTTGACGGTGGTGGAACCGATATCGATTCCGACGCTTAACATTCCGTTCCTCCATTCGCGCTGCCCGCCGGCACGGCGATGCCATCCAGAAGCATGGCCAGGGCCTGCCGGTTTTCCTGACAAAAGGATGCAGCAAGTTCCGCTTTTTCGCCGGTCCTCCGGCGGATCACATGAAAGTATTTTTCCTGTAAATGCTCCGTAGCCGTCAGCAGCAGCTCCAGCGCCATTTCCGGGTCCGCTTCCGGCCGGAGGGGACGGCTTTGCAGGAACCGTTTCAGCCGCTCCCGTTTCAGCCGGAGCACCCGGTCCCGCAAAGCGGCCCGGGAATCCGCCCCGGCATCCTCCCGGAGCAGATCGTTGATGATCCGGTAGTGGAAGGGGTGGGCGATGAAAAAGAACAGCTCCCGGCGGCAGATTTCGTCATAAGGGGCGGAAACGCGGTCGGTCTCCTCCAGATCGCAGATGCACCGCTCCAGCACCTCGGAAAACAGCTGCTGCTTCGTCTTATAATAATGGAACAGCAGCCCCTTGGAAATCTCCGCCTGGCGGCAGACGCGGTTGGTGGACGCGCTTTCATAGCCCCAGGCCCCGAATTCCTCCAAGGCGGCATCCAATATCCGCTCCCGGCTTTCCGGAGATTTTTCCTCTTGGTGGTTCATGGGTCTCTCCTTAAAAGTAGCACCGATGGGTGGTCACGCCGCCCCGGGACCTGCCCGGCAGACGGCTTTGAAGTAATTATAACACAGAATTGACCGGGTGGTCTATGCGCACACTGAACAAACCAGACAATCCGACAAGGAATTTTTTGCGCTTTTTCCTGATTTTTCGGCAAAAAAGCAGGACCCCGGAAGGTCCTGCCGATTCTTTCCAATTTACGCGATCCAATAGCGCACCATTACATGGGCGGAAATCTGAAGCTCCCCGGGCGAGATGGGAGAAGCCTCCTCCGGCGCGCAGGCCATGAGCATTTTTGCGCTGCCGTCGATGCAGCGAGCCTCGGCGTCGTCAACGGCCTCTGTAACGCCTGCAATGCCGCGGAGAGCGCACCCTCCGGCCCTTGCAATGACCTCCGCCTTTTTCCGGGCGGCTTTCACCGCCTTTTCCAGCGCCTGCTCATAGGCTTCGTCATACCGGCTGGATTGGTAGGAGACCGACTGCACATCGGTCACACCGGCCCGGACCACGTCGGCCAGAACCTTCCCCACCAGGTCCATAGGCAGGCTGGAAACCGTCAGCGACGCGGACATCTGATACCCTACCAGGGTCCGGACCTCCTTGTTCCACTCATACCGGGGCGAAAGATTCACCCGGCTGGTCTGGATCGCGTTTTCCTTTACACCCAGCGTCTTGAGGGCCTCCACCGCCGCCGCAACGGCAGCGCCGTTTTCCCGGCGGCAGGTCTCCGGGTCCGCCCCTTCCGTAGTAACGCCGCAGACCACTTCGGCCATGTCCGGCTGAATCCGGACCTCCTCATTTGCCGTGACAGTGATGGTGCGGTCCTCCCCATCGGTCATCCGGCGGCATCTCCGCAGTTGTCTTCTCATAAAACCACATCCTTTCGGCGAAATCAGACCTCTATCTGAATTGTGGCGTTTTTTGCCGTTTCTGTTGCAAGCCTCAAAGAAGGAACCGCTCGATGAGCTTCCCCACCGCGTCCTCCTGATTGGTTTCCGTCAAAACCAGCCGGGCTTTCTGCCGCACGGTCTCCTCGGCGTTGGCCACCGCCACACCCAGACCGGCGGATTCGATCATGGACAGATCGTTGAAGCTGTCTCCCACGCAGATGACTTCCTCCATGGGAATCCCCAGCCGCTTCGCCAGCATCCCTACGGCGTACCCCTTCTGGGCGTGGATGCCCACGTACTCCCCCAGAGCCGGCGGCATGATGTAGCCCAGGGCGTCCGACGGGCAGAGGGGCTCCATGGCCCGGACGAAATTCACCGCGAAATCCGGGCGGTCCGCCACAAAACGCATCTTCCCGATCTCCCCCCGGACCTCCCGGAGGTCCTTGGAAAAGTTCCCGACCTCCAGGCCGGACGCCTTGATGTAATTGTAATAAGCATCCACCGGGTCCCGGAAGTAGAACCCCTTGGTGGTGCAGATATGAATCTCCTCCGGCTGAAGCTCCGGAGGAAGGGCCTCTGCCTGGCGGATCAGCTCCGCCGCCGAGGAACGGGAGAGGTAGTTTCCCTCCACGACCTCCAGCGTGGCCGCGTCCACCAGAAGGGCGCCGTTGCCCCCGATGTAGTAATTCCCCGGGAAATCCAGGCCCAGCCCCTTCCCGATGTCCGCCAGCCCCTCCACCGGGAACCGCCCGGAGCAGAGGATGATAAATTTTCCCTGTTCCACCGCCCGACGGATGGCCTCCCGGGTCCGGGGAGAGACCTTCCCCTCCCGGTTCAGCAGCGTTCCGTCCAGGTCGGTAGCCAGCATGCGATACGTCATGATTCCCGTCCCTTACGGCAGCCGGTTGCCCGCCGCCTTGTAGATTTCGTACCACTCCGCCCGGGAAAGCTCCACCCGGGACGCCGCGCAGATTTCTTTGAGCCGGGCCGCGTTGGTGGTGCCCACAATGGGCTGCATTCTGGCCGGGTGCCGGAGAATCCAGGCGATGGCCACAGCAGAGCTGGTGACGCCCCGTTCCTCCGCGATCCGGTCCAGGACGGCGTTGAGCTCCGGATACCGGTCGCTGCCGATGAACACGCCCTCAAAGAACCCGTACTGGAAGGGGGACCAGGGCTGGATGGTCACATTGTTCAGGCGGCAGTATTCCAGGACGGAGCCGTCCATGTCCTGGGCGGCGCTGTTTTTCATGTTGACGTTGAGGCCGGAGTCCACCATGCCCGTGTGGCAGACCGAGAACTGCAGCTGGTCGATCAGCAGCTTTTCCCCGTCCAGAGCCCGGTTCAGCAGCTCCATTTGCAGCGGCTTCTGGTTGCTGACACCGAAATGCCGGACCTTTCCGCTTCTTCGGAGAACGTCGAAGGCTTCGGCCACCTCCTCCGGCTCCATGAGGGTGTCCGGGCGGTGGAGCAGCAGGAAGTCCACATAGTCGGTTTTCAGCCGGCGGAGGCTCCCCTCCACCGAGCGGAGGATGTGCTCCTTGGAAAAGTCGTAGATGCCGTCGTGAATGGCGCACTTGGTCTGGATGAGCATCTTTTCCCGCACCGACGGGCACATGCCCACGGCCTGGGCAAAGACCTCCTCCGAACGGCCGCGGCCGTAAATGTCCGCGTGGTCAAAGAAATTGATGCCCTCGTCCAGCGCGGTCCGCACCAGGTTCTCCGCCGCCTTGGGCTCCAGGCCGCTGATGCGCATGCAGCCCAGGGAAATCTCCGAAGCGGGGACCTTCCCGCCCAGCAAAATCTGTTTCATGTCGTCCTCCTAAACCGGTTGTCCGGAAAATACAAAATCCCCGCTGATGAGAGCGGGGATTTCTCCTGCGATGCAGGTCGTTTGAAAAATAACTCCACCTTGCCGTCGTACAGTGACATAAACCCGCTTCTCAGCAGGTGGGTGACGGCCCATATACCTCGCGCTCCCTTCGTCCGGCCAAGGCCGGGAGGTCTGCATCCCGCATACGGAGCTTAGTCCCCTTTTATTATATCATGTTCGGATTTAAAACAGCTGTACTTGCTCGCACAAGGCAGACGCTTTTTCTGTAACATATTATAGCGAAACCATCCAATTTTGTCAAGGGGTTTTTGAAAAAATCGGATTATTCCTCATCCTCGCCGGGGTCTTCCAGTTCTTCATCCTCGTCGAACTCGCCGTCAAAGAGCTTGTTCAGCCGGTCGATGAACATGTTGCCGATCCGCTCGTATTCGTCGTCATCGTCGATGGAGGCCATCATTTCCTCGCCGTCCACGATCTCCGAGGTCAGGACCACCAGTTCGCCGTCGTCCTCCAGCTGCTGATCCGGGTCGTCGTACACCGGGACCAGGGCGAAGTACTGCTTGCCGTCCACTTCCATCGCGTCCAGCATCTCAAAGGTCTGCTCCACGCCTTCTTCGTCAACCAGGGTGTACAGGTTGGCCTCGTCAAATTTATCCGCCATAATGTCCTCCGTAATCCCCTTGCCGAAGCAAGGTTTGGTCGCAGTTTTTCATCTCATTTCTTCTATTTTAACCCGAACCGCCCTTAAAGTCAAGCGCCTTTTGTAAATTCTGAATTTTGAATATATAAGATAGTTTTTTTGAAAAATCGATAGAAAAACTATTGACATTTGCTTATTCTCCTGCTATACTATAACCATAGAAGATAATCAAACGAAAGAAATCGACCAGAGAACCGTAAAGGGGTGATTCCGATGGACAGTAATCCGTGTTCGTTCGTCAGGATCAGCGGCGCGTATTCGTAAGAAACCCGATATCTGTGAATTGTACGGCGATCATTTCGCAAGGATCCACTCTCACCTGCAAGGACCTTCCCGGAAAGTATCCCGGAAACCTCCGAATTTGCAGCGAGCACGACTTCTTGACCCATTGGTTTCCAAGACATTCGACACAAAGGCGGTTGCCTTTCCGACGTTCTTACGAGCCCGTTGATTATTTTCTATTTCCATAGGCCGCTGGCCTGACGGACCGATCTCCGCTGGAAACGACATTTTCGTAATATGGATAGGATGTGAGTCCGCCCAAAACGTTTGCGCAGCATGAAACTGTCAGACAATTGAATATCCCAGAAGGCCGGGGAGTTCGCTCCCCGGCCTTTTCTGCGCTGTAAACAGCGGCCCGGCGGTATATTTTTCCGCAGCCCGGGAAATCTAGTTCCATCCCAACCTTTAAAGGAGGAACTGCTATGTGGAACACTCGCGGCAAGGTACGGGCCGCAACCTTTCTCGCCGCCGCCCTGCTGATCTGCGCCGGATTCGCCCTGAAGGGCTACCTTCGGGCCCAGCGGTATCAGACCGCCCTGGAAATGACCTATCTCCGGGCCGCAGAGGACCTGGCGTCCTATACGGAAAACATCGCCTCCGCCCTGGAAAAGGGCCGGTACGCCGGCACCCCGGAGCAGCTGAACACCCTCACCGCCAAGCTCTGGAAGGAGTCCTCCGCCGCCAAAGCCGCCCTTTCCCAGCTGCCCACCAGCTCCTTGAACCTGGAAAACACCTACAAATTCCTGGCCCAGGTGGGCGAATACGCCGTTTCTCTGTCCAAAAAGGCCGCCGACGGCCAGCAGCTCACCGCCGAGGAGACCCAGAACCTGAAAAAGCTCTCGGACTACGCCGACAGCCTGGAAGAAAACATGCTGGCCATCCAGGACTCCATCCGCAGCGGACAGCTGCATTTTTCCGACGTACAAGCCGTGGGGCTCACTGCGGTCCCGCCCACGGTCGGCGAGGACCTGGCGGAGTTTGAGGAGGGGTTCACGGCATACCCTACGTTGATCTATGACGGACCCTTCTCAGACCATTTGCTGACCCAGGAGCCCCAAAAATTAAAGGGCGCAGGCGACGTCAGCCGGGCCAAAGCCCGGGAAAAGGCCGCCAATGCCTTCAATGTGGACTCCGGTAAACTCTTGAACAATGGCGACGAGGAGGGCCGGATGCCCTCCTACTGCTTCGCCTTCGGGGACCGGGAAATCTCCGTCACCAAAAAGGGCGGGTACCTCACCTACCTGACCGATCCCCGGCTGGTCACGGAGCGGAAACTTTCCGCTGAGGAAGCCGTCCATAAGGCGGAGAACTACCTGAACTGGCTGGGCATTTCCGGCATGACCATGACCTATTATGAAATCGCTGACAACGTCCTGACGGCCAATTTTGCGGCGGTTCAGGGGGATTTCGTGGTCTATACCGACCTGATCAAGGTCAGCGTCACCATGGACGACGGCGGCATTGTGGGCTTTGACGCCCGGGGATACCTGACCAACAACCGGGAGCGGGAGCTCCCCACGCCGAAGCTCACCGCCGAAGAAGCCCGGAAATCCGTCAGTTCCCTTCTCACGATCCAGTCCACCCGGCTGGCGGTGATTCCCTCGGATGGGCAGAACGAGCGGTACTGTTACGAATTCCGTTGTAAAGCGGACGATGATCGGGATATTCTGGTTTATGTCAACTGCCAGACCGGCCGGGAGGAACAGCTGCTGATTCTTCTGATTGATGACAACGGGACTCTGGTAATTTAAAGCCGCCGCGGCTGGCTGCCTCGCGATAGGCTTCGATGGCCGCGCGACAAGCTGCGCGGCGACGAATTGAGCAGCACGTGGAAAATTTTCCGCAGCGTGTGAAAAGAAAGTTTTCGGTCCAGCCTTTTTCAAAAGGCTGGCGGGGTGGAGGGCAGAGCCCTCCTCGCCCTCCGCAGAGGGCGAAATCTCCAATGATACCAAAAGATCAGGAAGGGAGGCAAAACGTCCCGGTGGGACGTTTTGCCGTGGGGAACCCTATCAAGGGGTTCCCCACAGGACACAGTCCTGCAAAACCCGCCCACAAACAATAACCGCGTCAGTGAGAAGAAACGTAGTAACGCTTCGACTCGCTGGCGCGGGTTTTTGCTTTGGATAAATCAGAAGTGCGTCATGCCGGAATTTCGCAGAAATTCCGGCCGCGGGGACATCCGCGGGCGGCCTGCGGGCCGCCTTTCCCTATTTTTGGGTTGCGCCCGAGGCGCAACGAGCAGGATTTCGCCCTCTGCGGAGGGCGACCAAAGGCTCTGCCTTTGGAATCCGCCAGCCTTTTAGAAAAAGGCTGGACCGAAAACTTTATTTTGGTTGTCGGGCAGGTTTTACGAATCTCCCAGCTCCAGCCATTCTTCCATCCGCTGGTTCAGCTCTTCCCGGAGAGAGTCCAGGCGCTCGCACTCCTCCTCCATTTCCCGGTAGCCGCCTGCAAACTGGTCGGGATGCTGGAGGCTTTCTTCCACGGCGGCGATCTCTTTTTCCAACTCCTCCACCCGGTTCTCCACTTCCCGGAGCCGGGCCCGGCGCTTGGCCTCCTCGGCCTTCTGCTGCTTGGTCTTATAGCCGCTGGGAGCGGGCTTGTCCGGACGGACTTCCCTGGTCTGGGCCTGAGAAGCGGTATTTGCGGCCTTTTCCTGCTGCTTTTCCAGATAATAGTCGTAATTACCCTTGAAAACCTCCACATGGTCGGAGAAAATCTCGATGATCCGGTCCGGCACCGCCTTCAGCAGGTACCGGTCGTGGGAGACAAAGAGCAGCGTGCCCTTATACTCCCGGAGAGCGTCCTCCAGAATTTCCTTGCTGCGGAGGTCCAGATGGTTGGTGGGCTCGTCCAGCATGAGGAAGTTCCCCCGCTCCATCATCAACACGGCAAAGGCCAGCTTGGCCCGCTCGCCGCCGCTTAACACGCCCACCTTTTTGTAGACGTCCTCCCCCTGGAGCAGGACCCGGCCCAGCATGCTGCGGATTTCCGTTTCCGTTTTCCGGGGCCAGCGGCTCCAGAGCTCCTCCAAAACGGTCATTTCCGGGTGGAGCTGACGGTTTTCCTGGTCAAAGTAGCCGGGCTTCACCTCCTGGCCCCAGCGGATTTTTCCGCAGTCCGGGGTCAGCTCCCCGCGAAGGGCGTGGAGCAGGGAGGACTTGCCGATGCCGTTTTCGCCGATGACGGCGATCTTCTCCCCCCGCTCCAGGGTAAAGGACAGGTGATCGAACAGGTGCTTCCGCTCGGTCCCCTCCCCCACGGTCAGGGAAAGATCGGTGACAGACAGGACCTCCTTCACCGGGTCCCGGCTGAAATCGAAGCGCAGGGACATTTCCTTGGTATACTCCCGGGGCCGGTCGATGATCTCCATATGCTCCAGGCGGCGGATGCGGCCCTTGGCCATTTTGGAGGTGGAGGCCCGGGTCAAGTTCTTGGCGATGAAGTCGTTCAAGTCTGCGATTTCCTCCTGCTGGGCTTCGTATTCCTTTTCCCAGCGGGCCATGAGCTCGGCTTTGAGGGCCTTGTACTTGGTATAGTTCCCCGGGAAAATCCGCAGCGCATTGAACTCCACCTCCCAGATTTCCTTGACGGTTTTATCCAGGAAATACCGGTCGTGGGAGACGACGACGATGGCTCCCTTATAGGTGGCCAGGTGGTCCTCCAGCCAAAGAAGGGTCTTGAAATCCAGGTGGTTGGTGGGCTCGTCCAGGATCAGCAGCTCCGGCTGGCTCAGCAGGAGCTTTGCCAGGGCCAGCCGGGTCTTTTCCCCGCCGGAGAGGGTGGAGATCACCGTCCGGACGTCCCGGTCCTCAAAGCCCATGCCGTTTAAGATCGTCCTGATCTTCACGTCGATGAGATAGCCGTCGTTGCCCTCGAAAAAGGCAAGATTCCGGTCGTACTCCCGGGAAAGGGCCTTGTACTCCGGGGAGTCCGGGGGGCAGTCCGCCATTTCGCCGTGGAGCCGTTCCATTTCCTCCTGGGCCTTCAGCACCGGGGCGAAGACCAGGCGCATTTCCTCCCAGATGGTGTTTTCGCCGGAAAGGCCGCTGTTCTGCTTCAGATAGCCGATGTTCAGGCCGGATTTCCGGTTGATCTCTCCGGATTCATATTCCTGCATGCCGCAGATGGTATTTAATAAGGTAGATTTTCCCGCGCCGTTTGCGCCGATAAGGCCGATGCGGGAGTTTTCCTGGATTTCGGCGGTAATGCCTTCCAACACCGGCGTCGCGCCGAAGGAAACTCCCACGTCCTGCAAGGATACCAGCATGACGTTCCTCCTAAAGAACTGTTTCAATTACATACGGTATCAGTATAGCATAATTCCGCGGAAATGGAAAGGGATTTGCGCAAAAAAAGCCCGGCTCCGGAAGCAAACGGCCTCCGGAGCCGGGAATTTTTATGGGTCAAACACTGTTTCGATGACCTTGCGGCTCTGGGGAGTGGAATAGACCCACCGGCTGATATGCCCGGCGGTCTGGAAGTACCGGAGCTTCCGGGGCGGGACTTCCCCGTCGAAGGCATCGATGAGGATGAGCTTTACCTTCATCTTTTCCGGCAGCAGGCTCTTGATAAAGACGCTGGCCTGCTGTCCCGGCCGGACGCCGTCCCGCTTTTCGGCCAGACCGGCCAGGTTGGGGGTCAGCTCCACGAAAACGCCGTAGTCCTCCACGGAGCGCACCACGCCGCCTACGGTCTCGCCGGGGATAAATTCTGCGGTGTTTTCCTCCCAGGTGCCCAGAAGTTCCCGGTGGCTTAAAGTGATGCGGCCCTTTTCCACGGTGCGCACCACGGCGAAAATGTCCTGGCCCACGGAAAACCGGTCCCGGGGATGGGAGATGCGGGACACCGAAATGGCGTCGATGGGGATCAGCGAGACCACCCCGCAGCCAATGTCCACAAAGGCGCCGAACTGCTCCAGATGGGTTACCCGGGCCGGGAGAATGTCCCCGGGGCGCAGGGCGTTTAAGTACCGGCTCCGGCACTGCTCCTGGGCGATCCGCCGGGAGAGCCGGGCCACGGGACTGCCATAAGCGTCGGTTTCCAGGCCGGTGACGACGAAGCACACCGGCTTGTTGACCCGGGAGATAATAGCGATGTCCCGGACCGCGCCCTCGGCAATGCCAACGGCGCACTCCTCCCGGGGGATGATCCCCCGCATGGGCCCCAGGTCCACCAGGAGATTGTGGTTTCCGTCGCAGACCAGGGCTTTGGCCTCCAGGATGGTCCCCCGCTCCATGGCAGAGCGGATGGCGGCGGGCCCGGAAAGGGCTGCGGCGTTTTCCGGGGTGTCCAGTAAAAAACCTTCCGGTTTGAACTCCATGATGCTTTCCCACAGCGGAGGTCCGCTGCAATCCCCTGTCCCGGTTGGGATTTCCTTTCTTCTGGTAAATTCTGTAAGGCTCCGCCGCCTCCGGGAAGGACGGCGGATTCAATGGAACGGTACATCCTATGCGCCGTTTTGGAAAAATATCCCCGGCCGGAAGCCGATTTTTTCACGAATTTCCCGGAAAGGCTTCCTTTTTTCCTCCTTTTGTGCTAAGATTTTATGGTTGCAGTATATGCGAAGGGGGCAGCCTTGTGAAGAATCCGATTTTTAAGATCACCCTGAAGGCCATGCTGGTGGACGGCCTGTTCTGGGCCGGCTATTGCAGCTTTTCCAGCTTTATCGTTCCCTATCTCCAGAATATCGGCTTTTCGGAAAACGCCGCGTCCGCCGTTATGACGGCCATTGCCACCGTTTCCTTTCTGGTGCAGCCCCTGACCGGGCGGCTGTGCGACACCCGGTTTTCCCAGAAGCAGGTCTATCTGACCCTGTCCGCCTGCGCCATCCCCTTGCTGATCCTGCTGCCCCTGGCGGCGGGGAGCGTTCCCCTGACACTGCTGATCATTTTCGGCCTGACCCTTGCGGTCTACCAGGTTCCCGGCCTGGTGGATTCCTGGATCCTCCGGATCAAAAAGGAATACCTCGCCCTGAACTACGGCATTCCCCGGGGGACCGGCTCCATTTCCTTCGCCGCCGCCGCCCAGGTCATGGGAGTCGTCACCGTCCGGTACGGACACTCCGCCCGGCTCCTGCTGGGGGCGGGACTGCTGGCGTGCAGCATGATCGCCGCCCTCCGGATTCATCAGGAAAAGCCGGTCCCCGCGGAAACCGCCGGGCAGAACGCCGTCACCGGAAAAGCGGCCTTCTCCCTCCTTTTGAAAAACCGGACCTACCTGCTCCTCCTCTGCGTCACCTTTTTGGCCATGATCGGCGCGGCCTGCTTTTCTTCCTACATGCCCATGATGGTCAGCCGGCTGGGCGGGGATTCCGACGTGGTGGGCTCCTGCTTTGCGGTGTCGGCGCTTTGTGAAGTGCCGCCCATGCTCCTGATGAACCGGATTTCCAAAAAGGTCCCGGCCAAGTATCTGATCCTTTTCGCCTCCTTCTGCTACATCTTCCGGGTGGCGCTGCATATCGTTGCGCCCACCGTGGGGTGGCTCATTGCCATCCAGGTCCTTCAGGGGTCGTCCTTCGCCGTTTTTTGGGCCGCCGCCGTCAATTACATCAACGACATCGTGGACGAAAACGTCAAGGCCACGGCGGTCATGACCTTCACCTCGGTGGGACTGGGCGTCAGCTACATCGCCGGGACTGCTCTGGGCACCGTGATCCTGCCTTTCGCAGGCGTGGTCGGCCTTTTCGCCGTCTGCACCGGACTGACGACCCTGGGCTTCCTGCTGGCGCTGCTGGGCTTTGCCAAAAAATGGTGGCGCTGACTCCCGAAATCCCTTTGTGACGGTTCTGTGAAAGTCCTTTCACCGAACCGTCACCTACTTTTCACGGAATACCCGTTGCACTTTTGGCATTTCTATGCTATAATATTCCTTGAATTCAGGCATTTTTGTCTTTTTCGATAAAGTCCTTGAAGGAAAGATAAACAAAATCCCCAAATATCGTGAGATTCGGCGGAGCTGCGGCTTCCGCTCCCCCGTCGATTTGATAATTTACACACTATAAGGAATGGAGTTTTTGGCATGATCGAGGTAAAAGACCTCACCAAAGCTTACGGAAACAAGCACGCCGTGGACGGCATCAGCTTCACCGTAAACGAAGGTGAAATTCTGGGCTTCCTAGGGCCCAACGGCGCCGGTAAATCAACGACGATGAACATCCTCACCGGATACATCTCGTCCACCTCCGGCACCGCCAAAGTCGCGGGATTTGACATCCTGGAAAATCCCATCGAGGCGAAGAAGCACATCGGCTATCTTCCCGAGCATCCTCCCCTGTACCTGGATATGACCGTGGAAGCCTACCTGGAGTTCTGCTACCACCTGAAAAAGGCCAAGCAGCCCATGAAGGCCCATCTGGATGATATCTGCGAGCGGGTAAAGATTTCCGACGTGAGAAAACGGATCATCAAAAACCTTTCCAAAGGCTACCGGCAGCGCGTCGGCCTGGCGCAGGCCCTCATCGGCAACCCCGAAGTTCTGATCCTGGACGAGCCCACCGTAGGCTTGGACCCCAAGCAGATCATCGAGATCCGCAACCTGATCAAGACCCTGGGCAAGCGCCACACTGTGATCCTGTCCTCCCACATTCTGCCCGAGGTCCAGGCGGTCTGCGACCGGGTCATCGTCATCAACAAAGGCAAGATCGTGGCCGACGACACCGAGGAGAACCTCTCCCACAGCCTGTCCAAGGATTTCCGCTACATCGCCCGGATCGAAGGACCCGAGGACGAGGTGCTGAAAATCCTCAACGGCATTTCCGGCCTGAAAGAGGTCCAGACCTACGGCCAGAAGGAGCCCGGCGTCTTTGAATACTCCCTGGAGGCCGTGCCCGGCGCCGACATCCGCCGGGACCTGTTCACCCGGCTGGCCAGCCGCAATTATCCCCTGCTGGGGCTGAAAACCACCGAACTGACCCTGGAAGACATCTTCCTCCAGCTCACCGCGGATAGCTCCAATAAAACTGACGGAGGTGTCAACTGATGCTTGCAGTTCTCAGACGCGAAATGTCCAACTACTTCACCTCGCCCATCGGATACATTTTCCTGGCGGTGTTTTACTTCTTCTCCGGAATGTTCTTCTCCAGCGTGCTGGCCTACAACAGCACCGACATTACCAACGTGTTCAGCGGTCTTTTCACCGTTCTGATCTTCATCATCCCCTTGCTGACCATGCGCTCCATGAGTGAAGAAAAGAAGCAGAAAACCGACCAGCTCCTCCTGACCTCCCCCGCCAACCTGGGCGGACTGGTTTTCGGCAAGTTCCTGGCGGCTTTCCTGATGTACTGCATCGCCCTGGCCATCACCGTGGTCTACTCCATCATCCTGGCGGCCTTTGAGACGCCGGAATGGTCCGTGGTCATCGGCAACATCTTCGGCGCGCTGCTTCTGGGCGCGGCTCTGATCGCCATCGGCGTGTTCATCTCCTCCCTGACCGAGAACCAGCTGATCGCGGCCATCGGCAGCTTCGCGGTGATGATGTTCATCATGATGCTGGACAACGTCGCTTCCCTGATCCCCACCAGCCTGAGCTTTCTCGCCACGCTGCTCACCAAGATCTCCTTCATGACCCGCTATTCGGATTTCGTCAGCGGCATCCTCAATTTCGCCAATGTTCTCTTCTTCCTCAGCGTCGCGGTGGTCTTCAACTTCCTCACGGTCCGCGTGCTGGAAAAGAAGCGCTGGAGCTGAGAACCGGCCCGTTAAAAATCAGATCAAGGAGATTGTATCATGAAAAATATTTTTAAGGACCGGCGTTTTAAACACGGCTCCCTTGCTACCGTAATGACAGTCGGCCTGGTTGCAGTCGTGGTGCTGGTGAACGTGATCTTCAGCATGCTGGCCGCCCGGTTCCCCATGGACGTGGACCTGACCTCCAATAAAATCTTCGAGGTCTCCGACCAGACCATCGACTACCTGAAAGGCTTGGACAAAAAAGTGACCGTCACGGTCCTGGCCAAGGAGGAAGACTTTTCCGGCACCAACACCTATTATAATCAGGCCAACGAGGTCATCCAGAAGTACGCCAAGTACACCTCCAACATCACTATCGAGTACCTGGACCTTTACGCCAACCCGGACTTCGTCCAGAAGTACCCCAAGGACACCCTCTATCAGGGCTACATCATCGTTGCCTGCGGCGACCGGCACCAGGTCCTCACCCCGTATGACCTGTTCAACACCCAGACGGACTCCTCCAGCGGCAGCACCTACATCACCTCCTCCAAGGCGGAGCAGGCCATGACCAGCGCTGTGATGAACGTCACCAATGCCAATCCCCCCACCGCTGTGGTCCTCACCGGTTACGGTGTCACGGACGTTTCCGCCTACACCGACACCCTGAAAACCAACGGCTACGTCATTGAGGAAGTGGACCTCCTCACCGGCGAGATCGACCAGGACGCGGACATGCTGATTCTGGCCGCTCCTCTGACCGACCTTTCCGAGGAAGTCCTGAAAAAACTGGACACCTACCTGGATAACAACGGCGACTTCGGCAAGAACCTGCTGTACTTCGCCAGCGCTTCCCAGCCGGAGCTCCCCAACCTGGAAGAATTCCTGAAAGAGTGGGGCATCATCGTCGGCGACGGCTACCTGGTGGAAACCGACAGCGCCAAAACCTACGTCATGGGCCTCACCTACACCACCCAGCAGTACGGCGATGAGACCTACACCGAGAAGCTGAACTCCACCAACTACCCTGTTCTGATGTTCGCCTCCCGGCCCCTGTCCAGCGCCTTCGGCGAAAGCGGCACTTCTTCCAACCGTTCCACCACCGTGCTTCTTAGCACCTATGACACCAGCGCCATTGTTCCCTCCAACCTGGATTCCGACAGCGACTGGACCCTTGCCGATGCGGAAACCGGCTCCTACGCCACCGCCATGATCGGCCAGCGGATGCGTTACGAGCAGCTGACTCCCCTGACCTCCCGGGTCATCGTTTTCGGCTCCGTGGAGTCTGTGGACAGCTCCTTCCTCAGCTACACCGCTCTGAACAACGGCGATTACGTCGTCAACCTGGCCAACACCGTCTGCGGCAAGGACGATGGCATCTCCATCGTTTCCAAGACCGTGGGCGCCAAGAACCTGGGCATTACGGAAAAGCAGAGCAACGTCATCGGCGGCTTCTTTGAATTCGTCGTGCCCATTCTCGTGCTCATCGCAGGCGCTGTGATCTGGCTTCGCAGGAGGAATCGGTAATCGTGAACAAGAAAATTCGCAATCTGATCATCGGCGGCATCGTTCTGGTGCTCCTGGTAGGCGTTCTGCTGCTGCTGAAGTTTCTCCCCAGCGGGGACAATCCCGGCGGCGAGTCCTCCTCGGAGACCAGCTACACCTCCGAATCCGTACAGCTCTTTAAGAAAGACAAAGACGACATCGCCTCCCTGGAGGTGGAAAATGCCGAAGGCGGCTTCACCATCCTCCGTCAGGCGGAAGGCGTCTACACCATCGAAGCCCTGGAGGGCTTCGACCAGCTGACCAGCAGCTACTCCACTTTGGTTGGAAACTTTGCTTCCGTCAGCGCCATGCGCATGGTGGAGGAGGCCCCCGGCGACCTGTCCAAGTATGGTCTCTCCTCCCCCAAGACCCAAGTCACCGTCACCTATAAGGACGGCACCAAGAACGTGCTCCACATCGGCGACAACCTGCCCACCGGCAACGGCCGCTATGCCATGCTCAACGACGACGCCCCGGTTTACGCCCTGGGTTCCACCGTCAGCGGCTCTCTGGAAAACACCGTTCTGGATTACGTCAGCACCACGGTCATTGACGCCTGGGTTGCCCCCGTTTCCGAGGACGACAGCAGCAGCGTGGCCAAGACCTCTCCGGACATCAAGCGCATCAACATCGTAGGCGGCTCCCTGACGGAGCGGCTGGGCGATATTCCCCTGACCATCGTCATGGGCGAGGACAACGAAGACATGGCACAGCTGGGCGCCAGCACCTCCACCTGGCGGATCACCAGCCCTGTCAGCGCCAGCGTTCATACGGAGAACACCTCCGCTATGATGGAAGCCATCACCAACGGCGTCACCGCCACCAAAGTGGCCGCCATTAACCCCACCGAGGACCAGCTGGCCTACTTCGGCTTCAGCGAGCCCTACGCCAAGGTGGAATTCACCCGGGACAACGACGATTTCGCCCTGACGGTGGGCAACTACGCCGACGGCTCCTCCCACTACGTCATGCTGGAAGGCCGGAACGTGGTGTACGTGGTCTCTGACGATTCCCTCCCCTGGATCACCGTGGACATCAACAAGGTGTTCTCCTCCCTGACGGTTCTCCCCTTCATCGACAACATCGAGGAGATCGAAGTCTCGGTGGACGGAAAGACCTACCTGTTCAAGGCCGAAGGCGAGGACGACGACCTCACCGCCACGGTGAACGGCAACGCCATCTCCACCGACAACTACCGCAAAATCTATCAGTACCTGCTGTCGGCTCCTGCGGAGGAGATCAACTTCGACAAGGAGACCGGCCCGGAGATCGCCCGGATCACCTACCGGTACCGGGATGTTGACCAGGAAGAAGTCATCCGCTTCCTCAAGGTCAGCGACCGCCGGTGCGTCCTCTCGGTCAACGGCGAGGAATCCTTCCTGACCCGGACGGTCTACCTGGACCGCCTGGCCCAGAACATGGAACTGATCCTCAACGACGAAAAACCTGTAATGGACTATTAAGCAGCAAAGGGAGCGGAGGGTTCCGCTCCCTTTTTCTGTGAGCAGAAAGGCGGATTCTTATCGACATTCTGGAAAAACTGGCGGCTGAGCTGGCCATCCCCCTGAAACAAGTGACCAGCGCCGTGAATCTTATCGACGAAGGCAACACCATCCCCTTCATCGCTCGCTACCGCAAGGAGGCCACCGGCTCCCTGGATGACCAGGTCCTCCGCACCCTCAGCGAGCGGCTGGAATACCTCCGCAGCCTGGACAAGCGCCGGGAGGAGATTTCCGCCGCCATCACCGAACAGGAAAAAATGACCCCGGACCTCCTCTCCGCCATCCAAAACGCCAAGACCCTGGCGGAGCTGGAGGACCTCTACCGCCCCTATCGTCCCAAGCGGAAGACCCGGGCCTCCGTAGCCCGGGAAAAGGGCCTGGTTCCTTTAGCGGAGACCATCCGGCTCCAAAAGCCTTGCCGTCTGGCGGAAATCGCCGCCGGATATGTGCACCCGGAAAAGGGCGTGGCCTCCCCGGAGGACGCCATCGCCGGGGCCCAGGACATCCTGGCCGAGGACATCTCCGACGACGCCGCGGTCCGGAAGCAGCTGCGCGTTTTCACCTACCGCACCGGAAAGGTCTGTACCAAGGCGGCGGACCCCTCCGCCCAGTCGGTGTATGAAATGTACTACGATTTCTCCGAGCCGGTGAACCGCATCGCAGGCCACCGGGTCCTGGCCATCCAGCGGGGCGAGCGGGAGGGCATCCTGAAAGTCTCGGTGGAGATCGACCCCGGCGCGGCGGTGAGCAGCCTGAAACAGCGGTTCGTCACCGGCGCAAACGAGTGCTCCCAGGTGGTGGCCGCCGCCTGCGAGGACAGCTTCTCCCGGCTGATTTACCCCGCCATTGAGCGGGAAATCCGCGGCACCCTCTTTGACGACGCCGCAGCCGGGGCTATCCGGCTTTTCTCGGAGAATCTGCGGCAGCTCCTTCTCCAGCCTCCGGTGAAAAACGCCGTGACCCTGGGCTTCGACCCCGCCTACCGTACCGGCTGCAAAATCGCGGTGGTGGACGGCACCGGAAAGGTCCTGGACACCACCGTGGTCTACCCCACCATGCCCCACAACGACACCGCCGGGACCAAACGGGTCCTGAAAGGGCTGATCCGCAAGTACGGCGTCACAGTTATCGCCATCGGCAACGGCACCGCCTCCCGGGAAAGCGAGCAGTTTGTGGCGGAAATGCTCCGGGAGATTCCGGAGCCGGTGTCCTACATGGTGGTCTCCGAGGCCGGCGCGTCGGTCTACTCCGCTTCCAAACTGGGCGCGGAGGAATTCCCCCAGTTTGACGTGTCCTTGCGGTCGGCGGTGTCCATCGCCCGGCGGCTCCAGGACCCTCTGGCGGAGCTGGTGAAAATCGACCCCCAATCCATCGGCGTGGGCCAGTATCAGCACGATATGCCCCAGAAACAGCTGGGCGAGGCCCTGGACGGCGTGGTGGAGGACTGCGTCAACCGGGTGGGCGTGGACCTGAACACCGCCTCCCAGCCCTTGCTGGCCCGGGTCTCCGGGATCAACGCGGCGGTGGCCAGGAACATCGTGGCCTTCCGGGAGGAAAACGGCCGCTTCGGCGACCGCAAGGAGCTGAAAAAGGTCCCCAAACTGGGAGCCAAAGCCTTTGAGCAGTGCGCAGGCTTCCTCCGGATCTCCGGCGGGGACAACATCTTCGACAACACCGGCGTTCACCCCGAATCCTATAAGGCCGCCCGGGAGCTCCTCCACATCTGCGGCTACACCCCGGAGGACGTGAAAGCCGGCGGTCTGGATCAGCTGAACCAGCGAATCGCCGAACAGGGCCCGGAAGCTTTGGCGGAAAAACTGAACATCGGCGTTCCTACCCTCACCGACATCGCGGCGGAGCTGATGAAGCCCGGCCGGGACCCCCGGGACGAGCTTCCCCCTCCCCTGCTCCGCACCGACGTCATGGAAATGAAGGACCTGAAGCCCGGCATGGAGCTGAAGGGCACCGTCCGGAACGTCATCGACTTCGGCGCGTTTGTGGACATCGGCGTCCACCAGGACGGCCTGGTCCACATCTCCCAGATGGCGGAACGCCGGGTCCGGCACCCCCTGGACGTGGTCCGGGTGGGCGAGATCGTAACGGTGTGGGTCCTCAGCGTGGACCTGCAAAAGAAGCGCATCTCCCTGACCATGAAGCCGCCCAAAGCCTGATTCCAGCACAGAATCCCCCAGGAACATGCATCCTGGGGGATTCTGCTTTGGCGTCCGCATACTTCCCCTGTTTCCGCATATGCTGTTTTATCGGAAGGGGGCGGCTTATGAAAGCGCGGCTGTTTTTCAAAAACGCGGTGATCCTGATGGCTGGCTCCTTTTTGCTCCGAGGCCTGGGCGTGGGCTTCGGCGTCTGGCTCTCCGGGAAGATGGGCGCTGAGGGCATGGGGCTTTTCCAGCTCATCGGGACGGTTTACGCCCTGGCCTCCACCCTGGCCACCTCGGGGATTTACCTTTCCGTCACCCGGCTGGTGGCGGAAGAACTGGCCGCAAACCGCCCGGAATCCGCCGCCGACGCCATGACCAAATGCATGCTCTACGGCATCGTGGTCAGCCTTCTGGCCGCCTTTGCCCTGTTCTTTTCCGCGGAGACTCTGGCAGTCCGGCTGCTGGACGAACCCCGGGCGGCCCTTTCCCTTCGGATTCTGGCCTTTGCGCTGCCCTTTATGGCGGCTTCCTCCAGCCTGCGGGGATATTTTTTCGCGCTGCGGCGGGCGGGGGTTTCTTCCTCCGCCCAGATTGTGGAGCAGCTGGCCCACATGGCGGCCGCCGCCCTGATTTTCGCGGCGATCCTGCCCAAGGACCTGACCTGGGCCTGCGCCGCCGTCTCCTGCGGCTGTGTCGCCGGGGAGGGGCTTTCGTTTCTGTACACCTTGACCCTGTACCTCCGGGACCGGGCGAAGCGGGGGCTCCGGCGGCGGCCTTCTCCGGAGATCACCCGGCGGCTGGCCCGGATCACCGTCCCCGTGGCCCTGAGCTCCTACCTGAAATCCGCCCTGCGGACGGTGGAAAACCTGCTGATCCCCCGGGGATTCAAAAAGTACGGGGCCTCCGGCTCCAACGCCCTGGCCCAGTACGGCATGACCGAGGCCATGGTCATGCCGGTGCTGACCTTCCCGACAGCCTTTCTCACGTCCTTTTCCAGCCTTCTGGTCCCGGAGATCGCCGAGGCCCGGGCCTTGGGCGACCAGGGCCGCATCGACCGGCTGGTGGCCAAGGTCCTGCGGTACACCTTGCTGTTTGCCGCCGCCATCACCGGGATTTTCCTCTATTTTTCCCGGGAGCTGGGCCTGGCCATCTACTGCCGGGAGGACGTAGGAAGCATGCTGGGGCTTCTGGCCCCCCTGGTGCCCCTGTTTTACCTGGATAACGTAGCCGACGCCATGCTCAAGGGCCTGGACCAGCAGATCAGCGTCCTTCGGTACTCCATCGCCGATTCGGCTCTGAGTATCGTGCTTTTGTACCTGCTCCTGCCGGTGTACGGGGTCAAGGGGTACGTGGTCGTCATGTATGCCAGCACCTTTCTGAACGCCACCCTCAGCGTGGCCCGGCTGGCACGGGTGACTTGCATCTCGGTCCAGCCGGTGCTGTGGATTGTCAAGCCCGCCTGCGCCATCGTCCTGGCGGCCATGGGCGTCTCCGGAATGGGACGGTTCCTGCCGGACCTTTCTCCTGCCGCCGCGGCTCTGGTGGGGATTCCGGCGGCCCTGGTCCTTTACGGACTGCTGCTCTTTCTCAGCGGCAGCTTCACCCGGGAAGACCTTCGCTGGTTTCGCCGGGTCCTCCGGGATAGACCGGACGGGGTTCCCACAGGGTCAGAGAGTCCGGCGTCACCCGGCAGTTCCGGGCGAGGATCGCCACACCTGCCTTCTCCGCCTGCCGCAGCGCCTCCCCGAAAGCCGGGTGGGTGGCGTCGTTGGGAAGCAGATACCGGGCGTCCTCCATCTGGATAACGAACAGCACGGCGGCCTCGTACCCTTGCCGCTTCGCCTCCATCAGGCCATGAAGGTGCCGGACGCCCCGCTCTGTCGGCGCGTCGGGGAAGCGGCAGACGCCGCCTTCCTCCAGCGTGACCCCCTTGACCTCCAGAAAGCCCCGGCGGCCGTTTCCCTCCAGGTAAAAATCGAAGCGGGAATCCCCGAACACCGTCTCCCGGCGGACCAGGTCTGCCCGCCCGATGCCCGGCAGGCAGAGGGCCCCGCTTTTCAGAGCCTCCTCTGCCACCCGGTTGGGGGCCTGGGAGTCCATGTTTATGAGCCGGCTCCCCTTCTGGACCGCCACCAGGGAGTAGGCCGTTTTCCGCTGCCCGGAAACCGCCGGTTCCAGCCAGACCTCCGAGCCGGGGAGCAGCAGCTCCGCGCACCGGCCGGTGTTCTTCACATGGACCCGCACGTCCTCCCCCTGACAGCGGCAAACGGCGATGAAGCGGTTGGGCCGGGACAAAAACGCCGCCGGAACGGTTTTCCAATACTGCAAGACAAGCCCTCCTTTTGCCTTCCATCATAGCAGATTCCGAGAAAAAATGCAAATGCCCTTGAAATCCCGGCCGTCCGGTGGTATACTGACGGTACGGACCGTCAATCCTCCCCAGCCTCCACAGGCTATCAACGGAATCGGAGGCGATTTTATGTACGAAAACAACACCCGAAAAGAGCGGGCCGTCCTGGCCTGCGTCAACACCGGCGAATTTGACGCGGAGGCGTCCCTGGCCGAACTGGCGGAGCTGGCCGACACCGCCGGAGCCGAGGTTTTGGGGGAATTCCTCCAGAACCGGGAAACGCCGGACACCGCCGCCTATCTGGGCGAGGGCAAGCTCCGGGAGATCCGGGAGTTCTGCCGCCAGCAGGAGGCCGACCTTCTGATCCTGGACGATGAATTGAGCGGCACCCAGATCCGCAACATCGAGGAGATCACCGGCGTCCACGCCATCGACCGCACCACCCTGATCTTAGACATCTTCGCTCGTCGGGCCCGCTCCCGGGAGGGCCGCATCCAGGTGGAGCTGGCCCAGCAGAAGTACCGCCTGCCCCGGCTCACCGGCCTTGGCAAGCAGCTGTCCCGACTGGGCGGCGGCATCGGCACCCGGGGCCCCGGCGAAAGCAAGCTGGAAAGCGACCGCCGCCACATCCGCCGCCGGATCGACGCCCTGGAAGCCGAGCTGGCCGCTCTGGGCAGCAGCCGCGCCCGGGTCCGGAAGCGCCGGGCCAAAAACGGAGCCATCACTGCTGCCATCGTGGGCTACACCAACGTAGGCAAGTCCACCATTTTGAATCTGCTGACCTCCGCGGAGGTCTACGTTCAGGACCAGCTCTTTGCCACCCTGGACCCCACCGCCCGGGAGCTGACCCTCCCCAACGGCCAGCGGATCATCCTGGTGGACACCGTAGGGCTCATCCAGCGGCTGCCCCACCAGCTGGTGGAAGCCTTCCACTCCACCCTGGAGGAAGCGGCGGACGCGGACCTGATCTTAAATGTCTGCGACTGCTCCAACCCCGCCGTGGACCGGCAGCTGGAAGTCACCCGGCAGCTCCTGGACGAGCTGGGCTGCGGCGGCATCCCCACCATTACCGTCTATAACAAGGTGGACCTTTGCCCCGACGCGGAACGGCTGATCGGCAACGACCGGACGGTTTTCATCTCCGCCAAGGAGCGCAAGAACCTGGACGGCCTTCTCCGCGCCATGGAAACGGCCCTGTCCGAAAAGATGCGCCGCGTCACCCTGGAAATCCCGTACAGCGACGGCGCTGTACGGAACCTTCTCCGGGAGCGGGGCCACGTCTTCCGGGAGGAATTCCTGGAGGACCGGGTCCGCATCGAGGCCAATGTTGACGAGAAGATTCTCAAATCCCTGCTGCCCTACCGGGTATGACCGGCACCCCGCTTTCCCCTCCCGCATATACTGGCGAGGAGAAAGCGGGGTGTCTGACGTTGAACGAACTTTTGCTGGTGCTGGCCCTTGTGACCGACGCCTTTATCGCCTGCTTCGCCTACGGAGCTCAGGGCATCCGGATTCCCTGGCCCTCAGCGCTGCTGGTGGGCGGCGTGGGGACAGGGGTGCTGCTCCTTTCCATGACGGTCTCCGCCCAGCTGGGGCGGTTCCTGCCCCAGAAGCTCTGCACCGCCATCAGTTTTGGGGTGATTTTCAGCCTGGGATTTCTCTCCGTCTTTCAGAACGCCGTGAAATCCGCCCTGGCCAAGCGGACCGATGCCGCCAAACGTCTCCGGTTCCGCTGGGCGGGAATTTCCTTCGCCGTCACCGTCTATCTGGACGAAACCAAAGCCGACGCCGACCATTCCAAGGTCCTCTCCCCCCGGGAAGCCTTGCTGTTGGGGGCGGTGCTTTCCCTGGATTCCTTCGGCATCGGACTCGGCAGCGGCCTTTCGCCCCACCGTCTGTCCCTTTTGTGCGGGCTTTCCCTGATCCTGCACCCGGCGGCGGTGCTCCTGGGCCGCCGGATCGGCCAAAAGACCGCCGGAAAGCTGCCGGAGGGGTTCTCCTCCCTGGGCGGCGTGCTGCTGATCATCCTGGCCTTTCTCAGGCTTTTCTGACGGAAAAAGTTTTTCCGGAGGGGTGGGATTTTTCTTTGACAAACTGCCCGCCCTGTGCTATACTGGGGAAAAACAGGACAAGGAGTGGTTTCATTGGCACTGATGCATGTTGACTTTTTCTCCAACGTACTGGGCATGTGTACCCAGATGGACGTGATCCTCCCCCAGCAGACCACCGGCCAGATCGGCATGGAGGGCACTGCCAGCAGCACCTTCCCCACCCTCTACCTTCTCCACGGGATGAGCGACGACCACACCATCTGGCAGCGGCGGACCTCCATTGAGCGGTACGTCAGCGACCTTGGCATCGCCGTGGTCATGCCCACCACCCACCTGGCGTGGTACACCGACACCCAGTACGGCTACCGGTACTTCGACTACATCTCCAGGGAGCTGCCGGAAATCTGCCGCTCCTTCTTCAAGGGGATGTCGGACCGCCGGGAGGACACCTTTGTGGCCGGCCTTTCCATGGGCGGCTACGGCGCTATGAAGCTGGGGCTCCGTGCCAGCGAGACCTTCTCGGCGGCGGCTTCCCTTTCCGGCGCTTTGGACGCTTCCGCCTTTGCCACCCGAAAAAACGTCAAAACTGCCGCCTTCTGGGAGGGCATCTTCGGCGATCTGGACCAGATTCCCGGCAGCGACAACGACCTGTTCGCCCTGGCTGAAACGCTGAAAGCCTCCGGCAAGCCCCTTCCCAAGCTCTTCATGTGGTGCGGCACCGAGGACTCCCTCTACCCCCAGAACACCAAAATGCGGGACCACCTAAACGCCTTGGGCTACGACCTCACCTACACGGAGACCCCCGGCGACCACCAGTGGAAGTACTGGGACCGGGAGATTCAGAACGTCCTCAACTGGCTGCCCCTGAAAAAGTAAATACGCAAGAACAGCCCGGACTATTCGTCGTCCGGGCTGTTTTTCATGCGTTCGGATCGGTCAGCGGCTTCTTTTCTGCACAAGTTTCGCAATTGCCCAAATTCCCCAGCCCAGGCCGCACATCGCCAGCATAAAGCTCGTAAAAATGGCAAGGAGGGCATATCCAAAACCGTTCCAATCGGTGCTCATGATCGCGCTGCAATAAAAAACGAAAGCAGGTATCGCAAGGACGATAACAGGCAGTAAGCGAATCACCCTACTCCGAACCTTAAAGCAAAGCAGCAGCTGGAGCGGCAGAAACACCGCAACGGAAACAATCAGCGCCGCCGCCGTAAGCTCCGTATTGCCCATCCAGGCATCGAACATCCCGTCACCCTCCTTCGGACTATTTTACCTTCTCGATGGTGTCATGGCATACTGTGCCGTTTTCTGCAATGGTGGACTTCCGGATGAATCTGGCATGGCGCTTCAATACGCCAAAGGCGTACCAGTCGTGGGTGCAGAACACCTTGCAGAACTCCGGATACCCATGCTCCTTGCAGGTATCAAAGTACAGGCACCTGCTGATCTCGTATGTAAAGCCCTTGTCGTCATCCTGCAAAATCGCGACATCCCAGCAGATTCTTTTTTCCCCTTTCAGGTCGTCTACCAGGGACTGCCTTACGATTTTATACCCGTTGGGCAGCAGATCGGTGCCCTTGTACAGCACCGAGGAGACCTTCCGCATGAAGGAACACATCCCGTCATACGCCTGGATTCCTTCCGCTTCCGTAAGCCCTTTTTCCCGCAGGATTTCATAGGCTGCCAGACCGGAAAAGATATTCAGGTAGGAAACAAATCTCCCCCGGGCATTTCCCATGTCCGCTTCGTTCATGTACCGGTAGAACCGTTCTTCGTACTCTTTAACGATCTCCTGCGCAGACAGCGCCGTGTTCCTGGACACATAGGCTTTCAATTTCTTTTTGTACCCGGACAGCAGCATCCGGCACATTTTTTTCTCTTTTTCCGCCAGCATCGTTTGCCTCCAACTTCCGGACGCGGGTTTTTGGCGTCCCATATCGAAAACCGCCGCAGCAGATGCGGCGGTCGCTTCTTTCCGTCAGGGCTTATTTCTCCTCCGGAGGAGTCAGCTCCAGCGCCTCGATGATATACCGGGGACGGGACTTGACCTCGATATAGATTTTGCCGATATACTCCCCGACAATGCCCACACAGAGCAGCTGGATTCCCCCCAGCAGCCAGATGGAGGCCGCCGTCGTGGACCACCCCGCCACCGTGTGTCCCAGGAGCTTCACCACCAGGATATAGATCATGGCCAGGATGCTGGCGGCAAAAATCAGGAACCCCAGCCCCGTCACCCACCGGATGGGCTTGACGGAGAAGGAGGTGATGCCGTCAAAGGCAAAGGCCAGCATCTTTTTCAGGGGATACTTGCTCTCCCCGGCGAAGCGCTCCGCCCGCTCATACTCCACCGAGGTGCTCTTGTAGCCGATCAGGGGGACGATGCCCCGGAGGAACAGATTCACCTCGTCGAATTTTTCCAGTCCCTCCAAAGCCCGGCGGCTCATAAGGCGGTAATCCGCGTGGTTGTAGACGATGTCCACCCCCATGAGCTTCATGAACTTGTAGAAGCCCTGGGCCGTGGCCCGCTTGAAGAAGGTGTCCTTGGCCCGGCTGGAACGGACGCCGTACACCACGTCGCAGCCGTCCTCATAGGCGTCCAGCATCCGGTCCATGGCGTTGATGTCGTCCTGCAAGTCCGCGTCCATGGAGATGGCCGCGTCGCAAAGGCTCTTTGCCGTCATCAGCCCGGCCAGAAGGGCGTTCTGGTGCCCCCGGTTCCGGGAAAGCTTGACCCCGCCGAACCGGGGGTCCTGCCGGTGGAGCTCGGAGATCATCTGCCAGGTCCGGTCCTTGCTGCCGTCGTCCACGAAAAGGACCCGGCTGTCCGGAGAAATACGCCCCTGGCTCTCCAGATCGGTGAGCTTGGCCGCCAGGCGCTTGGAGGTCTCCGGAAGGACCTCCTCCTCATTGTAACAGGGAACTACTACATAAAGCGTTGTCATTGGGTTTCCTCCGTTGTTTCTTCGTGGGATTCGGGTTTCTCCGGCTGCTGCAAAAGCCCCTGGATTTTCCCAGAAATGCTCTGATTATAGGCTTCCGCCGCGGGGATGGCGTCCAAGGCGGGTTCCGTGTTTAGATGGGCCGTCCGGCGGACCCGGAGGTCCGGCCGCTTCTTCCGGAGGAGCCAGAAGGCCGCTGCGTAAAGGAGCAGCGCCCCCGCCGCGCCCACCGTGATCAGAAGGCCGGTCCTGAAGCCGGGCGTCTCATAGTCGAAGCGGATGACAGCCTCCCCCGCTGGGACCCGAACAGCCATGAAGCCCACGTTGGCCTTCTCAATGACCGCAGGCTCTCCGTTGACGGTGGCGGTCCAGCCGTCGTCGTAGGGGACGCTGAAAAAGACCAGGTTTTCCAGGCTGAGATCGCAGGTCGCGGTAAAGCCCTGATTGTCCCGGACGAAGCTGTCACAGGTCTCCTTCCGGCGCTCCTCGCAGACCTCCGCCAGGCCGTTGGCCGTCAGCGTCGGGAACTGGTCCTCCGGGAGCTTTTCCAGAATGTCCCGGTTCCGCTCCACAGCCTCCTCGCTGAGGTAAATGCCCGACAGCATCAGCCGGTCCCGGTTGGACTTGGCGTAGTCCTTGAACTGCTCCTCGTCCACATAGTAGTCGTAGGTGAAGCCCATGGGGATGTAGTTGCTGCTTTCGTAGATTTTCAGCTCGTTTTCCGTGGCCACATAGGTGCAGCCCGGAGCGGTGGGTTCGTCCTTGTCCTCGTAGGTCAGCAGGTATTTCACCGACGTCAGCGGCCGCAGGCCCGTGTATTTCTGCTCCGGCCGGGAGCCCACGTTGCGGTCGTAGCCGATGGCGTCGTAAAACTCAAAAATGGAGGCCGGCACCACCGACTGGAAGGCCTGGATGGTGGGAATCCGCCAATACATGGGGAAGTTGTCCATGCAGTTGTCCAGGTCGATGCGGTAGAAGTGCTCGTTGTCGTCGGTAATGACCGTGAACTTTTCCCGGCCGTGGATGCCCATTTCCACCACCCGGTGGGTAGTGACCTCGTTGCCCTTGCCAAGGGCCAGCATCAGCACCGACATAATGACCGTGACAAAGCACACCGTCGCCGTGGTGAACCGGAAAAACGCCTTCCCCCGGAGTTGGACCAAAAACCAGGTCAGCACCACGCCCATGGCCGCGATGAGGACATAGGGCCAGAACCGCTCCTGATACTTGATGAGCTTGCCGAAGGTCAGGACCTTTTCCTCATAGGAGGGGAAAATCCCCAGGATGGCAAAGGCCCCGATCACCACCGCCGTCCACTTGACCCCGAAGCGGAACTGCTCCCGGCAGCGCTCCAGGTCCACAGCGGTCATCATGGACATGATCAGCACCGGCATATAGAACCACCGGGCGTAGTAGGAGGAGTTGAAGGCCGAGAAGGAGCTGTTGAGGAAGGGAATCAGCGCCATGACGCAGCACAGCCCGAACAGCGCCTTGGCCCAGTGGCGGCGGCGTCCCTTGAAAAACGCCAGCACGCCGGTCATGGAGAACAGGGGCAGAAACGCCGACACCGACGACCATTTCGCGTTGGAATCCGGGAAGAAGTTGGGGTAGGCCGGGATGTCCGGCGGGAAGAAAAAGCTGCTGATAATCAGACCGTAGCGCTGCACGTTGCCGTAGAAAATCCCGTTCCAGCCGAACAGGAACTGGGAGGTCCGGGGGTTCCCCAGAATGGCCAGCAGCCCCGGAACCAGCATCACAGCGGACAGCAAAAGCCCCAGAACCGCCTCCAGAGCCAGCAAAAGGAACCTGGACCAGGTGACATGGAACCCCCGGGGGTTCTTCCGGTCATACACGGCGCGGATGATGAAATAGAGGACGCAGAAGACCACTTCGCCGAAGAAGAAATAGTAGTTCACCACGGCGCAGAGCCCCACAGCCACGGCAAAAACGCCCCGGCGGCCGTTGATCATGAACTCCTCCATCCCTACCAGAAGCAGCGGGAAAAAGGCGATGACCTCATGGAAGTGGTTGAAAAAGACGTTATAGATGCTGTACCCCGAAAAGGCATACAGCAGCGCGCCGATCACGGCGTAATTGGGCTCCCGGACGAACCGCCGGATGTAGGCGTAGCCGGTAACGGAGGCCGTGGCGAATTTCAGCATCAGCAGCGGCGCCATCAGGTAGGGCACCGCCCCGCTGGGAAACAGCATGGTCAGCCAGAAATAGGGGCTCCCCAGGAGGTAGAAGGCGTAGGACCCCACAAAGTTGGCCCCCATGTCGGTGTACCAGTTCCACAGCACGTTTCCGGAGCGGATGGAGTCGTGGCACATCCAGTAAAAAGGAATCTGCTGGACGTTAAAGTCACCGTAATAAACGAAATACCCCTTGTCCCAGATGAGAAAGGGCAAGAAAAACAACAGGCTGGTCAAAATTCCCAGTCCGAAAACCATACCATACTGGCGCAGTGAGCTTTTTCGGTCCTGATTCAATGGGTTCACTCCTAAATCACGCATTTTTGTCCCGGCTGAAAAGCCTTCAAAGCTATTATAACACATTTTTTTCCATTTTAAAATGGACTTCCGCAACTATTTTTGGTAAAATAAGAAAGGACCCCATTTTCCCCCAGGAAAGGATGATTTTCCATGAACAACAGCTTCTACGCCCTGGTCCTCCGGATGAAATACATCGACCGCTGGGGCCTGATGCGCAACACCTTCAGCGACAACCTGGCAGAGCACAGTCTGGATACCGCTATTCTGGCCCACGCCCTCTGCCTCATCGGAAACGAATACTTCGGCAAGTCCTTGGACCCGGAGAGAGCTGCCGTACTGGCTCTTTTCCACGACGCCGGGGAGATCATTACCGGCGACATGCCCACTCCCATCAAATACCGCAGCGACGCCCTCCGAAGCCTTTACCGAGAGGTGGAGGACGCTGCCGCAGAGGAACTAATCTCTCGTCTGCCGGACCGTCTCCAGCACTGCTACCGGTCCGTTTTTGCCGTGGAGGACAGCCCCTTACAGCCCTACGTTAAGGCGGCGGACAAGCTGTCGGCCTACATCAAATGCCTTCAGGAAACTCAGTCGGGAAATCGGGAGTTCTCCCACGCTCTGGCCTGTCAGGAAAAAGCTCTCCGGGAACTGCATCTGCCAGAGGTGGATTTTTTCTTTGAGCACTGCATCCCGGCGTTCTCCCAAAATCTGGACGAGCAGCAGGGACTCCCCCGCCCCTAAAAAGACGAAAAACCGCGTGGAACAGCCTTTTGTTTCGCGCGGTTTTTTGCAATCGGGGTTATCCCCGTTTTTCCATAAGCTTGACCATAACCGCCTTCTGAGCATGAAGCCGGTTTTCCGCCTCATCAAAGATCTCCCCGGCGTGTTCCTCAAAGATTTTGCCGGTGATTTCCTCCTCCCGGTGAGCGGGCAGGCAGTGGAGCACCATGGCTCCGGGATGGGCCGCCGCCATAACGGCGTCGTTGATCTGATACCCGGTGAAAATCTTCCGCCGCTCTGCGGCCTCCCCTTCCTGGCCCATGGAGGCCCAGACGTCGGTGTACAGCACATCGGCGTCGGCGGCCATGGCCGGAATGTCCGCAGAAACCGCGAACTTGTCCCCATAAGCCTCGGCGAATTTCAGCACGGCGGGGTCCGGACGGTGGCTGTCCGGGCAGGCGATGGACACCTTCATCCCCACGGTAAGGCCGCCTACGATAAGGGAGTTTGCCATGTTGTTGCCGTCGCCGACGTAGCAGAGCTTCAGCCCCTCCAGGCTCCCCCGGTACTCCCGGACCGTCATCAGGTCCGCCAGGACCTGGCAGGGGTGGCAGTAGTCGGTAAGCCCGTTGATAATGGGGATGGAGCCGTACTCCGCCAGGTCCTCCACCTCTTTCTGGGCAAAGGTCCGGATCATGATACCGCTCAGATACCGGGAAAGCACCCGGGCGGTGTCCTGGACCGGCTCGCCCCGTCCGATCTGGAGGTCCCGGGAGCTCAAAAACAGCGCCTGGCCCCCCAGCTGGTACATACCAGTCTCAAAGGAGACCCGGGTCCGGGTGGAGGACTTCTGGAAAATCATCCCCAGGGTCTGCCCGGCAAGACGGTGATGGGCGATGCCGTGCTTCTGCTCATATTTCAGCTGGTCCGCCAGATTCAGGGCGTCCATGATCTCCTCTTTGGACCAGTCGCTTAATTTCAGTAAATGCTTCATCTTTCTCAACCTTTCTTGTCAGGAGAGGACGTCCCACAGGATGCGCAGGCCCTCTGTCAGTTCTTTGTCGGTGATGGTCAAAGGCGGCAGCAGCCGGACCTTTTCCTTGGCCGTCAGCACCAGCAGCCCCTTTTCCAGACAGGCTTTGGCCACCTCGGCGCTGGTCCCGGACCTGAGCTCGATGCCCAGCATCATACCCATTCCCGTGACCCCGGCCACCTTTCCGCAGCAGAGGAGGCAGGACCGGAGCTTATCCCCTTTGGCCGCCACTTCCCGGAGGAACTTGTCGTCGGCCACCTTTTTCATCACCTGATTGGCCCCAGCGCAGACCACCGGGTTCCCCCCGAAGGTGGACCCGTGGCTGGACGGCCCCATGACGTCCTTGAGCTTCTCGCTGACCAGCACCGCGCCGATGGGCAGTCCGCCGCCCAGACCTTTGGCCAGGGTGGTGATATCCGCCTGCACGCCGAAGTGCTCCCCGGCCAGGAATTTCCCTGTCCGGCCCACGCCGGTCTGGACCTCGTCGGCAATGACCAGGATGTCCCGCTCTCTGCAAAGCTCAAAAAGCCCGTGAACGAACGCCTCCTCCAGGGGGACCACGCCGCCCTCGCCCTGGATGTACTCCAGCATCACGGCGCAGACGCTGTCGTCCAGATTTTCCGCCAACGAAACCAGATCGTTGGCCGCCGCGTAGCGGAACCCCTCGGTAAAGGGCCCGAAATACTGGTGGAACACCTCCTGCCCCGTGGCGGACAGGGTGGTAACGGTGCGCCCGTGAAAGGAGTTCACCAAGGTCACAATGGTGCTCCGCCCCGGGTCGTATTTGTCAAAGCTGTACTTCCGGGCCACCTTGATGGCTCCCTCGTTGGCCTCCGCGCCGGAGTTGCCGAAAAACACCCGGCTGTACCCGGTACGCTTGCAGAGCCGCTCCGCCAGCTCCTCGTCGGGGAGGGTGTAATACAGGTTGGAGATGTGAGCCAGCTTCCCCGCCTGCTCGGAAACGGCCTTGACCCAGTCCGGATCGGCAAACCCCAGGGAATTGACCCCGATGCCGCTGGTGAAATCGATGTACCGCTTCCCGTCGGAACCGGTGCAGACCGCCCCGCTTCCCTTTTCCATACAGGCGTCGAAGCGTTTATAGGTGGGCAGGATGTATTCCTGGTCCCGCTCCTTGATCTGGTTGAAATTCACGACTGCTTCCTCCTTATTTGAACAGGGTGCCGATGCCTTCGTTGGAAAGCATCTCAATGAGGATGGAATGGCGGATCCGTCCGTCGATGATACAGGTCTTGGCCACGCCCCGGCGGACCGCCTCCACGCAGCACTCGATTTTGGGGATCATTCCCCCGGAGATAATGCCTTGCTTCACCAGATAGGGCACCTCGCTGACCTGGACCTCGGGAATCAGGGTGGACTCATCGTTCTTGTCCCGGAGAAGGCCCCGGATATCGGTCATGAGGATCAGGTTCTCCGCCTGCAAGGCCGCCGCAATCTGGGAGGCCGCCGTGTCGGCGTTGATGTTGTAGACCTGACCGGAAGCATCGGTGGATACCGTGGCAATGACGGGAATGTACCCCCGGTCCAGCGCGTCCAGAATGGGCTGGACCTTAACGTCGGTGATCTCCCCGACAAAGCCCAGGTCGGTTTCCCCCGTCAGCTTTTTCACCTGGAGCATCCCGCCGTCAGACCCGCAGAGCCCCATGGCCCGACCCCCGTGCTGCTCCAGCAGGGAGACCAGAGACTTGTTGATCTTCCCCGCCAGGACCATCCGGACCACCTCAGCGGTCTCCGCGTCGGTGTACCGCAGGCCGCCGATGAAGCGGCTTTCGATGTTCATCCGTTTCAGCGCCTCGTTGATCTCCGGGCCGCCGCCATGGACCAGCACCGCCTTGATCCCGACCAGAGAAAGCAGGACGATGTCGCTCATTACGGCGTTTTTCAGTTCCTCGCTGGTCATGGCGTTGCCGCCGTATTTGATAACGACGATTTTGTCGTGGTATTTCTGGATATAAGGCAGCGCGTCGTTCAGGACCTGCGCCTTTACTACGTTGGAGATGTTTTCCATGCTGTCTCCACCCTTCCGTCAGGAGCGGTAATCGCCGTTGATGTGAACGTAATCGTAGGTCAGGTCGCAGCCCCAGGCCGTGGCGCTTTCCTCTCCGGCGTTCAGGTTGATGAGGATTTTCACCTCGTCGGTGGTCAGGACCTCCTTGGCGGTCTCCTCGGAGAAATCCACCCCCGCGCCGTCCTTGCAGACAGCCACCGCCCCATTCCGGGAGGCGAAGGCCACGTCAACCCGGTTCACGTCCACGTCGGTCTGGGCGTAGCCGATGGCGCAGAGCACCCGGCCCCAGTTGGCGTCGGCCCCGAACATAGCGGCCTTGAGCAAGGAGGAATTGATGACGGATTTGGCCACGATCCTGGCCTGTTCCTTGGTTTCCGCCCCGGTGACGACACATTCCAGGAGCTTGGTCGCCCCCTCGCCGTCCCCGGCGATCTTCCGGGAAAGGTTCATCAGCACCACATACAGGGCGTTGACAAAGGTCTCAAAGTCCCCGTTCTGGCTGTCGATCTGCGCGTTCCCCGCCTGACCGGAGGCCAGCACGGAGACCATGTCGTTGGTGGAGGTGTCGCCGTCCACGCTGACCATGTTGAAGGTCTCGTCCACCACCTGCTTCAGCGCCACCTGCAGAAGCTCCGGCTCAATGGCCGTGTCGGTGGTGAGGAAACAGAGCATGGTGGCCATGTTGGGCATGATCATGCCGGAGCCCTTGCTGCACCCGCCGATGCGGCAGGTCTTGCCTCCCAGGGAAAATTCCACGGCCACCTCCTTGCGGACGGTGTCGGTGGTCATGATGGCGTCGGCGAAATCGGCGTGATTTTCCGGAGAAAGCCCCGCTTTCAGTTCCTCGATGCCGCCCTGAATGGGCTCCAGGGGCAGCGGTTGGCCGATGACTCCGGTGGAGGCCACCACCACGTCGGAGGCAGGCAGGTCCAGAGCCGCCGAAGCGATCAGACACATGCCCTCGGCCTTTTCCAGGCCATCGGCGTTGCAGGTGTTGGCAATGCCGGAGTTGACGATGACCGCCTGGGCGGTCCCGTTCTCCAGATGGGCCTTGGTCACCAGCAGCGGCGCGCCCTTGACCTTATTCTGGGTGTAGACTGCGGCGGCGGCGCAGGGCCGGTCTGCCAGGATCAGCCCCAGGTCCTTTTTCGATTTATTGGCCCGGATCCCGCAATGGATCCCGGCTGCGGAAAAGCCCTTTGCAGCGGTAACGCCGCCTTCCACAAAGGGAAATCCGTCAAAAGATACCAGATTCATGTTCCTTCTCCTTTACTCGTCCGAATTACAGGCAGAGCCCCTTGTCTTCCTCGCAGCCCAGCAGAATGTTCAGACACTGGATCGCCGCGCCGGAAGCGCCTTTGCCCAGGTTGTCGAACCGGGCCGACAAAAGCATCCGTTCCTCGCAGCCGGTGACGAAAATCTCCATGCCATCCCAGCCGGAAGCGGCGTTGGCGCTCAAAAATCCGCCGCTCTCCCCCTCGCTGCCGAAGGGGGCCACCTTCAGAAATTTCTCCCCGGCGTAATACTCCGCGAAAAAGTCCCGCAGCCCCTCCGGGGAGCACTTTTTGGAAAGCATCCCGGCGCTGAGGGGAATACTGACGATCATGCCGCTGTAATAATCCGCCACAATGGGAGTGAACAGCGGCGGATTGGCAAGCCCTGTCACGGCGATCATTTCCTTTAAATGCTTGTGCTGCTGGCTCAGACCGTATTCCCGGGGAGCGTCCAGCTCGCCGGGCCGGTCCCCGCTTTCATACTGGGCGATCATCTTTTTCCCGCCGCCGCTGTAACCCGTCAGGGAAAAGCTGCTGACCACTGCGTCTGCCGGAAGGATTCCCTTCTGCACCAGGGGATACGCCAGGGCGATGAACCCCGAAGCGTGACAGCCGGGATTGGCAATGCGCTTCCCCTCCCGGATGGCCTTCCGGAAGGCCGGGGAAAGCTCCGGGAACCCGTAGGCCCAGCCAGGGGCCGTCCGGTGGGCGGTGGAGGTGTCGATGATCCGGACCCGGTCGTTTTCCACCAGGGACACCGCCTCTTTCGCCGCCCCGTCGGGGAGGCAGAGGATGGTGACGTCCGAGGCGTTGATGAGCTTTTTCCGCTCCGCCGGGTCCTTCCGGAGAGCGGGGTCGATGGTCAGAAGCTCCAGGTCGTTCCGGCCCTGAAACCGCTCGTTGATCCGCAGGCCGGTGGTCCCTTCGCTTCCGTCGATGAAAATTTTCGTTTTCACGTCCGCTCCTCCTTAATACGCCGCCAGCTGTTCTTTCGCCCAGGCGATCTGCTTTTCCACGCTTTCCCGGGCGGGGCCGCCGATGGAGTTCCGGGTCATGGCGCAGGTCTCCAGCCGGATGGCGTCGTAAACGTCCTTCTCGAAAAGGGGCGAAAGCTCCTTGTACTGGGCCAGGGACAGGGTCTCCAGGGTCTTCCCGCTGTCCACGCAAAGGCCCACCAGGGTGCCGGTGATCTTGTACGCATCCCGGAAGGGCATCCCCTTCTTCACCAGATAGTCGGCGCAGTCCGTGGCGTTGATGAACCCCTTGGCCGCCGCAGCCCGCATGTTGTCCTTGAGGACCCGGGCGGTTTTCAGCATGGGGGTAAAGGTGGTCAGGCAGAGATTCACCGTGTCGATGGCGTCAAAAATGGCCTCCTTGTCCTCCTGCATATCCTTATTATAGGCCAGGGGCAGGGACTTCATCATGGAAAGCAGCGTCACCAGATCGCCGTAGACCCGCCCGGTCTTGCCCCGGACCAGCTCGGCCACGTCGGGGTTCTTCTTCTGGGGCATAATGGAGGAGCCGGTGGCAAAGGCGTCGTCCAGCTCGATAAATTTGAATTCCCAGGAGCACCACAGGATGATCTCCTCGGAAAATCGAGAAAGGTGCATCATAATGGTGGAAATAGCCGCCGCCAGCTCGATGCAGAAGTCCCGGTCGGAGACCCCGTCCAGGCTGTTCATCACCGGCCCGTCAAAGCCCAGGAGCCGGGAGGTCAGCTCCCGGTCGATGGGATAGGTGGTCCCGGCCAGGGCTCCGCTGCCCAGAGGGTTCCGGTTCATCCGCTTGGCGGTGTCCGCCAGCCGCCCCAGGTCCCGGAGCAGCATGCTGGCGTAGGCCATCAGGTGGTGGGCGAAGGTGATGGGCTGGGCCCGCTGCAGGTGGGTGTACCCCGGCATGATGGTATCCAGATGCTCCGAAGCCATGGCGCAGAGAGTCTCGGCCAGTTCCCTGACATTGGCGGAGATGCCCTCAATGGCATCCCGGAGGTAAAGCCGGATGTCCAGGGCCACCTGATCGTTGCGGCTCCGGGCGGTGTGGAGCCGCTTGCCGGTATCCCCCAGCCGCTTGGTCAGCTCCGCCTCCACAAACATGTGGATGTCCTCGGCGTCGGGGTCAAAGGAGAGGGCCCCGCTTTCCAGGTCCCCCAGAATATCCGAAAGCCCCGCCATAATTTTGTCCGCTTCCATCTGGCCGATCACGCCGGTCTTGCCCAGCATGGCCGCGTGGGCGATGCTGCCCATGATGTCCTGCTTGTACATCCGCGCGTCAAAGGAGATGGAGGAATTGAAGTCGTTGACCTTGCTGTCCGCCTCTTTTTTGAAGCGTCCCGCCCACATTTTCGCCATGGTACTGCAACCTTTCTCTGTCTTTCAAATAGCACACGAGCGGGACAGGCTCAAGACCTGCCCCGCGTGCGGGATTTCTTCGGATTATTTGCCTCTTTTTTCGTCCAGCATGGCCTTGACATGGATGGGCAGGCCAAAGAGGTTGATGAAGCCGGTGGCGTCGGCCTGATTGTAGACATGGTCCTCACTGAAGGTGGCCACTTCCTCATCGTAGAGGGTGTAGGGCGAGGTGACGCCGGCGTTGATGATGTTGCCCTTGTAGAGCTTCAGCTTCACGTCGCCGGTAACGGTCTCGGAGGTCTTGTCCACAAAGGCGGAAAGGGCTTCCCGGAGAGGAGTGAACCACTGTCCGTTGTAGACCAGGTCGGCGAATTTCAGGGCCACCTGCTGTTTGTAGTGCTGGGTCTCCTTGTCCAGGCAGATGGTCTCCAGCACGTCGTGGGCGTGGTAGAGGATGGTGCCGCCGGGAGTTTCATAAACGCCCCGGGACTTCATGCCCACCAAACGGTTTTCCACCAGATCGGCCAGGCCGATACCGTTTTCGCCGCCAATTTTGTTCAGAGTCTTGATCATGGTCACGCCGTCCAGCTTTTTGCCGTCCAGGGCCACAGGAACGCCCTTTTCAAAGGAAATAGTGACGTATGTAGGCTGATCGGGAGCCATCTCCGGAGAAACGCCCAGTTCCAGGAAGCCGGGCTTGTTGTACTGGGGCTCGTTGGCCGGGTCCTCCAGGTCCAGACCCTCATGGGACAGGTGCCAAAGGTTCATATCCTTGGAGTAGTTGGTCTCCCGGTTGATTTTCAGGGGGATGTTGTGAGCCTCGGCGTAGTCGATCTCCTGCTCCCGGGACTTGATGTCCCAGATCCGCCAGGGGGCGATGATCTTCATGCTGGGAGCCAGGGCCTTGATGGTCAGCTCAAACCGGACCTGATCGTTGCCCTTGCCGGTGCAGCCGTGGCAGATGGCGTCAGCGCCTTCCTTCTTGGCGATCTCCACGATCCGCTTGGCGATGACCGGCCGGGCGAAGGAGGTGCCCAGGAGGTACTTGCCCTCATAAACTGCGCCGGCCTTCAGGGTCGGGAACACGTAATCGTTGACGAACTCGCCCTGGAGATCTTCAATATACAGTTTGGAAGCGCCGGTTTTCTTGGCGCGCTCCTCCAGGCCCTCCAGCTCTGCGTCCTGGCCGACATTGCCCGCCACACAGATAACTTCGCAGCCGTAATTCTCCTTCAGCCAGGGGATGATGATGGAGGTGTCCAGGCCGCCGGAATACGCCAACACTACTTTTTTGATCTCGCTCATGATTCTCGTCCTTTCCGTCAGGCGCCGCAGCGCCGGTTTGTTGTTTGGTATGGTTTTATTATACACCTATATTCGCAAAATGCAAGAGGTTTTTCGATATTCGTATACTTATACAATTCCTTTCCACTTTCCCGGAAAAAATCTTCCGTTTATTCGAGATTGATCGCATATTCAGTGCATATTCCTTTTGCAAGTCTCCTGCTTTCTGCCAATTTCCGGATTTTTTACGGGATTTCAATTTTGCCATTTTCAAAATATACAGGAATATACGCATATTCTCCTGGAAACAAATTCCCTCCCAGCCGGCTTTTTGGGTTGCAATGTCCCGGAAGATGGTGTACAATAAATGTAATTGCTGTAAAATCCGTGTAAGGATTTCGGTTTTGATTGGAGACGCACATGGAACAGACAAAAGTCCCTTTATTTTCCCGCAACGATCTCATCCGCCTGATCATCCCCCTGGTGATCGAACAGCTTCTGGCCGTGACCATCGGCATGGCGGACTCGGTCATGGTCTCGTCGGTAGGCGAAGCCGCCGTTTCCGGCGTGTCCTTGGTGGACTCGCTGAACCTGCTGTTTATCAATATCTTCTCCGCCCTGGCCACCGGCGGCGCGGTAGTCGCTTCCCAGTACATCGGCCGCCAGGACGTAAAAAGCGCCTGCTCCGCCGCCAAGCAGCTGCTGTACTCCATCACCTTCCTGGCCGCCGTCACCATGGCTCTGGCGCTGGTCTTTCAGCGGCCCTTGCTGAAAATCTTCGGCAATGTAGACGCCGATGTCTACCAGAACTGCCGGACCTACCTCATCCTCTCCGCCCTGTCCTACCCCTTCCTGGCGGCCTATAACGCCGGAGCTGCTTTGTTCCGGGCCATGGGCAACTCGAAGGTTTCCATGCTCACTTCCCTGCTGATGAACCTCATCAACATCTGCGGCAACGCCATCACCATCTACGGCCTGAACATGGGCGTCGCCGGAGCCGCTACCGCCTCCCTGATTTCCCGGGCGACTTCCGCCGTGATTATGGTGATTCTCCTCCAACACCGGCAGAACCTGATCCATGTCACCCATCTTTTCCGCCCGGAGCTGAACTTCCGGATGATCAGAAGCATCCTGAAAATCGGCATCCCCAATGGTATGGAAAACGGCATGTTCCAGGTGGGAAAAATCCTGGTGGCCAGCCTGGTGGCCTCCTTCGGAACCACCGCCATCGCCGCCAATGCCGTGGGCAATAACATTGCCTCCATCGAGGTCCTTCCCGGCTCCGCCATCGGCCTGGCCATGATCACCGTGGTAGGCCGCTGCATCGGCGCACAGGACTACGCCCAGGCCAAGCGCTATACTTTAAAGCTCATGGCCGTGGCCCATATCTGCATGGGCGCGATCTGCTCCGTCATGTTCTTCCTGACCCCCGCCGCCGTGGGAGCCTTCCACCTTTCCGACCAGACCATGAGCCTGGCCGTGGAGATTCTCCGCATCTATGTGGTCTGCGCCGTGATCTTCTGGCCCAGCTCCTTCACCCTTCCCAACGCCCTCCGGGCCTCCAACGACGTGAAATTCACCATGACGGTGTCCATTGTTTCCATGTGGGTCTGCCGCATCGGCTTCAGCTACGTTTTCGGCCGGTGGCTGAACATGGGGCTTCTGGGCGTGTGGCTGGCCATGTTCTGCGACTGGATTTTCCGGGACATCTGCTTCCTCTGGCGCTTTTTCAGCGGAAAATGGAAAAACCGCCAGGTCATCTGATTTTGCCGGACTTTTTTCCAAAAAACCGTTGACAAACGCCCTTCCATGCCTTATAATAAAAGGACTGATAAGGGAGTAGTTGGCGCTTTCCGGCGCAGTAAAGTCAACATGCTGATTTGAATCTGGCTTTGCTTGAAATAACGAGACTTATCTTGCAGGACGTGCAGGATAAGTCTCGTTTTTTGTTACTTTCAAAAAAAGGAGTGGACACCATGTCTTTGACGGAACTCTTCATCCTGGCGGTAGGACTGTCCATGGACGCCTTTGCCGTCGCCATCTGTAAGGGCCTTTCCATGAGCAGAATGAACTGGAAAAAAGCCCTGGTCGTGGGCCTTTACTTCGGCGGCTTCCAGGCACTGATGCCCCTGATCGGCTACCTGCTGGGCCAGCAGTTCGAGCGGTTCATCACGGTTTTCGCCCCTTGGGCGGCCTTTGCGCTGCTGGTTCTCATCGGCGCCAACATGATCCGGGAATCCTTCGGCGAGGAGGAGCACTGCAATGACAGCGTGGGCTTTAAGGAGATGGTGGTCCTGGCCCTGGCCACCAGCATCGACGCCCTGGCGGTCGGCGTTTCCTTCGCCTTCCTTCAGGTAGAGATCGTCCCGGCCATTTCCTTCATCGGCGTCACCACCCTGGTCCTGTCCATCCTCGGCGTCAAGGTAGGCAACGTCTTCGGCAGCCGCTACCGCGCCAAATCCGAGCTGGCAGGTGGCATTATCCTCATCGTCATCGGACTGAAAATCCTCCTGGAGCACCTGGGCGTGCTGAATTTCTAACCCAAGTCGCCGCAGCTGCACACCTCGCGCCAGGCTTCGGTGGCCGCGCGACAGGCTGGGCGGCGACGAATTTTGGTAGCCCGTGAGTAATTTTCGCAGCGTTTGCGAAGAAAGTTTTCAATCCAGCCTTTTGAAAAAGGCTGGGGGGCGAAATCCTACCCATTGCGCCTTGATAACGTAACGATCCCCCGGCAAAGAGAGAGGGTCATAAGAAAGCAGAGACATTTATAGACCCCCCGGCGTGGCGATTTGTCACACCGGGGGGTCTGCGTCTGCGAACACATTCGGCTCCTTTAAGGGAATCCGAATTGTCCTGACATAAGTAAAATAGCTCTGATGGAAACATGCTTCTTGCCGTTGATTTTTTCCGGGCCGTACACTTGGAGCAAACGAACTGAAAAACTTTTCATCATAAAGAACTTGCCAAGAACACTCCCCGAGTTATTATCTGCAAACCTTTGCATTTGTATTGCGCAATAGCATGTTCACAAAATAACCGGCCGCCACAAACAGCCCCATCACCGCCAGATAGTCCAGCAGGAAAGCGATGAGCGGTTCAGAGAAATCGTAGAACACGAAATGGCTTTTCAGCAGCAGGTAAAGTCCCACATCCCGGCGGACAAAGGCCACGGCACCGTAGGCGGCAAAGAAATATCCGGCAATTCGGAACGCCCATGTGCGCACCTGATTGGGCCGCAGGTGCTTCCGGACCATGGTCAGCAGCATATTCCAGTGCATTCCCAAGTGCAGACTCATCAGCACAAAGCCCCAGAAAGCGCAGAGAATATGCAGTTTTCCGGCCAGCTCATAACCGCCATGCTTCGGAAGAAACGCAAACACATGACGGGACAGCACAATGCCGCTGACCATGGAGCCGATCATGCACAGGAAAATCAGCCCGGCCAGCGCCGTCTGCACGATGCGCAAGGGCGTATAGCGCCCTTGCGGCACCGCCTTGATCCACCGGCGGTTCAAAATATGATGTGCCACGAATAAAGCGAACATTCCCATGCCGATCCACTCGTGAGCGGCCTCGCCCACAAGACCGTAGGCCATCAGAAGCAATATGGACACCGACATGGCCACGTCCACTGCGATTTTTACTTTGAGAATTGGTTTCATTTCCTCATCCTTTGCTGTGGGAGATCACCCAGTTCAGGTTGTCCGGGTCGTCAAAGACCACATTGGCGCCGCCGTGGTAATTATAGATGCCCTTTTCGTTGAAGAAAGCGTTGTCAGGCGTTTCTATACGCAGAACTTGGTCGATGTCGGCATCGCCCCCAACCGGCGTTTTCATAGGCTTCGTGGAGATTTTCGTAGGCCGAGCGGGCTTTGGCGCTGCCGTAATACTCGTTGCCCTCTGCCATGTAAATGTAGACCGCCACGCCGTTCTCCGCAATGGGGGCATAGTCGCCGTCCCACTGGGAAGCGCCGTGGAGATAGGCCGCATACAGGTCAGGACGCATGGACACAGCACGGGACATGGTCTCTCCGCCTGCGGAATATCCGGCGGCATAGACCCGGCTGGTATCCACAGCAAAATTATTGATGAAATACTCTGTCAGCTCAATGGCTTGCCGAGCAGATTCTTCGCCCCAGTCCGTCAGCTGCGCAGAAACCACGATCATCTCCGTGTCCAGCTTTGTCCATGCGGTAAAGCCGCTCCAATTCAGATTGCTGCCGGAAGAATCTTCCCCAAACCACATCCTATCATAGCCCGGCATAACGACCATCATCGGAAACTTGCGGCTGCCGTCGTAACTGTCGGGCAAGTAGTGGCTATAATGGATGTCGCCGTCGGCACCGGAGAAAATCTGCTCCGGAAACAGGCCGGACTGAACCGGCTCCGATGTGACTGTTGACGCTGTACTTTCCAACGGTTCGGCACTCACCGCAGGCGTTGTTCCCGGCTGGACCGGCGCCGCCGTACCGGCTCCGCATCCCGCAAGAGCCAGTACCAGCACCAGCGCCAGAGCAAGCGAAAGAAAGCGCTTCACTTCTGCTCGTCCACCGGCGGAACCATTTTCGCGTACTTTTTGAGCATTTCCGGGGTGCTGGTGTAGTAGCGCACATTCTTGTTGAGAGTGGCGATCTGCGTCATTTCCTCATCCGTCATAGCAAAGTCGAACAGGTCAAAGTTAGCCTTGATATGCTCCGGGTTCTTGGAGCCGGGGATGACGATGTTGCCGCTCTGGATATGCCAGCGAAGAATGATCTGGGGCGCGGACTTGCCGTACTTCGCGCCAAGCTGGGCAAACAGCGGCTCCTGGAGCAGTGCCTTGTCACCATGACCCAGCGGATACCACGCCTGCGGCACGATGCCGTTCTCTTTCAGGAAGGCTTTCAGCTCCGGCTCCTGATGGTAGGGGTGCAGCTCGGTCTGCAAGACCGTGGGCTTCACTTCGCAGATAGAGAGAATCTCCTCGATCTGCTCCTTTTTGAAGTTGGACAGACCGATGGCACGGACCTTGCCCTCCTTGTACGCCCTTTCCATCTGGCGGTAGCCCGCCACATAATTGCCTGCGGGCTGGTGGATCAGCAGCAGGTCGATGTAGGGCGTGTCCAGCCGGGCAAGGGTCTTGTCCACCGCATCCGGCTGTTCGTAAAAACTCGGCCACAGCTTGGTTTCCAGAAAAGTCTCCTCCCGCTGCAAGCCGGACTTCTTCATGGCGCGGCCGACCGCCTTTTCGTTCACATAGGCGTTTGCCGTGTCGATCAGGCGATAGCCGTCCTGCAAAGCGCTGACGCAGGATGCCTCCGCCTCATCCGGGGTCAGAAGAAAGGTGCCGATACCGGCCATGGGCATTTTCACGCCGTTATTGAGAGCTGCGTACTCCATAAAAAATTCCTCCTTAAATTGTTTTGCTCAGTTTTTCGGCCTCGGCTTCGTTGGCCGCCATGCCGCCATAGGTCATGCCGTAGAGTGCGGCGAAGCGCTTCATGGTGTACTCGCCCGCCTCCAGCATCCATTTTTCCGGGGCAGCGCCCTGAAATACAAAGTACAGCCTGCGGCCGGACAGCGAACCGTTTTCCACCTTGCCGTAGAACCGGTCCAGCACGTTGCGGACGCTGCCGCAGATATTGTGCCAGTAGACGGGAGAGCCGATGACAATGGTATCCGCCTGACGCATGGCGGCAATAACGGCGTCCAGCCCGTCACCGGGAAGGTTCTGGCCAAAAGCGCCGATGGTGTAGTCGATGAGATTTAAGGTCTCATACTCCTTGCCTTTCAGCAGTGCCGCCGCCAATGCGGCGGTATTTCCGTTTTTGTTGGGACTTCCGTTGATGAATAAAATGCTCATTACAATGCTCCTTTCAGTCTGATCATTACAATCCCAGCCCATCGACCCAAGCCTGTACATCAGCGCTGGACACGCCGGAGGAGAAACGCTGACCCTCCTGCCAGTCACCGGTGCCGGCCATGTCGGCCAGCAGACTGCCGCTCTGACCCATGCCGGAGGAGGAAGAAGTGGCAAAGGGAATGACGGTCTTGCCGGTGAAGTCGTTGGCTTTCACGAAACCATCCACGGGCCAGGCCGCAATGCCCCACCAGATGGGATAGCCGATGAACACGGTGTCATAAGAATCCCAATCGGGCACCTCGGTGGTGGTCAGGGGCACATCCCGCAGGGACTCGTCGTCGTGCTCCCGGCTGACACGGCTATCGGCGTTCGTCCAATTCAGATCATCACTGGTGTAAACCTCGGTGGGAACGATCTCAAAGAGGTCGGCGCTGACGGCCTCGGCAATGTCCTCAGCCACCCGCTTGGTGTTGCCAGAAGCGGAGTAGTAGACCACCAGAGTTTTTCCGGTTTGCGTTTCCGGCTCCGATTCGGAAGGTTCCGAAGAAGATACCGCCGGTTCTGAGGAAGACGCAGAGGAAGCGCTTGACGGGTTTCCGGCAGTTCCGCAGGAAGTAAGCCCGAACACCAGCACAAGGCTCATAAAAAAGCCAGTCAATTTTTTCATGATAAAGTCATCCTTTCAATCTTATTTGCATTCGCAGAGAATGTCGTAAATTTCATCGTGGGTCAGCTTTTTGCAGCACCCGGCAGTGATGTTGGTGGAATCGGCAATGGCACGGAAGTCCGTATCGGCGGAAATGCTCAGCTCGGCAAAGCTGGTGGGCAGACCGATTTCCTTGATGAAGCTGCTCAACGCATTGATACCGGCAAGGGCGGTCTCCTCGTCGCTGCCCTTCGGCGCAATGCCCCAGACATTCTGCGCCCAACGGGCAAACCGCACCGCGCCGGACTTGTAAATGTGGCGATACAGAACGGGATGAATGACCGCCAGCCCTGCACCGTGGTTGCAGTTAGTGTATGCGCCCAGCTGGTGCTCAATCTGGTGCGCCTGAAAATCTGTAACCTTTCCGATTTTCAGCACGCCGTTTTCCGCCATAGAGGAGGCCCAGGCCAGCTCGCTGCGGGCATCGTAATTCTCCGGGTCGGTCAGTAAGACTCGAATGTTGCGGATGACGCTGCGCATAACGGCCTCACCCAAGTCATCGGACAGGTTGTTCTCGTCCGGCTTGCCGAAGTAGGTCTCCATGGCGTGGCTCAGGGTATCAAAAGCCCCGGAAATGACCTGCTTCATAGGCGCGGACAGGCTGTACGTAGGATCCAGGAAAGCAAATTCCGCCTGAGCCCCCCACAGAGCGCCCTTGGTTTTCTTCTCCTCGTGGGTAATGACGGCGCCGTTGTTCATCTCGCTGCCGGTGCCGAACACCGTGACGATGGTGCCCAGCGGGATGAACTCCGAGGGGTAAGTATGCTTTGCGTACTGCATCTCCCAGATGTCCTCCGAGAGCTTTGCCTGTGCGGATACGACCTTGCAGCAGTCGGAAACGCTGCCGCCGCCCACGGCCAGAATCAGGTCTACATGGTTTTCCCGTGCCAGCCTGGCGCCCTCCTGCACCTTGGCATAGGTGGGGTTTGGCATGATCCCGGAAAACTCCACCACCCGCTTGTCCTTGGCGCTCAGAATCCCCATCACCTCATCGTAGACGCCGTTGCGCTTGATGGAACCGCCGCCGTAAGCCAGCATAACGGTGTCGCCGTAGTGATCCAGCAGGCAGCCCAGATACTCCTTCACGCCGCCCTTGCCGAAATATCTTGAATTTTTTGTGAATTGTGAGGCGTTACCATGCTTTATACCATGATGCAAGTCTGTAAAGAGACAGGAATGACCTATCAGGCATTAAAATTTTACTGCAACGAGGGGCTCGTCCCCAACGTGAAGCGGGATAAGAACAACCGCCGCATATTCGATGAGCGGGACGTGGCCTGGATCAATAGTCTGACGTGTCTGAAAAAATGCGGTATGAGTATTCAGGAAATGAAAGATTACCTTGCCCTGTGCCTGCAAGGAAAAGGCTCAATCCCCCAGCGCAAGAAAATGCTGGAGCAGAAACAAAAGGAGCTGCGGAAAACGATGCAGGAATTGCAGGAAAGCATCGCCTACATCGACTGGAAGCAGGATTTCTATGACGAAGTTCTCTCCGGAAAACGGCCATATGAAAGCAACCTGATCCCCGTGGAGAAATAAGTCTTCCATCTGCCTTTTCGGAACTTCTGCCTCTATATATAAAAAGCGAGACCTCAAGAGAAGTCCCGCTTTGTTCATCCGTATATACGCCAAAACAGCCACAGCGAACCAATCCGCTGTGGCTGTCAGTTTCCTTATCAACGTCTGCCGTTCCCGGCAGTCCGTTTTTTAACCAAGGATGGAGATCAGTACGCCAGCCGCAACGGCGGAACCGATAACACCGGCCACGTTGGGGCCCATGGCGTGCATGAGCAGGAAGTTGGTGGGGTCGGTCTCCGCGCCCACCTTCTGAGAAACACGGGCGGCCATGGGAACCGCAGAAACGCCGGCAGAGCCGATCAGCGGGTTCACCTTTCCGCCGGTGGCGATGTACATCAGCTTGCCGAACAGCACGCCGCAGGCGGTGCCCAGGCAGAAAGCCAGCAGACCCAGAATGACGATCTTGATAGTCGCCCAGGTCAGGAACACATCATAGGTGGTGGTGGCGCCCACAGTGACGCCCAGGAAGATGGTGATGATGTTCATCAGCTCGTTCTGAGCAGTCTTGACCAGGCGGTCAACCACACCAGATTCCCGCATCAGGTTGCCCAGCATCAGCATGCCGACTAGAGGAGCCGCATCCGGCACCAGGAAGGACACCAGCAAGGTGACAACGATGGGGAAAATGATCTTTTCGGTCCGGGAAACGGGACGGAGCTGTCCCATGACCACGGCACGCTCTTTCTTGGTAGTCAGCGCCTTCATGATGGGGGGCTGGATCAGAGGAACCAGGGCCATGTAGGAGTACGCCGCCACGGCGATGGAGCCGATCATCTGCTCGTTGCCGCCGGCCAGCAAGGTCTTGGCGGTGTAAATGGCGGTGGGGCCGTCCGCGCCGCCGATGATGGCGATGGAGCCGGCCTCCTGAGGAGTGAAGCCCAGTGCCATAGCGCCGATGAAGGTGAAGAAAATGCCGCCCTGGGCAGCCGCACCCAGCAGGAAGCTCTTAGGGTTGGCAATCAACGGGCCGAAGTCGGTCATCGTACCGATACCCAAGAAAATCAAAGGCGGATAAATTCCCAGTTTTACACCGCGGTACAGCCAGTAAAGCAGGCCGTCCTCACTGTATGAGCTGAGCCCTGCCAGAGGAATGTTGGCCAACAGCATACCGAAAGCAATGGGCAGCAGCAGCAGAGGCTCAAACTGTTTGACGATTGCAAGGTAAATCAGTACACAGGAAACGCCGATCATCACCAGCTGTCTCCAGTCCAGGTTCATAAAGCCGGAACCGGCCCACAGATCCTGGATGCTCTGCAAAAAGGTTTCTAACATCTTTCCAAATCCTTTCTGTCCGTATTTTCGTTAGAAGGGACGGGTATTTTCCACAGCGGCGGCTTTGCCCCAGGCAAACCGATTCTTGCGGACCCGCTTGATGCTCTTGACAACGTAGGATTTCCCGTCGCCCTCCTCCGCCAGAACGGCGGAAACTGCGGCCATGATGGCGGCGACAACGTCGTCGGTCAGGCCGTCGGAGGCGACCTCCACTACCGGGACTGGGGGCTTAGCGTCCTTTTTTTTTTCGGCTTTGGACCCAGAAACGCCAATGGCCGTCATGATCTTGCCGAAGAGCCAGATTACAAAAACCAGCAGAACCAGAGCGGCGAAAACCACCACCAAACCGGTCAGAACAACTGCCATGGTGAAGCCCCAGTCAACGTTCAGTAAAACGTTCATATATCCGATCTCCTTTTCATTAATAATAGGCTTTATATGGACCCTGCCGGGCTTGCGGCAGAAGGAAAGAAGGGGTTAAAAGATCGAAAAGCCGGGGCTTCAAAAGAGATGTCCCAAACTCCCCCATCTTAATCTTATGGTTCTTATTATAACGCAGGTTTTGTCTTTTGTCTATGGTTTTTCCAAATTTTTTTCAAAAATGGGCAACAAAAAAACCGCTTGCAGCTTAGTGAAAAAGCTGTAAGCGGTTTTCTATTATTCCGGAATATCCTGCAGCTCCTCCCGCTGGGAGCAGAGCTCCTCCAGCTTCTCCGCCGGAAGCTCCCATTGGTAGCTGCTGAAAATCTCCAGGCTCCTTCCCCAGTCCTTCTCTGCAATTTCGACCCGGGACCCGGGGAGGTCCAGGCTCTCCAGCCGGTCCAGGATTCGCCGGGCCTTTTGGGCGAACTCGGCGGCGGATTCGAAATTCTGGTCCAGCCGGATGGTGAGCCACTGGTCCGTCAGGACGTCCCCCACCTCCTGGTAGGTCATATCCTCCGTTAAAGGCGCGTCCCAGCTGCCCTCCAGGGAAAGGTGGCAGCTGACGCCGGCGATCCCCTCCCCTTCCACGGCGTGGTAGACGTCGCTTTCGATGCGGTCGGAGAGCCGGTACTCCAGATGCTCCCGGACGACCACATTCTGGTAGATCATCGGAACCGCGCTGACGCAGAGACTGCCGCAGATCAGCAGAAAGCAGACGAACATGCTGAGGAAGTCGTACCGGAGCCGCACGCCTCTGGCAACGCAGACGTTGACCAGAATCTCCACGCCGATGAGGATGAGGATCACCGGCGCAAACTTCGCCACAGTGAACAGGCTGAACCCGGGCACGAACATGGTCAGGAGCAGCACCACCCCCGTGGCGATCAGGGTCACGCCCAGGGTCAGCCGCCCTACCCGGCGTTCCTTCACCGGCGGACCGGCCGGGTTCCACTGGGGAGCCTGGGGCGGAGACGGCGGCGTTTCACATCCAGTGGCCTCTGCCGCCGGAGCCTCGGGAATGGGGATTTCGTTGATGTCCATAGGTCTCCTCCTTATTCTCCGCGATACGGCGGAATGTCGTCGGCGGGCTGTTTCTTTTTACCGCCCCGGACAAAGTGCACACCCAGAACGATGATCAGAACGGCGATGACAATCTGGGGCAGATTGTGATAGATGGACCATAGCCAGCTCAGATCCACCTGGTACTGGCAAAGGACCCGATCCGCCCAATCCAGGAACTCGCCCACAACCATGCGGAAAAGCATCACGCCGCCCACAGCGATGAAGCCCCAGCCCAGAAGCAGGTTCCGCTTCTTGAAAAGCGGGTTCTGCTTCACCGGCTCCCTGGTCCAGAGGCCGAAAAGGAACTCATCGGGAGCAGCCTCCCGCTGCTCCGGCGTCATGGAGGCCAGGTTCAGGTTGTCGAAAAAGGCGTAGAACCAGAGCACCGGCAGCGCCAGGACCACGACGCCCATTTCCAGCACGGAGGCCACAGCGATGATTCCGGCGAACAGGGCCATAAAGGTCAGCCCCCGCTTCATCTTGCCCAGATACATGTGTCCCGCTCCGGGGAGCAGGCCGAAAAAGACGGCCAGGCCCTTGCTCTTTCTGGGCTGGGCGGGCATGACGTTTTTCGGCTGCTCCGGAGCCGCCGACGGGGTCTGATTGGAGTCTTGCGCATTGGGATTGGTGTAATTCCACATAAAATTCATCCTTTCTGCCGGAAGCCCGGCGGCGTTATCGCGCGTTCTGCCCGGGGGACCGGGGCATATTGAGGAAGCTGTTGAAATCGGACATCAGCGCGTCCAGACTATCCCCCCAGCCGGAGAACTTGCCCTGCAGGAACTGAGCGGCGGTGGTCATTTTCTCCATGTGGTCGTCGGTGGGGATCAGGATGCCGTTGTGATACAGCCCGCCCCACAGCACCAGGGCCAGAGCCGCCGCCACTGACACCTGGGCGAAGCGGTTGACGAATATCCTCTGAGCCCGCCGCCGGATCCGCTGCAGAATGGTTGGCGCCAGCTCCTCCGGCGGCGAGATCTCCAGGTCCGCCGTCAGCATCCCGCTGTATCGCTCCACGCATCTGTCGCAGAAATCCAGGTGTTCCGCCGCTTCCAGGCGGCCCATTTCGTCCAGCTCCTCATGGATCAACGCCTGAAGGCCCTCGTCGGTGAGGCAGCCGTCCTCGGAAAACAATTTCATACCAGAATCCCCCTTTCTACAAGCATTCGCTGTAACTTGTGCCGCGCCCGGTAAAGCTGGGTCTCCACCGTCTTTCGGGGCCGCCCCAGGGCAGCCGCGATCTCATCCAGCGGCCGTTCCTCCAGGAAATAGAGCTTCGCCACCTTGTGGTAAGGCTCCTCCAGGGAGAGGATCGCCTCCGCCACCATCCGGGCCCCCTCCCGGGAGAGGGACTCCTGCTCCGCCGAACCTTCGGGGAGCAGCGGCAGGTCCTCCCATTCCTCCACGGCGTCCACCTTGCGGTGGTAGGCGGATTTCAGGAAGTCCTTGGCTTTGTTGGAGGCGATGCGGATGAGCCAGGGCTTGTAGTTGCCGTTGAGACAGTCATCGATGTGCTGGTAGGCGGAAAGGAAGGTCTCCTGGGTCAGGTTCTGGGCCTCACCGTAGTCCTTGACCAGCTGGTAGCAGACGGTGAAAACGAGCTTTTCGTATTGCCGGACCAGGGCTTCAAATTCCCGATTGTTCATACTGCCCGCTCTCACCGCCTTTCGTTTTCCGTTTCCGAAAATAGAAACGAGGCGCGCATGCCGTTTCCTTCAACGTCGATGGATTTTTCTCTTTTATTTTAGCATAAATTTTTGAATTGTGGGAACTCTCTTGAAAAAAACCGCCCCGGATGTTAAAATATAGAAGAAAATCACGTTCCGCGGCCTTGCCGGGAAAGGAGAGAATATGCCCACTCCTTCGCTTTTCGACATCATGGGGCCCATTATGATCGGCCCATCCAGCTCCCACACCGCCGGAGCCGCCCGCCTGGGAAAAATGGCCTACAAGCTGGCCGGCGGCGATATCCGGGAGGTCAAAATGTACCTGCACGGCTCCTTTGCCGCCACCTACCGGGGCCACGGCACAGACAAGGCCCTCCTGGCCGGGCTCCTGAACCTGAATCCCTGGGACCCCCGCCTCCGCCATTCCTTTGAGCTGGCGGCGGAAAAAGGTCTGCGCTACCAGTTCATCCCCACGGACCTGGGGGAAAACGTCCACCCAAACACCGTGAAATTTGTCATCACCACCGGCTCCGGGGAGACCCACGAGATCACCGGCTCCTCCATCGGCGGCGGACAGGTGGTGATCCGCGATATCGACGGCATGGAGGTGAACTTCACCGGCGAGCGCCCCATTCTCGTCACCCACCACCGGGACGAGCCCGGGGTCATCTCCAACATCACCTTCATTCTGTATGAAATGGGCATCAACATCGGCAACATGCGGGTCAGCCGCAGCCCCGACGACCGCACCGCCCATATGTATATCGAGTTGGACAGCCTTTCGGACCAGGACCTGGCCGCCGCTGTCCGCAGCATCCCCGGGATCATCTGGGTGAAGCTGCTCCTGCCCATTGACGAAACCGCCCCAGGAGACGCCTCCGGAAAGGAATCTGTATGAACGCTCAGGAAGTGATCCGCGCCTGCCGGGAGGAAGGTCTTTCTCTCAGCGAATACGCCCTCCGCCGGGAGTCCGCCCAGGGCGGCCTGTCTCCGGAGGAGATTCTCCGGCGCTTTGACCAGATGCTCTCCGTTATGGAGACCTCCGCCAGGGAAGCCCTGGAAAAGCCCGTCCGCTCCGTCAGCGGCCTGACCGGCGGCGACGCCTATCTTTACGAGCAGCGGCGGAAGACCGGCTCCCTTCTGGGCGGAGCCGTCTCCCGGGCCGTAGCCTTTGCCCTTTCCTGCTCCGAGGTCAACGCCTCCATGGGCCGGATCGTGGCCTGCCCCACCGCCGGTTCCTGCGGTATCGTTCCCGCCGCCGTCCTCTCCGTGGAGCAGGAATACGGCCTCTCCCGGGAAGCGGTGGTCCGCAGCCTTCTCACCGCCGGACTGGTGGGCCAGATCATCGGCGAACACGCCTGCCTGGCCGGAGCCCAGGGCGGATGTCAGGCCGAGTGCGGCTCCGCCTCCGCCATGGCCGCCGCCGCCGTAACGGAGCTGTTGGGCGGCTTCCCCTCCCAGAGCTTCGACGCCGCCGCCATGGCCATCAAAAACTCCCTGGGCCTGGTCTGCGACCCGGTGGCCGGGCTGGTGGAGATTCCTTGCATCAAGCGAAACGCCGGCGGCGTGACCAACGCCCTCACCGCCGCGGACATGGCCCTGGCCGGCATCGCCAGCCGCATCCCCTTCGACGACACCGTGGAGACCATGAACCGGGTGGGCCGCCAGCTCCCCGCCGCCCTCCGGGAGACTGCCGCCGGTGGCCTGGCCACCACCAGAACCGGCCTGGAGCTTGCCGCCGCCCTCCGGAAGCGGAACCAGGAGGACCCGGCGTAACCCAAAATCCGCGGATTTTCTGCGAAATTCCGGGGATTTTCCCTTATAATGGATTGACGGGACTGCGGAAATGGAGTAAAATAGTTGTAACTGACATTCATCTCGATATTTTGGAGGCTTTTCTATGACTCGTACTGAAATTGCGGTTTTGCACCGGGATTTTCCCCATCTGGCAGGCAAGACCGTCACCGTCGCCGGCTGGGTCAAGACCATCCGGGACTCCAAAGCCCTGGGCTTCATCGAACTCAACGACGGCAGCAGCTTCAAAAACCTGCAGGTGGTCTTTGAAGCCAGCAAGCTGGAAAATTATAAGGACGTGACCCGCTACAACGTGGGCTCCGCCATCTCCGTCACCGGCGAGGTGGTCCTCACCCCCGAGGCCAAGCAGCCCTATGAGATTCACGCCGCCGGGATCGTTCTGGAAGGCGCCTCCACCCCGGATTACCCCCTCCAGAAAAAGCGCCATTCCCTGGAATTTCTCCGTTCCATCGCCCATCTCCGCCCCCGGACCAACACCTTTGAAGCCGTGTTCCGGGTCCGGTCGGTCTGCGCCTACGCCATCCACAAGTTCTTCAACGAGCGGGGCTTCGCTTACGTGCATACGCCCCTGATCACCGCCTCCGACTGCGAAGGCGCCGGGGAGATGTTCCGCGTCACCACCCTGGACCCCAAAGACCCGCCCCTGAACGAGGACGGCTCCGTGGACTTCACCCAGGACTTCTTCGGCAAGCCCACCAGCCTCACCGTTTCCGGCCAGCTGGAAGCCGAGTGCATGGCTATGGCCCTGGGAAACGTCTACACCTTCGGGCCCACCTTCCGGGCGGAGAAATCCTACACTGCCCGCCACGCCGCCGAGTTCTGGATGGTGGAGCCGGAAATGGCCTTCGCCGACATCCACGACGATATGCGGGTGGTCCAGGACATGATGAAGTTCGTCATCCGCTACGTCCTGGAAAACTGCCCCGACGAAATGGCCTTCTTCAACAACTTCTACGACAAGGGCCTGGTGGAGCGGCTCACCGCTCTGGTGGACGCCGACTTCGCCCACGTCACCTACACCGAAGCCATCGAACTTCTGGAGCCCCACAAGGACGAGTTCGACTACCCTGTTTACTGGGGCGTGGACCTGCAGACCGAGCACGAGCGGTTCCTCACCGAGCAGATTTTCAAGAAACCCGTTTTCGTCACCGACTACCCCCGGGAGATTAAAGCCTTCTACATGCGCCTGAACGATGACGGCAAGACCGTGGCGGCCATGGACCTGCTGGTCCCCGGCATCGGCGAGATCGTGGGCGGCAGCCAGCGTGAGGAGCGGATGGACATCCTCCTCCAGAGCATGGATTTCTTCAAGCTGGACCCCGCCGATTACTCCTGGTACCTGGACCTCCGGAAATACGGCGGCGCCAAGCACAGCGGCTTCGGCCTGGGCTTCGAGCGGCTGGTGATGTACCTCACCGGCATCGCCAACATCCGGGACGTTCTCCCCTTCCCCCGCACCACCGGTTCCGCGGAATATTAAGCATTCAAACGCCGCTGCGAGGGTTCTGCAGCGGCGTTCCCATTTTTTAAGAAAGGAAAACTCCGATGAAAATTCGCGCCTATGAAGAAAAAGACCTTCCCGCCATGACTGCCATCTGGAACGAGGTAGTCGCCGCCAGAAACGCCTTTCCCCAAACCGAGCCCCTGACCATCGAAGATGCCCGCCGCTTTTTCGCGGAGCAGACCCACACCGCCGTGGCAGAAATCGACTGCAAAGTCGTTGGCCTTTACATTCTCCATCCCAACAATTCAGGCCGCTGCGGTCATATCGCCAACGCCTCCTACGCCGTAAAAAGCGACTGCCGGGGGCACCATGTAGGGGAAGCACTGGTCCGGGACTGCCTTGTCTCCGCCCGGAACAGCGGGTTCCGCCTGCTGCAGTTCAACGCCGTCGTCGCCTCCAATACCGCGGCCATCCGCCTTTATGAAAAGCTGGGCTTCCAGCACCTGGGAAAAGTCCCCGGCGGTTTTCTCCTGCCCGACGGCCGCTATGAAGATATTCTTCTGTTTTATCACACCCTGGAGGACCTGCAATGAACCCCAGACTTACGGAAACCCTTCACGAATTCCGACACACCGGCGCTTACCTGGCCTTTTCCGGCGGCGTTGACAGCGCTCTGCTCCTGGCCCTCTGCGTCCGGGAGCGGATTCCCGTCACCGCCGTCACCTTCCAGACCACCCTCCACCCCCGCTGCGACCTGGAAAATGCCCAGGCGGTGGCCCAAAAGCTGGGCGTCCGCCACGTGGTTCTGGAAATCGACGAAATGACCGTCCCGGAGATTCTGAAGAACCCTCCGGACCGCTGCTACCACTGCAAAAAGCACCTGTTCCGGACTCTCCGGGACCTGGCCGCCGCAGAGGGCTGCCCCATCGTCCTGGACGGCACCAACGCCGACGATCTGACTCAGTACCGACCCGGCCTCCGGGCCCTCCGAGAGCTGGGCATCCGCAGTCCCCTGGCGGAGTGCGGCGTCACCAAGACGGAGGTCCGGACCATGGCGGCAGAACTGGAACTGCCCACGGCCTCCCGGCCATCGTCCCCGTGTCTGGCCACCCGGCTCCCCTACTATACCCGAATCACCCCGGAACTGCTGCGGAAAATCGAAGCCGGCGAGGACTTTCTCAAGGGCCTGGGCTTCCCCGTGGTCCGGCTCCGGACCCACCCGGAAAAGGACGGACTTCTCGCCCGGATCGAGATTCCCCCGGAGCAGTTCCCCGCCCTTCTCGCCCGCCAGGAGGAGGTCTCCGCCTTTCTCCGGGAGCAAGGCTTCGCCCGCGTCACCCTGGACCTGGAGGGATTCCGCTCCGGCAGCTACGACCGGGGGCTCTCCCCGCAGAATTCCCAGAACTAAGGAGGCTTCTCCATGGAAGAAACTGAGAACCTGGGCTTTGCCCGCCTGGACCACGACCGTGCCCGACGAAAAGGCGCGGTGGAGACCATCTTCTGCCAAGGCAAGACGGCGGACCAGGTGGCGGCCATTTTTGAACGCTTCGCCGCTCACGACGGCTGCGCCCTGGGCACCCGTGCCACCGAGGAGCAGTACCGCGCCGTCCGGGAACGGGTCCCGGCGGCCTGCTACAATCCCCTGGGCCGGGTGATCTACCTCAATCGGGAAAAAATCACGTCTCAGGGAGCCGTCGCCATCGTCACCGGCGGCACCGCCGACCTCCCCGTAGCCGAGGAAGCCGCCCTGACGGCGGAATTTTTTGGCGCAAAGGTGTTCCGCTTTACAGATGTCGGCGTGGCCGGAATCCACCGTTTGCTGGCCGTTATCGACCAGATCCGGGCCTGCAACGCCGCTGTCGTCATCGCCGGAATGGAAGGCGCACTGCCCTCGGTGGTAGCGGGCCTCATCGATAAGCCGGTCATCGCCGTTCCCACCTCGGTAGGCTACGGCGCGTCCTTTCAAGGGCTGGCCCCCTTGCTGGCCATGCTCAATTCCTGCGCCGAGGGGATCACCGTGGTCAACATTGACAACGGCTTCGGCGCGGGCTACTCTGCCGCCCAAATCAACCGGCTCATTGCCGGAAAACAGGAGGAAATCCGATGAAAACCCTTTATTTTGAATGTACCTCCGGCATCAGCGGAGACATGACTGCCGCCGCTCTGCTGGACCTGGGAGCCAACGAAGCCGTCCTTCGCGCTGCCCTGGAAAGCCTGCACCTGGACGGTTGGCACCTCCACATCTCCCGGACCTCCAAGTGCGGCATCTCTGCCTGCGACTTCGACGTCCACCTGGAGGAGGACCCCCACGATTATGACCACCACCATGAACACGAACATACGCATGATCATGTCCACGAACACGTCCATTCTCACGAACATGACCACGACCATCACCACCCCCACGTCCACCGGAACCTGGCCGACTGTCTGGCCATTCTGGAAGGCGGCCAGCTAACCCCCCGGGCCCTGGATTACGCCCGGAAAATCTTCACCTTCCTGGCCCAGGCCGAAAGCAAGGCCCACGGTGTACCTGTGGAGGAGGTCCACTTCCACGAGGTGGGCGCGGTGGATTCCATCATCGACATCGCCGCCGCCGCGGTCTGCCTGGACAATTTAAATGTAGACCGGCTGATTTTCGGCAATATCCGGGAGGGCCGCGGCACCGTCTGGTGCCAGCACGGCCGGATGCCGGTGCCGGTGCCCGCCACCCTGAACCTCCTCACCGGGGCCCGCGCCCCCTTCACCGTCTGCGACGTGGAGGGCGAGATGATCACCCCCACCGGCGCGGCCATTCTGGCGGCTCTGGGGGATTCCTTCACGCCCCCCTCCCCCATGCAGGTCCGGCGGATCGGCATCGGCGCGGGAAAAAAGGACTTCCCCCACGCCAACATCCTCCGGGTCTATGAGCTGGAGGACGCCCCGGAAACGGACAAGGTCCTCCTTATGGAAGCCAACATCGACGACTCCACCGGCGAAGAACTGGGCTGCGCCATGGAAAAATTCTTCCAGGCCGGGGCCCTGGACTGTTGGTTCCAGGCCATTCAGATGAAGAAAAACCGCCCCGGCGTCAAGCTCAGCGTCCTTTGCCGGGAAGCGGACCGGGAAACCATGACCCGCCTGGCCTTCACCCACACCTCCACCATCGGCGTGCGGTGGCTCCCGGCGGAACGGGAAATCTGCTCCCGGGAACCCGTCACAGTGGAGACCCCCTGGGGCCCGGCCCAAGCCAAGCGCACCGCCTGGAGGGACCTTTCCCGCATCTCCGCCGAATACGAATCCGCCAAGACCCTGGCCGAAGCCGCCGGTGTCCCCCTCCGGACGGTGATCCGGGCTGTGGAAGCCGCGAAAGAATAAGCAAGAACGCCCCGCTTGCCGATTTCCAGGGGACCGTCCCCCGTTTAGCAGACAAATAAAAAAGCCTCCGGTCGCAGAATAGCGACGAATTACACGGCCTTGCTC